>CAZWPD010000020.1:0-37448 GCA_964636145.1 uncultured Coxiellaceae bacterium
ACTCACCAATTTTGCCTATGCTCATTGCCCCGCTTGGGCTTATCTGCGCATTATTTGCTATTAATGCAAACTTTGGGAGAAAAATGGTGCTGAATTACAGCCATTAACCCCCTCTTTGCCACGACTGGTTCGCAAAATGTTATAATTCTAGAATAACAAGGAATCCAGTCATGCCACTCACATGGAAAGAAAAGCTGGAAAACCAGCTCATCAAAGCACTTGGCGATAAAAAGGGATCACTGCTGGCAAAGAAGTACTGCCCGGCTTTTCCACACTCATATATAGACGATGCATCACTCGATACTGCGATGAGTGATATCACATACCTTGAAGGCTTGAGCCCCGAGCACACGATCGGCATCAAATTATATATCTGCGCGGATAAGTCTGACTATCCTTTGCATCTCAGACTTTATCAACGTGACAAGACAATTCCACTTTCGGTTATTTTACCGATGCTATCAAACTTAGGACTACGCGTAGATAATGAGCGCCCTTATAAATTATCCATGCCAGAAAAAGTTAGTATCTGGATCAGCGATTTCTCACTTGCCTACCACAAGTCTGAAATTGATATTGCTAAAATTGAAGGCTCATTCAACGATGCATTTCTGAATATTTACCATGGTCATGCAGAAAATGACGGCTTTAATCGACTCGTGTTGGGTGCATCGATCACCTGGCAGGAAATTATTATTTTGCGTGCCTATTCCAAATATCTGCATCAAATCGGTTTTCGTTTTTCGCAGCATTATATTGAGCAAGCACTCAGCGCACATCCTGATATCACTAAAGATTTAATACTATTATTTTATGCCATGCATGATCCTGCATATAAAAACAAAAAACTTCCCGCCGATGATATCGAAGCGCGTATCAGCAAAGCCCTGGAAGCCGTGACCAGTCTTGATGAAGACCGCATATTACGTCGTATGATGACCTTGATAAAAGTGACGCTGCGCACGAATTATTTTCAACTTGATAGTGATGGTCAGCGTAAACATTATGTTTCATTTAAACTATCTTCACGTGAGATCCCTGATCTACCATTACCTAAACCACTATACGAGATTTTCGTCTATTCAACGCACTTTGAAGGCATCCATTTGCGCAGCTCCAAAGTTGCTCGCGGCGGTATACGCTGGTCAGATCGCCCGGAAGATTTTCGCACAGAAATTCTCGGCTTAATGAAAGCACAGTTTGTGAAAAATGCTGTGATTGTTCCATCCGGCGCGAAAGGCGGATTTGTATTAAAGACCGTTAAACCTGGAATTTCTCGCGATGAACTAAACAAAGAAGTCATCAAACGCTACACCGATTTTATCAGCGGCTTACTTGACCTGACTGATAACATTCTCGGCAACAAATTTATTCGGCCGTCACAGGTTGTCTGCTTTGATGATGTCGATCCGTATCTTGTTGTTGCGGCTGACAAAGGAACAGCAACATTTTCGGACCTTGCTAACAGCATCTCTGCTAAATATAACTTCTGGCTCGGCGATGCATTTGCGTCCGGCGGATCAGCAGGCTACGACCACAAAAAAATGGGCATTACCGCGCGTGGTGCGTGGGAATCAATTAAACGTCATTTTCGTGAACTTGAAATTGATGTTACGCGTAAAGATATTACCGTTATCGGCATAGGTGATTTAAGTGGTGACGTGTTTGGCAACGGCATGATTTATAGTAATCATATTAAATTAGTTGCTGCATTTAACCATCGCAATATCTTCATTGACCCAAATCCTGATGCTGAGCTTTCGTTTTTTGAACGTGTACGACTGTTTAATCTACCAAGCTCTACATGGGAAGATTACAACACGAAGATCATGTCAAAAGGTGGAGGAATATTCAGCCGCGCCGCAAAATCAATTACGCTCACACCTGAAATGAAAGCAGTGCTCGGCACTGATGTAGACAGCACAACGCCTAACGAACTTATCCGAATAATACTTAAGGCTCCAGTCGATTTATTCTTTAATGGCGGCATCGGGACATATGTAAAAGCCAGCACACAAACCAATGCAGATGTTGGTGATCGCACCAATGATTATTGTCGTGTTGACGGCGGCGAGCTTCGCTGCAAAGTTGTAGGTGAGGGCGGCAATCTCGGCTTTACACAACTTGGTCGTGTTGAATATGCGCTACAAGGTGGCCTCATCAACACTGACTTCATTGATAATTCCGCAGGCGTTGATTGCTCTGATCATGAAGTTAATTTGAAAATTCTTCTTAGTCAGGAAATATCTAAAGGCAAGCTAACACTAGCCAAGCGTGATGAATTACTTGTATCGATGACACAAGAAGTTGCTGACCTGGTTTTACGTGACAACTACGAACAAGCTCTTGTTATGAGCTTCACAGCTGCTTCAGCACGTAAATATATCGCCTTACATGCCTCACATATCAAGGAACTCGAATCAATCGGGCTTTTAGATAGACGCGTCGAATATATTCCAGACGACAAAAAACTCATGGAACGCAAGGCAGCCAATGAAGGGTTAACACGTCCAGAAATAGCTGTTGTTCTTGAGTATACAAAAATTTATTTAAAGCAGGCTATTCTGCAAACCAATATTCCTGATGATCCATACTTAGGTGTCATAGCAGAAAATGCATTTCCAGCGACAATACGTCACAAATACAAACATGCCATTAAAGAACATCGTTTATATCGTGAGATTGTAGCCACTCAGTTAAGCAATCAGATTATCAGCACCATGGGCATTACATTCATACATCGAGTCCAATCAGAAACTGGTGCCAGCATAGAAGATATCGCTCGTGCATTCGCCGTCGCCTCTCATATCTTTGGTACCTCTGCGTTGCAAAAGCTAGTTGAAGATTTAAATTTCAAGGTGCCAATGGATAAGCAATATGAGATGCTTTTTAATATTCGCAATCTCATCAACCTCTCCACACGCTGGTTCTTGCATAGCACCCTCCTCAAAGGCGATTTGCAAAAACTTATCGATCATTATGCATCACGTATTGCAAAACTAGAGAAAGTTATACCGCAACTAATGGCAGGATTTACACGAAAATACCTCGAAGAGTTAGTCGATGATTTTCTAAAAGTAGGCCTATCGCGTGATACCGCGGAACGCATTGCAACCTTTCGAGCCATCTACACCGCACTGAATATCATCGATGTTTCAACACGTCATAATTATGACCTAATTAAAACTGCAGAAGTATATTTCGCCTCAGGTGAACGCGTAAACATGCTGTGGTTCCGTGACCAAATTAATCACGATTCGCGTGAAGGTCACTGGAATGCGCTTGCTCGCTTAACTCTGCGCGATGAATTAGATGCAGCTCAGCGCGCACTGACAATAGCAATTCTAAAAAGTGACAAGAAAAACACTGAATCATCCACACTCATCACTAATTGGATAGAAGCAAATAAAATATCGCTTCAACGCTGGGATCATTTGCTCTCCATGTTGCATGGCAGTAGTAATGTCGAATACTCAATGTTCTTCATAGCTATTCGTGAATTACTGTCATTGATTTTGCGTAGCATGGGTGCAGCTCGAGACTAAAACTCTGTTAATACAGTCTCGGTCAAAATCCCATTAAGTTTGATATCCCACGACTCGGCATGAATGATGTCTGGATATTTCTGGATATCATATGCAAGACCAAGCATGAATGGCGCTTTATCTGGATGATTAAACAGGAATGCAAAACTACGATCATAATAACCGCCACCAGTACCAATCCTGTTACCTTCACGATCAAAAGCAACCAATGGCGTGATGACTAAATCAAGTTTATCTGCGTGTATTAACTGCTGCCTCTGCACTGGTTCTGGTATCAGGTGCTGATTCAGCTGCAGTTCATCATCACGATTATAGCGAACAAATTGCAGCGACTTGGCATCAGCTAGCACGGGTAAATAGCAGATTTTACCCGCCTGCCAAATCGCTTCAATAATAGGTTGCGTTTGAAATTCGTCTTTATAGGCATGATAGCAGGCGATATGTCGGCTTACTTGAAATAATGGGTGCTTAGCTAGTAACTGCGCTGCAGAGCGGGCACACTCTTGACGTATATTTGCTGTCAAACTTGCACGCAGTTCACGATATTTTTTTCGAATAGCGAGTTTATTCTGCAGAGTAAATTAGCTCCGACTGCATGGTGTCATGCAATGCTGATTCTACTTTGTTTTGCAAATGCACCAATCTCTGGTTAATTTTCTGCATCACGCTGCTCTTCTGTGTATCGGCTTGCAGTAATTGATTCGCCATATTCAACGCAGTGATAATTGCAATTCTTTCCAGATTGATTGCTTTACCAGAATCTTGAACTTCTGACATTTTCTGGTTAAGTAATTTGGCGGCCAACTGCAGTGAGTTTACTTCAGTTTCTGCACATCTAACTGGGTAGAGTTTGCCGAGAATTTCGATGGTAGTGGTTACTATTTTGTCTGTCATGATAATTTCTCGATAGCTTTTAACTTGGAGACCAGCGATTCAATTTCCTTAATAGCTTTTTGCTGGCGCGTCAGGAGCTGATCCTTTTCACGCGAGAGTGAGCCTTTACTGTGCTGCAACTGCTGGTTATTTTGACGCAGCTGGTCGTGTTGATCGACCAGATTTTTAATTTGACCTTCAAGACGTTTTAGAATGTCTTCCATGATGTTATAGCCTAATTTCGTTCATGGGAAAGCCCATAAATGTGCGAGTAAACACACCCTGGGCACCTATTAAATAACAGGATGAAAATATATCTTTGTGATAATATAAATCATGTGAATTCATAACCATATAATATACATGCATAAATACAAAGTGTACACAATGACCAGCGACCATGAAAAACCTCATTGAACAACCGGCATGGCTTGCGCTAAGCCAGCATCATCATGACCTTTCTGCCCAACATATGCGTGATTTATTCGCGGCTGAGCCTGGACGCTTCGATCAATTTTCGATAAAACACAACGATATCCTGCTCGATTATTCACGTAATCGTATCAATCAAACGTCTATGGATCTATTAGCAGATCTCGCTCTGGCAGCTGATTTACAGTCTCATATTGCTGCCTTGTTTGCTGGCGATTTGGTCAATATGACTGAGCGCCGACCGGCGCTACATACTGCACTGCGTGATCAGTTTCCAACTTCCACCCCCGCATATTCTGCAGATATTAGCACCGAAATAGCTGAATCCAGAGCACAATTATTCACGTTTACAGAAGAAATTCTCGCCGGAAAGCGTCTCGGTATGACCGGAAAATCTTTTAAATCGGTCGTGAATATTGGCATAGGTGGATCTTATCTCGGGCCCATGATGGCCACGTCAGCACTCAAGGATTTCGCTGTTTCATCATTATCATTCCATTTTATCTCGACGATAGATCCTGATCACTTGCGCGATGTGCTTGATCTGATTGACCCTGAAACCACACTATTCATCATATCCTCTAAATCATTCACGACCCTTGAAACCATGGCCAATGCTCGCACCATTATGTCGTGGCTGGCTGATAAATTGGGTCGTGAAGCACTGGCTCAACATGTGGTCGCTGTGACCGCTAATAAACATAACGCTATGACATTCGGGGTCAATTCTGACAATATTTTCACATTCTGGGAGTGGGTAGGTGGCCGTTACTCTATCTGGTCAGCAATAGGATTACCGCTTTTATTGATGATCGGCACACAGCAGTTTTCTGAATTCCTAAGTGGTGCCCATGACATTGATCAGCACTTTCAACATGCCCCTTTCAAGCAAAATATACCTGTCGTTCTTGCCTTACTGTCCATATGGTATACCAATTTTTTCAATACCAGTGCCCATGCAATCGTGCCGTATTCGCATCGCCTGCGCTACCTTGTTCCCTATATACAGCAACTAGAAATGGAGAGCTGTGGCAAATCAACTGACTTGAACGGCAACCGTGTGGGCTACACTACTGGTGCAATTGTATTTGGGGAAGAGGGCTGTAATGGCCAGCACTCCTACCATCAACTGCTGCATCAAGGCCAGCATTTGATACCGGTTGATTTTATCCTGACGGCTGCACCTTCTTCGCCAGAAGGGCAACATCACCACGAACTACTACTGGCGAGCGCCCTCAGCCAGGCTTATGCACTCATGCATGGCCGCACTGCTGGAGAACTACTAAAAGCTGATAATCCGACCAATCTAGGCCAACATCTCGCCATTGATGGCAATAAGCCCAGCAATATTCTACTGCTCTCTCGTCTTACGCCGCGCAGCCTTGGCGCACTGATCGCTGTCTACGAACATAAAATATTTGTACAAGGTGTTATCTGGAACATTAATCCATTCGACCAATGGGGCGTAGAGTTAGGCAAACAAACTCTCCCAGAAATTCTGCATGAATTGCAGCATCCTGACCATCATTCCAAACTTGACGCGTCGACAATCAGTTTGATCGATCACCTCAATAAACTTAAGGGCCAGTCATGAGATTGATAATCACCCTAATAGTCACCATCGCCATTAGTGCATTGATCTCGAGCTGTGGGCAAACAGGCGGATTATATTTACCAAGTTCTGCGCCGACTAAAGCCGAGCAAGGAGGCTCCAAATGACACAGTCGCTGCACTTTACTAAAATGCATGGCTTAGGCAACGATTTTATTGTCATCGACACCATCTCGCAGAAAGTGGATTGGCAAAAATTACCGACAGCGACCCTTGCCGATCGCCACTTCGGAATTGGGTGCGACCAACTCTTATTAGTCGGCCCATCATCATCTGCTGATTTTTTCTGCCGCATCCTCAATGGTGACGGCAGCGAAGCAGAGCAGTGTGGAAATGGCTTGCGCTGTGTCGCGCGCTTTGTGCATGAAACCGGTTTATCCAACAAAGCCAATATGACAATTGAAACAATTGCAGGTATCTTTCCAGTAGAAATTAAAGACTATGACCACATCTCAGTATTAATTGCTACCTCGGTCATGGATCTGTCTACCATGCAAATCGACCTGCCAACCCTCCATACTGAAGTTGTTGGCGCCTCACTTTCTATGGGCAACCCGCACTTTATCATTACAGTTCCTGACATCTCGACTGCGGCGACAAATGAGTTAGGGCGTGCCATTGCCACACATCCTCTTTTTCCACAGGGAACCAATGTTGGATTCATGCAGATCAAAGATAGTGGCCACATCTATCTACGCACCTACGAACGCGGGGCAGGTGAGACACATGCCTGTGGCAGCAATGCCTGTGCAGCGGTTGCCGCAGGAATCCTCGATGGCTCACTCTCAAAATCTGTGCGTGTAGATTTCAGATACGGCCAGTTGGCAATTGAGTGGGAAGGAAAAGGCAAGCCCGTTCGTATGATCGGGCCTGCAGCATTGGTGTTTGAGGGGAAAATAACTCTTAAATAATAGGCATCATTGATATTTTTTGCTTGTTACCACCTCTTTCAAGCAATACACCGCTATTATCGATGGTTAGAACAGTCGAGCCGCCGCTCAACACATCGCCTTCTCTCACACTCATTAATTTTCCTTGTGATCCAAGTACGGCGGTCCACTGACCTCTCAATTTACTTACTGAGACAACAGTATATGAACTGCTAGCATCCACTTGGGCAGTAGGATTTGATGCTGCTTGTGACGCAGCATCTGCTGGTGGTGATGTCTGTGCAGCGCCAGCAGCCTGCTGGGCGCCAGCAGCCTGATCTAATCCATGTGCATAAGCATCAGGGGCTGGTGCTTCTGACTTTGGTGGCGCCAATAATTCCTTGATGCCAACTTGAGCAGTAACCATATCAAGTTTAGCGACTGATATATCCTTGTTTGTTTCTGCTATATCTTTTTCAACTTTAAGCATCTGCAACTCATTCAATGCCGCAAGATACTTGGTTTCAGTCTCTTTCTGCAAAGCCATGAGCTGGCGCTCTCTTTCTGTTAACCCTGCAACCTGCTGACCCAGCTGCTGCACGGCTTGCTGGGGTTGCAATTCCGCTTTTTTAGGTATATCAGGATTAGGCACTGTAACAACTTTTGGTCCTGACACAATAGAACCAGAATCACCGCCAAACATATCTAGAAGCAAATAGCCTACAACACCGAATATAATTATAGCGACCCCAATCGTAATCTTCTTTTTGCTATCCATATCAGATCCTTGTGATGTGCTTGCCGTAGGTTAAGTACCAAATCCATCTAATGTGATCGTGCCAAACAGAAATAGATCTCTTTGCGTTAAATTTATTTCTGATATAGCAAAAGGTAATCCACGAAGCTGACTTCCTATCATATTCAATATAACCGGGGTTGAATTTTTGATATCTAGAGTTATTTTGAAGGCCGTAAATGGACCGGTAATTTTAGACTCAGATAATCTCAAGTTATTTCCCGGGTAAACTGTTGCTATGTTGTCGATAAAATTTATTAATACATCTTTCTTTGGATATATTTGTTTAGGTTTTATTCTATCTTTAATATTGGAATTAAAATTTACAATAATACCTGTCGTAATTATTCCCATATCAGCACCATTTTCTCTACACCATTTTTGTAGTGCTGAAACGCTACTGCCATCTGATCTCATTTTTGCCTGAATACCGCCACCCTTATATGAAATTGCAGTGACACTCCAACCTGGTATGCTATATAAAATTAATATCCGATCCACTAACTTTGCGACGACTTCGTCTGGAGCTGGAGAGGCTAGTGCATCGACATAAACTTGATAAGGATTTGGCTCCATCACTACTTTATCAGGCTCTCGTGGCTTCATGGTGGCTAAATAATAAAGCCCGATAACTCCACCAATCACCATCAAAATATTTAATAGCGCTTTTATAGGAAATACACCGATACCATTTTCTTTTAAAACAGTATCTACAAGCTGGAAATGATAAGCAGGAAGGAGAGGTAATTTACTGAATATCGGCTCTGGTAAAACTGAAAATGACTTTACAGACGCGCCATCAAAACTGAATTTTCCTTCGACAGGTTTTTCGCTAATTGGCACATCGCCAGAAATATAAATTTCAAAGTTATTCTGCTGTGTCAAAAATATGATTAATTCTTCTGGGATGCTTTCTATAGGAAAACTACCGTCAAGATAGACACTACTATCTTTCACAATCACTAAAATTGCTTCGGTAGAATTAGGTACAGCTTCGCAATAGACCATATCCGCTGGGCGTTTGAAATATTGCCAGACTGTTTCGCCTAACGAGTACCCTGCATCTTGTGAAAACGCGACATCATATTGCTGCGCATTTTTTCGTTGCAATGTAATAAATGCGCCATAGTTTTGGCTTAAATCTACAACTTCTTTCTGGAGTGCGCTATTACTTCTCGCTATCAACACATCGCGATATGACGGTATAACAAAATGTACGCCATCTGCACGAGTGATATAAGGCATTATGCAGTTCCATTCAAGATGATAGGAGTGATAAGTACCACGGTCTCAGTATTAGTCTGCGATGATGCTTTACCGCCTAAGGCCTGTGACTTCATCAATTGTTGTGCTCCGGCTCTATTCACCATTTGCTTATAGCCAGATAAAATCATCGTGTCGCCAGATCTGATGACACTTCTCTGATTGAAATTTTTAGACTCAATCGTCGGCAGCTGAATCTGCTGGCCAGGAGGCCCGAAGTTAACTAATGCTGTATTTAACGACAAATCAGCATTAACTTGCATGATGATTTTATCACCTATAATTTTAGGCAAAATATACAACGTCACGCCTGTCACGATACTGCCTGGAGTTAATTGTGATGTTACCGTACTCGCAGTACCACCGCTGCTACCAGCTAAGGTTGTATTCTGAATGCTAGCCAGATAACCTTTCTGCTCCGTTATTCGAATCACAGAAACCTGATTATTCAGTGCCACGACTCTTGGCTCGGTAACAACAGAAGTTTTACCTTGTTGATTCAATGCATTAAATAAAATTGTGTAGCTAGGAATTATATTGCCACTAGTTGTATCAGTAACAGTACCAAATTGCGGCACTGGTGGTGTGGCGCCACCTAACGCTGCAGGTAATGCTGATTGCGCAACTGTACTTGTTAAAGTAGTCGGTGTCCCATAGTTACCATTTAAAACAAACGGTGACTTATTAAACGCATGGGCAATCACCTGCCAATTAATACCCATATTGTAATCATTAGATAAATTAACCTGTAGAATCTGAACTTTAACAAGCACTTGCTTTGAAAGTTTACTATTTAAATTCGATACATACTGGCCCACCAACTGCACATTGCTTGGCCTGTCACGCACCGTCACTGTAGTCGTTGCTTGTGAAACTGTTACCCTGCCTTCAGGGGACATCAGCTGTTGAATTGTATTTCTTAGATCATCCCAAACAGACATTTTACCTGTCATACTACTATATTGGTCATTCGAGCTGTCAGCAGACGTAAAATCTTGTGTAGTTGTGCCGCCTCCACCACCGCTGTTAGACGAAGAGCTCCCCGCTTTTTTACCCATCAAATAGTCGGAACCACCAGGAATAAACGCGACATCATAAGTTTTGGTCACATAAGCTTGCCAGTAGATTGAATTGCCTGATACGTTATAGACAAACCCAGTTTTGGAAGCCAATAAATCTAATGCGCCACGCACGCTTCCAGAGTAGCTCATCGATACACGTGAACTCTGATCGAGACCAACCTGATATTTCGTCAACACATTACTACCACCACCAGAAGAAATTGTACGGGCATAATAAGAAAATGGTAATTGATCACCTTTGATAACAATGTGGTTGGACATCCAGGATGGATTTTTTAATAAGCTAATAGGGGTCTTATCTACATATAATCCCTTATCCATTACCAGTGATGGCTGTATTTTTGCTGAATCGTCTGATTTTCTGATTGCAGCTTTGTTTTTTAATTTGACGTCCGCAACATTATTTTCAGTTTGGTTGTACACTGGCGAATTACATGCTGACAACATAAATGCAGCACTCATCAACAACACTATCCATTTCTTTAGCATCATGAGCATCCTATCTTAATTGCCGGGGAACAACTGCGACAGTGCGATTTGACATATACATAACAGCCTGTAGGGGGAATGGCTGCAATAATTTTTGCATAACATTAGGCAGGCTGGATCCTGTCACCTTGCCATCGAAGTTATAGTCGTAAGGTGCTTTCCATACCACCCTCCAGTTATAACGTCTCATGATGCGTTCGATGTTTTCTTTCAGAGAGCCGCTGATGCTCACCGCATATACGGGCGCGGAGGTACCAAGGTTGGCATATTCATTTGGATATCTATCATGACGATAGACAGCGGGTGATAAAGCAGTCTTGCGTTGAGTGCCCGCCTGAAAAAATGGTTCGCGAGGAACAGACGCTTCTGGATTCGCTACTTGCCATCCTGCTAATACAGCTTGCGGAAGCAGGGATACAAGGAACAAAGCTACGTAGGTATACAATCCATGCCGATTCATATGTTAGTCTTCCATCCTTTTTCCTGCAGCCATACTCAAAGATAAACGGAATGGCTATACTTTTCAAGTACAAGGAATTTACTATGAAAAATGATTCGGCTTAATTCGTCCAAACTTGAAAACTTGATCCTGTATTTTCAGTATTAAGACCACAACGTGTTACTGCCATCACAGTTGCATATTCACCGGTTGTGGCATCCCACACGACATCACCCTTTGATGTGATTGTTGCTAAACACACACGCCAATATTTGCCTTTCTCAATTTTGTTAGTGCTACCCCATACGTCCGTGTAGCAGTCAGTGGCTGATGGGTTAGTCTTACTATTATTGCAAGCTGGGGGGCCAACAGCACCACCAGTAGCATCAAAATCAGTTAATGTCGTCGCATAAGCAGTAAAACTGGTTATTGGATATGAATTCGTAGAACCCGCATCACTCATACCACTGACTGAGGCAGGAACCACAAGTATCTGAGGTGTTGTTGCAGCGCCAGAGGCGCTAGTAGGGCATGCTGGTGCTGGAACACATGCACCATTACGATATAAACCCGCAAAACTAACATTGCCTAAATTATTTAAATTCTGGCCAGGTATATTCACAGATGCTTTCACGACAGCAGAAGCTGTTGGCGGTGGGGCAGGAGGCGGCAGTGCCGGTCCAGTAGCTGTGCTAGTCTGGCCATAAGGTAACTTACCAGCAATAATCTGTGCGATCTGACTAGCGCCAGATAACGCAGCTGGCAAAGTCGTTTGCACGGTAAATATTGACGGATTTGTGGTTCCATCTACCGTGTAAGTAGTGCCAAATGGGCTAATAATCGTCGAGGGAATATAGGTTGGCTGAAGTGTAGCAAGATCAGCAGGCCATTTCGCATTATTAACATAATACGATAACCCAGCATTAAGAATCTGCTGCATCTGCATGCTAGTTCTATCAACCGAAATTGCCATGGTTTTTTGTTTTGAATATTTGATGCTGCCAATAAGCATTGCACCCATAATTGACAGGACAAGGAGCATCTCGACTAATGTAAAACCATGCTGACCGATTTTGCGAATACGTTTCATATTAGTCACCTTTAACTCCCACATAAGTAATTCTGCGCCGGGTATGAGCTCGCTGGCACGCCTTGTAAATATGATACAGGATAAGTTTCGTACAATTGATTGAATTCTTTCATACTCGCGTTTGTGATCCAAGCATTAGAATTCGACTCTGGTGTCGCATATGATGGCAGCCTCGTCCATACAACATAGATAGGTGGAGATGGCACACCTGCACCAATCACAGAACAAGGAGTAACCGTCGTTCCGGATGGATCAAGAGTTGAAAGACAATCTGCCCTAAATAAATTCTTGTATTGGAGAGCTTTAGATGGGTCTCTCAATAGAGCGGCTACTTGTATACGCCACACAATGATTTTCCCTAACTTCACAGTCGTCACAGGTGGTGTAGTATCAAATGTTCTGTCTGATGAATTCATATTAAATTGAACCATAAAGCCATCATTTACAGAGTTCGTATTAATTATAGAACTAAGCATCACCTTGCTGGTGAGAAACCCTCCAGATCGAAGGTCTGTTACTGTAATTGGGAATGGGTTAGCAGGTGGAGTCGGAGTGGGTGCAGCAGGTGGGGCTGGAAAATACGAAGGGTCTAGCTGTCCAGTGCCGCCAATCGGCCCGTTTACGGGATCTTGTTGCATCTTACAATTAGCCTGATAAAAATACGATGCAGCCTGAAAGATCTGATCGACATCAACCAAAACCTGATTAACATCACTATCAACTTTCAACATTCGGTACTGTTTCATTGCTAGCATAATTATACTAGATGCTACAGCCAGCACCAGCATGAACTCAACTAACGTAACACCGCTCATAGGAGTCTTATTCATACTCAACCTGGTGCCTCGTTAATATGTCAAATAGTAATTAACCAGCCATCGACATACCTGTCATAAACATACCTTGCACAATTGTAATGATCAGGAAGCCGCCAAAGAATAAAAGTATCCCACCAAGCGCCTTGGAGATCAATTTCATTGTCGCGGTAGCTTCTTCGGTTCCGCGTATACCCATTCTTATCAATCCGTGCTCGAAACCTTTCACTTCCGCCATCACGCGCAGACGCATCAAATTTTGTGAATCGATTAATCCTGTATCCAAGACATCTGCAATATTTGATTTACCCTTACTAAGTAAGGCTTCCATTTGCAGTAAGTGTAAGGCCATGTATGGGTCTGCTGACTGTTGCATAACTTTGATCGCTGATTTGAATACAACGCCATTAGCAACCAATAATCCCAACGTTTCAAGTAATCGTGCAGCTGCCATTTTTTTATAGAAGGAGAATGGTGGCGCTTTGTCTAGGAGTGGACGAAACTCACCAACATAGTTTCTCATCGCTATGCGTAGCGCGACAATAATCGCAACTACTGTAATCGGAACAGTCCACCACCAAACTCTGATAAAGCTCGCCACTGCTGATAACCGCTGACCTGCTTCAGGCCACTGCGACTCAGGCTTAATTGCCCTAAACTGCTCCAGGACTTCGCCATCAAGGTAGATTGCCATGCCGCAGCCCATCAATAACACGATCAATGGATAGAGGAGAGCCGATATCATTGCACTACCGGCTACGCCTTGTTGAGACAAGGCACTAATCGCCGATTTCATTGTTTGTGCTAATGCGCCGCCAGTTTCACCAACCCGGATAATTTCTACTACTGCGGGCTTAAACCATTCTTTCATGCCATCAGCAAGCGGCTGGCCTTGTGAAATTTTATCGGCAAGAGAGAGGGCGACATCCTTGTTAATACCAGTAGTAACCTGTGCCATCATTTCAATCGCACGATTTGGTGGAATACCATCATTAACTAAAAGATACATATCTTCCAAAAACGCTAATTGTTTTTTGGTTCCAAATAACCGGTGTTTAATATATGAAGCTGCGCCTGAAAAGACACTTTTTATATCGTCAAATGTATTAGAACCGTATATATCCATATCTCACCTGTGGCGTTAATTAAACGTATTTGAATACTCTAGATTGAGTAGCCGGATTGATTGGTCCAACAACTTTTTCCGCATCAAATGGGTCACATAGTCCTGACTTGATCAAATCAATTGCTCGATCTCTGAAGTCCTGCCATCCATTTTCTTTCAGATACTTTTCCCAACCTAAAGTATCGCATTTCTGTATATATTGTCTTCCATCTTCATCAACCCAGATTACTTCTGCCACAACAACTCGCCCACCGACACCGGTGCGTCTGCATTTTTCGCAACCTTTTCCACGCGCCTTTGCGGTCGCCAATACTTCTTGAGGAAGAACTGCTTCCCAGTCCTTAATATATGGTTTATGCGCTTCAGATTCGCGTAATGGAACCGCACAACCCGGGCAAACTTTCGCAATCAAACGTTGGCAAACCAGACATCTCAATACGCTGCTATCACTCAGCAACACAGGAGATATTCCCATATCAACTAAACGCGTAACAATTGCAGTCGCACGATTGGTATGCAAGGTTGTTAGCACCAAGTGACCCGTAATAGATGCTCGCACCATCACATTAGCTGTGTCTTCATCTCGCATTTCGCCGAGAATAATAACATCAGGGTCCATACGTAAGGCGGCTCGCCCCATCATCGCAAAACTTCTATCCGCTTTATCGGTATTAACCGGAACCTGCGTTGCAGCCTCAACAACTTTTTCAACTGGGTCTTCAATCGTATATAGCTTGGCCTCTTCCTCGACCATTTCCATGCAACTAGCCAATGTCGTCGTTTTACCTGAGCCTGTTGGACCTGCGACGATAATCGCGCCGAATGGCAATCGCATTGCCATTTTAATTAGTTCGACTTGTTTAGATGTATAGCCAAGCTGTTCCAATGTTAATGACTGATTCTCACCAGTGGCGAGAATACGTAACACCATATCAAAGCCGCCGTGTGCCGGCACACTAGCTAAGCGCAAACGGATATCTTTACCCATGATCTTGAGGGGCATGGAGGCGTCTTGAGGAATCATAGGGTTAAAATGAGAAGTTGCATGATCTGTTTCTTTATTAAATGCAACCGAAGCTATTTCACGGCCTAATTTTTCTGACCATTCTGCAAACACCCGCAGCTCACCGTTTTGACGCATGCGAATACGCGTGTATGTTTGTCGAACCTGAATGTGAATATCACTAACATTCTGTTTGACAGCTTCAAGAACCAGGTCACGCAGATGCTTCTGCTGCTCACTAAAGTTAGCGCTATTTTCACCCTTGTGCTTTTTAGTGCTGTCCTCGTCTTCAGCGCTAGCGAGTACCAAACTTACGACTGCATCCGTTGCAGCATAAACCTGTCCTGGATGAATGCCCTTGCTTAGCATTACTGATTTGCAGTTCTGAACAGCACGAGAGGTTGGCTCGGAGGATAGAATGATAGAGCTACGCAATACTGCGATAGTTTTGTGGTCTTTACACCAACCGAGTAACTCTTCCAGAACCCTGTCTTTTGGATCAAGGTCAGCAGGGCTCATCACGACTTTAGTTTTAGTCGCAGCAGCATACTGCTCAAGCAAAGCCATTTGCTCCTGTTTTTGCTCAGGTTTACCTTCCCCAACTTTATGAGTTACTTCTGCCATAGATAACCCCTCTGCCTTCAATTTTGCAGATTACGACTACTACACTCTATATATATTATAGAACGTTTTCTGACCTTGTAGCCGACTATATATCGAACTATCTGTCACTTGGCAAAAATTACTTAAATATCAAGGTTATTCACTTCCAAGGCATTGGATTCAATGAATTGGCGACGCGGCTCAACCTCATCCCCCATCAGGGTGGTAAATATTTGATCTGCCGCGACAGCGTCTTCGACTCTAACCTGCAATAAGCAGCGGCGGGTAGGATCCATTGTAGTTTCCCACAGCTGATCTGGGTTCATTTCGCCCAACCCTTTATATCGCTGAATAGACTGACCTTTTTTGGCTTCGCCGATTAACCAGTCCATCGCTTGCTCAAACGACTGGATAGGGTGTTTTTTGCCGTCACGTTCTACAAAAGCTTCCGCCTTGAGCATAGTTTTTAGCTTTGTGCCAAATTCGGTCATCTTGCGATAGTCTGGAGATAAGAATAAATCCTTATTAATCAATATGGTATGCAGGACTCCGTGGCTGGTCATGTTGACTTTGGGCATCCACCAATTACGCTCAGTGTCATGCTCCAATCCAATCTCAAAATATGCGTGCGTGCTATTGCCAGCATTCAGCACATCCTGAATTTGTTTGGTGATCTGCAACATCAGATCTTTCTGGGTCAAACTGGCATCATTCATTGTTGGTGCATAGATCAATGCTTCAAGAAAATCTTTGGGGTAACGCTTGGAGTAGCGCTTAACAATCATTTTCGCTGCATTATACTCATTAACCAAACGCATCAAATCCTCACCCACAACTTGAGTTCCATCACCTGGATGGAAGACGACATTATCAAGCGCAGAAGCCACTAGCATGTCATCCAGAGCTTGCTCGTCCTTCACATACTTCTCTTTTTTGCTCTTGGTAATCTTAAATAATGGCGGTTGTGCGATATAAATATTGCCTCTTTCGATTAATTCAGGCATTTGACGATAAAAGAAGGTCAGTAATAGTGTTCTAATGTGTGAGCCGTCGACGTCAGCGTCAGTCATAATGATAATGCTATGGTAACGCAGTTTATCTGGAGAATATTCATCTCTACCGATACCGCAGCCTAAGGCAGTAATCAACGTTCCCACCTCAGCAGATGACAACATCTTGTCAAATCGAGCTTTTTCTACGTTTAAAATCTTACCTTTCAACGGCAATACTGCCTGATGCTTTCTATCGCGCGCCTGCTTAGCTGATCCACCTGCAGAATCACCCTCTACGATGAATAATTCCGATTTGGCTGGATCTTCTTCTTGGCAGTCTGCTAACTTGCCTGGCAAACCAGCAACGTCTAATGCGCTTTTACGGCGCGTTAATTCACGTGCTTTACGTGCCGCCTCTCTTGCACGAGCAGCATCCATCACTTTGGAGACAATGGCCTTTGCGTCCTGCGGGCTTTCCATCAAATATTCTTGCAGTTTTTCATTCATCAAGGATTCAACGATAGATTTAATCTCAGATGAAACCAATTTATCCTTAGTTTGTGCGGAAAACTTCGGATCTGGCATTTTTACCGATAAAACGGCTGTTAAACCTTCACGGAAATCATCGCCCGAAGTAGCGATCTTTTCTTTCTTTGAATAACCTTCTTTTTCAATATAATTATTCAATACACGGGTTAGTGCGCTGCGGAACCCGGCAACGTGTGTGCCGCCATCGCGCTGTGGAATGTTATTTGTGTAGCAAAACAGCTTTTCTTGATAGCTATCGTTCCACTGCAAAGCAATTTCAACAGTTACGCGGTCTTTTTCAGATGTAAAATAGAATATTTTCGAATGAATAGGGGTTTTATTACGATTTAAATCCTCAACAAAGCCCTTTAATCCGCCATGATATTCAAATGCATCTTTGGCGCCAGAGCGCTCATCATTCAGGAATATTCGTACTGAAGTATTTAAAAACGCTAGTTCTCTCAAGCGCTTGGCTAATATATCGTAATGAAACAGAATATTTTTGAATGTTTCTGCGCTTGGTTTGAAGCGAACTTCAGTTCCACGCTCAGTGGTTTCGCCGATTTCAGCTAGTGGCGCTACCGGATCCCCGGATCTATAGTATTGCTCGTACACTTTGCCATTCATTCTAACCAATAAATGCAGTTCTTCTGACAAAGCATTCACTACAGATACGCCCACACCGTGTAACCCGCCAGAAATCTTGTAAGAATCGTTATCAAACTTACCGCCAGAATGCAGAACGGTCATAATAACCTCCGCAGCGGATCGACCTTCTTCTGGATGGATATCTACTGGAATTCCGCGCCCATTGTCTTTCACAGTAACAGACTCATCGCTGTGTATAGTCACCCAAATAGTATTGCAATGCCCAGCTAATGCTTCGTCTATAGAATTATCCACGAGTTCAAACACCATATGGTGCAGCCCTGTGCCATCTTCAGTGTCGCCAATATACATTCCAGGCCGTTTGCGCACTGCATCTAAGCCTTTCAACACCTTGATTTTAGAGGAATCGTAGTTTTCCGCTGCATTAATCGTCACTTTTATCACTCCTAATGGGTTTATTGCACCATAGTCTCAGCTAGCTCAGCCTTTCCCGCCGACTCTACGGGGGATAAAGCTGTCAACTCAGTCACATTGCCATGTTCCACGTGAAACACCTTCGTAGGAACGTCTAACTCTTCATCTATCAAGCCGCAGATTGCTTCGTTCTCGATAGCGGTAATAAAAATCTGCGATTTTTGCATGGCCAAAAGAGAAACGAGCTTCTTTCTGCTTAGTAAATCTAACTCTGATGGCAAGTCGTCAACAAGATAAATTAAACCTGATTTTTCCTGCTCTACAAGCATCATTCCTTGGGCAAGTATCATAGCACAAATCAAGAGTTTTTGTTGTCCCCTTGATAAGATATGCCTCAATGTAAGCCCTTTAGAAATCAACTCAAAATCAGCGCGGTGCGGGCCAGATTGCGTGTAGCCAGCACGGAAATCGTCGTGTATTGCTGACAGCAAAGTAGCACTATAATCCTCACCTGTTGACCATCCCGATTGATACTCAATTTGCAGATCGGATATGGACAGTAATATATTGGAAAAATGGAGCAGGTGCGGCAGCAATTGACTGATATAACCCTTGCGTAACTTATCAAGCTCTAATCCGTAGCGAATTAATTCATTAGTCCAAGTTTCAAGTTCATTTCTAGAACGCTTTTCGCGAAGAATCGTATTGCGTTGCTTTAGAGCGCGTTCGTATTGACGCCAAGTGGTAATAAACTCAGGGCTTTGGTAGAAAAGCCCCCAATCAAGGAACTTTCTACGATATACGGGTCCCGATTCGAGCAATTGGTGGGACTGCGAATTAATTATACGGATGGGTAAATATGCTGCCAATTCTGCTAAACCTGGCGCATCCTTCTCATCAATACGCAAACGAGTTGAGCCAGAATGTTCGCGCTCTACACCTAGTGGCACGATGCGATCTAAATCTGTAACTATTTGAGTAAAGAGTGAAAATTTATCTGCGGAGTGGTTAATCATACGGCTAGCTAGTGAGCTACGGAATGATTTTCCATTTCCCAAATAAAAAATAGCTTCCAAGAGACTTGTTTTGCCGCTGCCATTATCGCCTGAAATGACATTAAGACCTTGTTGTGCTGGGTCAATTTGCACAGATGTCAGGTTTCTAAAGTTGCTAATACGCAGAGAAGATATGGTCATAGAATCCGTTGGTGCATATTCGTGCCGAGCGATGTACCGATGCGATTATAACCGCATCGGCATCACCACATATAAGCTGTCATCGTCTTCAGCAGGCTTGATCAACACGCCATTATTAGGATCCGTAAAGGCACAATGAATTGATTTTGATGTAATTGATGAGACGACATCCAACAAATATGCAACATTAAAGCCAATTTCCATTTTATCGCCATGATAAGTGAGCGGAAGGTCTTCTTCGGCATGCTCTTGATCGGAATTATTTGCAGAAATTCGCAATTTTGATGGCTCTAATTGAAAACGGACACCACGAAATTTTTCATTGGAAAGAATAGAAGTACGAGTTAATGCCTGTTTAATAGCATCACGCTCTGCAACTGCGACAGTCGTCCCAGCTGGGATTAGACGATGGTAGTCCGGATACTGAGCATTAATAAGCTTTGTGGTAAAAATATAGTCATTTGTAATGACTTGAAAGCGTCCATCCCCGGTACTAATTGCGGCATCCTGATCACCTTCACCATTTAATAACCGAATTAATTCTAATACGCTTTTACGAGGCAATATCAGTTTAGCCTGAGCATCGCCAATACGATCATCTTGAATAGTTGTTAATGCTAGGCGGTGACCGTCTGCAGCTACACATTTGATCGCGCGCTGGCCAATATCAAGGAATGCGCCGTTAAGGTAATGACGAACATCTTGTTGGCCCATAGCGAAATAAGTTTTTGTTAACAGACCTTTAAATTGCTGCTGCTTGATTGAGAACTTAATAGGGCACTCGCCCTGTTCGAGACTAGGAAAATCTTGTGATGGTAGGGTATTCAGACGGAATGAGCTGTCGCCAGCACGTACTACCAAATTATTTTTTTCAATATTGAGACGAACATCAGACCCATCTGGCAAAGTACGACAAATATCGAATAATTTACGCGCCGACACAGTCGTTGAACCTTCCGCCATCATGGTTTGCAGTGGCACGAAACCAATTAATTCAATTTCAAGGTCCGTACCTATTAACAGGAGCTTATTATTTTTTACCGTTAATAACACATTGGATAGAATTGGGAGCGTTTGCTTCTTCTCAACAACGCCACTGACCGCCTGTAATGGTTTTAGTAATGCTTCGCGCTGAACGATAATGTCCATAGACTTAATCTCATTTTACGTAGTTAATATTCGCAATAAATTTGTATAGTCTTCTTCAATATCTGCATCAGATTGGCGCAATTCGACAATATTGCGGCATGCATGCAAGACAGTGGTATGATCACGGCCGCCAAAGGCATCTCCGATTTCTGGCAAACTGTGGTTGGTTAACTCTTTTGCAAGTGCCATTGAAAGTTGACGAGGGCGAGCAACGGAACGATTGCGTCGCTTCGAAAGTAAATCAGCAACTTTGATTTTATAATACTCTGCAACTGTGCGCTGAATGTTTTCAATGGTGACTAATTTATCTTGTAAAGCGAGTAAATCACGCAACGCTTCTTTAACAAAATCCAAGGTAATGGCCTTACCGGTGAAGTGAGCATTTGCGATAATACGCTTTAATGCACCTTCAAGTTCACGTACGTTAGAGCGAATACGTTTAGCAACGAAAAATGCAACTTCGTATGGAAGAACGATGTTTGTATTTTCTGCTTTACTCATTAAAATAGCGACGCGAGTTTCTAATTCTGGTGGTTCAACGGCAACTGTTAATCCCCACCCAAAACGAGATTTCAAGCGCTCTTCAACGCCATTAATTTCTTTAGGATAACGGTCAGAAGTTAAAATGACCTGTTGCTGGCTCTCTAATAGCGAATTAAAAGTATGGAAAAACTCTTCTTGTGACCGATCTTTACCCGCAAAAAATTGAATATCATCGATTAGCAATGCATCAACCATACGGTAATAGCGCTTGAACTCATTCATGGAATTTGTTTGCAAAGCCTTGACCATATCAGCAACAAAGCGCTCGGAATGCAGATAGAGAACTTTGGCTTTAGGATTATTTTGAATGATCTGATTACCGATAGCGTGTAATAAGTGAGTCTTGCCAAGACCAACACCACCATAAAGATAAAGTGGGTTGTAGGCAACTGCTGGATTCTCTGCAACTTGAATAGAAGCGGCTTTTGCTAATTGGTTCGATTTACCTTCTACGAAATTCTCGAAGGTAAAATTGGGATTAAGATTACTTTGATAGGTGGTGTCAGTGTATGAGAAAGCACCTTTTCGAACCGGCATGGTATGCACCGGGGCCTGTTGTGCAGCAGGTGTACTAGCAGCAGCGGCAGGTACGGTATCGCGTTGTAGCTCAGTGCGCTTACTACCAATTTCAAGCTGAACGACAGTGGATTCGCTTCCGGTGATACTTTTAACTAACTCGCTAATGCGTGCCAAAAAGCGCTCAACAATCCAATCCATAACAAACCTGTTTGGTGCAAATAGAACCAACTTGCCATCTGATTGCTCAGCCTGCAAAGGTCTAATCCAGGTATTGAATTGCTGTGATGGGAATTCCCCCTCAAGCGAAGTCAGACATTTGTCCCAAAGCGACACACTCACTAATGTGATTCTCCGTCTCTAACATGAGGCTTTTTATGCAAAGCGAAGCAGAAAACAATCATTATCCACATAAAATATGGCGGATATTAAAATATATTTAATCGGGTATGTAAGCGACAACATGCCAGCAAAATCTGGGCCACTCAACCTTCTTTACTATTGTTGAAGCCAACCAGCAGAGCTACAACACCAATAACGATATGCAGTATATTATCCGCAGGTTGTAGATGCATCATATAGATATCGCCAGACGCCCAAAACCCCCATACAGCTAGAGCAGTGGATAGTAAACCAACAGCTTGAAAATAATACTTAGTTGCTCGATAACTGGTAGCAGCCATAATCGCAATCACACCAATCGAAATGTGTAAAACATTAAGAATACTATTGGTATTAAAATAGCCAAATAACAACCCATCTTGGATAAAAGTTGGCAAAAAACCTGCAACACCGATGAAAATGGTAGCAATACCGAATAAAATCGCAAAGAAACGTATCATTAAAATCCTCCCTGGAAATAATTTCCGCATAGATTGTAAGTTTGCCAAAGATCGGCACGGCATTAATCTCATGCACGATCTATATGCATAGAAATTTGAACAATGATTATAGCGGAATTGTGCGGAAGTGCCAGCACAACCGGGACCGGCTTTCTTGTACCTGGATGTAAATCATATTATGCTCAGCTTGACTTAATTATAAGTGGAAAAGAATATGTCAGCGCAAAATAAACCCTTAATACTGGTTGATGGATCATCGTATTTATATCGCGCATTTCATGCGTTACCGGCGCTAACAAATTCTAAAAAATTTCCGACCGGAGCGATCAAGGGCATCGTTTCAATGATCAACGTATTATTGAAAACTTATCAACCGGAAGAAATAGCTATTGTATTTGATGCGAAAGGCAAAACCTTCCGTGACGATTTATATAAAGAATACAAAGCCACACGTAAAGAAATGCCGTCTGAGTTAGCCATGCAGATCAAACCAATTCACGAAATCATTCGCGCCATGGGACTGCCGCTGATCATGATTGAAGGTGTTGAAGCAGATGACGTGATTGGTACATTAGCAAAGCAGGCAGAAAGTGAAAATATATCGGTATTAATATCTACCGGTGATAAAGATATCGCCCAACTTGTGACACCACGAGTGACGCTTATTAATACCATGACAAACACTCTTATGGACCCAGCCGGAGTGAAGGAAAAGTTTGGCGTGCGGCCTGATCAGATAATTGATTACCTGACCCTAGTTGGAGACACCTCTGACAATGTGCCTGGTGTTGATAAAGTTGGCCCAAAAACTGCGGTCAAATGGCTAGATGAATACGGTAGTCTAGATAATATTCTGGCAAATGCAGATAAAATTTCTGGAAAAATCGGCGAGAATTTAAGAGCAGCAACAGCGCATCTACCGTTAACTAAAACTCTAGTGACCATCAAACTAGATGTAGAATTACCATTTAAAATTACTGATTTGAAACGCAATGAAATTGACAAAGATAGTCTGATAAAAATTTACAAAGAACTGGAATTTAATAGCTGGTTGTCTGAGTTACTCAAAGACTCGCATACGGTGGAGACAGTAACAAACAAAAATAAATATGAACACTACCAAACAGTGCTAACAGAAGCACAATTTGAAAAATGTTTACAAGAAATAAAATTTGCCAAGTTACTGGCAATGGATACAGAGACAACGAGCCTCAATTACATGAGCGCTGAATTGGTTGGCGTATCATTTTGTGAGAGAGAAGGGATCGCCTATTACATTCCTTTTGGACATGATTACATGGGTGCGCCAAAACAATTAAACAAAGAAAAAGTATTAAGCGCTCTCAAACCGATTTATGAAAACGCCAATATAGCCAAAGTCGGACAGAACATAAAATATGATGCTGAAGTGCTGGCAAATGCTGGTATCGAAGTAGAAGGCATCATGTTTGACACAATGCTGGAATCATATGTGCTAGATAGCACAGGCAACACACGTGACATGGATTCACTCGCATTGAAATATTTAGGGTGGCAAACCATTACCTTTGAAGATGTTGCCGGAAAGGGTGCCAAACAAATTACTTTCAATCACGTTGATATTGAAAAAGCGGGGATTTATGCTGCGGAAGATGCAGATGTTACGCTGCGTTTGCATCAAGATTTATGGCCAAGAATAGAGAAGGAAGCGGGAATAAAGCGTGTTTTTCAAGAAATCGAAATGCCTTTAGTGCCGGTGTTAGTAAAAATGGAAAGGGAAGGAGTCCTAATAGATCCAGACAAGTTGCGCGCACAAGGTAAACAACTGCAAGAGCGACTTGATGAATTGGAAAAAGAAACCTTCGATCTTTCTGGGGAAGAATTCAATATAAATTCCCCTAAACAATTACAAGAAATTCTGTTTGATAAACTAAGCTTGCCGGTTTTACAGAAAACCCCAACCGGACAGGCATCAACAGCCGACGCTGTATTACAAGAACTAGCTTTGGATTTTTCATTGCCGCGCCTGATTATTGAATATCGGAGCCTCAGCAAATTAATTTCAACTTACACAAACCGCCTGGTTGAACAAATTAATCCAACAACTGGCCGCGTGCACACATCTTACAATCAAACCGGAACCGCGACTGGACGCCTTTCTTCCTCAGAACCAAACCTACAAAACATTCCGGTCAGAACACCAGAAGGTCGTAAAATTCGTCAGGCTTTTATCGCACCGAAGCACTGCAAATTAATTAGCGCAGATTACTCGCAAATTGAATTACGCTTGATGGCACACATTTCACAAGATCCTGGACTATTGAAAGCATTTGCCAACAATATTGATATTCACAAAGCAACAGCTTCAGAAGTCTGGGGTGTCCCACTAGAAGAAGTCACTTCTGAAATGCGCCGTGATGCCAAGGCAATTAATTTTGGATTAATCTATGGTATGTCAGCGTTTGGGTTAACACGACAACTAGGCATAGACAGAAACTCGGCCCAAAACTATATCGATAAATATTTCGCGCGCTATCCGAAAGTTAAAGATTACATGGATAACACGCGCAGCGATGCGAGAGAAAAGGGCTATGTTGAAACATTATGGGGGCGAAGGCTCTACTTACCTGATATCAACGCCAGCAAAATTCCTCGCCAAAAAGCAGCCGAGCGAACTGCCATTAACGCACCACTACAGGGTAGTGCCGCCGATATTATTAAGCTAGCGATGCTGAAAATTTCCTCGTGGCTTAGAGATGAAAATATCCCGGCGAAAATGATCATGCAAGTACACGACGAATTGGTATTTGAAGTTGCAGAAGATCATGTAGAATCAGTAAGAGATGGGATTAGGCTTCACATGTCAAATGCGGCTACACTCAGTGTTCCTCTGCTTGTCTCAATAGGAACTGGTGACAATTGGGATGCAGCATCTGCTCACTAACAAGCAAAGAGAATATGAATAAAGAATCGCTCAAAATACTAATGTCGTTCGATTTTGGCAAAAAGCGGATTGGTGTCGCAATAGGCCAAACTGTCACGCAAACAGCGCGACCGCTGACAACTATCAATGCGAAGGATGGTGAACCAGAATGGCAGGCGATCACAGTATTAGTGAAAAAATGGATGCCAAATGCCATCGTTGTTGGCATACCATTGAACATGGATGGTACCGAGCAGCCTCTAACAGATTGTGCTCGTACATTTGCCAACCAACTCAAAGAGCTCTACAATTTGCCTGTCTATGAAATGGATGAAAGACTGACAACAAAAGATGCTCGGGAGCGTTTATTTGCAGAAGGTGGATACAAAGCTTTGCAGAGCGGTCAAATTGATCAAGTTGCCGCGCAATTAATCCTACAAAACTGGTTTGCAGAAAATTATAAATAACAAAGGAAATCACATGTCACAACGACTAGCTTATATTGCCTGCTTCCTTATCGTTGCAATTATTTTAGGAACAGGTTTTTATCTGGAATATTTTGAAGGAATCATGCCGTGCCCGCTTTGCACCCTACAGCGCATCTGTTTTGCTGCATCAGGCATATTATTTTTTCTGGGAATATTTTTATATCGCAAACGTCTAGCCAGAATTGGGATTAATCTAACAACCACATTGATAGCTGGCGCAGGTATGTTACTTGCAGGAAGACAAATCTGGATACAAGCATATCCCAGCCCGGAAAACACTGAATGCGGTGTCAGCATACAATATATGATGTCGGTCTTGCCGCTTCAGGATGTTGCAGAGAAAATATTTTCCGGTAGCACCGAGTGCACGCAACGAGGCTGGGAATTATTGAAGTTGAATATACCGGAATGGTCGTTGTTATTTTTCGGATTATTCTTGCTTGTAAATCTTTATTACCTATTAGGTGAATGCAGAAACAAAAGATAAGTCCTCTATCAGCTTAATCAACATAAGCAGTGCGAGGGTCACTAAAATACTTCGCACTGTTCCCCTGTAAGTCTTAAAGAAATATTTCACTTTAAACCACCGTGAAGACTGCGTTAATGCCATATCTCTCGAGCCAAACCAATTGGCTCCATAAGATATCAATATTTCTTCGCCAGGATGAATAGTGCGGTTAGCACGAAACACTAGTAGTGCTTTTTCTTCGTCAAATACATATTGAGTGTTGGGAAAATTAGAATGATTATAAATGGCCCCGTAGCCAAATGGTAACGCATATAATCCATTTAGCTTAGTCTTGCTGGAACAAAAGAGGTAATTATCAATTGCTGCGTTACTGGTATCCATGAGCAACAAATGACATTCCTCAACGATATCACCCGCGAGAATAACGGAATCAGCAAACACGCCCCAACCATGCAATGCTGAGCGCTTGACACTTATGTCTTTTCTGCTTAAAGACTCCATCCTTGTCTCACTGGCAATAGAAGAATAAGGTATAATATATCCTATGGAAGAAAACAGTGGCAACGAACATGCTGATTAAAAAAGTTCTAAATATTATATGGTTATTGACAGCGACACTGGTCGCGACCACACCTGTGCACAGCCAGCCAGACAATGGCCTCGGCCAAGTAATCCAGATACGCACCAATTTACGCTCCTTTGTCGGCAAACCAACTTGGCTGTTAATCATCCGCGACGTCGATCATAACCAGGTGATACCCTATCTTTATGACATTGAGCGTGGTGATAATTTTTGGATTGCTATAACCTACAGTCGCAATTATCTGATCACCGTCTCTGAGCTTACCTTTAATCCTTACGGCCGCAAAATAAATAACTTTTGTGAGCTGGAAAGCATGGGTGCCATTCAACGCGGATCCTCGTTCCAAGTACATATCACAGGGAAATTATCACCGAATCCCGATACTTTTAACTGTAATGTCTTGAAATACGCGGACGCCAACTTTAACATCAACACTCCAGAGTAATTACTGATATCATCAGCAAAATCTAAAATCCATGCTGACGGATCTTCTCATCAAGGAGTGTACATGCTGCTCAACAATATCATCGAAGATATCGGAAACACACCCAGCGTTCGATTTAATCGCATTGGCAAAGAGCTACCATGTGAAATCTATGGAAAATGTGAATTCTTGAATCCGGGTGGATCCATCAAAGACCGTATCGCTGCCAAGATGATTGAGCTAGCTGAAAAGCAGGGACGCATCAAACCTGGTGACACACTAATTGAAGCCACATCGGGCAATGCCGGTATCGGCTTTGCGCTAGCTGGCGCGGTGAAAGGCTATAAAATAATCATCACCATGCCAGAAAAAATGAGCCATGAAAAACAAGTCACGCTAGAGGCATTAGGCGCTATCATTTACCGCACACCAACTGCAGCGAAATGGGATGATCCAGACAGCCATATCTCACTCGCACGCCGCCTCGAAAAGGAATTGCCCAACGCGCATATACTCGATCAGTATTCTAATCCTGGCAATCCACTAGCGCATTACGAAGGCACAGCGACCGAAATTTTAAACGATATGGGTGACTCACTCGCCATGATCGTCGCCAGTGTTGGCACGGGCGGAACAATCACCGGCATCGCGCAACACATCAAAAAAGTAGCTCCGCACGTTAAAATTATTGGCGTCGACCCTTACGGCTCCATTCTTGGCGGCGGCACCGATGTATTTCCGTATCAGGTTGAAGGTATCGGTTACGATTTTTTTCCAAAAGTATTAGATAACTCGCTAGTAGATGAATACATCAAAGTCGATGATCAAAACTCATTTCAAATGGCACGACGCTTGATCCGCGAAGAAGGTCTACTAGTTGGTGGATCATCTGGGAGCGCCGTGTGGGCAGGCTTACAAGCTGCAAAAACACTGAAAAAAGGTCAACGCTGTATCATCATCCTCCCTGACGGCATCCGTAATTACATGAGTAAATTTGTTGATGGCAAGTGGATGGAGTCACATGGATTTGTCGATAACAACACAAAGGTCTCATCATGAAAACGAAGAAGATGAACATCGGCACGCGCGTCATCCATGCCGGTCAAGAGCCAGATCCAACCACTGGCGCTGTCAGTATGCCTATTTACGCCACCTCTACTTACGTGCAGGAAAGCCCGGGTAAACATCAAGGCTATGAATACTCTCGCACTAAAAACCCCACACGCTTCGCATATGAAAAATGTGCGGCTGATCTTGAATCCGGCAAACATGGCTATGCCTTCGCTTCAGGCATGGCAGCTATCGCCACCTTGCTGGAAGTGTTAAACCCTGGCGACCACGTCGTCGTTTGCGATGATGTCTACGGCGGAACTTTTCGTTTGTTTAATGCCGTCAAAAAACGCTCGCAAGGACTTGAAGTCAGCTTTATTGATATGACAAAAGCTGAAGATATCGAAAAAGCGATCAAGCAGAATACGCGCATGATCTGGATTGAGACACCTACCAATCCCATGCTGAAAATTCTGGATTTAAAAAAAATTCAGGCGATCGCGAAAAAACATAACCTGATATCCGTCGTGGACAACACCTTCGCAACACCAATTCTACAGCGTCCGCTGGAACTCGGTATTGATGTTGTCATACATTCCGCGACAAAATATCTTAATGGACATTCAGACATCATCGGCGGCTTAATCATCCTCGGCGATCACACGGAATTAGGCGAGAAAATTCCATTTTTACAAAACTCAATCGGCGCTATCGCAAGCCCGTTTGACAGCTTTCTCGCTTTGCGAGGCTTGAAAACGCTGGCAATACGCATGCAGCGACATTGCGAAAACGCCATGGAACTTGCCCAATGGTTATCTAAACATCCGAATGTTGAAAGCGTGATTTACCCCGGCCTCGCCACTCATCCACAACATAGTCTTGCTCAACAGCAAATGTCAGCTTTCGGCGGCATGATCTCAATTCATATCAAAGGCGGTATCGCCGAGAGCAGACGCATGCTGGAAAAATGCGAGATATTCGCCTTGGCTGAAAGTCTCGGCGGCGTAGAAAGCCTGATTGAACATCCAGCCATCATGACACACGCCAGCGTACCTAAAGAAAAGAGACAAGAACTTGGTATTCACGATAACTTCATTCGGCTGTCGGTTGGTATTGAAGATGTAGAAGATTTGAAACACGATCTGAATCAGGCATTATCATTTACTATGGATAAAGTTATTTAAGGGATTAAGAATGAATAAATTGGCTAAAAAGGATTTGCTAGCCCTTGCCGCAAGTGCGTTTCTGTTTCAAGATGCGATGGCAGCTCCGACGATCAGCGTCACGAATGATTTTTTTAAATTTCCAGCAGTATTTGTTTCGGATTCAAGTAATCACCGCATACAGCGTTTTTCAGCACGAGGTAATTATAAATTACAATGGGGTAAATTTGGCAGCGGCGATGGCGAGCTAAATTCACCCGGCGGAATAGGTGCCGATCATGAAGGAAATATATACATAGCCGATGATGATAATCATCGTATACAAAAATTTTCCTGCGAAGGAACCTACCTAGGCCAATGGGGGACAGAAGGCAGTGATAACAGTCAATTCCAATACCCCTATTCAGTAACTGTAGACAATCATAATTTCGTTTACGTCGTTGATACGTTTAACAACCGGGTTCAGAAATTCACTAAAAATGGAAAGTTCCTCGCAAAGTGGGGCAGCCTTGGCAGCGGAGATGGACAATTCGATATCCCGCAAGCGATCACAGCCAATAGCAATAATGAAATCTACGTTGCTGACGGCAACAATAATCGCATCGAGAAATTCACGAAGAACGGCAAATATGTTGGGCAATGGGGAAAAGCAGGGGCTGACAAAGGCCAGTTCAATTCACCGATTGGGATAAGCACTGACAATCAAAATTATGTATACGTACTAGATATGAATAATCATCGCGTACAGAAATTCACAGCGGATGGGAAATTTGTACGTATGTGGGGATCAGAAGGAAGTGGCAATGGTCAGTTTAGCTTCCCGGGTGATATTTCAGTAAATAGAGGGAATAATCACGTTTACGTCGCAGACACCGGTAATAACCGTATTCAGGAATTTACCAGTCGTGGTAAATACATACGCCAATGGGGTGCAAAAGGAACAGGAAACGGCGAATTCGATACACCATACGGTATCAAACTAGCCATGCTGCCTTATAAATGCCGTATAGATTCGCCATATGAAATTGGTTAAAAAAGTGGGCGCGTGGTTGGGGACTCAATCATGCGCATCTCCATGATGTCTGTATCAGTTTTATCAGCAAATTTAGCACGTGCGATTTCAGGCGCGAATTGCTTATGTTCCACCAGGTGCATAAAGATCAATGCATCGTGCTCGTTTAATCCGCCGAGAATGTCAACAGCATCAAGTACTGACAATTTTTTGTTAGTAGTTAAATAAGTAATGCGCTCTTTTATTTCTTCAGGATTCTGCAACGCAATAGCGAGCAAAATATTGAGGGCATCTACTGGTTTGACCTTGTGGTCAGCAAGCAGAGTAGACAACAACTTCAGATAAAATTCATCGGCATCTCCAGACAGATACATCAAATCAGTGATACGTTTAAGAAAATCGCTGTGCTGATGTTTTACCTGACGTATATAAGCACCGCGCATGCCTTCTGCGTAGAGGTGACAAAGTAAGCCGGCCTCAAAATCCATCAATTCTTCAAGTTCCTGATCAGCCGCCTCTTCAGACAAACCACGTTTCTTACACAAAAATGATTTAGCACGAGCCACAGTGTTATAACGAGGCCACATAAGATCACTGATTGTCTCAAAAAGTCGAGAAGATGAAAGACGCTGCATGAAAGGCCGCTCCATACGAAGTTGAAAGGTAAGTGGGATACTATATTAGTAAGCGCGCAAATCACAAGCCTTCCACAGGCTCATAACTTGCCATGACTCCGGCCGTTCTTTATACTCCGCGCTTTTGGCGGGTCAAACATGGCAAGCAGTAACCAGTTGCAGAAAATTGTACAACAACAAGCATATCAAATTGTCTATTGGCAATTAGCTGGTGTCGCGGCAATCGCTGCGATCGCTCTGCCGCTAGCAGGATTTACCAGTGCATTTTCGATTTTCGCTGGCGGACTTGCATACTGTTTGCCCAACCTGCTTTTCGTCTGGCGTGTCTTTCGCTACGCAGGTGCACAGCAAATGAACCAATTTATGGCGGCATTCTTCGCTGGCGAGATGATAAAGCTGTTTTTAAGCGGAATTTTGTTTTTACTGGTTGTGAAATACTTACCAGTTAGTTTATTATCCGTGCTCGTCGGGTTTGCCGGTGCAATCGTATTGTTTTGGATAGTCTGCATGTGGCGCTTCACGAGAAAGTAACCGACGTAACAACAACTCTATTTTGAAGAGCATAAGGAGTGGGTGGATGAGCGAGATGTTAACCCCCGGTCAATATATACAGCATCATCTTGGGCATTTAACGCTCAATCTGAAGACGTTTACCATTGGCGAAGGCGGCGGTTTTTGGACTCTCAACCTGGATACATTCCTAGTTTCCGTGTGCCTCGCTATCCTCATATTTGGCACCATGCGTATTGTGGCAACAAGAATGAAGGCGATCCCAACTGGCATGCAAAATGCAGTTGAAATGGTACTAGAATTTGTTGATAACGCCGTCCACGAAATCTTTCATCACAAAACCACATTTATTCCATCACTGGCATTAACAATTTTCCTGTGGATTTTCTTTATGAATGCCATGGATTTATTACCAGTCGATCTGATTCCAAAATTAATGAGCTTCGGTGGAATTGAGCATTTCAAGGCAGTACCAACAGCAGATCCAAATGCTACATTCGCCATGTCTATTAGCATCTTCCTCTTGATTGTGTTTTATAACATTAAAGTTAAGAAGCATCGCTTATTAAAAGAAATGTTTACTGCACCATTTGGACCGTATTTATTCCCTATCAATTTCGTCTTCCGCTTGGTGGAAGAGTGCGTAAAACCGTTGTCACTGGCGTTACGACTTTTTGGCAACATGTTTGCTGGTGAATTAATTTTCATTTTAATCGCGATTTTACCTTGGTGGGTACAATGGCCACCGGGTGCAATATGGGCCATCTTCCATATTCTGATCATCACGTTACAAGCGTTCTTGTTCATGATGTTGACGATTATTTACTTAAGCATGGCACACGATAGTCATTAATCTTTTTAATTTTTAATCAATATATAGTGAGGAGGCTCCATGGAAATCGTAGGTATTATTGGACAAGTTCAAGGTTTCAGCGTACTGGCTGCTGGTTTATTAATCAGTCTTGCAGCCCTCGGCACAGGTGTAGGGTTCGGTCTGTTGGGCGGTAAGTTCCTTGAAGGTGTTGCTCGTCAGCCAGAATTAGGCGCCATGTTAATGATGCGTATGTTCATTATGGCCGGTCTCGTCGACGCATTTGCTGCTATTTCTATCGTTATGGGCTTGTTGTTGTTCTTCGCATCCAACCCATTCCTGGCTGCTGTATTAGAAGCCGCTAAAACGACCACAGCAGGCTAAACAGCTGAACGATATATTTACGGCGAGGAAACACGATGGACATTAACGCTACTTTACTCGGTCAATTAATCACCTTCGCAATACTGGTATGGTTCACCATGAAGTATGTGTGGCCGCCAATTACCAAGACCATGCATGATCGTGAAAAGAAAATTGCAGCAGGTCTGGAAGCAGCTGAACGCAGCCAGCGCGAACTGGAAATGGCCGAACACAAAGCGCAAACCATCATTCGGGAAGCCAAACAATCGGCTAACCAAATCATTGAACAGGCTAATCTGCATTCCGCACGACTGGTTGAAGAAGCCAAGTCTAATGCGAAAGTAGAAGGCGCACGTATCGTTGAGCTCGCTCAGGGCGATATTGATCGTGAAATTACCCAAGCGAAAGAAATGTTGAAAACACATCTCGTATCGCTTGCCATCAGCGGCGCTGAAAAGATTATTCACCGCAATCTTGATGGTCAGGTACACAATGATTTGTTAGATGAATTGGCAGCCGAGATTTAAAGCAGGAAGACATTATGGCAAATCTCTCCAACATCGCACGACCTTACGCTCTCGCAGCTTTTGAATGTGCTCGCGACCAGCAGCAGATTGCTGAGTGGAAAGCATTCTTGATGAGTGCAGCGACGGTATCTCGTCAGCCGTCAGTGCAACGACTGCTGAATGACCCAGAGAGAACGCCACAAGCGCTTTATGATCTGTTCAATGATGTCCTTGCGACAATCATCACCAGCGAGCAAAAGAATTTGGTGATGTTACTCGCGGAAAACAAGCGTCTGAATGTGCTGCCTGAAATAGCAGATGGATTCAACGCTCACGTTGCCGCCTATGAAAAAATTTGTACCGTTCGTGTTGTCACCGCAATTGCAGCTAGCGAAGCTTTCCAGCAAAAAATTGCGAAGTCTTTATCAATAAGGACACAGCGTGAAGTAAAACTGCATTGTGAAGTTGATCCAGGCATTTTAGGCGGTGCAATCATCCACATCGGCGACAGAGTCATTGACGGCTCTGTGCGCGGAAAATTAACCCGCTTACTTGAATTTTCTTTAAGGTAACCATTATGGCCGTCAAACAGTTAAGCCCCACAGAAATTAGTGAACTCATTAAAAAACGTATTGAGCAGTTTGACCTTAAACCTGAAGTACGTACTGAAGGTACAATCGTCAGCGTAAAAGACGGTATTGTCCGCCTTTACGGTATTGCTGATGTAATGCAAGGTGAAATGGTTGAATTCCCTGGTCACGTCTACGGTCTCGCACTGAACCTTGAGCGCGATTCCGTTGGTGCTGTTGTTCTTGGCAGAACCGAATCGCTGTCAGAAGGTCAGACCGCAAAATGTACCGGTCGCATTCTCGAAGTACCAGTCGGTGAAGCATTACTCGGCCGCGTGGTTGACGCATTAGGTAACCCAATCGACGGCAAAGGTGCAATTAATGCAACCGCTAGCTCTCCTATTGAAAAAGTGGCACCAGGCGTTATTTTCCGTCAGCCAGTTAATCAGCCAATGCAAACCGGTATCAAGGCAATTGACTCCATGGTCCCAGTTGGCCGTGGTCAACGTGAATTAATCATCGGTGACCGTCAAACTGGTAAAACAGCAATCGCCATCGACGCTATCATTAACCAAAAAGGTACAGGTGTTAAATGTATCTATGTGGCAATCGGTCAAAAAGCGTCGTCTGTTGCTGCCGTTGTTCGTAAACTCGAAGAACACGATGCACTGAAACACACCATCGTTGTTGCTGCAACTGCATCTGACCCAGCTGCTATGCTTTATATTGCTGCATACGCCGGTTGCGCCATGGGTGAATACTTCCGTGACAAAGGTGAAGATGCATTAATCATTTATGATGATTTAACCAAACACGCTTGGGCATATCGTCAAATCTCGCTGTTGCTGCGCCGCCCACCGGGTCGTGAAGCCTATCCTGGCGATATTTTCTATCTGCATTCACGCTTGCTCGAACGTGCTTCCCGCGTCAACACTGCCTGGGTAGATAAAATGACTGGCGGCAAAGTGAAAGACAAGACAGGTTCCTTAACTGCTCTGCCTATCATTGAGACTCAAGCTGGTGACGTATCTGCATTCGTACCAACTAACGTTATCTCCATTACCGACGGTCAGATCTTCCTTGAAACTGACTTATTCAACTCTGGTATCCGTCCAGCTATTAACGCTGGTCTGTCGGTATCACGTGTTGGTGGTGCAGCTCAAACCAAAGTTATCAAGAAATTCGCCGGCGGTGTGCGCCTCGCACTAGCTCAATATCGTGAATTGGCAGCGTTCTCACAATTCTTGTCCGATCTCGATGAAGCAACCCGTAAGCAATTAGAGCGTGGCCAACGTATTACTGAAATCATGAAACAGAAACAGTATCAGCCAATGTCAGTCGGTCAAATGGCCGTACTGTTATTCGCAGCAGATACTGGATATCTGGATGATGTTCCGTTGAACCGTATTGCCATGTTCGAACAAGAACTGAATAGCTATCTGCATGTCAAATATAATGATTTCGTCAATGATCTCACCAAATCCGGTGACCTGAATGATGACATCAAAAAGACACTGACAGAAATCATCACGTCATTCAAAAAAAATCAGTCCTGGGATTAAGGGGTAGCGAGAATGGCCATAGCCAAAGAGATACGCGGCAAAATCCAGAGCGTTAAGAATACGCAAAAGATTACAAAAGCGATGGAAATGGTAGCCGCAAGCAAAATGCGTAAAACGCAGGAGCGTATGCGCCGCGCTGTTCCTTACGCGAAAAAGATCATGGAAGTCATTAGCCATGTCGCGCTTGGCCATTCTGAATATCGTCATCCTTACATGGAAAAACGTGAAGTTAAACGTGTTGGCTATATTATTGTTTCAACCGATCGTGGTCTTTGCGGCGGCTTGAACAGTAACATGCTGAAAACAGTGCTGAAAGATATCAAGCAAAAAATCGAAGCTGGTATAGAAGTCGATTTATGCCTGATCGGCACCAAAGCCATGTCGTTTTTCAAGCGTATGGGTGGTAATGTCGTCGCGCACGTCGGACACCTTGGTGATGCGCCATCCGTCAGCGATTTCGTCGGTGTGGTCAAAGTCATGCTCGATCATTACCTGGAAAGAAAAATTGACGCTTTATATGTTTGCTCAAATGAATTCGTGAGCACCATGCGTCAAGAACCAACCATTACCCAAGTACTGCCTTTAGTACCTGCTGAAGATACGGCAATGCAGCACCACTGGGACTACATCTACGAACCAGATAATGCACCGGCTTTAATGGATACACTGTTGACACGCTATATTGAGTCACAAATCTATCGTGCGGTCATTGAGAATATCGCCTGCGAACAAGCAGCGCGAATGCTCGCCATGCGTAGTGCCACGGATAATGCGGCAGATCTTATTTCAAACCTGCAATTAGTCTATAACAAAGCAAGACAAGCAGCGATTACACGAGAACTATCGGAAATCGTCGCCGGTGCGTCAGTAATTTAATGAGGTGAATACAAAATGAATCAAGGTAAAATTGTTGAAATTATCGGTGCGGTGGTTGACGTTGAGTTCTCTCACCATGATGTTCCTAAAATTTATGATGCATTAAAAGTAGAAAAAGCAGGCCTGATTCTCGAAGTGCAGCAACAGATCGGCGACGGCGTTGTGCGTACCATTGCAATGGGTACCACCGACGGTTTACAGCGCGGTCTAACTGTCGTTAACACTGGCAAGCCAATCATGGTACCAGTTGGTAAAGGCACACTTGGTCGCATTCTCAACGTTCTCGGCGAACCAATTGACGAAGCCGGTCCAGTTAAAACTGAACAGTTTTCTGCGATTCACCGTCCAGCTCCAACATTTGCTGAACAAGCACCATCACAAGAATTGCTGGAAACAGGTATTAAAGTTATCGACTTGATCTGCCCATTCGCAAAAGGCGGTAAAGTCGGCCTGTTCGGCGGTGCCGGTGTCGGTAAAACCGTTAACATGATGGAATTAATTAACAATATCGCTAAAGAACACGCCGGTTTATCCGTGTTTACTGGTGTGGGTGAACGTACCCGTGAAGGTAATGACTTCTACCTCGAAATGAAAGAATCCAACGTATTGGACAAGGTTGCTCTGGTATACGGTCAGATGAATGAGCCACCAGGTAACCGTTTACGCGTTGCATTAACCGGTCTTACCATTGCTGAAAGCT
>CAZWPD010000021.1:0-17472 GCA_964636145.1 uncultured Coxiellaceae bacterium
GTTATTTGTTGACCCGGTCACAGTCGCTTGTGGTCTGACATTTGAGCGCGAAGCGCTGAAAAAGTGGTTTGCTGAAAATGATTTTCCTGATGAGTTGATCTGGCAGGGGAAGTATTTGATTAAATTTGTTGAAACGAGAAATGGCAGTAATGTTGCGATTAAATCACTGGTGAATTTGTATCGTGAAAAATTAAAAGAAGAACAACTGAAGGCGCAGACGGATGCGATGGAGGTTTCGCCGCGTATGGATGCCGAGCAGGTTCGTGCCGCGCGGTTGCGAATATTCGATCAACAAAATGCATCTTCTGGCAATGTGGTTAATCGCAATGACGGCGGCGAATCAAATCCTAAGAAGCGAACCTGACTCAATAACAAAAATAAGGGGGCAGTCTATGCAGCGAAGAGTGACAGTTGAGGAATATATCGAAGCCATGCGACGCGGTGATGTTGACACGGTGCGTGCGTATTTCGCTATGAGGAATCGAGACCTTGATGTTCATCATGGTGCTGATGCGTCGAGAGCCCTGACATTGGCAATACAGCGTGGAGATTATGAAATGGTACGGCAGATTTTGGATGGTGGGTATGACCTCCTCAACAGGGTTGGACCTGGAGCACCGAATCATTTTGTGATGATGGGAGACAATCTTACTGATACGGATAGGCGTCCTCGCAATTTTAATTTTACTGGGGCGAATTTAGCTGGAGCTGGGTTTCATCAAACTCCAGTTGCACAAGTAGTAAGGCTGCCTGGTGATGATCTCAATCGTCCCGCTGCGCGTGGTTCTGGTGTTGCACTCCTCCGACGTTATGCTGCAGCAAGAGCGCAAGACTGGGGTGAATTACCGGGTGTTCAGGGGGCAGAGAATAATACCACTTTGCGTGCCGAGGTCACTCATCAGGAATTTTTAGCTGCAGCGCGCGATGGTAATGTTGAAGTTGTGGGTAGGTTTTATCGTGAAAACGCTATGCGACCAGATTTATTCAGCACCGTACGTGATCCTGCCAATCATAATATGACGGCATTAATGCTGGCAGCGCGTCGTGGTCATCTCGAAGTGGTGAAGATATTGCTTTCGCTTGTTGCTCGTAATGAACAGATGCCATTGAACGCAGACATTGATCCAAACGAGAGAGACGATCTTGGCCGGACTGCGCTGATGCTGGCGGCGGCTGCGGGACGCGGCAATGTAGTCTTGTGGTTATTGAGCTACCGATGCATTGATGCAACCTTGACTGATCATAATGGTCGTACTGCAGAACAGTTAGCGATGGCTAATGGTTTTGCTGCGCTTGCTGCTCTTATGGGCGACCGCCGGGATACACCGGATTTCTATGAAGCAGCGATGATGCAGTTGTCACCATACGCAGGCCCGCATGCCATGTTGCAAGCCTTGCGAGAAAACCAGGATATTCATATCAACGTTCGGGATCATGATCGTCGTGCTCCCAATCCTGTCGTCACGCCTGAAGCGCGCGTTCGTCCAAACCTCTATGATGAAGCCACACGTATTATGAATTCATCAGTTAATGATTTGTACGGCGACGAAATGCAGGTTGCAACGAATGATAATTTAACAGTGCGGGATTTATTGGCGGCAGCCCGTAGTAATAATCAAGAGAATGTAGATATGTACATTCATCAAAATCAGAATACGCCAGGTGTCGTGGTAAATTTACAGGCTGCGGCGCAAATAGCCCATGATCAACAGCATTATGATTTGGCGGCGCATCTTACCGAATTGATTACTGATTTGCAGCGTAGTGAGCAGGAAAATATAGCAAAAGCAGCTGCAGCTAAACCCAACACTGAAATAAAATACAATGTAAATGAGACTAGACTTATGAAGTGCAAGTTCGCCGGCGAGATTCCGGAGAAGTTGTGCTGCCCGGTAGCGACAGGAATCATGTTCGATCCTGTGACGGTTTGTACTGGTATTACTTATGAGCGAGAATCTTTGGTGAAGCTGATGGGTGAACAAGATTCGTGTGCTTGTCCGTTTACCAGAGGGCGCATCATGCGAGCAGAACTGAAAAAAAATAGCGATGTGTGTCTCCTGAGATATATCGAAAATTTCGTTCGTGAACAAGAAAACCCGGAACATGTGTGGGATGTTGCGGCCTTGCTGACTTGTCCGTTGTCACGCGAGTTATTTGTTGACCCGGTGACGGTAGCCTGTGGCTTAACCTTCGAGAGACAGGCACTGAAAAAATGGTTCGCAGAAAAAAATAATCCTGAAGAAATGCTTTGGCAAGGTACGTATATTATTAAATTAAGTGAGATTAATAATAGCAGCAATGTTGCGATCAAGTCGCTAGTTTCGGACTATCGTGATAAATTAAAAGCTGAAGCTCAGAAAGTACGTGCCGCGCGCTTACGTATGTTTGATAAGCCGGACACAGCTAAAAATTCAGATGGCGGTGATGGATCATTATCACCTGGAAAAAGGAAGTAGTCGTCCATGAAATACATCTTCATCACCTACAGCGGATTGAGTTTACCGGTTGCCTACAAGCTGCAGCAGGAAGGCAATGATGTGGTCGTTGGACAAATTGAAGATATTAAAGATTATGTGATGGAAGAAGAGGTGAAGAAAGCTGCCGAGAGCGATGTGAATCGCGAACGCCGAATGAAGTTATACAAGAATATGGTGAAGATGCAGCCGGCACAACAAGTGATTGATACCTTGCGCGCTGCCAAAAATCCGCAAGACTATTTCGTGTTTTTTGAGGAAAATAATTTATATCGATGGGCAGACAAGGTTCGTGATCTCAATGTCCACGGCAACTTTCCTACCAAAGAAGATTATTTGTTCGAGGTCGATCGCGAGTACGCAAAAGAATTTGTCAGAAAATATTATCAGCGCTTGCATACCCCGGAAGTGAAAGAGTTCGCGAAGGCAGCAGATGCAATCGCGTTTCTGAAAGAATCGAACGAGATTTGGGTGCTGAAGGGCAAGCACGATCACGCCAAAACCTATGTGCCGACAACCAGTGATATTGCGCTGGCACGAGGTCAGGTGATTGAAATGCTGAACAACTTCCCCAACGAATACGAGCGTCTTGGCTTCATTCTTGAACTGTTTATTCCCGGCATCATTGAAATGACGCCAGAGAAAATTTACTACGATGGTATTCCTCTTGTGACGACCATGAACTTCGAAAATAAATCCTTTGGCAGTGGTAATATCTCTATTCAAACTGGTTGCGCGGAAGATTTGATTTTTCGTACCGAGATGGAAGATAAAATTAATAAAATTTGCTTCCCACCTATCATTGATGAAATGGCGCGTCAGCATAAAGGCTTGTTTATCTGGGATGCATCGATATTAATTAATCGTCGCGACGGCAAAATGTATTTCGGTGAATTTTGTTCGAATCGTCCCGGTTATAATTCATTATTCACCGAGTTAGCATTAGCCGGGAATGTCACGAATTTCTTTGAAAAGATTGTGCGAACTGAAGCCCCGTTTATGTTGGGTACGGTTGCCACTTCTGTGCGAATTTTTAATTTGAATCGTGACGAAGAGTCGGAGCAAGTCTCAGCAGATATGTCGGTTGATTACCGCCCCGAGATAGAAAAGGATTTGTGGTTATGGGATGTGCGCAAGAATCAGCGCGGCAGGTTTGTAACAGTCGGCTCAGACTGGAACCTGGCTATCATCACGGGTGCTGGTAAATCAATTGATGAGGCGGTCAGAAGGATGTATCGCAATGTTGATGGCTTTGCCTTTGTCGGTGCGTATTACCGTTCCAAGGATGATTTTCTCTCCCTCGATTACCCTACATCGATCATCAACCGCCTGAACTACGGGCTGGAGCACGGCCTGTATCGGCTGCCATTTGACGTCAAGGTTGGGGAAATTCAGGCGAAGTAGTCTTCAGTGCCGTTCTGTCGCCCGGGCGCGCTCATTGCGGCCGGGGTCACTCTTGGCATATAAACACCAGATGACAATCTTTTATAAGATAACTCATTGATATTATTGAATACTTCTTAATGCACCATGCAAGTCTGAAACCTTTGACTATACTTACCCTTAATGGCGAGGGTGAATATGCGCAATAGAACAATAATATTGGCCGAATTAGCCGAAATCAGTCAAACATCTGAGAGTGACAAACGTCACCTGGAGTATTTGAAGAAGCTATTAGCGACCAGAAATAATGTGGCGATACTAAACCATATTGCGAAAGCGACAAGTCATCCACTGTATACATCAGACTACCAGGCAACGCTCAGAGAGTTGAGCGAGCACTTTAAAGTGAAATCGAAGAAAAATGCCGATAAGCGTCTCGCAAAGTTGATGACCGCGATCAAAAATCCACATCGACCAGTTGCATCTGTGCAAGATGAATTAGATGAAGGCAGCGCTGTGGTGATAAATGAAGTCTATCGCAGCGCTGATCCTAAAGATGAATATAATGGCTTGACGCCACTCATGGCAGCCATTGCCAAAAAGGATGAAAAGCTGATTCGTTTATTATTAGACAATGGGGCGAATCTGGATAATGTTGAAGATATCAACGCGAGGTTCGGCAAACAGAAAAGCTCTGCATTGCATATTGCCGTACAATTGCGCATGCATGATTTGGTGGTGATGATATTGGAGAAAAAACCGGATCTTGAACTTAAAAATGATATAGGTATGACGCCGCTTCATCTCGCTTGTGACAATGACTCACGGGCTGATATTGCTTATTTACTTATAAATAAAGCTGCAAGACCAGATGCTGCGTTTAAGATTCAAGGCAAGGAAATTACACCCTTGACTATGGCAATCAGCAATAATAATTCTAGGCTGTTGCAACTGATGCTCGATAAGGGTTATCGTCCAACCGCGTTTGATTTGCAAACGGCCAAATTCACACGTGATAAATTCGGATACAATGATGAAATCTACAATTTACTGAAGAATCCGTTTCGCCAGCATCGCAATGAAATTACACGTAGTAGTCGTAGCTCATTATTTAAGGTTGATGATGCCGAGCTTGGACCTATTGCCAATATCTTGTTTGCAGAAAGCCCATTGTTGAAAGCCGGTATCATCAAGCGTCTTGGCGAGATTTACCGTAATCAGTCGAATCCGGTGATGAAACCCTTGTTAGATCTTGTCTTGCTCGGTGCAGAAGCTGGCCATAAGACCGCGCAGAAAGTGAGTGGGAAAAAGAGGCTGAATATTGTTATCACAAACAGTGATAATCTTAGCGAGTTGCGTGCAGATGGTGATGACCACCATGGCCAATATAATAATGGCAATCGTGTTTACATTGCCAGCGAAGGTGATGATGTACGCGAAACTTTATCCACATTGTTGCATGAGCTGAAACACTTTGCCGATGCGCAAGTTTACCAGGATGACAAACCATATATTGGCGACTCGCAAAAGGTCATGTTTGATGCCGTTAAAGACAAGTTAAAAGCGAATGCCGAGAAATTTTTCGCACAACCTGCTGAAGCCAGAAATCCTGTTGATCAAGAGATGTATTCCAGGATTGTTTCGATCTTTACTAGTTACAAACCTGAAGAGCAGGATGTGGAGGTGTTGGTCAAGGTTCCTGAAATTATTGGCTATCTTGGTGTCAAAGACGGCTACGACTGGCTGCAACAACATGAGCCGGCGCTGTTGAAATTCTATGAAATGTACTTTAATCCTGCCTGTGTAGCGTATGTGGAGCAGCAGAGGCAGGGGGTTGAGGTGCGAACTAACCATACCATGAAATAAATTATTCGATTATCTAACTCATAGCGAATTCAGCAGTTTCAGGTGACTTTTTCAGCATTAACCAGCGTCGTAAGAATCGTCTTGATGGTGTCTCTATCCATTTGAAAGAAAGTGCGGCGACGCTAATGATGCATATTATAGTAACAAGAGATTTTAGATAAGGATGTTCAGGATATATCGATAGCAATCTTACACACGTACCAATGATAACAGGGTGTAATAAATAGACTGAATAACTGATTTCGCCACCAAACAGAATAATGCGGTTGGAAAGAAATCTGGTTATTGGATTATAAAAGCGGGCGCTTGTGTAGATTAAAACCGCAAATGCGGGCGCGAAACCAAAGCTCTGATGGAAGCTCAATAGCCAATGAAAGTTGTCCGATGTTGAGACGGTGAAGATGCAGTAATGAGAGATCATCACGCCAAGAATGGCTGCTAGACCAAGACTGAAGCCAATTATTTCTTCTTTTCGGGATGGTGTTTGTCCGTCTGTTTGCATATATAGCGCTGCAGTTATACAGCCAAGCATGAATTCTGATAGGCGTGAATACGGGGAGAAGTAAATTAGCCAGCGTGAAAAACTATCTTCGGGGTTAGTCCTGATATCTGCTACTTCACCGAAGACGTTTACGGCGTATTGATTAATAAAGTCCTGGTTTTGAGCAAAAGTAATGATGGCAACAATCGAAAACGCACTGATGGCAACTAACGTAAATAGCTTCGATCTCATTTTTACAGCTTTATATAAGCCAAAGCATACTAAGGGGTAAACCAAATAGAAAAACCACTCAGTGCTAATCGACCATGCGACCGATGGCATGGAGCCAAATTGATACACCAAGGCGTGAGCACCGATAGGATGGTAAAACCAGGATTGAGTCAGGGTTAGATAATACGGCAGTGCTTCGTTAATGAGGCTGTTGAAAGAATGCGTTCTTGCGAATGAGATGCCAATATCTATTAGTAAGCAGATGAGATAGAGCGGCCAGAGTCTGGCAAAACGTGCTGCGAAAAAGTTATAAGCGCCAGTTGTTGGATTGTTTATGATGGCCTGCGAGTAATTGTAATGAATGACAAAGCCACTCAAGACGAAAAATAGTGTCATGCCTTCTGCGGAGAGTTGAGTAATTATTAAATTGAAACCATGCAGTGACTCGTTCTCAGGCAGCATTCTGGGTAGGCAATGTGCGATGCAAACAAATAAGGCAGCGAAACAGCGTAGGCCGGTTAGGGCGGGAATTTCCGGCAACCTATTATTTTTGACTTGGCGGGGTATCACTGTTTTGCTCTCCATTTGCATTCGCAAGATTGGTGATATTCAAGCATATCTTGTTTACATTTGGTAGTTGGAGGCGCGGTTATGAGCTCTCAAGGAATTAAGGCGCTATCATGGGATAAGCGGTCTTAGTAGTATTATGCTTGCTATACTTAACCTACAGGCTTGAGGCTTACATGCGACAGCAGGGTGAGATAAGATAAAAAAACTAATTTAAATCAGATGCTTGCTGATGACCCGGGAGGCGACGCTATGCAAGAGAATATACTATTCACAGAATATCAATTAAATCAGCGTTTTTTGCTCAAGAACCGAATTTTAATGGCACCGATGACGCGCGTTAAGTCAGATGTGAATTTTGTGCCGACGCCAGCGATGATAGACTACTACGCGCGTCGAGCTGATGCAGGCTTGATTATCACTGAAGGTACAATTATCTCCCCAGAAGCACGTGGACATGATTGTGTGCCGGGAATTTTTAATCAGCAACAAATTGAAAAGTGGAAATTAATCACTGACGCCGTCCATGCACGTGGTGGTTTGATGTTTTGTCAATTGTGGCATGTTGGCCGTGTTTCACATCCAAGTTTTTTAAACGGTAAATTACCGATATCAGCGTCTGAAACTACCATGACTGGCAAGATTTCTCGCAGCGATGGGTTGATGTTTGGTAAATCACGCGCAGCAACACTTGAAGAGATAAAAACACTAGTCTCGACTTATGCTGAAACCGCAAAAAATGCCATAGCTGCTGGCTTTGATGGCATAGAAATTCACGGCGCGAATGGTTATTTGATCGATCAGTTCTTGCATCACAATACTAACCTGCGGCAAGACGAATACGGTGGCAGTGTTGAAAACATGGCGCGTTTTGCGCTGGAAATTGTCAATGCCTGCGGCAAAGAAATTGGCTTCGACCGAGTGGCGTTACGCTTGTCGCCAGGCGCGTATTTAAATGAAATTGTCGGCGATTTACGCGATGCACAAGTGTTTCAATATTTATTCGAACAACTCAACCCTCTGAATATTGCCTATCTGCACACCGGCAATTTTGATCATACACGCACTTTCCCTGAGCTGGATGGCTTGACCATGACGCACTTCATGCGTACGTATTATCAAGGCACACTAGTCGCTGCTGGCGGCTACGATGTGGCTGCGGCGCAATACGGCATTGCTGCTCATCATTTTGATTTGGCTGCATTTGGACGGCCGTTTATTGCGAATCCGGATTTAATCAAGCGGCTGAAGCAGGATCAGCCGCTAGAGAAATATGATGTGAGTATGTTGGCGGAGTTGTATTGATTAAGGGATGACGAAAGACGTAATCATGGCTTTGGCGATTGGCAGGTCGATGTCGAACTGCTCGGCTGAGGAGATATAGTCGATTACATATTTTGCCCGGTTAGGATTTGTGAAATAGATAATTTCCATTTGTTTTGTTGGCTGGTTATTCATTGTGAAGCTGTAGAGAGTGTATCTAGCCTGATAGTTGGGATTTGTGATGGTTGATGGAGGTAGCATTCCATCTTCTTCAATTTGAAATGAGCCAGCTTTTTTCAGTAGAGAGTTTTTCCCATTTTCAATTAATTGCTGAACACTCGTGCGTCTTTGTGATCCTACATACTGTGCGGTGACGGAAGATTTTTTTGATGCGGTGTTTTGTGGGCCAAGTATGGCGACACCATAAGAAGCAATTTCAACATAAGACCAATTCGCAGGATATCTGATAGAGAAACTATAGCGTTGATTTTGGTAGTAGTTAGTTAGATCTGTACTTGTTGTTGATACAGCAGTTGGTTCGGAAGTGTCGGAGCTTTTCGTGCTGGACTCTTTGGAGGCATCAGGATTGATCACCATCCCTTCAATTTTCCACTGATCATTTTCCTTGATCAGGCGATAACGAATAGGTGTTTTCGAGCCGCCGCGTGATTTCAATGTGGCGCTAACAATGCCAACGCCGTCACTGATTTCACGGTCTTCAAAGCTGATGCTGGCATTATTTCTAAGGCCGCTGTACTCATTGATGAATTTTTTGAATTGCTCAAATGACGTGTTAGCTTGAAAACCTTTTGTTGTATAAGAGTAAGCGAGGGCAGCATCCTCGGCGCGAATCGCAGCGAGTTGCTTTTCAATGGGTGATTTCAAGCCGGAGGTGAGCAGCGTGGCGATGAGGTACAAGCCCAGCAGGAAGCATAATCCTGAGCCAATAAAAATTCCTAACCACATGGCGATTTTTTTGAATAGAGACATGGCTGCTTCCTTTTTTATAATTTTTTTATATCTCTACTGATTATTATAGAACAAAGTAATGATGTGTGGTGGGGAGAATGGTTGAAATGGCAATATTCAATTGATTTTATTGCATAAAAAATAGAATGAGTAAATTCGTAGCTATATTTGGGAGTGGCATTTTTTCATCGTAAATGATTATTGTTATCAAATCATGGGCACATCCGTTTTGTGCGTGAGATAGCCCTCTGAATTTGTTGAAATGATTTACCCCATTCAGTAAGATTGCTCAGTTTTAACAATACTTACATGTATCAGGAATTTGACTGGACTGATGTAAAGCGTGAAGTGTGTGCTTTTACGATGTGTCACTGTCATTAATAAGGAATTAATCATGAAGATCATTAACACCATCAAAAGATTTTTACATAATCAGTCGCAGTCTGTGCAAATTTCCGCAGAAATTCGTGAAGGCATCAAAAATCAATCTTCCCTTATCAATCGCAAGTTAACAGAGTTGAATGAAACAGTTCGATATTTGTCAAATGTGGTTGCTCACCAACAAGGGGCAGTAGTTTCCCAGCAAGTGAATAGCGTCCATCAATTGGCCAGCAATGATGTGAATAATGGTTATCAAGCGCCGCCATTCCGTGGTTTGGCAGCTGTTGGCTCGCCTGACGCCCATTTTCATAGTGTCGAAGATGCATTGAGAGCGCATCCATTAGTATTCGCACGTAAAACCTACAACACCAATCATCCTGACTACGATGTCAATATCGTGCGTAATTTCCCAGGCAAAGTTTTCAACCACAAAGCGCAAATCAATAACCCGCTGTGGGACCAACTGAAAAGAATGATGAGAGATGATGAAATCTCTGAAGACAGATGGGCGGGCATTTTGCGATCTTCTTTGGAAGAAGCTAAAAAAGTTCCACATGCTGATCAAGTATTTGAGCGCAAGTTATATGTAGAAAAATACATGGAAGAGCTGGAAAGCAAATACGGTGCTTTTTATCGCCCAGGTTGGGTCAATCTGGATGATGCCTTGTTCCTGTATTGGGTTGTTCGTCAAATGAAACCAAAAGTGATTGTGCAGACCGGTGTTTGCAACGGCCTCTCCAGTGCATTCATGATGCTGGCACTTGCCAAGAATGGACCAGATGGCACACTGCACGTGGTGGATATGCCGCCAGTGTTTGATCCGAACGACGATGCCTGGAAAATCAAAGAAAAGGTATACGGCGTCACCATTCCAGAAGGCAAAACATCTGGCTGGTTGGTTCCTGATGCTTATCGTGATCGTTTCGAAGTGTTGAGCGGTGATGCCAAAGAATTATTGCCACCATTGCTGAAGAAGCTGGGAACTTGCGATATGTTCTATCATGATTCTGATCACACCTATGATCACATGATGTTTGAATTTGAAGAATCCAAAAAATATTTGACGCCAAATGGTGTGATTGTATCCGACGATATTTCCTGGAATGCTTCACTGTGGGATTTCGCTGATCAATATCATGTGCCGGCTTATAACTATCGTGGGTCGATGGGAATTGCTTGCTTCTAACGTATGATGCTTGATCTAGATTTAAAAGCGGACCTGTTGTGATTAATTTGCAACAGGTCTGTTTTGTTTCAGCAGGATTAGTATGAGGTGAGGGAGTTAACATGTTACGGCTAATGAAGCAGTCAGCAATTTCGATACTGGAAGGTCATCCATATGGTTATGCTATTGGTTTGGCAATTATGGAGTCGAGCGAGTTTTTTTTACCACATGAAACTGATTTTTATGCCATGCCATTGGTTGCTAAAAATGCAGAATCAGGACTATTTCTTGATATAGGCGCAAATCGCGGACATTCTGCGTTGGGCTTCAAGAAGCTTCTTCCATCTTGGGACGTCATTTCAATCGAAGCGAATCCATTACACCGTAAACGCCTGGAGAAGCTAAAGGCTCGTGGTAAGTTAACTGATTTTCACATTGTGGCTGCTGATTATGTTTCGGGAACCCCGCTAACAATATGGACTCCTTCTTACTACGGAGTTTATTGCCATAGTTCATCTGCAGTTGAATACGGCGAAGCGGTGAGGTCAATAGAGCTGTCTTTCTCAAGACAGGCAAAGAATTTTAAATATGTTTCCGATCAAACCCACACCCTCGCGCTAGATGAGTTAAATCTGAAGCCTAATATAGTAAAAATAGATATCCAGGGAAAAGAGATTGATTGTCTTCGCGGGCTAAAGAAAACGATAGAGCAGCATAGACCTGTGTTTTTGATCGAGTGTAATCTTGATGGCCATAATATTATTTCATACATGATGCAGTTAAAATATAAACCTTATTTGTATGATCGAGAGTCCCATCACTTGCTTGAGGCCGATGAAACCTTGGAACTTTCGAATGGTAGAAATGTGTTTTTTATTCCAGAGACTATTTAGGTATTTGTTTCGCAGGAATGCTGGTGCGTTGACAACAATGCATAAAGTAAAATAACAGCACCAGGCAAGCACAATAGAAATCCACCGTGGAATTCGAGTGGTGGTGTCACAGCTGGCCAGTCCGTCGCTAACGCCGCACCATTTAGTCCTGTTGCTGCAAGAGGGATAAAAATTATTGCCAGAGCTGAGCTGAGCAGGATGCGATTAGATCTTCTTGACCGTTCAAAAGGAAAAAATTTCAAAGCAAATCCACAAATGACAGAGAGCGCTATAAAGCTAATGTAAAAAAAGTGCTGCTGGAACCCATCGTAGAAAGCCGAAGAATACTTGCCGTACCATAACGATGAATTGATCGTCTGGCGAGTATGAAATTTCGTGACAACATAAGAAAGTATTTGTGAACCATACCAGATTGAAGCTGCTGCAATTAACGGTATTGCAAAACCATGTCCGGATTTAGATTGCTGCATGATAGTACTCCAGAAGTCTTCTAATTATTCTTGCCTGCGCCGATAACCGTTTTATTGGAACGCTTGTATGCAATCAGATGATCGCCCACGCTTAATTGCTGGTAATGCGATTTTAATCTGTTCCGTACAAATTCGTGCATTTCCCCATTTCCGCTCCAAAGTGGCGATGCTGTATCATAAAATACAATCTCTGCATTTAAAAATGGGCTCCATTGTTCGCCTTGTTCACGTAGCGGGACTTCTGTGGAAGGTGTGAATGGGAAGCCAGGTGCACGTTTTGCGCCAAGCAAATATGCCCAATCGCGAGAGGAATAGATAAACACTTGTTCGCCAGGACTTGTTAACCGGGTGATAAGGTCTATATCCTTTTTTGAAATATCTAAAGTATCGAAGGAAAGCGCTGGCGGTAAATATTTTACATGGTGGCCAACAAGTTTCATACCGAAGGATGGGTAATACCTATACATTCTGTAACCGTAGTCAAAATCCATTCTGGAGTCTCGAAAAGATGTAGCGTAAAAATAAGCTATTGCTAGAACAATAACAGAGAGTCCTACTCTAATTTTTTTAGGAGAGGAGTGACTGTTTTTATAAGAATTTGCTGCGATCTCGATGCCTTCTTTTAACCAAAAAATGAAGACAAGCATTGGCAGGTAAGAATTTGAGAACCAAACAGCAGCTAGCGACATATTCCAATATTTAATGAGTTGCGCTAGAGAAAGAAGAGATATCAGTAGTAAGACTTGTCTTTTTGGGGGGCTAATGCTCGAGGCGGTATTATTAGAAATACCCCAGATCACAGTGGCAGCAAGAAATATCGGGATCAATGTATTGAATATAAATTCATAGGGCGATAACCAATTGGCTGGCCAAAAGCCAAACCCGGAGCCATATAATATAGCGGGTTTGATTAATGCTATAACGAAGTCGATAGTTAAAACCTTGCCACCAAATGCAGCGAGACACAAAATTATAAAAGTAAGAAGTGATAATGAGCTAAATGCTAGAGCGGCCAGTAACCCGCGAATACTCATTTGATAGTTAAACCAGATGCAAAATGAACCAATAGCAATCATATAAATACCAATTTCAGTATTCCAGAATATAGAAGCACCCGCTAATAGTGCCAGTGCTGCTATCAGAAACTTTCGGAATTGATCAGATCTGGAGTGACAGAAGGAAATATAGGTCAAGCAGAACAAGCCCAGTAATGGGTATCTGATTGGCCAGCATGATGTGCCGCGCAAGGGAGCGGGGCCGAAAAAATTCATCATTAGTAACGTAATCGTTAGAAAATATGCCCAGAGTTTGGAGTTGAGGAGGTATGTGGCAGTCAGAAAATACGTAAGTGCAAAGAAAATGGTGCCAGCTACAGTAAAGATTACCGCGTTCTTATAGGTTGTGATCGGGTCTGCATTGAGGAAGTGGGAAAAGACGAAGCCAAGCCCGGTGCCATACTGAGTGAAATAATCCACATTGGGAATAAGATTCGTTCCATAAGAATAAAGCGCGGGAGCTATCAAAAAGCCTAATGGGTGTTGGTCAACTCCAATTTGTTGTACGGTATGTGAGAGTGAGTGCGGTGTCATGATCAATAAAAACGATGCGATAACCAAGAAGGTTATAAGCAGGTTGCCAACTTTTTGATTAACCATAACTAAACTTGACCCTTTCTGAGTTTTTTGGGGATGATAATGGTTCTTAATATTTCAAGAAATAAAGCGAGAATTAATAAGTTGGTTGATTGAGGTCGGTTAATTTTCCATCTGTTACCGATCTTTATTATCTTCCCTGCATCGCTCATACGCTTTAATCTGACATGAATGAGTTCTTCAGGGGAATATATATCTAATAATGTGTCTTTGTTGATACCGTTTTCTTCGATGTCGAGTATTTCCCGTAAAATTCTTATTCTTAAAGATGTTCGATTTAAGTTTAGAAATCCCCAATAACAAAATGACAAAGAGAAATAAGTTAGAATACTGATGAAAGAATATTTAACGAATAAAGGTATATTCATCGGATCATAAAATAAATTAATGATGATCGAATTAACGAGCAGGCCAGACATTAGACCTGAAAAAACAAAAATTTGTACTTTCTTGGTGATGCGGGCACAGATTATCTGTGTTATCACGTTAAAAAGGAATCCGATAATGGGAGAAAGTGCGAGTAGCCATTGTGTATACATTTTTTATCCGCCTTTCCCTATTCCCATGATTAAAGCGCCCATATTAAAAATTCTGGCTATTCTACTACCTTTGCTAGTGAGAAAGTAGTGACTCTCCCTGTTTAGTAACCAGCCAACGTCAGTCATCACGGCAATGCGCTTTTCAATTTCATCAGCGGGTTTTAGTTTTTCAATAATCTGATTTTCCTCGCATCCAATTTCGCCAAAACTATTAATTTGTGACAGTATTGACAAAGTTGGACTGCGCTGTTCAATTGCTGAATACAGGCTAATATAGACAAGTGAGCAGCTGGTATAAAGCAGAACAAGGCTAAATATTTCAGGAGCTGGGAGTGTGAATGGCTGTATCAGGTAGTAGATGCTTACAACAATAATTGGCATAGAGAAGAAGATTATAAGTAGCGCACGTGATGTTTTTACCGGCATGCTGATGCGCCACCATAATAATTGTGTCATGAATGATAATATAAAGATCATGCAAGTGAACGTAAGCATTATTTATAGTCCTTCCGTTTCCAAGCAACTAGTTTATCTCCCTCAGCATCTTTTTCGTATATTTTGTTGAAAGAGGTGCGAAATTTTTGTGTAATTTCTTCTTTGTTATAATTGTAGCCGGTTTCTTCTGTGCCCTTTGCCAGGAATAAATATTTTTTTGACTCAAGCCGTTTGAATGACTCCGATAGTTGCCCTTTAGTGAAAATAATCGATGACGGTGTGAATACCATTAATGGTGGGCGTTTGGCGCCAACAAGATAGGCCCAGTCATATAAATCGATGATAGCGACTTGCTCGCCTGGTGCGGTTCTGTTGGTGATGAGTTCGATATCACGCTGGCTGGGAACATCGCTCACGCATCTGAAATCACGGCACTTTTTGCTACGGTAGAATACTGATCGGGCTAGTGATGGGTACTTTAACCATGCAGAGATTCCTAAGTTGCCTGGATTCCTTCTGTCGCTCGCGAAACTGGATAAATAAGCAAGACATAAACCCATCACGATGAACGTGAACTTGTGACCGTAGAAGGAGAGGTTGAGCGGCTTAATAGAGATTATTTTATTTGAGTATTCCTGTGCTACAACATTTCCCCACCAGACGAGTACAACCAGAAAACCAAGAGCATTCATATGCCAAAGACCAAGTAAGGACATATTGATGAATTTAGCCATCATTAAAAGGCCTGTGATGGCAAAAAACATCAAGATAGATAGGCGAGGCTTGTCGTTGGTATTGGAAGTATTGCGGATAAATAGTGCTAGTGAAGCCGTGACGATTCCTGGAGTAACCAAGTTATACAGCCAGTTGAGATCAAAGAGTTGCCATAATATTGGCGTGCCGCCAAAGCCATATTTTCCAAATAATAAAAGGGGAGCAATCATGTGGATATAAAAATCTACTTGTAAAGCCTTGCTGCCAAAAACAAGGTAGATGAGAGCAACAAATAACAGCATGCTTACAAGAGTTAATTTTAAGATATTTATAATAGCTGTTTTGAAGGGGCGATTGACGGCTACGTAGGTGAATGAAATTGCCAGAGCAGTAATAATGCCAGTTTCGGTATTCAAAAATACGGATAATGTAATCATTGCAGCTGTAGCGAGCAACTTCTTGAATGAGTCAGGATTTGCAGCCCACTTTGCAAATACCCATGCAGAAAATCCGAGAAGCGGATAACGCAACACGCTTGAGCTGGGATCGAAAAAATGTCTGTCTCCGTGAAAAAGCATGATCATGAACGCGAATGTAACAAAAACAGCAGGTATCCATGCTTGATATAGCCAACGCATGAGATACAAGAATTGAATGAAAAACACCCATGTTGTGATGATGGCAAGCATGGTGTAATTCCGCATGGACGCTTCAGCACTGGTTCCGAGAATATGGTAAAAAACCCAGGGTTGGCCAATGCTGTATTGCGTATAGTAGTCAATTCCTGGTAATAAATTTTTATTATAGAAATACAGGGCTGGTCCGATGATGGTGCTGGCAACATGAAACTCCATGCCAATTTTAGCGGCTACCTCAGTGAATGATTTTGGTAAAACGATAAGTGTTATGAGAAGTGAAAAAAATAAAAATGGTCTCCAGGTAAAACGGCTGGCATTGCTTTGAGATGGTGCAATCTCATATGGTCGTGAATTTATCGAGCTCACCGCAATAAAAAGAAGACATGCCAGCATCATCATTGATATCTGTGTCAGATCATCACTGGCTTGCAAGATTTGGCCTGCGACCATAGACGTAATGGGCACTGAAATTGCCAGAACACCCCAAATGAAGATGTGGTTAAGGCGCCAGTAACTTCTGGTGGTTATAAGTGCCAAAGTTGGACATAAAATTAGGGCGAGTATATAAAATCCTTTTTCTCTGGGTTTCTCAAACACTGCATTGGCAGTCCAAGAGAGGATGTCAGCCGGAAGTATTTCCGGGCGGCCGCCAGTGTCTAGCTGTAATAATCTGGAGAAGAGCATGGCGAGTAAGGCGCCTAATAAGGCGCCAACACAACCTTGACTCAGTAATTGTAGAGAGCGTGCGGGTTCTATTTTTGTTATTCCAGATCTGTTCAACATGTGACAATCTTCCTTTCATCTGTGCGCTATGGTAGCGCAAATAAATTCCAACTTATTTCCAGCCTGCGTGGTACCACGGGATATCTTGGTTTTTGATCCGATCGGTATGCTCAGCACTAGCTAATACTAGTTTCAATTCTTTATATGGAAATGACTGAACCAGTGACGATGTTTTTACTTGTTCTCGATATTTTTTCAACCACGCGGTATCTATTGGCTTGACGGAAGATTCCTTCCAGGTAAGTAGGGTATTGTCACCATCAGACCACACTACTCCAAGATATTTAGTAATATTATCTGGCGAGAATAGAGGGGTTAGTGGCAGCGGATCCGTTAACTGTAAGGAGTTGGAGATAAAAAAGTAATTGTGATTCTCTTGTTGAAACCATTTTTTAGCTTCTTGAGGGCGACCGTAGTATACGACTGATGCGTGTGGCGATAGTCGGAACGACATGTGACCTTCCATGTGACAACCTGGCAGCATGCAGTAGCTATGAACATGCATGCTCCAAATTGGAGTATTGCGTGGAACTTGTTCCCAGGCTGATATAGCCGGAGGATATATTCC
>CAZWPD010000021.1:17572-24630 GCA_964636145.1 uncultured Coxiellaceae bacterium
CAAACCAATTTCTTACTGTTGCGCTTTGTAAAATCAAGCAAAGGCACAGCATGGGTGCATACGTGAAAGTTGTGAACCTATAGAATGATATGGGCTGATCTCTGCCGATAACCATAGATAGAATGGCAATGACAAAGAGAAACCCAGCAATTATTGCGAGTGAAGATTTATCTAGAGTTTTGAGTGTTGGTTCGCGCCACTTACGTATCGCTAGATTGATGGTAAGGACGCCAATCGTTAATACAAACAGCAGCCACCAAACATCCAGCCGTAAGTAGGCTAATACCCTGGGTATTATGTCGAGAGTGAGTGGAACTGAGTTTGCCACTTGGCCTGTTTTGGCCCAATGAGCAACGAATATCTCGAACAGCGTTCCCCAGTTTTTAATCGTATCGAAATTTACGATAGGCCAGAACACAAATAAACTTTGGTCATCAGGGATGCCTGTAAAGAGATAGTTGATGGTCCATATGGTAGCGAGCCATAAGCCAGCGGTTATTCCTCCCAGCATCGCTGCCAAAGCTGCGAAATAATTTTTCTTCAAGAGAAAGCAAATAGCTGTAAAGGTAAGGAATATTGCAACAAATACCGACATTACTGGATTGATGAGCACAAGTGCACTAATGGCGAGAGCTAAGGTTGCTCCCCAAAATTTCCAATTGTTGCTGCTAGCTAATTGAATTGTTATCCATAACATAGCCAGAACCAGGACCGCAGCAGGTTCGTGTGGTTTCTCAAGGTCACCCCAGCCGCCTTGACGCATATTTTCATAAGGGCCTGGAGTATAGATTAATAAAAGAATATACAGAGCAGCTCCTGCCCACGGTAGTAACTTAAAAGTAGCGGATCGATTTAGGATAGAGAATACAATCGCAGCGCCTGCCAGGATCATGGCTGTTGATGCGAGCTGTGGCGCCAGCGGATCGGTCAGTAACATAGACAGGAAAAATAATGCGGCACCTTTTGAATAGTAGAAGTGATACCACACTTCATTTGGCAAGAGGCTGCCTGATTCGGTAACCTTCCGATAGAAGTGAAAATAATGATTGTAATAGTCGTGCCCGCCTGCTGGATACAAGCCCTTTGTCAGCAGAAATAGCGAGAGAGGGATTGCTAAGATCAGTAAGCCTGCATAGTTAACATGCTGTATATTCTTTAATGCTGCGCGGATGACTGCATCAAGCCGCGGTAGTGACATAGCGAAAATGATTAAGGTGACCGTGGTGATTAATGGGCGTGTATAGTGTTGGCTTAGCCCGGTGATAAATAAAAGAATGTGTGTAACGCCTACGCCTATTATAAATGATGCAATTGTATTATCTAGCGTTGACATCTGGTTGTTGTTACTTTGTGGCATGAGTCGTAGCGTAAACTGGCCAACTATATAAAAAAGCCAGGTTAGGGCGACGATAAAAAATAATCGGTAGGTGTTGTAGGCTATTATTAGCCGACCAGTGGTGAAGAAATTATTATTATAAACGTCAACATAATTGAAGAATAAAATTAAAGAAATAAAAAAAACAAACAGCGACCACGTGATTGGTGACAAGGCTCTAGGTTTCATTGCTGCTAAATAGCTCATATACGTATCTCTTTCCTAAGCGAGTTATTTTCCATGATGGATGTGTGGCATAAAGTAGCATTAGGGTTTGAGTCATTCAATCAATAAAATTGTGCGCAGGGATTGTTAGACCGGAAACCGTTTTATGCTTACTTATCATGCTGAATTGCTACAGATGCGATTCAGCACGATAAGCAAATGGTTGATGCTATGTTTTTGCGGGCTCGACAACTTCTGGTTTACGGAAAATAATTGTCATGACTGATGAGCGACCAGTGAGTTTAATGAGAATGGAATCCAGAACGGTGAAGAATCCAAGTAATGTAAACGGTATGATGCCTTTACGGAAAATCCTGACCGGATTGAATAGCCACTGACCAAATTTACCAAGAAAATTATTATATTGCATGGATACGTTATGCAAGGTCCAAACCCAGTGAGTTGGTCCGGGGTGGAAGTAATGAGTGACATACTCAAGACCAACGGATTCACCCATGCGCCTCATGGAAGAAGGAGTGAAAAAATACCAATGACGAGGAAAATGATATGCGCCCCAGTTGCTGTTTTTGAACCAGGTTTGGTCAACAGTGTCGGCGTTTGGCGTTTCATAAATTAATAATCCGCCTGGCTTTAATATTTTATGGCTTTTCAATGTAACTTCATATGGATCTGATACGTGTTCAATAACATGATTGAAATTCACAAGATCGAAGGTTCGATCGAAATTGACGTCTTCGATGCGGCCGCAATAGACGGTATTTCCCATGGATCTGGCGATGTCACATACCTCTGGCGATATTTCAACACCAAATGTGTTGATTCTGCTCGGTGCGGCCTGCTTAAAGAGATGCATCATCCAGCCGTCGCCACAGCCTACATCAAGCAGGTCAATTTTTTGTGTGGGGTTCACGTATTTTAGGACTTGCGCAAAGCGGTTTGTATGAGCTTTGTAGCGCATTTTTGTTAGAAATGAAATCTTCTTTGGCTCGGTATCGATAATGTAAGAATGATAATTTTCCGGGTAAATCTTTCCTAGCTCGTCCTTGGTTGGTCTGGGATCTAGATACATGAGCTTGCAGGACTTGCATTCAACAACATGGAAGACGTCCGGACATGTAAAATATTCGCGATCCGTCCCGCTGGCAATATTCTTTGAATCTGAGGTCTTGCAGATAGGGCACGGTGTTTGTTCCATTTTTATAACTGATTTCATGAGGATTCCCATTATTAGATAATTTCTGAGGAATGATTGCTGGGTAGTTCACTGGGTGTAATTTTTTGCACGCTTTTGATGAAATTACTGAGATGCGAGCAGTAGCTTTTGCGCCACTGAATTTGTTGTTGGTATTCAGGTATGGACTTCAGCACTTCGCGCACTTTTGGTAAGTTGTAATGCGGAACGAATGGAAAGAAGTGGTGTTCCGCATGATAATTCATGTGGTGTGGGCCAAAAAAGAAGCGTTCGATAGGTGAGCTAAAGTATGAAATAAGAATCCCTTTCTCTTTTGTTGCAGTAAATTGTGGATTTGAGTGCTCGCAGAATATTCTGACATCATTAAGGAGTGTTGCAACCGTCAACAATGGTGCTATCCAGAGTATAAAATATGCATACCAATAGCCTGTTATTGCGAAGAGTGAAAATATAATGGCTTGACAGGTCAAGACGGCAAATATTTCTTCAGCATTGTTCTTTGCGGATATTGGTAGCTTGATACCATTGTTTTTGGTGGTCGTTAAGTTGGGCCTAAATACTCTCATAACTTTTGCCCATAAGATTTGGCGGGCAAAATGTAATACAAAGCTAAGCGGTGTGTTTTTAGGTTCTGGCTCATTGATGCAATATAAAGGATAGTCAGGATCGCTATCAGCAAGGCCAAGATTTTGATGGTGTTGCATATGCACCATTCTTGATTTTGTAAAGGTTACACCAAAGGGTGCTGAAATCAGCCAGATAGCAATTAGGTCGTTTTCTCTGCGACTAGTTGACAATAGCGAGTGCTGTGCATCATGAAGAAGGACCAGAAGGCTGTATTGTTTGGTGCCTACCAGGATGAAAACTGCTAAGAAACTCCACCAGGTATGGACCCAGAGCAGCGAAGCCAGCAAAAAAATAATTTGCAGCCAATCAAAACTTATTTCAAAGAGGGTGCGCACTTTTGACGATGTGCGATGCTTCAGCATTTGTGTTGTTAGGTTGTTTGTTGTGCTCATAATATATATTTAGCTCCTTGCTGACCTGCAACTGCATACTCGCGCACATTCATTTGAATAATTCAAACTGGCATGAATATATCGGAAAACAGGTTTGTCCTCAAGGTTTGAGGTGTCAATAAATTAAATTTATACACTGCTTGTCAGGCTTGCATTGGTTGATGTTTCCATTTAAAAGGAGTTGTCGTGTGACAAAGAATGTCAGTTCGACGTTTCTAACAAATTATTAGGGAATGTCTCAAGTATGAAGATTACGATGCGCGGATTCTTGCTTCCCACCAAGGTCGCATTGACCTTCATCATTTTATGGACTCTCTACGAGCATTCGCAATTGCAGCTGGGGCTGTTTTTAACATTTTTCCAGCACCCATGGCTGACCCTGGCTATATTTTGTTTATGCTATCTTGTTGTTGTTCTGCATGCATGGCGCTGGTATCGCCTCAATTCTGCGCAAAATATACCATTATCATTTTCTCGTACAATTTTGCCGGCGTATATTGCAATAGCCTTTAATAATATCCTGCCCGGGAGTGTAGGCGGGGATTTTTTCAGGCTTTACTTCGTTTTTAAGAAATTCCCAGCCCAAAAAAGTAACACGCTACTTTCAATTTTTGTGGACCGTGTCATTGGGCTATTGGGTATTCTGGTGATTGCGTGTGTTGTTGCACCGTTTTATATGCATGCGTTTCGTTCGAATACGCCAATGCTTTATTTGATCTCAATTAGTATTACTGCATGTGTTGCCTGTGGTTTTATCTTCATTTTGGTCATGTCGTTACTTGCGGATGAGACGATTGTAAAAATTCAGAATCGATTGTCTAAAATGAAATACAGTGGTCATGTGCTTTCATTTCTTGAGGCAATCTATATTTACCGCAATGCTAAAATGGTCATTTTTGAGAGTTTGTTGGTGTCAATTGCCACACAAATGATACTTCTGATTGTTGTTTTTATAACTAGCTATACCATGGGTTTGCAAACGCTTCCATTAGGTGTCTACATGCTCGCTCTGGTGATAGGGCAGATTGCCAATCTGGTGCCGTTGACACCTGGCGGATTAGGTGTTGGCGAAGCAGCATTTGCTAATATTATTTTGATGTTACATCCGGGTGCAGCGGGTTATGCGACGGTCTTCTTTGCCTGGCGTTTGTTAAGTACAGTTGCCTACATACCGGGTGTATTCATTGGCGTCTTTGGATTCAGTTTGTTACATAAAAAAATCGAGATTGAATCAGCATAGGGGTGTCAATGCTTATAGGCTCAAAAGACGATTGCATTCACTTTCAGATTGATTCACGCTGTCATCGCCTCTACAATCACAATCGAATGAGTAGCAATTGTGATCAGATTATCCTCATGTTTCATATTGGGATTACTTTCTAAGTTTGAGCACTCATGTGTTTTAAGTAGAAGATGGAGTTGATTGCTAAAAGGATAAAAGCTCTTGTTAGTTACTAATTTTAAACTGAAATACGCCCTGTACAAAATAGTTCTCCCATTCTTTCAGTTATTTGATACTGGCCGCATGCATCCAGTGCGTGAGCGGCATCTGCGTGCACTGAATACTAGTGTCGATTATATCGATGATAATATGCCTAAGGCCGTTGGTTTTGAGACGCAGAAAGAATTAATTACTTATGCGCTCGATCACACACGAGTGCCAGGCTGCTATATGGAATTTGGCGTGTTCACGGGTGGCACCATGCGTTACATGGCGAAAAGAAAGCCTGATGCTAGTTTTCATGGCTTTGACAGTTTCGAAGGGTTGCCGGAAGACTGGTTTGGTATGCCTTTGGTGAAGAATAGCTTTTCTGTGAATGGCAAGCTGCCTAAAGTGCCAGTCAATGTGACACTCCACAAGGGCTGGTTTAATGAAACTTTGCCAAAGTGGCGCGAAAAGTATCAAGATAAAGTCGCATTTATGCATATTGACTGTGATTTGTATTCTTCAACTGTAGATATTCTCGAAAATTTGGCTGATCGCATGCAGGTTGGTACAGTTGTATTATTCGATGAATATTTGAATTATCCGAACTGGCAGCATCATGAATTCAAGGCATGGAAAGAGTTCACTGAGAAATATGCCATCGGCTATGAATATATTGGTTTTGCGCGTCAGCAAGTTGCAGTAAAGATTATTAAAATCGGGAATTAACTGTAATTCCGCCGTGAAGAAAATTAGGAATAAATGCATATGAGTAATTTAGGGAAACATTTTTGGGATGCTGATGTCACATTAAGTGATTCAGCTCAAAAAATTCACCGTTCTGAAGCTATATGCTCTCCGTACGATGGTAATCCACTCGATTTAACGATCTTCGTCTCTTGCTATAATGAGGAAGAATATATTTATGAGACGCTTTCTACTATCACTAAGGCCATGGAAATAGTAGGTAAAAGTTACGAAATTATCGTCATTGATGATGGGTCGAAAGATAAATCGGTGAGCCTGGTTAGGGATTTCATCTCCAAGCACGGCGATATCAATATCATTTTGCGCGTTAATAAGAAAAATAAAGGGCTGGCCCAGAACTTTGTAGACGGTGCATTCATCGGGCGTGGTAAGTATTATCGCTTAATTTGCGGTGATAATGCTGAGCCAATTGAGACCATCGTAAGTGTATTAAAGTTAATGGGGGAGGCCGATATTATCATCCCTTATTACGTCTCGGCTGAAGGTAAAAGTTTATATCGACGAACTGTGTCTAAAACCTACACCAAGTTAATTAATCTCGTTAGTGGCAATAAAATGGAATATTACAATGGCCTGCAAGTGCACTTGCGCCACAATGTGATGCGCTGGCATCCAAACACACGCGGCTTCGGCTTTCAGGCTGGCTTGTTGTGTTTGCTTCTTGAAATCGGGTTTACTTATAAACAAGTTCCATGCATTACTATCGAGCAACGTGGCGGTGGCGGTAATGCCATTACCTGGAAAAATTTGCGCTCAGTGATGCATACCATAGTCAGTATATTAATGCGTAGACTTGCGCCTTGGCGTACTTAACAGACTACATGGCGGCGCGGTTTAGTTTTAGCGCCAGCATTTTTGGGATAAAGAGAATGACGCCCGGCAAATAAGTAAGCGATCCAATAACGCGGAAAGCAAAATAAACTGTAGCGTAGGCCGCACTTGTTCCCGGGTTTAATAAAATCAAGATATTTGCAAACGCCATTTCGCCAATGCCTATGCCACCCGGTGTTGCTGGGATGAGATTAACAATTTGTGTCAGGCTAGCTGCAACCAGGTAATCAGTTAGGCTGATGCCGGAAAAACCCATCACTT
>CAZWPD010000021.1:24730-35448 GCA_964636145.1 uncultured Coxiellaceae bacterium
AATGGTATTCAAATTTATCTCTTTTAATCCAGTTGTATATCATTATAATTCAGGCAGACAATCACGAGGTAGTTAGTTGGTTTATCAGGGAGTAAAAATGCGCTATTTTGTCACGGGATGTGCAGGATTTATCGGCAGTAATTTAGTAGACCGCTTATTGCACGATGGCCATGAGGTTGTCGGTTACGACAATTTCTCCACAGGTTTTAGAGAATTCTTGCTAAAAGCGCAGCAAAATAAAAATTTCACCTTGATCCAGGGTGATTTGCTTGATCGCGATACACTCAATCAATCCATGCAGAATATTGATGCTGTCTTTCATCTGGCAGCTAATGCTGATGTTCGCTTTGGTACCAATCATCCTCATAAAGATTTAGAACAAAATGCTATTGCCACTTTTAATACACTAGAAGCAATGCGTCTGAATAAGGTTAAACGCATCGCGTTTGCATCGACAGGCTCTATATACGGCGAAGCAAAGGTGATTCCGACACCAGAAGATGCTCCATTTCCGGTGCAAACATCATTATACGGCGCCTCCAAACTCGCTGCCGAAGGCTTGATTCAGGCTTATTGCGAAGGATTTCAATTTCAGGCGTATATTTTCCGGTTTGTTTCAATTTTGGGTGAACGCTATACCCACGGTCACGTTTTTGACTTCTACAAGCAATTATTAAACGATCCAACCAAATTGCACGTCCTTGGTAACGGCAAGCAACGTAAATCTTATCTTTATGTGCAGGATTGCATCGATGCGATCTTTTTTGCTATGGAGCATGCAAGTGACAAAATTAATATCTTTAATTTGGGCACAGATGAATATTGTGAAGTGAATAACTCGATTGGCTGGTTGTGCGAGCATTTGCAGCTGACACCTACGCTTTCATATGAAGGCGGTGAGCGCGGCTGGATTGGCGATAATCCATTCATATTTTTAGATACCAAAAAGATCAGGGCGCTGGGTTGGAAGCCTAAGCTTTCGATTAAGGAAGGAGTGATTAAAACTGTCGCTTATTTACAGGATCAGCAGCATATCCTGGAGCGATGCGCATGAAAATTGCAGTCACAGGGTTGTGGCATTTAGGGTTGGTCACCGCAGGTTGTTTAGCGCATGCCGGATACGAGGTGGTTGGATACGACAGCGATCAGACTTTAATCGCTGACTTGAAAGCTGGTAAGACACCAATTATGGAGCCCGGGCTCGATGATATGTTGTCAGCTTGCGTGGCTGCTAATAAGTTGTCGTATACGGCGGATCTGGAGCAATTAAAAAATAAAGATATCGTCTGGGTAACCTATGATACGCCCGTCAATGACGATGATGAGGCAGATGTGCAATTCGTGGTGGATAAGGTGCAGAGCTTTTTCCCATACCTTGCGGATAACACCATAGTCATTTTGTCTTCGCAGTTACCGGTTGGCACTGGCCGCCAGTTGCAACAGGCATATGCGCAAAACCATTCTAAGCACGTAACATTTGTCTCTATTCCAGAAAATTTAAGGCTCGGCAATGCCATCCGCATTTTCACACAGCCCGATCGCATTATTGTTGGCCTGCAAGAGCCAAAAGATAAGCCAACCATCGAGAAATTATTGTCGCCGTTTTCAAATAACATCATTTGGATGGGGCTCGAATCGGCTGAAATGACGAAACATGCACTAAATGCATTTTTAGCGACATCCGTTACATTCATCAATGAATTATCCATCCTGTGTGAAAAAGTTGGCGCTAATGCCAATGAAGTGGAGAAAGGCTTAAAGTCTGAAGAGCGTATCGGGCCCAAGGCATATGTGCGTCCAGGCGGTGCAATCGGCGGTGGTACGCTGTTACGTGATATTAATTATTTAAATCAGTTGGGCGCTAGAGTCAAAGAGCCTACGCATCTGTTTTCATCAATTTTGAAGAGTAATCATTACCACAAAAACTGGGTGAACAGAAAATTAAAATCGATTCTTAGTGATATGAAGAATAAAACAGTAGGCGTCTTGGGTCTCACTTATAAATCCAGTACTGATACTTTGCGTCGCTCCACGTCTGTGGATTTGTGTCAGGCGCTCGCCAATGAAGGCATCACCATTCATGCTTTTGATCCTGTCATCAAAAGCGTGCCAGACGATATCGCCAAATTCATTCATCTGAAGACCAGTATCGAAGCAGCTATTAATAAGGTAGACGGTGTTTTGGTGTTGACGGAATGGCCGCAATTTCGTGAATTAAGCGCAGAGACGTTTCTCGGTGAAGTCAATCGGCCGCTGATTATCGATCCCACCGCGTATTTGGCGCAAACCTTGGGTAATGATGCGCGCATTCAATACCATTCAGTTGGGAGAGCTTCATGAGATTAAAAGATACGTGTGCGATTATCACAGGTGCCAATAGAGGTCTTGGTTATGAGATCGCGAAACATTATTTATTAGAAGGTGCGAAGGTCACTATTTGTGGCCGTGATGCGGTAAAGCTTGCAGAGGCGCATGCGGAGCTCGCGAAGCTAGCTGATCCTTCACGGCTATTTTCTTTAGTGGTGGATATTTCTGTTCCAGCCCAAGTTGATTCCTTGTTCAAGACGGCATTGTCAAAAATGGGCGATGTAAATGTTCTGATTGCCAATGCGGGTGTGTACGGTACCAAGGGTCCGATTGAAGAAATTGATTGGCAAGAATGGTCAGATGCCATCGATATTAATTTGAAAGGTGCAGTATTAACTACGCGCACAGTTGTACCACATTTTAAGAGCAAGAAACGCGGCAAAATTATTTATTTATCTGGTGGCGGCGCAACCAAGCCGCTGCCGTTTTTAAGCGCTTATGCAGCCTCTAAAGCGGCTGTGGTGCGTTTCAGTGAAACCGTTGCAGAAGAGCTGATTGATTTTGGCATAGATGTTAATGCTGTTGCACCAGGTGCTTTGAATACGCGTTTACTCGATGAAGTTCTGGAAGCAGGTCCGGAAAAAGTCGGCAAGAAATTTTACGAACAGTCGTTGAAACAGAAAGAACGTGGCGGCGATTCATTGAGTAAGGGCGCTGAACTCTGCGTGTTTTTGGCATCCAAAGAGAGTGATGGCATTACAGGGAAATTAATCAGCGCATTATGGGACCCATGGAAAGATTTGCCAGCGTATCTGGACGATTTGAAAAAATCCGATATTTATACGTTGCGCAGAATTATTCCCTCAGAGCGTGGCAAAGCATGGGGTGATGTCGAGTGAAAGTAGCCATTGTCGGATGTGGGTTAATAGGTCTGAAGCGCGCTAATAATTTATTAGGTTGTGAGTTGGCAGCATGCATCGACCAGTCACTGGATAAAGCTGAAAAACTCGCAAATCAATTTCCTGGTGCCAAAGCGTTATCCGATTGGCGCGAGATCATGCAAGATAAAACCATTGATATTGTGATCGTAGCTACGCCGCATGTTTCACTCGCTGAAATAACTCACGCAGCCGTCAAGAATCATAAGCATGTTCTTGTTGAAAAACCGGCCGCCAGAGTTGCACATGAATTAGAACAGATCATCGAGCAGAATAAATCCTCAAATAGTTTGGTGAGAGTTGGCTTTAATCACCGCTATCATCGCGCTTTCCGGCAAGCCAAGAAGTTAGTCGATGATGGTGAGTTGGGTGACCTCATGTTCATACGTGCGCGCTACGGGCACGGTGGTCGGGTAGGTTATGAAAAAGAGTGGCGTGCGCGTCCGGAAATTTCCGGCGGCGGCGAATTGATTGATCAGGGCGTACATTTGATTGATCTGGCCAGGTTGTTTCTTGGCGAATTTACGGATATTCAAGGTCATGCACACACGTATTTCTGGCAAATGCCCGTTGATGACAATGGTTTCTTATTGCTAAAAACAGCGAAAAAACAGACAGCATTTTTGCATGCCAGCTGCACGGAATGGAAGAATACGTTTTCATTCGAAATCTACGGCAAGAACGGTAAGATCGACATCAATGGGCTCGGCGGGAGCTACGGTGTAGAGCGCTTATCATACTATAAAATGTCTTCTAAGATGGGTCCGCCAGAAACATTGATTTGGGAATATCCTATGCAGGATGATTCCTGGGAGTATGAGTTTAACGAGTTTCTAGAAGATATTAAGCACAGTCGTCAGCCGGCAGCAGGATTGCATGATGCACATGCCGCTTTAAAAATCGTGGAAAAAATTTATAAGGATTCTGGGTATGATAGTTGTTCGTAGTCCGTTACGTATTTCGTTAGGCGGGGGCGGCACAGATTTACCATCTTATTATCAAGATCACAGCGGATTTTTGATAGCGGCAGCAATTGATAAGTATGTTTATATCAATTTGCATCAAACTTTCGTTGAAGATTTGATTATCAAGTATTCCAAGCTTGAGCGCGTAACTGCGCTGGACGAAATCGAGCATCCTATTATTCGCGAGTCATTAAAGCATGTGGATGTTAAGCCATCGTATCTGGAAATAACCAGTATGGCCGATATTCCGGCTGGAACCGGGTTGGGTTCGTCGGGGAGTTTTACAACCGCGTTGTTGAAGTCATTACATACCTTGAAAAAGAATTTAATACATCCGCGTGAATTGGCAGAAGAAGCCTGTCACATTGAGCTCAATCTTTTGAAAGAACCCATCGGCAAACAAGATCAGTATATCGCCGCGTATGGTGGTATCACTTGTTTTCAATTCCAGCCTAACGGTGTGGTCGATGCCTGGCCTTTGAAGATTGATTCGGAGACTTTGTATAACCTGGAAGATAACTTATTGTTATTTTTTACCGGTTATTCACGTTCAGCCTCAGATATCCTCAAAGAGCAAGATAGTAAGAGCAAAGAAAAAAATCACGATATGACTTCCAATTTACACTTTATCAAGGAATTGGGCTTTAAGAGTAAGGATGCGCTCGAAAAAGGCGATTTACACGAATTCGCTGAATTGATGAATGTGCATTGGGAGCATAAGAAACAACGCTCTACTAAAATGAGCAATGATAAGATCGATGAGTGGTATACCGTTGCGCGTGCGAATGGCGCTTTGGGCGGCAAGATGATTGGCGCCGGCGGCGGTGGCTTCTTGATGTTTTACGCAAACGACAAAATTAAATTGCGACATAAAATGCGCGAAATCGGCTTGCAGGAAGTGCGCTTCCGTTTCGATTTTGCTGGCACACAGGTCATTGCGCAATCATGATCATGTTTCCTGCAATCATACTTGCCGGAGGGCTAGCTACTCGTTTGCGCCCGCTGACTGACTCAATACCGAAAGCATTAGTGGATATAAACGGCGAGCCTTTTATAGCGCATCAACTGCGTTTGCTAAGAAAGCAGGGTGTCACCGAGATCATTTTATCCATCGGTTATCGAGGCGAAATGATCAAAGATTACGTCGGTGACGGCCAAAGATTTGGTGTTAATGTGACCTATGTTGAAGATGGTCCGCAGTTACTTGGAACCGGCGGCGCAATAAAAAACGCGTTAAATACTATCAATAATAATTCATTCTTTGTTTTATACGGCGATTCGTATTTGCCGTGTGATTATACGGCGGTTCAGAAATATTTTGTCAGCACCGGCAAGCTGGGATTGATGACAGTTTTTCATAATGAAGATAAATGGGATGCAAGTAATATTGAGTTCTTGAACAATGAAATCGTAACGTACGACAAAAAAAACAAAACACCACAGATGCGATATATTGATTACGGATTAGGGCTGTTAAGTAAAGAAAGCTTTATGCTGGTTCAGGATCAAGATGAGTTTGATTTGGCATCTTTTTACCAGTTATTGCTGAAAAAGCATCAGTTGGCTGCCTTCGAAGTTAAAGAGCGCTTTTACGAAGTGGGTTCGTTGACAGGTATAGACGAGCTGAGCTACTATTTTTCGCGATTAGCCTCGTAGATACCTGCTCTGCACAATTAACACTAGATAATTATTAGGGACGACAATGGAATTCATCAAACAATTTCTCAATGAGGCAACCCAGGTCATTCAGCAAGTTAATCATGAGCAAATAGAGAAAGCTGTGGATATCCTTGCTGAAACACGTTCGAACGAAGGTCGATTATTTATTTTGGGCGTGGGTGGTAGTGCAGCGAATGCATCGCACGCTGTCAATGATTTCCGTAAAATTGTCGGAATAGAGGCATACGCACCGACTGATAATGTATCCGAATTAACCGCTCGCACCAACGATGAAGGTTGGGCGACGGTATTTTCAAAATGGCTGCAAGTGAGTCATTTGAAGGCTAAAGATTGTCTCCTCATTTTTTCTGTTGGTGGTGGCAACTTAGAGAAGAATGTCAGCCCAAATTTAGTTGAAGCTTTGCAGTATGCGAAACAGGTTGGGGCAAAAGTTGTTGGTATCGTTGGTCGTGATGGCGGTTACACCGCAACAGTCGCTGATAGCTGCGTGATTATCCCGACCGTCAATCCAGTAAATACTACTCCACATGCGGAAGCCTTTCAGGCGGTGATTTGGCATCTGATGGTTTCGCATCCGAAATTAAAAGTTGCAGAAACCAAGTGGGAATCGGTCGCGGCAGCTTAATACTATATGGACGGGTTGTTGGTGACAAAAGACAGGAAAAACAAGGCAGTCTTTCTAGATCGTGACGGTGTTCTTAATCGAGCCATCATTAAAAACGGCAAACCTTATCCTCCGGCCACGCTGGAAGAGTTAGAAATTATTGAAGATGTTTCTGCAGCTTTGCGCATCATGCAGGACATGGGTTATTTATTGATAGGTGCTACTAATCAGCCTGATGTCGCCAGAGGCGCAACCACGAAAGAACTTGTTGAAGAAATAAACTCACGCTTATTAAAACAATTACCCTTGATTGACATCAAAGTGTGTTATCACGATGATGCAGATGGCTGCGATTGTCGTAAACCTTCACCTGGGCTGCTCACTCAGGCTGCTACTGAATATGATATTGATCTCACGAAAAGTGTAATGGTTGGAGATCGCTGGAAAGACATTGACGCTGGCAGGAATGCAGGTTGTCAAACTATATGGATAAATCGCGGATATATGGAAAAAACTCCCACAGCAGATTTTGTGACGAGTTCTTTATTGGAAGCCGCTAACTGGATTAAGGAGAGACAATGTCAACTACAAACTTAAAAGTCAAAATATTTGCTGATGGTGCAGCTAAAAAGGGCATGTTAGAGCTTTACAACAATCCACTTATTACTGGATTTACTACGAATCCTACTTTGATGTGCAAGGAAGGCATCAGCGATTATCAGGCTTTCGCTCTGGATATTCTCGGCACAATTAAAGATTATCCTATCTCATTCGAAGTGTTTTCTGATGATTTTGACGAAATGCAAAGACAAGCTCTCTTGATCGCAAGCTGGGGCAGTAATGTTTACGTCAAAATTCCCGTAACGAATACGCGTGGCGAGCCTTCTTACGATTTAATACGCCAGCTTGCTTCTATGGGTGTTAAGCAAAATGTGACAGCGTTGATGACGCTTGAGCAGACTGAAGAAGTGACCAAAGCGCTTGCTCACGGACCTTCAGCTTTCATCTCAATTTTTGCTGGACGCATTGCCGATACCGGCCGTGACCCAATGCCATTAATGCGCGACGCATTGAAAATTATGCACCCGCATCAGCAGCTGGAGCTCATTTGGGCGAGCCCGCGTGAATTATTGAACATTTTCCAGGCTGATGAGATTGGCTGTCATATCATCACAGTCACGAATGATGTATTGAAGAAACTATCATTAGTAGGGAAGGATTTGACCGAATACTCACTGGAAACAGTAAAAATGTTTCGTGATGATGCTGTCAAAGCAGGATTCAATTTAGAGACATCTGTTGTTGAAAAAGTAGCGTGAGTAGACTTGTGAGTAATCCGGTTTCGCTGCATGTTATTGCTACCTTATGTTTTGTTTAAGCACACCAGCTCGGTTCACTACTGTCATGTAGTGGTGAATCGGGTTAAGGTATGTTTATTCGTCATGGCTAATAAATAAAAATGTGGGAGATGTTCTGATGCGTATGAAATTCTTTGCGGCGACAATAGCCGGGCTGTTTGTTCCATCACGATCTATGCATATCTCGATTGGTAAGATTGCACTACTCGGGATGCTGTTCACCACATTTTTTTTGTTTACAGCCGCATATAATTTTCCAGGCGGTGCCAGTCATTATCCTAATTGGGCAGAGGCGATTATGAACGGCACCAAGCTTCCCGCAGGTGTAGCTCAGCGCGAAGTTGGATTTCCACTGCTTTATATTTTGGGCGGCTTTACCTATACACACTCATTCATAGGCCTAACCCTGATTTTAGCGACGTTTGCAACGCTAATGAGTGTTCTGGTCTACATCTGCATGTCAGGAATTTCAGTTAAAGTCGCATATTATACGAGTTTGGCTTGTATACTGACATTGTCACCATTTACTTATATGAAGTTCTTTTATCCCGATGAAGCCTATATGTTTTTCAATCTTCTCGCGGCTACATTCTTGATCAGCTTTATACGAAACAAAAATAATTATCGTCTACTGTATTTTTTCACTTTAACTGCATTGGCTGCCTCATTTACACGCACTGCCGGTAATCTGATGTTTCCTATGTTGCTGGTGATCGCTTATTTGCTGGTGCGCGGTCGTCTGATGCACTATTTGGCTTGTGTGTTGATATTCGCGGTAGGTACTGGATTTTATCAGTGGCATCGTTACGAGATATTTGACATCGCGCATCAGGCTAGCAAGCCAAGTGGTAAAGGTATGCAAACAATCTATCCAAACTACCTTTACCTAAGAGATTTCGGAATTAAGCTCTCCCCGGATTTTGGGCCAAATACCAAGCGTTTATTGGAAAAATTACGCGAAGATCTTGGTTCAAATGTACGTGATTCAGCTTTAATTCGTAACTCATTAAGTGAGACGCCGGCTGAGTTTATGGAAAAAAACTTGTATGCCTATACTCCAGACCAACTAATGGAAAAGATTACCTCGGAGCCTAACGAGGAATACTATTATGTTCTTTTAAGTGTCGACGATAACGATCAATTTATTTTGGCAGTCGCAAAAGAAATTATGCGATCCAATCCATGGTATGTGGTGAGGTATACCATGCGCAATCTCAGACATGCTCTTTTCGCTCCTGGCTATGCCTCGACTCGATATAACACGCTAGGATACGGTCATGTTGGGAATGATTTTATACCTGCAGTTGTCGGGTTTGGAACTCGTTCTGAAGACCCTGTCACTCAATATGGAGTACGTGCTGTTAATGAAATGAAGTATGTTCCAATAGAATCTTCCCCACGGATGTTGAGAAATATTTTTTTCAAAATTGAAAATATTTATCATAAATACTTCTCTAAGTATGTCTGGATTACTTCATTATTGATTATCTTCGCTTGGATTTGTGCTGCAATGTGGGCAGTTTCCAAGATGTTTTCACCGGTCAAGCTATCTGAGCTGCTGAATAAATTGAATATTGAAGTCTTAATAGCACCGATAATTGTGGCATCTGCATTGGTAGTATATGAATCTTTGCTTACTTCAGTATTTTGCCAGCCGATGTACCGTTATTTCCATCTTACAGAACCGTTAAGATTGATTATTGCAGGGTGTGGCGCAGTGTTAATGCTAAGAACAGTTTCGATATGGAGGGGGCGAGAGGGAGTCAATACTGATCATTCCAGCAAAAACATGGTGATGACCATTCAGGAGCGAGATCTCATCCACCATTATTTTTCTACCCGCCGCACGCAATGGATCGTTACACTCGTCATTTTGAATATCATTTTGTTTGGATGGTGGGTAGTAAGTATGTTGGCGCATACTTAATTTGAAGGGGATAGTTATGTTAGGAACAGCATTTAATACAGATAATCCCAAGCCGGGTGCCAGCATTGATCTAATAAGTGAAAGTGTAGGTAATTCCTGTCTGGTTTGTGGCAGCAGAAAGATTCACTATGATTTTTCACTCGGTAAATATCGCGTTGAGGAATGTGTTGAATGTAAATTAATGCGCTTGAATCCACAGCCAACTGATGAAGAGTTAGGTCAAATTCATAGTAAAAATCGGTTGCTTTCATTGCATGATAATTCTGATTACATCAGCATACTGAGGTCAGATACTAGCGAGCATTATCTGAATCTAATTGAATCTTACACAAAGTCCCCTTTGAAAGGAAAATTGTTAGAAGTTGGCTGCGGTAACGGCTATTTCTTGGCGCGAGCAGCTGCCAGAGGTCTTGATGTAACTGGTGTTGATTATTCGCAGCATGCTGTTGGTGTTGCTACAGAAAAACTCGCTGATCGCGGAAAAGTCTTTTGTGGCGAAATTTACCAATTACTCGATTCCAATCAGCGTTTTGATTTTATTGTTTTTGCTGATGTGCTGGAGCACGTCCGTAATCCACGTAAATTTCTACGTGCAGTCCACTCTTTATTGACTAAAGATGGTATTGCCGTCGCCATTGTGCCAAGTCTCGATTCAATGTCTGCGCGCTTGATGAGGAATAAATGGGCTGAGTTTAAACCTGAACATCTTTGGTATTTTTCTTCGGCAACCTTAAAAAGATTATTTTATTCTGAAGGTTTTAATAAAGATAAAATATACAAGGCAAAAAAAACACTAAGCATTGATTACATTGCCAAGCATTTTGAGCATTACCCAGTACGTCCGTTCACCAGCTTGATTAAAATTGTATCCAAAATAATCCCACAGTTTTTACGAAGGAAGCCAGTTCGTGTTGTTGCCAGCGGTGTGATGATGCTGGC
>CAZWPD010000022.1:0-1581 GCA_964636145.1 uncultured Coxiellaceae bacterium
TTCATCCGGGCTATTGTTGCTATTCTTTTAATCCGGCATCACGACGCACAACCTCATAAATAGCGCTCCAGTCATCGTCTTGCATATTATTGGCAAGCGCTGAAGTAAATCGTGATTTAACAATATTGGCAATTTCAGGTGCGACACCTACGCGGGAAAAAGCATCTTGAAAGATACTGACATCCTTATTGCCACCCACCATGTCAAAATTAACTTGCTTGAAATCACGCTGATATATTTTATCAACATAACGTTTAAACGCTGGATGACCAAAGACCTGATGTAATGCATCTTTCACAATCGCGACATCCATGCCAGATTTTTCCGCGAAAACATATAATTCACTAATTAGCTCTATAGTGGTAATCAAACTATAATTCATGCAAATTTTTATTACATTGGCATCAATAATGTTTTCGCCAAGATATTCAATGTTTTTTGAGAACGCCTGTAGCGCGGGCCTAACCTTCTCGACATGTTTCTGCGGGCCAGAGACGTATGTAGTGAGCTCGCCAGCGCGCGCCACCAACGGCACACCAAGCACAGTTGCGGCAATGTAATGCGTTTGATGTGCGCGGTGCTTTTCAGCTAATGCTTTTGCAGTATCAGGTAATATAGTAGACAAGCCAACATAGATTGCTTCTGGCTTCATGTGCTCGATGACTTGATCGCTAATCGTTAATGCGGCCTTGTCATCCAATAGCGAACTTAAAATCACATCTGCATGTTGTACTGCTTCGGAGATGCTCTTAGCGGGAGAGGCTCCCAATGCCACTAACGGTTCCATCTTCTTAGCTGTGCGATTATAAACCGTCACCTGGTGGCCTTGCTCCAGCAAGCGCTCTACCATTGCTGAACCCATCTTGCCTAACCCAATAAATGTCAATTTCATCGTAAGATCCTTTTACGCAGAAAAAATGTATTTTACAGAAGCTACGTGTTGCACATAACAACGGTTGCACTTGCGAGATCCGTGTGAACATCGATAAATGTACAGCGCGTAATCGCCTGCGTCACTGCTGATCATATCTAAAAGCAGCCAGCCTGACAAAGACATCAGACTGGACTACACATGTATTTCGAGCCTTGATTAAATCAAGCGACCCGTCTAACCGATTAAAATAGCTTTGCAATCGCTAATAACATATGGATCTGTAAAATCTAAATTCATCAGAATGATATCATTCGTTTCATGATTCACACCATGAATTTTAAGGATGGCGCCCTTGGAAGTGAAGCTATTGACTACGCCACTGCCAACATCAATTGGTTTATCATCAACGTACGCGCTAGTGAATTTCGAATTATACAAGGCGAAATGCGATTTAGGCTCTTTGGAATTAGAGTTGTTATTCATCAGGTGGCAAACCACATCGTAATTAACATTAGAATACAAAACTGATGTTTTGATGGTAAATGTTTTGCCAGGGAGTATCGCGCCGCTGTCTAATGGAATAGTGCTAGAAAGGCTTGCGGCTTGCGTGAGAGTATTGAAACCGCAAATTAATCCAAGCATTGCGATGTTGGTAACGAGTTTCATGGTAAATCTCCTTTTGAGTTATTATCGCAACGCAGTTTATC
>CAZWPD010000022.1:1681-25874 GCA_964636145.1 uncultured Coxiellaceae bacterium
ATCAAACTCTGCAAATTTATCAGCGAAGGGTACTATTTTCAATGACACGATGCACGACATCGAATAAATTGGCTCGCTAAAAAACAGCTTTAAAATTCTATGACAATATCAACAACTTAGCGCACCCTAGACCCATGATACGATATGTGCTATTTTTCACCCCTTCAAATTAAGCCATAACAAACGATCATGACAATGCGACACAGACCTCTCAAGCTCATCGCCACACTCGCGATCGCGACATTTGCCGCAAACACGTTTGCACAACCAGTCTTCAAGCACTTTTCAGACTATCGTGACATCACACCCACCAAAGAAAGCAGCCCTGCTATCTTTCGCACACATTATCTTGCCAAACAAAAAGTTAAAGATCGCGCACCTGATCCACTCTATAAAAATAATCAATGGAAGCTAGTGATGCGTCGCGGTATTTATCTCGCGCAAGTTGATAAGGCCATGTCGGAGATTTATCAAACTCTGCTCGGATATTCTACCGACGTAGACATTGTCGAAGAGAATGGTGATTATTATATTGCGCGCCGCAAGTTCAACCACTTTAAAAAAGCGAGCGTAAAAGGCCAATATCTCATTCAACTCGACGGCTCCAATTTCACCTTGAAAGGTTATCAGCTCCTGGATGACGGCCGCTTAGTCAAAGACAACGAAACGAAGCGCTTGCGAGGACTAGCCAGCATTGCCGTCTTAACCCGCTTCTTCAATGAAACTGATGCGGAAGATTTTAACTATGGCTTTCAAGAATCTGATACTGAAATTAAAACCATATTCTACGACAATGAACATGCATTAAGTTTTTCCGATGAAGAGAATCAAACTGACGTTGAAAATGATTTAGAGAATAAATTTGGTGACAAGCTGATTAACATGGCTTGGTATCAACAAGAAAAGAAGCAGATGCTAGAAAAGATTGCCACTACGGATTTTTCAGTATTTGAAAAGATTATTCGTAAAAATATCACTGGCAACCGACTCGACGAAGGCAAGTGGATGCTAGCCAAGATACTAAGCGACCCAACTGTAATGCCTGACTACGACCGCAATGAAGCCAGAAAGCAGCTGGATGAAATCAACAAGCTTGATGTGAATGATTATGGTGTTGAGAAAATCATTAGCGAATTACGCACCCGTCATGAGCAGCTTAAAAATAGTTTACACTAACCCCCACCCCGAACCATCGTGCCCACAAGCGGGCACGATTACGATCATGAAACTGACCCGTTAAATTTCCTATAAATATCTATAAGTTAACCGCCCTTCTTTCCTCTCCCTACAAACAACAAATAACATGACCTTGATAACATATGACTTAGGAGTCATACTATGACATGGATTGTAAAATTTCATCGCGATTTTGAACAGGAATTTGATTTGCTGGCTGCGGCCGTCCAGGATGAACTACTTGCTCACGCCCTGCTTCTCGAACACTTCGGGCCACAGCTTGGCAGGCCACATGTAGACACACTGAAAGGGTCCAAATTTTCAAACATGAAAGAATTACGCTTTCAATCCAAGAATGGCGTATGGAGGATCGCTTTTGCATATGACCCCAAAAGACGAGCGATTCTATTGGTTGCTGGAAACAAGAAGGGCAAAAATGAAAAGCGGTTTTACAAGCAATTGGTCCTCAAAGCCGATAATCGCTTCTCGCTATACCTGGAAAATTAAATGGAGAGAACATGAATAAAACTTTAAAAACCAAACTAAAAAAACTACCAAGCACGCGTCGAAAGAAAATTCTCACGCGCTCAAAAGATCTCATCGCTGATGAAATGACGCTACGTGACTTGAGAAAAGCGCTGGAATTAACACAAGCAGACATTAGCGCGAAATTACACATGAATCAGGAAGCAGTTTCACGCTTGGAGCGTCGCTCCGATTTATTACTCTCAACTTTGCACGCCTATATTAAAGCAATGGGTGGAGAGTTAAATTTGACAGCAAAGTTTCCAGATCGGCCAGCGATCACACTAACGGGTTTTGACGACATTGAGAATCGGGAGTAATGAGACAAATGCTAAGGAAATTCAATCTAGCCCTTATCCCTCTCGATACAAATATTGATGAATTTGTAACATATGCAAGAGAAAACTTTTCTATCGCCGCATCAAATTATTTACTAGGCTCACACTCCGCACCGCATGTGACCATATGCCACTTCGAAACAGAAGCTAGCAAACTCGACGAAATCGTTGCTAAAGTAAAAGCCTTACAGACTGCACCGATCACGCTCACGTTTAAGACACAGCGATCAAAAGAATATCCCGAACATTCTCTCTGGGGGCAATGGAGCTGGGTATCACTCATTCCTGACAAGCTCGAGGAATTACAAGCGCTGCATTTGAAAATCGCAGCCATCGTCACACCCACTAATGCCGCGTTTGATGCATATGATCCGCACCTGACATTGTTCAACAGCAAAGATCACGCAGCATGCGGCCTCGTCAATCAGGCACCAAATGTGAACCCTGCTTTATCCTGTGAATTTCGTATTCAATTAGGCCGACTGGATGATGTCGGCCAGATCACTGAAATTCTAAATGACTGCTGCGCATCGTAGACTACTATCACATTCCTGACTGTGAGAGCTTTATTGTCTGGCGCTCGCGCAAGACAGCCGCACCACGGCTAGTGGTGATCAAATCTATCCAGTCGCGTGGGGTATCATTTGACTTGAGCAAACTATCAAGTACAAATGTTGGCGAATCGGCAACTTCAATAGCCTCGTACAAGACCGATGCCAGCTTGCCGCGAGTCGGCGATTTTCCTCGAGAGGCAACACATGATTTGATCGCTTGGAAAACAAACTCCTTGTCACGCACCAACTCCTGCAACCTACCGATGGTGTCAGGTACGTGTCGCGTTGAAAATAACGACTTACCCTGCTGCGACCATTGATCACTTAATATAATTTGTCTCAACACGTCGATATCGCGAGCCTGCTGCTCTTTGGAGACCGCTGCAACAATTCTTTGTTCAACCGGCTTATCCAGCAGCTTGTGAGAGACTTGCTGATATTTCTGCAGACCAGCAAAGGCAATGCCGCCGACAATAAAATCTTTGGCGGAATGAGAGGCGCGCCAAAACGCTGTGATGATAGCCGGTTTGATGGTTTCATATAAAGGATAGTCGAGGTGCTTGGCGTTCGCCCGGATAAAATGCGCACGCATGTACAAACCAACATCCTCACTGTATTGAACCGTTGACCTGGCATCGCGATCAGCATCACCAAGAAATAGGTGCTCATCTTCATGTTGAGCATCACTCACAATGTCCATGTGAAATTTATGATTGAGTACGTGCTGATAGCCAACAAAGTCACAATCATTTCTGGACATTAATTCCTCGACCATACGCGCTCTTAACTGTTCGCCGACCTTGGTGTGTTCATCATAAAAATCAGGATCGCGTGCCAAATCCATGATCCAGAAAATATTTGCCTTTTGATCTTTGCCAACCTCAACATCTCTTAACATCAATCCCCAGGTGTAGCCTATCACTTGATCACTTTGATCTCTGGCCAGCAGACAAATAGTATCTTGATACTCCATGAGCGCGGTTAACACTTTATCTTTCATCAACGGCAAACCACCAAAACTGTGACCGTGAGCCGTGCACCCTAATTGATACATCTCCTTTACAACTTTATCGAGTCCTTCAGTTTTCTGATGCTCCAGCACGGAGATCTCTTTAAAGCCGCACGGCTTTCCTTCCATCAATTGTAAAGAAAATTTGAAATCACACTCACCATCTAGACGTTGGTGATGCAGAAGTTTAAGCGGAGCTTGATTGCGCGCTCGCAGCAAATTAAGCCAATGTTCGCAGATTGCTTGGGTCGGTTTATTGTCTGGATGAGAATTTTTTAAATTGAGTAATGCGAGAGTCCAATCATGCACCAGTCGTGCATGGCTATAAATTTCATGCGCGCTTAAATCAATCACAGATTCTGCAGTCATTAACTTTTGAAGATCTGCTAAACGCGGATAATGTTCACCGTAAATTTCATTCACACACGCTTCAAAAGAATTCCATAATTGATTTAAACTTGAAATCACCGGGTAAGTCATTGCCACTCCTCAAAATATTTCTGCAGTCGTCGAATTCGAAATTGATGACATCGTATACGACGGCTATCATCGTTTCAATATGAAAAATATCGAGCAGAAATTGCTCTCATTGAATGAGGTGAAAATTATTTGGGAAATAATGAAGCAAGAGATTTTTTCGCCTGCTCCAGGATAGCAGACCGTTTCTCCGCAGTCATTTTTTTCCAGGTTGTATATGGATAAACCAACCGCTGATTGCCCCCCAACTTGGCATGATTACGCACTAAAAAATCCCAATACAAGGCATTGAACGGGCAGGCGTTCTCACCTAGCTGTATCGCCGGGTCATACACACAACCTTCACAAAAGTTCGACATTTTATCGATATACTTGCCGCTCGCGGCATATGGCTTGGATGCAAGCAAGCCGCCATCACCGAATATCGCCATGCCTAATGTGTTTGGCAATTCCACCCAATCAAGGGCGTCTGCATATACAATCAAATACCATTCACATATTTGCACGGGATCGATACCAGTTAATAAGGCGAAATTGCCTGTTACCATGAGTCGCTGGATATGATGCGAATACGCATGATCGCTGGTTTGCTGAATCACCTCGCGCATGCAATTCATATCCGTTTCGCCACTCCAGTAAAACCATGGCAAATCGCGCTTGGCTTCCAGATAATTTTCCGCTGCGTAATCAGGCATCTTGAGCCAATAAATTCCGCGTACGTACTCACGCCAGCCGAGTATTTGACGGATAAATCCCTCTACGGCATTAAGTTCTGCATGTTTGTCGTGATATGCCGTCTCAGCCCTCAAGATAACTTCGAGCGGATTGAGCAAGCCGAAATTGAGATATGGCGACAAGGTTGAATGAAACAAAAATGCCTGCTGGATACTCATGGCATCCTGATATTCACCGAAGCTCGGCAATAAATGTTTGATGAAGTAATCAAGACATGCCAGAGCGCCTTTACGCGTGACGGCCCAGTTATAATGATCAAGACTGCCGAAGTGATCAGCGAATCTTGTATTAACGGTATCAATCAGATTTTGCGTGATGGCATCAATGTTAACATGATGACGTTTGGGGATTTTTATCGAATCAGGAATCGATTGCCGATTTTCCTTATCAAAATTCCACTTTCCGCCCAAAGGCTCGCCGCGATTATCTAGTAAAATATTGTATTTCTTTCGCATGTAACGATAGAAATACTCCATGCGCATTTGCTTTTTATCCGCGGCCCAGCGCGCAAACTCATCCGGTGAAATCAAAAACCTGTTATCGGCGAGAATATTGAGTGGTACGGTGATGGAATTTTTCCATTCATCTAGCATCTGCTTCACCCGATACTCACTCGGCTCAGTGAGTGTCACCGCATTCGGCTTAATGAGATCAATCGCACGTTGCAACTCACCAGTAAAAGTGCCGGTATTATCCTGATCGTCAAATTTTACGTAATGAACATTGATACCTTTCTCGCGCAATTCTTCAGCGAAATGCCGCATCGCCGAAAGTACAAACACGATTTTTTGTTTATGATGCTTAACATACGTCAACTCGCCCATCACTTCGCACATAAAAACGATATCTGATTTTTTATTGATATCTTTTAATGTAGCAAGTTGATGATCAAGTTGATCGCCAAATATAAAACGAATATGCCTCATGCGAAATACCGCTTTAACAGTTTAATCAATTTAGGTCTCACTCTTTGCCCTTATCGATGCAATGATGAATGGTTTATGCTTTATGACGAGGCTTGATTTTGCTCGCAATGAGCTTTAACGAAAGCCAATGAGGCAGCAACCACATCAAAAACGCCTGGGATTTATTCATCAATCCAGGAATTATCACACGCTTGCCTCGCAATAACTCTAGATAGCCAAGCTCCGCAACCTCTGCTGCACTCGCTGCTGCTGGTGATGCGGAACTTGAAAATCCGGTACTACCAGAACGCTTGAAAAATTCAGTTCTAGTGGGACCCGGGCATAAGACAGAAATCGTGATACCATCAGATTTAAACTCTTCTGACAACCCCTCAGATAACGACAACACATAGGCCTTTGTTGCGAAGTATTCAGACATATACGGGCCCGGTGCGAATGCTGCTGTTGAAGCGACATTCAAAATTTTGCCGGATTTCCTCGCAAGCATATGTGGCAAGACTTTATAAGAAAGCTTCGTCAATGCTGCAACATTCAGCTCAACCATGCCGCGCACATCTTCTGCCGCCATATCGCTAAATTTTTTCACCATGCCGAAGCCGGCATTATTAACGAGCACGTCTAGATTAATGAAGTCATCCTTAAAGGCATTATAAAGTTGATCGACACTCTCCGGCAGAGACAAATCAACAGGATATATTTTCGCTTCACATTGATATTTGGCCTTGAGCTCAGCTTGCAGATTTGTTAGCTCGTCGGCGCTGCGTGCAACCAGAATTAATGAATAGCCGTTTCGAGCAAAGATGTATGAGAATTCCTTACCCAAACCTTTTGATGCTCCGGTTATTAATGCGATTTTTGCCATCTAGTCCATCCTTAGTATTGATCTATTTGATTTATTGCAAATGTATCGATGTTAGCCTGAATTGGATCTCAATCTCTTTTTCCTGACTCTTCGATAAAGCAGCTCTGCGCGTGCTCGCCCACAGCAAGGACGGTGACGACAGAGCCTTCAATGTGGCTTCACGTTTGAGCGTACGCGGGCCAGGCTCACTAACCAGCTTATTACTTAATTCATCAACCATCGCCTGTGTTTCAATCAGTGCCTCGCGCAACGCAGCAACCTGATTGTTAAGCGCCTCAACCCTATCGACATCATCTTTTTCCAAGAGTGCCAACTCAAAGTTTAAAACCCTGGCACTCATCGCACCTTTAACAGCGTGGATATAACTTACTGGAATTGTCGCTAACGCAACCGCCCACGACACAAAGGCCGCCATGAGCGGCACAAAAAATGGAGCAATGCTTGTTGTGATAGGAAATGAAGCCAGCGCTATAATAATTGCTGTACTGATGATGGCAGTGATCCAGAAGGTATAACGTGCACGCAAAACACTAGCATGTATTAAGCTGCGCTCGAGAAAAGCAAAAATCCTATCCATCTCTACTTCGAGCGCTTCCTTCAATTCAGCCAGTGTCTCATCATCAGGGTGATGTTTTTCAATATAAGCATCAATGGTCTCGCGTAGAATTTTATTGCGTTTTTTACGCACGGTGCGCGCAATTAGCTTCTCTATCCACTTATCTATCGGACCAATCATGCCAAATTATCTCAACCTGTAATCTAGAGTGGTCACCAAGCGTACTTTTTTATTGATGGATCCCAATGCGCTCTCATTACTGCTCCAGTCTGCACTCATGGTACTGGTATCGCTACTCATGATTTGAAACACACCCTGACTGGCGCGTTGAATGCCAGCAAGCTCACAATCAGCATCTTTTGCAAATTGCTCGGCAACGGTACGCGCACTCTTGGTTGCATCTGCCATCATGCCGGGACGAATCACATCGAGACCAGTGTAATAATAGCTTGGATTTGGACTTAAGGTGCCAACATCAAATGCCAACTGCACACCTTGTTGTAGCAATTTCTCATTGGCGACAACACTTTTCTGAATGAGATCGACTTTAGCCGAGCGGACACGAATACCTGTGGTGACAATATAGCGGCGCTGTGTGTCTGCCTGCGTCGCTTCCTGTCCGTACACATTCGCCAATCTATCTTCAACTTTTAAATTTGCGCGTGAAATTTCAGCATCGCTGAAACCCTGCTCTTTCAAAAAGGCAATCACGATTTCTTGATCATGCTGTAATCGCTGATCAATTTGAACCAAATCACCGCCTATTTCGCGATAATTAATTTCCCAAATTCCCAAATCAGATTTGACATCGCGCTCAGCAATCCCTTTCACAGTTACGGTGCGACTCATCAATTTAACCAAAGACATGCCTTTGCTAATACTGTAACCCGCGCCCAGAAAGCCAAGGCTCAGGATGACTGTGCAGATAATTAATGTGGATTTTTTACTAGCCATGATAGACCCCTTCAGAAGAAATTACGCCAATTAGCACTCAGAATATTACGCGCGAAAACTGAGCCTGAATAGATGCAGTTACAAAAATAATATCCGGGATATTAAATCATGTGGCGCATTGTTTCTCTGGTGGCAATTTACAGGCCGGCAAATGTTTAGGATCAATAGCTTGCGTGATTAACTCAGTCGAAATAGCAAAACCAACATCGGTTCCCGGCGCGCCTCTACTGGCAATACCTATCAGGTTACCCTCTTTATCAAACACACCGCTGCCACTAATCCCTGGAACCATCGCGGCATTGGTTAGTAAAACTACGTCGCTGCCTTCATTCAAAATTTTCTGAATTGTACCCTGCATCATCACCTTGCCAGTCGTACGCAACTCGCCAACGATGTAAACTGGCTCACCGACCTTAACTGTTTTAGTGGCGCGAATCGTTGTAGGTTTTAATTCCACACCGACAACATCAATAATACACAGATCACTATCGTGATCGTAGTAGCATAATCTCGCAAGGTAAGGGTTATCATTTACTTTGACGATCAAAAAATTTCCGGCAAAAGCAACATGGCAATTCGTGGCTAGATAATTTTTGGTAACAGCGACTGCATTACCGAGGGCAAGAATCGTTTCCTTGTCTTTATCAATTGCGAACAATTGATACGTCGAGGCACTGGTTTTGTTATAGACTTTATCACCAGCATCAGCATTCACGGTGCCGCACAAAAAATACGTACCAAGCGATGCCATGAGCACAATCAACCATACCTTTAGTTTCATTGAGTAACCCGCGCCATCCATAGAAGATTATTAGATCATACGCCAAATCTCATCCCAGACCACGTGATTTTAACGCAATGACTATAATGAGATCACAGGTGACGACCCCTCAGATCTACTGACCTCTCGCAACGCATCTACAGATAACAAAGCGGAGAGCCAGACAATAAGATGCTCTGAAGATTGAACCGATAGATGTGCGTCGCCATGGATGAATAATAAGTTCTCTCTGTCATAACCTTCACCCTCGTAAGGATGCCAGGCGTTATCGCGCACCAGATGATCATTCTCGGTGCCAACGAAATAATAGTTGAGTGTTGATTGGGTAATCTTGGCAGCCAGAGTTTCAAGATATTGACTACCAACCTGCATTTGATCGACCGACTTCCAAACCCAGGTCAGAGGCTTAATAGCGTACGGTGAACCCTTGAAAGGACCACAGATACAAATAATCATGGTTACATTGATATTATTCTTCGTCGTTAACTCTTGGTCTTCAGCAAACTCGCTGACCACCAACGCGCCACGTGAATGACCCATCAAAATAACATTTTCATCACGATTAGCGACTATCTTGTCTTTCAGCTGTCTGGCATATGATTCAATTGATTCGTGCGTGAAGCTGCCCCCAAACGTCAGCAGGTGGATACCCTTGATGTTATCCGGCAAGCCATTTTTGATACCCGCAGCAATCACTGAAAATGAACCGGCGCGATCCATGGTGCCATGTACGCAATAAATACTTTTTTGACCTGGAGCCTCAGGGTTGTAATTGGGATTAGGAACAAAGGTGTCTGTCCAGCTGGATGTCAGCCACAATGCACAGTGATTCACAACGCCTATAAGCGGATCAAGTTTTCTGAACACAGGCTACACTCCTCTATAATGCTAAAGATGCTTATAAAACGGATTGTGATGATCAGATTCTTCCATAATGTCTCGCTCGCTTTCAGTTAGCAAGTATGATTTATTGCTATTGATAGCTTTCGCAAACATGCCAAGCTTTGACAGCATTTTCGAACCATTTTTCTCTGCTTCATCAAACACATATCTCACACTATAGAGATAAGCAAGACGCCAGCAAAACATACTGGGATTACAGCCTACATAAAGAACATTCGCCAACTTCCTACTCAAATTCAGGGAAGCGGCATCACGAAAATAGCCTCTATAAGAAGGATGAGTATATACATCACCGCGGGCAATATTACGCAAGGTCTTGACCATCCCTTCTTTAAAATCAGGGACACTTCCATCACGCGCCATCATATCGCCAGTCGCAACTGCACTAATAAATTTTTGCGCGGTAGCGGTAAAGACAGTTCCTGAAATCAAGATTGAATTTTTTTGAACCGGCGGCAACCCATTTGAAAAAAACACAATTCCGCCAAAACCCATTCCGCGAATCAAATATAGTGGCAGCAGCGCCGGTGAAAAATTAAATGGTGAGAATTTGATACCGTGCTTCATATTATTTTTATCTAGATTACTTCTGCGTATGAACCATGTTTCGAAAGCATAAGCCACCGACATATCAGCAGTCGCAGCAGCTGTCAGCTTGGTACTCGTTGCAACCCATGGATGAGCGCCGTCTACGTAATACCCTGCAAATTGTTTTGCATAGGCAGAAGTGGCTGTAGAAACAGTTCCTCGCAAGAGATTAATTGGTAACCCATTTCCAAAAACTTTCAGGCCTTGATCTTTCCAAGCTTTTAAAAAGGTATGCCAGGGATAAAAATCCTCTTGCGCGCGACTCATCATCACGCGAATCGGCTGTGTCGCAAATGTTGACATGAATGCGGAAAGAAATGGCCGGGATTGCGGTATCGGCTCTTCAGAACGGGATTGAGTCATATGGTGCCCTTGATGGCTTACATTTATTATAATTATTGATGGCAAGGCTACCTAATTATTGCGCATTAATCAATCCAACCCGGCCTTACTTACAAAGGCAGCTTCTTCGCCCATTTCACCACCCCCATGACAGCATTAAAGGGTAAAGGCGTGCGCCGCAACACATGCTCCGGCCGCTGTCTATTCATTAAGTCATAAACCGGTATATTGCCCCACGGTGTCGCAACTGGCGCTTTTGCATGAGCAAGACCCTGCAAATTCTCGTTTAGGTGCCACTGCAGCAGCTGACAGCTTCGACTGCACTCTGGTTTTCCCATTAACAACATTGCATTAGCACTAACAAACTCGTCACCAAAATGCTCGTACAACAGCCGCTCACGGTAATTGGCAATTTCTTCGTGATAACCGCGCAGATGTAGCACCACTTCGCTATCACGACTACCGGTCATGCTACGTTCATTACAATTTGCCGAGCCAAGAATTAACTCGCGATCATCCACTATCATTAATTTGGAATGGGTATATTTCATTTGATATTCGCCGCGCACTTCACGACCAAGATTATAAAAAGTCAAATAATCTCTCACTGACTTGCCATGCAAATGCGCCGTATCACTCACAGCTTTAATCACCCACTCTATCGTCTTCCACTCTTTGCGAAGGATCAAACCATACGATTTTAAATCGCTATCTGGACGAAACGGCAGCTGGCAATAAAAATGAAAATCCTCACCTTTTTGAATTTTATCCCTGATTTTATTTACGATGGCAGCAATCACCTGATTCGAACTTTCCACAGTGTCTACTTTATTTTTATGGAGACGATTACCAATGAAAAACTGATTCTCCATATAGATGAATCGCTCTGCACGTTGTATCGCACCGATATATGCTTGATGAATTTCCTGGGTACGACTTTGTTTATGCGAGGACGTAGACCAACTATGATCCTTACCCCAGTATCTTTCCCGCCCAGAACATAAGAGCTGCATCGTCTTCTGCAAATTAACCGTACCACCCTTTCTTGCTTGCATCTGCACAGCGGTACGAATATCACTTAACTGCTCACTGACCCATCCATCCCGATGCGCATCTTGTTCGACTCCATCCCAACGTGCGTGAATCAAGTCAATTGCAGATAACACCGCCTCACCCTCAACCCGTGCATGACTATCATGCCAGGTATCCGGATCTGAGCGACCATCCACCAAATCAAGACCACCTATATACAAGGCCGAATCAACCACAACCATTTTCTGATGATCAGAGTAACCAATTTCACGCGGACTAAATTTAAAACTTAAGTTCCGGCGAATCACCGCTTGGGCTTCGGGGGTATGTTGCAAAATTTGGGATTTAATAACCTGGGTAATTCTTTTGTGGTCACGATTATACATCGGCACGATATTGTCCCAGATCAAGACAATAACTTTCACACCTTCCCGCGCCTTCCTCACCAGCAATTCCGGCAAGCAATCATCATTTTCACCAAATTTTTCTGTGGGTGATAATGCCCAGCCAACAATACAGATATGGCTCCTGGCTGCATTCATATCCCTGAACATATCTGCGAACGCACCTTGAGCATGATGGCGCGCATCACCACCCGCATTCATCTCGTAGGCATTGCTATAAAATTTGACTTGGTTCCCGGTTGAAACGGGAAATAACTCTTTGCTGTTCTCATCATCAGAGACTGATCCGTCACTTGTCTCAAAATCGATGATAGGGTCACTTCTTCGCATAAATACTCTCATCTATAAAACTACTGCCCAAACAGCCAGAAACAGTTAAAATGCAACGCAGTCTAACTTAATCACCAAAAGAGATCATCTCATGGAAAAAATTGATCAACTCATACATGCCAAATGGATCGTCACCTGCGAAGATAACAATCAAATACTAGAAGATCACGCTATCGCCGTGAAAGATGGCAAAATTCTCGCCATACTGCCCAGCAAAACTGCCACAGCCAACTACGAATGCGAGACCACTTCTACTTTTTCCACTCATGCCATCACGCCTGGATTCATCAATACCCACACGCATGCCGCCATGAATGTTTTCCGCGGACTAGCGGATGATCTCGCCCTCATGGATTGGTTAAACAAATATATCTGGCCGGCCGAAGGCAAATGGGTCAGCAAAGAAATGGTCTACGACTCCTCATTAATGGCAATGGGAGAAATGATACGCTGCGGCACAATCTGCTTTAACGATATGTACTTCTATATGAACTCGACTGCCGAAGCCGCAGAGTTGGCCGGTGTGCGCGCCTTCCTCGGCATGACAGTCATTGACGTTCCTACCTCTTGGGCCAAAACCACCGATGAATATTTCGCTAGAGCGTTGGAGTTTTATCAACAATATAAGAACAACCCGCGCGTAACTCCCACCCTCGCCCCGCATTCAACCTACACCGTCTCACTTGAGAACCTGGCAAGAGCAAACGAACTAGCCCATGAGCTAGACCTCAGAATCAACATCCATTTACAAGAAGACCCGGTTGAAATCACCCAATCCATGGAAAAGCATAACAAGCGCCCATTACAGCGCCTGAATGAAATTGGCATGGTCTCGCCGCGCATGATCGCCATCCACATGACACAGATTAATGATGATGACATGAAGATTCTGACTGCCGCGCGCCCGCAAATCGTGCACTGCCCCGAATCCAATATGAAGTTAAATAGCGGCAACTGCCCGGTCGAGCGCCTCCAGAAGGCTGGTCTCAATGTGTCACTCGCAACCGACGGCGCTGCCAGCAATAACGATCTCGATATGATCGGCGAGATGCGCACTGCCGCCTTCCTCGGTAAAATCACTGCCGGCGACCCCAAAGCTGTGAACGCAGAAACAGTCCTCAAGATGGCGACTTTATACGGCGCTCGCACCCTGGGTATTGAGGATCGCACCGGGTCACTGACCCCAGGTAAAGATGCAGATTTTATTGCCATCAACCTGGAAGAGATTGAAACCCAACCGCTCTACCATCCCGTTTCACAGATCGTTTATGCCACCAGCCGCCACCAAGTCACCGATGTCTGGGCAGCGGGAAAGCGCTTGATGAAGAACCGCGAGTTGCTGACGCTGGACTATAAAGAATTATTAGACAAAGCAAAGAGTTGGCAGAGGAAGATAATGTAGGATGATAGGTAGCCCGGATCACGTTTCACCGATCCGGGAACATTGCTTTTGATAACCCCGGATCGGTGAAGCGTGATCCGGGCTACAATGCACCTCTAAACCGTCGCGACGGTAGTAAATCCCCAAAAATCCGTTATAATCCCCCAACGAAAATAAAAACCCGAGGATCTTCACATGACAGTTGAAAAAACCTTATCGATCATCAAACCAGACGCAGTTGCCAAAAATGCGATTGGCGAAATCATTAGCCGCTTTGAAAAGAACGGCTTACGCGTTGCAGGTGCCAAAATGCTTCACCTCACCAAGTCTCAGGCAGAGCAGTTCTATGCTGTTCACAAAGAACGCCCTTTCTTCGGCGGTCTGGTGAGCTTCATGAGCTCAGGCCCAGTACTCGTACAAGTTCTCGAAGGTCCAGACGCGATTGCTAAAAACCGTCAGATCATGGGCGCGACGAATCCTAAAGATGCAGCAGCTGGCACCATCCGTGCTGACTTTGCAGATTCGATTGACCATAACGCCGTTCACGGTTCCGATGCCCCAGAAACCGCACAACAGGAAATTGCCTTCTTCTTTAAACCAGAAGAAATCCTCTCCTACGTTTCTGAAGCAGAGTTGGCCTAACTATGTCAGCGTCAGCGGCTTTAGCACCAGTACCAGCAGTGAAAATTAATCTACTCGGCATGGACCGCAAGTCCATGCAAGAGTACTTCACCAGCATCGGCGAAAAGCCCTGGCGCGCTGACCAGATCCTGAAATGGATCCACTTCAACGGCGTAACTGACTTCCAGTTAATGACCAATTTAAGCAAAGACTTACGCAGCAAACTTGCAGAAACGGCTGAAGTTGTCGCACCTGAAGTTATTTTCGAAAAAAAGGCTGAAGACGGCACGTACAAATGGCTGTTACGCCTTTATGATGGCAACTGCATCGAAACTGTTTACATCCCGGAAAAAACCCGCGGCACCTTATGCATTTCATCTCAAGTAGGCTGCATATTGAATTGCGATTTTTGCTCTACCGGCAAACAAGGTTTCAGCCGCAACCTCACCACCGCGGAAATCATGAGCCAACTCTGGATTGCCGTGCGCAAGCTCTCCAAAGAAAACGGTCTCCACGACCACGCCGTGACCAACGTCGTAATGATGGGCATGGGTGAACCATTGCTGAACTTCGATAACGTCATCCCCGCTCTTAATTTGATGATGGATGATCACGCCTACGGTCTATCCAAGCGCCGTGTCACCGTCAGCACCGCCGGCGTTGTACCCGCCTTGATTGAATTACAAAAGGTGAGCGATTGCGCCCTGGCTGTATCGCTGCACGCCCCAAATGATGAGTTGCGTAACAAGCTGGTGCCTTTAAATAAAAAGTATCCGATCAAAGAGTTAATGGCAGTCTGCAGAACCTACTTTAATAACGAGCCACGACGCTCCATCACCATGGAATACGTGATGCTCGATGGCGTAAACGACACACCGCTGCACGCCCGGCAGTTGATCCGCATCCTGGAAGGGGTGCAGGCCAAGGTTAATCTCATTCCGTTTAACCCATTCCCTCACGCCGATTATCAACGCTCCACTGACGATGCCATCATGACGTTTCGCGATATCCTGATGAAATCCGGCCTAAATACCACCGTTCGTCGCACCCGCGGCGATGATATTGACGCCGCCTGCGGCCAGCTGGTCGGGCAAGTCAAAGACCGCACACGCCGCAACGAGCGTTTTTTGCGGTCAAAACAGCAAAAAATGGTTGGCTGACACGCCGAAACGGCTTATTATTTAATATTTAAGATCTGTCTTTTAATGTATGCGGCCATCAACAAGGATAGTGATTGAATATGACAAACATGACACAACAAATAAACGAAACAAGTCAGATTCCACTTGGGGCAAAATTACAGAGCGCACGTGAAGCCATGCGCCTCGACCGTAAAGATGCTGCAGCACAATTACGTCTTAACGAATCCATTATCGACATGATCGAAAACAATAGTTTTCCCGCGTCCATGCCATCTATATTCGTCCGCGGCTATACCCGCTCATACGGCAAGCTACTGCAAGTATCCGACGACATTATTCAAGCTGGCCTTGAACCTATCAAGCCAAAGCAAGCCACACAAGAAGCACAGCTCACCATGCCTGTGACACAAATGCAGCAACCACTTAACAGCCGCAACTACCTGATGAAAGGCATGACCGTTGCTGTTGTCATCACCATGGTTAGCCTGGTTGCCGTCTGGTGGAATGGCCATGGCACCAAAACCTCGTCATCTGACAATATTGCTATGAACCTGCCAGCCGAAACACCTGAAACTGCGATTACCGCACCAGCTGGCGCCTCCATACAAGAAGCATTTGCTGAACCCGCAGAATCCACGGCTCCTGTAGCGCCGCAAGCACCTGCACAACTCACCGCCTCAGCAGCCCCACTTGCCCCAAAAGCCAGCCCGTCCACCACAACATCGATAGGCAGCATGACCACCTACTCAGCGATTAACAACTCAGCGCAAGCCCCAACAACAATCAGCAACAGTCAGCCCACGATTACCACCGCAGCAACCAAACCAGCCCCGGTAGCATCTATCCCGGCTTATAAACGCGCGGCGATGGCGGCTCATCCAGCTGATAACGCGACAGCTGAACCCAATAATTCTAACGACGAATAATCAAGCTTGAACAAAACAATCAACTTTGCAGTTGATGAAGGAGTATAACGTGTCGCAATTAATTCAGGCAGTACGCGGGATGAATGACATCCTGCCAGAAGAATCCCTTATTTGGCAGCAAGCAGAATCACGCATCAGACGCACCATGCGCAGCTACGGTTACCATGAAATTCGCACCCCAATTCTGGAAAAAACCGAATTATTCAAACGCTCGATAGGCGAAGTCACCGATATTGTCGAGAAAGAGATGTACACCTTCCTTGACCGCAACGAAGACAGCATGACCATGCGCCCCGAAGGCACCGCTTGCTGCGTACGCGCCGGCATCGAACACGGCATGCTCTACAATCAAGTACAGCGCTTATGGTATACCGGCCCATACTTTCGCTATGAAAGACCACAAAAAGGCCGTTACCGCCAGTTTCATCAATTTTCAGCTGAAGTTTTTGGTTTACCCGGCCCGGATATCGATGCTGAGTTAATCGTCTTGTCAGCAAACATTCTCGAGAAACTTGGCATCAAACAGTTTCTGAAGCTGGAACTGAATACGCTCGGTTCCGCAAAATCACGCGCGGAATACCGCAAACGCCTCATCGCCTATTTTGAGAAACACAAAAATCAGCTCGATGAAGATAGCGTTAATCGCCTGCATAAAAACCCGCTGCGCATTTTAGACAGCAAGAATCCGGAAATGAAAAAGCTCATCGAAGGTGCGCCAAAATTAATGGATCACCTTGATGTGGAGTCATTGAATCACTTCGAAAGACTGCAGGAATATCTCAACCACGCCGGCATCGAATTTGAAGTCAACCCCTGCCTGGTCAGAGGCCTGGACTATTACAATGCCACAGTTTTTGAATGGACCACCGAGAAACTGGGCGCGCAGGGCGCGGTCTGCGGCGGCGGTCGTTATGATTCCCTGGTCGAGCAATTAGGCGGCAAACCAACGCCGGCGATTGGCTTTTCTATCGGTATGGAACGTGCTGTCCTGCTCATGCAGCAAGACAATCCTGACCTCGAGAAGAAAAAAGATATACACGCCTATCTCATCACCGATGGTGAAAACAGTTTTGTTGGCGGCCTAAAACTAGCCAACTATTTGCGCAGCAAAGTTAAAAACCTGCGCCTGTTGCTACATTGCGGCGGTGGCAGCCTCAAAAATCAATTCAAAAAAGCAGACAAAAGCGGCGCAACCTACGCCATTATTGTCGGCGAGCATGAAATGAAAACCCACTCGGTCTCACTGAAGTTCCTGCGCCAGGATTTACCGCAGCAAACGCTGTATCAGGATGAATTGGCTGAGTATTTGAAGTTGAAGATTTTATAAACAGCATCATACCCGCGAAAGCGAGAATGTGGATTCGCACTCCGCAGCACTGGTAGGTTGGGTTAGCGCGTTTTTTGCGCGTAACCCAACAATCACCCTCACTATCTGCACGTTGGGTTACGCGCAAAAAACGCGCTAACCCAACCTACGCCCGCCTTTCTCTGGATTTTACAACTTCATCCCGGACGCAAAATGCGCGTCCGGGCTACACTATAATCACCCTCCTCAACACCACTTTCCCATTCCCTCCCACCATAAAATCTGTTTTAATACATGGCCTAAATCATAGGCGTTTCGGATGAGGATGATCCCTTGACAGAGTACTTAACTGAACAAGAACAAATTGAACTATTAAAACAGTGGATCAAGCAATATAGCCTGGTCATTGTTGCAGGCCTGTTACTTTCATTTGTCACCATTTCCGGCTGGAGATACTGGCAGGCGCGCCAGTTGCGCATTCTGCATCACGCTTCATCGGTCTACGACGAAATGTTGACGGCACGCGCACAAGGTGACACCGCTTCGACACAAGTTCAGTCAGAAAAATTATTCGCTCATTATAGCGGCACCGCCTACGCACAAATGGCAGCATTCATGCTCGCACGCGATGCAATTTACAAAAAGAATTACCAGGAAGCAGAAAAGCAACTACAGTGGGTAGTTGACCACAGCAGCACCGCATCATTCCGCCAAACTGCTCGCATCCGCCTTGCTCGCGTTTACATCAATGAAAATAAAGCGCAAGAAGCTCTGGATGTATTAAAGAAAGTAGATGATAAAAGTTTTAATGGCCTAACTGAAGAAGTCAGAGGCGATGCATGGGTTGCCATGAATGATACCGCCAAAGCTCGTGAAGCATATCAACAGGCACTGAAAGAATTACCGAATGCCGAAGTGATTCGCCCATTACTACAAATGAAATTTGATAATCTGGCACCAAGTGCCACATAACATCCGGGTTGTGACCATGCGTAATCATTTCGTAAAAAACGGTTTATTAATGGCGTGCGTTTGTGCGCTGAGTGCTTGCAGTGGTTTCTTTGACAAAGATAATACCCCGACACCAAAACCTCTCGTGTCATTCAAGCCGCAAATTAATCCACACCAACTCTGGAAAACCAGCACCGGTAACGGTGCCGGCGATGAATACCTGAAATTAAGCCCAGCGATGAATGAGCACGCGCTCTTCACTGCCAGCACCAAAGGCGTAGTTAGCTCAATCGCCAAAGACAGCGGACGCACCAACTGGCGCGCCAACACCGGCTTCATGCTCACCACCGGCCCTGCGGCAGGCGATGGGATTGTTGTGGTTGGCAGCATGCACGGCAATATCGTTGCACTCAATGAAGCAACCGGCGGCACCAAATGGACAGCTAATATTAGCGGGGAATTAATCGCAAATCCCGCTATCAGCAATGGTTACGTTGTCATCAAAGCGCTTGACGGTACCGTCACAGCGCTATCGGTTGCAGACGGCAAGCAGCGCTGGTCATTCAAGCAATCTGAGCCAGATTTAATTTTACGCGGTGCGAGCGCACCGGTAGTACGCGATAACAGCGTATTAATTGGGTTTGCCAACGGCAACCTGATTAGCGCCTCATTATCCAGCGGTCAAACCGCATGGATACAGCAGCTTGCCACGCCAGAAGGCGGGTTTGCCATTGAACGCATGATTGATATTGATGCCGACCCGGTTATTTACGGCCACCGTATATTCGCAGCAACCTATCAGGGTAATATTGCCTCTTTAGACTGGCGTTCTGGCAGACAACTCTGGAATCACCAGATTTCTTCCTACACCGGCATGACAGTCGACGATCAGGCGGTTTACGTCTCTGACGCGAAAAGCGATCTCTGGTCGTTCGGGATAGATAGCGGCCTGGTTAACTGGCGCCAGACTGATCTCGGTGCTCGCAATATTTCAGGACCAGCCGAAATTGGCAATTACGTCGTTGTTGGCGACGCGCAAGGATACTTACACTGGTTAGACAAACGTGACGGCCATTTTGTGGCTCGCGAAAATCTCGGATCAGGTATATTGGCGAAACCATTGAGCGAAAATCAAAGACTCTATGTACTAACAAATAACGGTACTTTGGCCGCCTTTAAACTATGATCCAATTAAGCTTTGCGATGTGAGTAAATCATGTTACCTGTTATTGCTATTGTAGGACGCCCAAATGTCGGGAAATCTACGCTTTTTAATCGTCTCACGCGTACGCGTGATGCCGTTATTTCTGATGTTGCCGGCACAACCCGCGACCGCCAGTTTGGTGAAGTCCATCAGGATTCACGCCATTTCATTCTGATTGATACCGGTGGTATTACCGCTGAGAAAGATGAAGTCGACCAATTAATTACTCGCCAGGCATTACAAGCGATTGAAGATGCCGACAAAGTTTTATTTATTGTCGATGGCAAAAACGGCATTACTCCAGACGATAAAAAAATTGCCGACACCCTGCGCCGCACCGGCAAAAAAATCGTCCTCGCGGTTAACAAAACTGAAAGCGTTGACCCCTCGATTGCTGTCTCTGACGGTTTTGAATTAGGCTTGGGTCAGCCCTGCGCGATTTCATCGGCGCACGGTACCGGCGTCACCAAGTTACTCGAAACATTATTTCCAAAGCCCAATGAAGACGACAAAGGCGAAGAGAACACCAAGGGCGGCATCAAGCTCGCCATCGTCGGTCGACCCAACGTCGGAAAATCTACGCTGACCAATCGCATTCTCGGTGAAGATCGCGTGATTGTGCATGATTCTCCGGGAACGACGCGCGACAGCATTTACATTCCCATGGAACGCTTTGACAAACACTACACGATTATTGACACCGCCGGTGTGCGCAAACGCGGCAAGGTGAGAAACAGTGAAGTACCAGAAAAATTTTCCGTCGTAAAAACTCTACAATCTATCGAAAACGCGAACGTTGTGCTATTCGTCATCGACGCACGTATTGCGGTTTCCGATCAAGACATGAAGTTAATGGGGTTTGTTTTGGAATGCGGTAAAGCATTAGTCATCGCGATTAACAAATGGGATGGCATGACCGAAGAAGCTCGCGACCACGCCCGCAACACCATCGACAGACAATTAGATTTTGTTAAATTCGCTCGCATTCACTTCATCTCAGCCCTGCACGGTTCTGGCGTCGGTAATTTATTTGAATCTATCGATGAAGCCTACGAATCAGCTACACGCAAACTTTCAACACCAGAAGTGACGCGTTTATTACAAAAAGCGATTGAACAACATCAACCGCCGCTGGTAAAAGGTCGTCGCGTTAAAATGCGTTATGCGCATCCAGGTGGCAGCAATCCACCAGTCATCGTGATTCACGGTAATCAGTTAGAAGCCTTACCAGATAGCTACAAACGCTATCTAGCGAGTTTTTTCCAGACCAAGCTCAAATTATTTGGCACACCGGTAGAGATTCAATTCAAAACGAGTGACAATCCGTTTAAAGACGCGCGCTAACTTGTTAGCCGCAATGTGCGCAAGCGTGCATGGCGGCTGGCATCCACGCCAAGAAATAAATCGACAACACGCCGAAGACAATCAAGGTTAAGCCTGACAGGCGACGCACCCACTTCTGCGCCAAAAACGCTTGATAACTCTGCATGGTAGAGCCAACCAGTAGCAGCGCTGGCAAGGTGCCGAGTCCAAAGGCAAACATAACTAGCGCCCCACTCAACCAGTAATGACTGCTCAATGCCACGAGTAAAGCGCTATAAACCAAACCGCATGGCAGCAACCCCCACAACCCACCGAGCACGAAAGCTTGTTTATAATTTCTGACCGGAAGCAAGTAACGCGTTAATTTACTGGCATAACGCCAGACAAATTTCCCAAAACGCTCGAAAGATGAAATCAATTGCCACCAGCCGCCGATATATAACCCAGTGAGAATCACCAGCACAGCAGCGACGTAACGCAGTATGGCAGAACCAGTCGAACCCATTTGCTGCGCGAGCACCACACCAATTACCCCGGTCAACAAACCGAGAATCGAATACATGGTGATGCGACCCAGACTATATGACAATTGATAATACAGCGGCTCCCAGCGGCGCCGGGACTGCTGCGAACAAGAGGTACAAAGCGCACATACGATACCGCCGCACATGCCGATGCAATGGACACCGCCAAGCAAACCCATCATGAATGCAGATGCGACTAGCGCAGAAATATAATGCGACATCACGACCGTTCCTTGCCACGCTCCTCCTGATCATCAAACAAAATCTGATGCGCAGGATGATCCATATCTTCAAATTGACCGCTGTTTACCGCCCAGCAAAACGCCCAGACTGCGAGCAGCAAGACCATTAAACCAAGTGGTACAAGAAAATAAACAACTTGCATCATTCACCTATGCTGTGACGGTAAGTAGTTGAGGTTCGGTTGCAAACTTGACCGTGTTTGTGCGAATTCGCATTAAGCGCAGAGCATTAGCAACCACTAAAATAGAACTCATGGACATTAATGCTGCTGCTACGTATGGCGCCACCATACCCGAGACCGCAAGAGGCAGACAAATAATATTGTATACTATCGCCCAGACTAAGCATTGCCTGATAATCAGATGTGCTTTTTTAGCATGGCGAAATACTTTGACCAGAACAGATAAATCGTTATTCATCAGCACAGCATCGGCACTGACGCGGGTTAAATCCGCAGCTTCCGACATGGCAATCGATATCTGTGCCTGCATTAACACTGGTGCATCATTGATGCCATCACCCAACATCACCACCTCTGCACCGCTTTTCTGCAGAGCTTTCACGTAGTGCAGCTTATCCGCCGGCGAGCAAGCGGCACGATGAACAGGGATATTGAGCATGTCGGCACAATATTTCACAGCATTGCTATTGTCGCCACTCAATAAATGAATATGGTAACCACCCTCGCGCAAAGCAGCGATCGTTGCACGCGCGTTATCACGCAATTTATCCTCGAGGTTGAATATGGCTAACACAGCGCCGTTAGCAGCGAGTATTACTTTAGTAAAATGTAGATCATTCGCGTGATCGTCGATCTCATGCTGGATATGCTGGCGAATAAATTGGTGATTGCCCAAATAATAATGTTGGCCATCAACATCCCCTTCCACACCAAGATTGGCATGCACACTTACACGCTCACAGTTTAGCAAATCATCAGTAATTTTAAATGCCGAGGCAATCGGATGCTCAGATTGCGCCTCGAGTGAGGCTGCAATTTGCAGCACAGCCTGCCTGGAAACATTAGCAAATAATTGTATTGAATGGATGCTGAATTTACCTTCAGTCAAGGTACCTGTCTTATCGAAGATAATATCAGTTGCCTTATAGATTGATTCGATCACATGACCGCGCGTGCACAAAAAACCTGCTTTTGACAAGGCATTCATAGCAGCAGTCAACGCAATCGGTGTTGCAATCGCCAAAGCACACGGACAACTAATCACCAGCAATGAGATAGTCGTCCAGAATGCATAAGAAACCGAATACGGAACCCAGGCCAAAAATAAAATTAGCGCAGCAAGCATCTGGATCAACACAAAATAATGAGAAAATTTCTGAGTTAATGACACAATTCGCGGCTTATCAAATTGCGCACGCTCGTATAACTTCAGAATGGTTGCCAACGTCGTATCATCACCGATGCGCGTAACATTTATCTTTAAGGGATTGCCGTTATTCACAGATCCTGCCACAACCACATCACCTGCCACCTTCGATTTAGGCAGAGGCTCACCAGTCAACAGTGCTTCGCCAACACTACTCTCACCTTCCAACACAACACCATCAACCGGTATAGTTGCACCTGTTTTAATGATAAGGGTGTCACCTATCATCACACGACTGACAGCGACAGTTTCGACAAGATCATTCGTTAGTCTTGTTACCCACGACGGTTGCTGATGACTCAATTGCTGCACGATAAAACTCGAATGATGTCTGGCACGCATTTCCAAATAGCGGCTTAAGGTAATAAAAAACAAGAACATGGTGATGGAATCGAAATATACCTCACCCGTACGCATCACAGTCGCGTAAATGCCCGCGATATACACAACCAGCAAAGCGAGGCTGATGGAAACATCCATCGAAAGTAAACGCGATTTAACACCAATCCATGCTGATTTGAAAAATGGCATGCCGCAATAGACTAACACCGGCGTTGTAACGACTAGGCTCACAATACGAAAGAAGTCACGATAGCTCACCGGGATGCCGTGAGAAAACCAGGAATATAATGGCGCCGCAAACATCATCACCTGACCAAAACCAAAACCTGAAATAGCCAGACGTTTGAGTG
>CAZWPD010000022.1:25974-31473 GCA_964636145.1 uncultured Coxiellaceae bacterium
AGGTATTTTTTCTGAATATCGACAAGATCGTATTGATCCAGTTCAAGCAACTCCGGGGGAACGATATTGAGTTGTGACAATGATGGGTTATCACGAAAATCATAATAATTCTCGAGGCCATTCTGAACAATGGATTCCGCCACCATCTGACAACCAATACAGCAAAACGCGCGCTCAGCATGCTTGATCTTGAGATAAAATATCTTACCCTTCAGCGGCAAATCACAGTGATAACAGAGGCTAGCGGCATCCATCATCGAGCGTTAACTCATCTCAGGCAAAAATACTAACTCATTTGCCAGTGGAAAATACGCAGAAGCTGTCAGATACCAGCGGTCACTATCCGGACTAATCAAGAGTCGGCGCTTGCCGCTTAACGCAGCCCTAAGTTTTCCAGAATAATGTTCGGCATCAACACGCTTCATTTCAATCATTTGATCCTGCTCTGGATCGGTTGGGTGCTCAATATAGAGTTGCAAGGCAGGAGCATCAATTTCCTTCAAAACAGGATTGTCGCTATATATCGCATCATGACGCAGTGTTAACTCCACAACGCCACCTTCGGCTAACGTTAATTGACCTTGCAGATGAATAGCACCGATCATCACCTCTTGATGTCGTTCGCGCTTTGCCAACGCACCATCATTATACCAGCGACTACCAATCTCAGCCGGCGAATGCCGCATTGCGACAACACTCATTAAACTCGCCGCCACCACTGCAATGGTGAGCAATAAAATATTGAACCATGCCCATGGCTCTTGATACCAATAATTGCGAATAACACTACTCATAGTAACCTCAGTGCGGACTAAAGAAATTGGATTTACCGACGGCTTTTAACCGTTCATTTTTTGTATCTTGGACAATAAACTCGATCGGAGTATCAAAACTCAAGACCTGACTAACAGGGACCGTAATAGTAATTGGAATCACCGCAGATTCGCCGGAGACCAGCTTCACCGCTTTCTGGCCAACGTATAATGCCTGATCTATCCCCTGAATAGTGATCGTCAAGTTCTGTGTCGCTTGTGACATATTATCGATTGAGAGTACATATGAATTTTCAATCGTGCCATTAGCTGTTGTGCGATATAAATTGCGATGATCATGCGCAACATTGAGTTGCAGCGGAATACGGGTCGCAAGTAAATAGACGAATGCACTAGCGACAACAGACAGCAAAGCAATACTGGCAACAAGTCGCGGCCTGAAGATCTTCACTTTTCTCTTGATGAGGCGGTTTTCGGTATCGTAACGGATCAAGCCTCGCGGGAAATGCACCTTATCCATGACACTATTACACGCATCGACACATGCCGCACAACCAATACACGCCATTTGCAAACCATCGCGAATATCAATACCAGTTGGGCAGACTTGTACGCACAAGCTGCAGTCAATACAGCTGCCAGTCTTCTTGCGCTCGGCATCAGCCTTGAGAGAACCACGCGGTTCGCCGCGCTCGCGATCATAAGAAATAACCAATGTGTTATTGTCAAACATGACGCCTTGAAAACGTGCATACGGGCAGATATAAAGACAAACTTGCTCGCGCATCCAGCCCGCATTCAAATACGTAGCAAGCGTAAAAAACGCAATCCAGAAAATTCCCCAGCTATTCACCTGCCACAACACAACACTGGTAATTGGGAAGAAGTAACCAACAAATGTCATGGCAGTCAGCATTGCCAGCAACAACCACAACCCATGCTTCAAGACTCTGCGCACGATGGTTGAGGTTTCCCACGGATTTTTATCCCGCTTCAAACGTTTATTTCGATCGCCTTCGGTCATGTACTCAATCCACATGAAGCATTTGGTCCAGACCGTTTGTGGACAGGTATATCCACACCACACCCTGCCAGCGAGATTGGTAACCACAATTAATGCCAGCGCAGAGCTCAGTAACAATAGCAGCAAGAGATAAAAATCTTGCGGCCAAAAGGTAATATCAAACAAATAAAACTTACGAGCACCAACATCGAATAATACCGCCTGACGACCATGCCAGCGTAGCCAAGGTGTCAGAAAAAATGCGATCAAGGTGAACCAGATGGTCACTGAGCGAATGTTTTGATAAAAACCATTCACCCAGCGATTCTGGATTTTGACATGCTTGGCATAAAGATCGCTGCTGTCGATAGGGTCGGTCATTGGCTCTCTTTAACATCAGTTGGTTGTGATGCGGATTGCTGGTAGTTAGCCAGGTAATAAACATACGCCGCCAGTAAATGCACCTTGTCTTTACCAAGAAAATCTCCGTGGGCCGGCATCTGCGCACTACGTCCCTTACGAATCGTTTCTTCAATGTCGCTCAATGTGCCGCCGAAAATCCACTTACCGGCAGTCAGGTTTGGCGCACCAATCATCTTGTTACCTTTACCATCTTGACCATGGCATGCCGAACAAATAGCTTTGAATTTCGGTTCACCTAACTCTGCGAGGTTTTTATCATAGTTCTGACCACTGATTTTCAACACATAGTTGGCAACAGCAGGCACAGACTCTTCACCAATCGCAGCAGCCATCGGCGGCATCATGCCGACACGACCATTAGTGATGGTATAAACCAAGTCTTCTGGTGTACCGCCAAATAACCACACGTTAGTTGTCAAATTCGGGAAGCCTTTTGCACCTTGTGCATTCGGACCATGACAACCGGCGCAAGTGTTAATAAACAAACGCTGTGCAACCTTCATAGCCTGCGGATCTTTTGCCAGATCCGGAATGGGTGTAGCACCAAATTTTGCAAAAATTGGGCCGTATTTGAGATCAGCCTGCTCTTTTTGCTGCTGCCACTGGTTGGTGGAGGTCCAGCCAAGCAAACCCTTGAACGAACCCAAGCCTGGATATAGTGATAAATAAACTACCGCAAAGACATTGCATAAACAGAACAACCACATCCACCAGCGCGGCAACGGGTTATTGTATTCTTCAATGCCGTCGAAGACATGATGACGTTTTTCCCCACTTGGCACATCGTCTTTCGGCATCTTGCGCATGCGAAATAGCAGCCAGGAATAAAAAGCAATATTACCGACCACAATAATCGTGATCCAGGCACTCCAAAATTGATTCATTATGAATTTCTCCGTGCGAAACCAGCGTGATTCATGTCATCCATAAAAGGTATATTCGCGTCTTGCGTAAAGCGCTGCCGACGACTTGGTGAATAAGCCCAGATACACAAACCGATGAAGGCGATAATTAGCGCGAATGTCACCACACCGTAAATAGTTGTCAGAATCATATTAGTTACCTTTGGTTTTGATTGCGGTACCGAGTTGCTGCAAGTAAGCAATCAAGGCATCTAATTCCGTTTTACCTTCGACCTGAGACTTGGCGTTGGCAATATCATCATCAGTGTATGGCACACCGAGAATTCTCAGGACTTTCATTTTGCGTCCTGTTAAATCGCCAGTGAGAATATTTTTCTGCATCCATGGGTAACCCGGCATAATCGAATCAGGCACGACCACACGCGGATTCATAAGATGCACACGATGCCAGTCATCGCTGTATCTGCCGCCGACTCTTGCAATATCCGGACCAATACGTTTCGAACCCCACAAGAATGGATGTTCGTACATGCTCTCTTCTGCGACCGAGTAATGACCGTAACGTTCGGTTTCAGCACGCAGCGGACGAACCATTTGTGTATGGCAAACATGACAGCCTTCGCGAATATAAATATCGCGACCTTCAAGCTGCAATGCCGTCAACGGCACCACGTGCATGTTTTCTGGTTTTTCACTCTGCTGCCAAAATAATGGCAGGATTTCAGCAAGACCGCCAAAGCTGACAACAATGACAATCAATATAATCATTAACCACAGTTTTGTTTCTATTTGCTTGTGATCCATATGCACTCCTAATTCACTGCCAACGATGGCTTACTGGTTTTAACTGGCTGCTGTGGTGAAATAGTTTTCCACGAGTTATAAGCCATCACTAACATGCCGGTTAAGAAGATGCCGCCGCCAATCAGTCGCACGACAAAGTACGGATGCGTCGCTTTCACTGCTTCAATAAAACTGTAGGTAAGCGTGCCGTCACTATTCACAGCAAACCACATCAGACCTTGCATGATGCCGGCAATCCACATCGAGCTAACATAGAAAATCGTCCCGATAATTGCCAACCAGAAGTGCACGTTAATCAAACCGGTGCTATACATTTTTTCTTTATTGAAAATGCGTGGAATCAGCACGTATAGCGAACCAATCGTGATCATCGCAACCCATCCCAAGGCACCAGAGTGCACATGACCAATCGTCCAGTCAGTATCATGCGACAGCGCATTAACACTCTTGATACTCATCAACGGACCTTCGAACGTTGCCATGCCGTAAAATGTCAACGCAACAATCAGGAAGCGAATAATTGGATCGTCACGCAATTTATGCCAGGCACCAGACAGGGTTAACATGCCGTTGATCATGCCGCCCCACGATGGCGCGATTAGCATGATGGAGAACACAACACCCAAAGACTGCGCCCAATCTGGCAGCGAGGAATAAATTAAATGGTGCGGACCCGCCCACATGTAAATACCGATTAACGCCCAAAAGTGCACGATGGATAAACGATATGAATATACCGGGCGACCAGCTTGAATCGGAATGAAGTAGTACATCAAGCCTAAAAATGCTGCGGTTAAAAAAAAGCCAACCGCATTATGGCCGTACCACCACTGCACCATGGCATCAATCACACCTGGAAACACGGAATAAGATTTCATCCACGAGACTGGGAAATACAGCGTATTTACGACGTGTAACAAGGCAACGGCAATAATGAAAGAACCGATGAACCAGTTTGCCACGTAAATATGCGACACTTTGCGACGCGCGATGGTTGCAAAATAAACGATCGCGTAAGCAACCCACACCACCGTAATCAGTAAATCGATCGGCCATTCCAGTTCGGCGTATTCTTTCGCAGCGGTAAAGCCAAGTGGTAGAGAAATGGCTGCCGAGACAATCACCGCTTGCCAACCCCAGAAGGTAAAACTGGCGAGTCGCGGGAATGCCAAGGCAACCTGACAAGTACGCTGCACAATGTAATAAGAACAACCCATGAGTGCGCAGCCACCGAATGCAAAAATAACAGCATTGGTATGCAGCGGACGCAAACGCCCGAAGCTCAGCCATGGAATATCAAAATTTAATTGCGGCCAACATAATTGCGCGGCGATGATCACCCCAACGAGCATGCCGACAATCCCCCAAACGACCGCCATTACAGTAAATTGCCGTATCACGTGATACTCGTAATTCGGCGCAGTTGCAGCTTGATTTGTCATAAATTTCCCTACAATTTTTGAAATAACTCTAAACAAAAAATCTTACCTCTACCTCGGGGGCATTTTAGCAATACTGTCACCATATTTAATTGATCTAGATCAGCTAAAACCACATACCGAAACCACCTATTCCCACCAACGGCGTTGTTACGCAAATTGTCATTGCGAGGCCGCTTTTTGGCCGAAGCAAT
>CAZWPD010000023.1:0-4539 GCA_964636145.1 uncultured Coxiellaceae bacterium
GGCTATGAAGAAGCAGGCCTTCGGCCTTACCGCACATATGCCGTGATTATTCAGCCGTTTGATCTATAAACTCATCCAGTAACTTCTGATCTTCTTTCCCTAACTCCATCTTCGCCAATAAATCCGGGCGTCTCAACCAGGTGCGGCCGAGTGACTGTTGCCGGCGCCAGCGTTTGATGTTGGCGTGGTGGCCGCTCATTAAGATAGGTGGTACGGGTTCGCCGTTGAAGACTTCCGGGCGGGTATATTGCGGATATTTAAGTAACCCTGTGGTCAGCGAATCTTGTAAAACTGATTGATCATCGCCGACGACGCCGGGGATGAGGCGGCAGGTGGCATCGATCATGACCATGGCGGCGAGTTCGCCGCCCGTCAATATATAGTCGCCAATCGTCCATTCTTCATCGACTTCACTATGAATGATGCGTTCATCAATGCCTTCGTAACGGCCGGCAACGAAAATAATGGATTCAAGGGTGGCGAAACGTTCCGCAGCTTTTTGGTCGAATTGACGACCTTGCGGCGAAAGATAAATAACTGTTGGCGGAGTTTTGGCTGCAGCGCGTGCGGCCTGAATTGCGGCTTGCAGTGGTTCGGCCATCATCACCATGCCGGGGCCGCCGCCGTAAGGTTTGTCATCGACCGATTGATGCTTGTCGGTGGCAAAATCACGCGGACTCCAGAGGTTGAGTGTGAGGAGATTTTCCTTTATAGCTCGACTGGAAATACCTGAATTTAAAGCGGAAAACATTTCGGGAAAGAGGGTGACAATACCAAACCACATGACTAGATTAATTCCCAGTCAACGATCATTTCCTTTTTGGCGAGGTCGATGCTTTTAACAACGGAGCCGGGTAAATACGGGATAGCGTGTTCTTTTTCGCCTTTGACGACGATCACATCGTTGGCGCCGGTCTCAATCAGATAAATGATTTTGCCGAGGGTTTCGCCATGTTGATTGATGACGGTTAAGCCTTCAAGGTCTGACCAGTAGTATTCATCTTGCGGTAAATCAGGTAACTGCGAGCGCAGGATGGAAATGGTTTTGCCGGTGAGCAGACGAGCTTCTTCTGGATTATTGATGTCGGGAAACTTCACGACCATGCCGCCGCCGTGAGGTTTGCCTTCTTCAATCACCACTTCCTGCCAGTTTTTCTTTTCGCCATCGCTCAAATACCACGGTGTGTAATCGAGGATATTCGGGCCGAATTCAGTGAAAGTATGAATTTTGAGCCAGCCATTAATGCCGTAAGTAGCACCAATTTTGCCGATGACAATATATTTGGAGTTGGCTGTGGTCATGAGGGGCTTAATAAAACGGGGTTTACAAGGAGGCAAAGCCTCCTTGTGTCACCAAGACTAGTTAAGCTGCTGCCTTTGAGCTAGCGTCTTTCTGCACTTTGATCAAGTGTTTAACGCGATCGGAAGGCTGCGCGCCTTTGCCGATCCACTCTTCTGCGCGTGCGAGATCAATGCTGAGTGCAACTTCTTTACCAGAAGCGATTGGGTTGTAATATCCCAATTGTTCGATGAAGCGACCGTCGCGTGAGCGGCGTTTGTCGGCCACAACGATATGATAAAATGGGCGTTTCTTTGCGCCTGTACGAGATAAACGAATAACAACCATGGTATTTATAATCCTCTGTCACAACTATCTATTAGAATCTGTTTAGCAATCTGCTTGCCATAAAGGTGCTGAATTATACGGTGACTTTCCGCGCCTTGCAAACCAAATCACTGTCTAAAATGGCATTCCCGGGGGCATACCGCCACCGCCGCCGAATGGGAACTTGCCTTGCAGGCCGCGCATCATCTTCATCATGCCGCCGCCTTTGGACATTTTTTTCATCATTTTTTGCATCATGTCGAACTGTTTCAAGAGCTGGTTAATCGCTTGCACGGATGTACCAGACCCCGAGGCAATACGGCGCTTGTGGGAATTTTTAATATTATCCGGGAAGCGGCGTTCCTTCTTGGTCATGGAATTAATGATGGCTTTGATCTCAACCAGACGTTTATCGTTCAATTGCGATTTCACATTCGCTGGTAACTGACCCATGCCTGGCAGCTTGCTCATGATGCCCATCATGCCGCCCATGTTTTCAATTTGTTCGAGCTGACCGAGGAAGTCGGTTAAATCAAAGGTTTTACCTTTCTTGATTTTATTCGCGAGCTTTTCTGCTTTATCGCGATCAATCTTTTGATGAACTTCTTCCACCAGACTTAAAATATCGCCCATATCTAAAATACGGGAAGCGATACGCTCTGGATGGAAAGGTTCGAGGGCATCAATTTTTTCACCCATACCGATGAACTTGATCGGCTTGCCGGTGATCTGGCGGATGGAAAGCGCTGCACCACCGCGGGCATCGCCGTCGGCTTTGGTGAGGATGACGCCGGTTAACGGCAGGGCATCGTGGAAAGCTTTTGCGGTGTTGGCTGCATCTTGACCGGTCATGCTGTCGACGACAAACAGTGTTTCAACTGGATTAACAGTGGCGTGTAACTGCTTGATTTCCGCCATCATTTCTTCGTCAATATGCAGACGGCCGGCGGTATCAATGATGACAACATCAATCACTTTGGTTTTCGCGGCTTGGATCGCAGCTCTGGCGATATCAACCGGTTTCTGGTCGATGCTGCTTGGATGAAACTCTGCGCCAACAGTTTTGGCTAGTGTTTCTAACTGGTCAATAGCGGCTGGACGATAGACGTCAGCACTGGTGACGAGTACGGATTTCTTTTTGGTTTCGATTAACCAGCGCGCCAGTTTGGCGGTGGTTGTGGTTTTACCGGAACCCTGTAAACCAGCCATTAAGATCACGGCAGGCGGGGTGGCGCGCAAATTCAATTCTTCATTGGCTTCGCCCATCAACTTGGTTAATTCTTCGTGCACCAGTTTGATTAAGACCTGGCCTGGCGTCAGGCTGGTCATGACGTCGGTGCCCAGCACCTTGGTCTGGACATCTTCAATGAAGGCTTTGGCGACAGGTAGGGCGACATCGGCTTCGAGCAGGGCAACGCGGATATCCCGCAGCGTATCTTGAATATTCGCTTCGGTTAAACGGCCCTGGCCGGATAAATTTTTGATAACTTTATTTAAACGTTCGGATAAGTTGTTGAACATAATTTATAAACCACTTATTGAGATAATTAAAAAGCGGTGGTGAGTATACCTAAAAATTTTGCCGATGGTTATCAAATTTACTTTTTTATGATCGGCGTTGCTGTGTTGGTGGCAGGGGCGACGATTTGGCGTTGCGGGGTGAACAGATTGAATAAGAAGGCTGCCGTGGTTCTTTCGTCTTCGCTTAAATTATCAACGTCGATGACATCGGCCTGGTTTTCTGGCAGGTCAAAAAATTCAGCGTCGTTGCCGGGTTCGTCTGCGTCAGACTCAGCTCCATCAAGCTCGACGGGAATGTGGTCGAGAGCGTCAACAAAGACATCATCATTATATGGCTCAGGTTCACTTCCAGAAATCTGGAGAAACTCTTCATTGGTCTGCTCAAGCAGTGGATCGGTCTCAACCATATCGGATACGGCCCGATCGGAAAGCAGTGGATCGGTCTCAACCATATCAGATTCAGCCCGGCAGCAGCTTGGCATGTGGTTATAAATTCCAGTGAGCACGGTACCAATGGCACCTGCTGCTTTATATAGGACAGGGTAGATGCTGCCTGCGCCATTGACGAAATTGCTGGTTGCGCCACCGCAGGCGAGTACTTCAACAAGTGGGTCAGTAATATAAGTGGCATTGATACCCACTGCAGACAGTGTTTCGTTCACAACGGCTTTGGAAAGGCTGTGCCAGGCATAGGCCAGCAAGCTGCCGGCGCCGAGCGACATCGCAAACGCTGCGATGACTTGCTTGTTGGTATACGCCGGTGATTGGCCTTCGGCGGGAGTGAAGCTGCCGATGAAGTCATCCAGGCATTCAATGACCCAAAGGCCATTGATAGAGTAATCAGTAACGCCGTTGATGGTGCTTAAGGCTAATACGGTGCCGAGCGCCGGGGTGGAGGTAATATCGAACACATATTTCATGCCGCCGAAAGTGGCGATAGAGTCATTGATGCTATTGAATGTTCCGAGCACAAAACCAAGGCTAGGGCTGATGATGCTGCTAGCTTTATTCTTGTATGTTGGTTTAATGCCGCCAAGGAGTTTACGTGCCTGTTTATACGTGGCGATGCCTTCACTGGTGAAAATACCGATAAAGGTATAGGCGGCGCCGACAGTGGAGAGCACTTTCCAGCCGCCCATATCGATGGATTTTGTGAAGTTGTACGTCGCAGGTAATTCCATCAGGAAGAAATAACCCAGCACTGAATCGGTAAAAGATGAGTATGCGGCAAAGGATACGGCGGTCACTGCGGCGGTAATTTCTTTGGCTTTGGAAAGCTTGTGCCATTTGGCGGGTAATTCACGGTTCTTGATGATGCCGAAAGATTTTTGAATCCCGGGTGTGGTGAATTTCATGTTGATGCCGAGGGCGGAAAAGAAATTAAACGTGGTAACCGGTGCGACAAAGTAAGC
>CAZWPD010000023.1:4639-8669 GCA_964636145.1 uncultured Coxiellaceae bacterium
TTTTTTCACAACCCCGTTTTTAATAATTCTATGTTTTATTTGTATTTTATTGGTATTAATGAGCATTTAATGGACTATTATGCATGATAATTGTTAAGGGAAAATTAGGGTGGGGTACCTTGCACTGAGGGTGTGATTTGTAGCCCGGACACGTTTTTTGTGTCCGGGGTTGATGATATCCCGGCCGCAAAAAACGCGACCGGGCTACGCCTGTTTGCGGGAGTAACGCCAGACTTCAATTTTTTGCTACACTCTACCCATTGTCGATTGAAAGATGGAACTCACGTTGAGCAATTTTCAAATTATTCTGTTCGCACTAATTTTAGTGTTTCTTATCATGCTTTCTGCTTTTTTCTCCATGGCTGAAACCAGTTTCATGTCCATTAATCGTTACCGTTTACGCCACAAGGCGCGGATGAAAAAGAAATACGCGGTACGCTTATTGCAGTTGCTGCGCCGTCCTGATCGTTTGCTTGGCGCTATATTAATTGGTAATACGGTTGCCAATATGCTCACATCGGCAATTGCCACGTTGATTGCGGTGCAATATTTTGGCGACAAGGGTGCATTTTTCTCCGCGTTGATCATGACTTTCATGGTATTAATTTTTGCAGAAATTGCTCCCAAAACCTTGGCGGCTTTATATGCCGATGCGGTGGCCCGTTGGCTCACTTATCCAATTTATTATGCGATGCGCATTTTGCATCCGCTGGTTGTGGGTGCAAATGCGATATCCAATAGCTTATTAAGGCTCATGCGCGTACCGGTGAACTCACATACGGTTGAGCCTTTGTCACGCGAGGAATTTCGTAGTGTGGTGCACGATACGACCGGGAAGATTTCCCGCCAATATCAAAATATGCTGCTTGGTATTCTCGATTTAAGTCATTTGACGGTTGATGATGTGATGGTGCCAAGTCATGAAATTGTTGCCATTGATATGGATCAACCCTGGGATGTCATCAAAGACTTGCTGAAGAATAATGCGCATGATGCCATGCCGTTTTACCGTCAACACGTGAATCATGTGATGGGGGTGTTGTACGCGCGCGATATGCAACATTTGTTGCTGGAAAATATCGAGTTAACCAAAGATGTGGTGTTGCGAACTTTGTCGGAGCCGTATTTTGTGCCCGAAGGTACGCCGCTCAATGTGCAGCTGGATTATTTTCAGCAAAATCAGGGTAAGCCGGCTTTTGTGGTGGATGAGTACGGTGAGATTCAGGGTATGTTGACGTTGAATGACATTCTGGAAGAGATCGTGGGTGATTTTACTTCCAGTATGGCAAACGGCAGACGGGCAGAAAAACAGGAAGACGGCAGTTATCTGGTTGATGGTGCGCATACGGTACGTGAATTTAATCGGATGTCAGGATGGGAGTTGCCGCACACTGGCCCGCGCACCATAAATGGCTTGATCGTAGAACATTTAGAATCGTTGCCAACGCCAAATACGGCAGTGTTGATTGCGGATTACCCGATAGAAATCATGCAAGTTAAAGATAAGCGCGTGAAGCTGGCGCGCATTTTTCCGCGCCTGCATGAGAAAGAATTAATGTAACACTTGCTACCGTATCAGCAATGCAGCCGCAACGTTGCGGTTTTCTGCAGAGAGTGCGTTATAGGTGCGGCATGCCGCGCTGGTATCCATAAATTCCACACCGATACCCAGATTGATCAACGGGCCGTAGATTTCAGCAGATAAAAAAATCATGGTTGCGCCTGTGCCGATTAATAAAATGTCGGGTCTGGTATCGGCGATGACTTGGAGTGATTCGGTTGTGAGCTCAGCAATAGATTGTGGTGCCCAGTCTTCAATCAGCTGCGTGGGGGTGATGATGACGCTTTTGGACAATGTTTTATCATTAATCTTAATTGTCCCCGGTGCATAGGCGCGGATTTGGTATTGGGCATTATTGTCATCAAGATTCAGTGACGGCATTCGCTTTTATCTCTCCTTGTTAATGGGTATCATTAGCACTTATCCACTTGTACTGTGATCATAAGGGACTTTTCATGACCAGCCAACCATTTGTTCAGCCGCTCAAAAGTGTGGCAACAGCCTTATTATTTGCCGCGTTACTCGGCCCAGTCGGACTTTTATATAGTTCTTTCTGGGGTGGGTTTTTTATGATATTTGTGACCTTGGTCGTTGTGAGTTGCAAACTACCATTACCGATTTTTCTTGCATGGGTCACATGTTGTATCTGGGGTGTGGGCGCAGTGGAGTCGTATAACCGAAATTTAATTAATTCTCAGGCGCCACGTCAACATGATGCAAAAGCAAATAATCAGGCGGGATAACTCTTTAGTTCCTCCCGTTGCCGGACTCGACAGCTTTCACCCTTTGTTGCAGCGAATATACGCGGCGCGTCTTGTGCCTTCTGCCGAGCAACTAGATCGTTCACTTGAGCAGTTACACGAATATCATTCGTTGCTTGGCATTCAGGCGGCAGTTGAATTGCTCGCTGATGCGGTGATCAACGATAAAAGTATTTTAATTGTCGGTGATTTTGATGCCGATGGTGCAACCAGCACAACAATCGCGATGAAAGCCTTGCGCATGTTTGGCGGTAATAAAGTGCAATATCTTGTGCCTAACCGTTTTGCCTATGGGTATGGATTGACCCCTGAATTAGTCGTCGCAGCCAAAGAGTTTGCCCCAGATTTAATTGTGACAGTTGATAATGGTATCGCTAATCACGCCGGTGTGCGTGCCGCAAAAGATCTTGGTATTAAAGTGGTGATTACCGACCATCACTTGTCATCCGCAACGCTGCCAGAAGCAGATGCGATTGTGAATCCTAATCAGCCTGGAGATCCGTTCCCCAGTAAAAATCTCGCCGGTTGCGGTGTGATATTTTACGTGATGATTGCGCTGCGTAGACACTTGGTCGATCAAGGCTGGTTCGAGAAGAAAAAAATCCCGGTGCCAAATATGTCACATCTGCTTGATATTGTGGCGCTGGGAACGGTTGCTGACTTGGTGCCACTTGATCATAACAATCGAATTTTAGTGCATCAGGGGCTGCGCAGAATTCGCGGCGGTTTATGTGCGCCGGGTATTATCGGCTTGCTCGAAGTGGCAGGGCGTGATTTTAGATGCGCGGCAGCTTCAGATCTTGGTTTTGCTGTGGCTGCGCGTTTGAATGCGGCAGGGCGTCTTGATGATATGTCTTTGGGTATCGAATGTTTGTTGACTGATGATGCGATCAAGGCGCGTGAGTTGGCAAACAAGCTGGATAAAATGAATATCGAACGCAGAAGTATCGAATCAGATATGCAGGCGCAAGCGCTGCAAGCATTGAATGTGTTAACGGAAAATTTGCGAGGCGAATTACCGCGCGGTCTGGTGTTGTTTGATCCATCCTGGCATCAGGGTGTCATTGGTATTTTAGCTTCGCGTATTAAAGATCGTTATCACCGTCCGGTGATTGTTTTTGCTCCGGGTCAGGAAAATGAATTGAAAGGATCGGCGCGTTCCATCGCCGGTTTGCACGTGCGTGATGCACTCGCGCTAATTGATGTGATGCATCCTGGGTTGCTTATTAAGTTCGGTGGTCACGCTATGGCCGCTGGTATGACGATTCATCGCGATCAATTAGAAACATTTGTAAAAACATTTGATGAAGTGGTGTCAGCGCAATTAACCGAAGAGCAGCTGCGACATTGCCTGGTCAGTGATGGTGAATTAACCGAAGCAGAAATCAGTTTAGATGTCGCTGCCATGTTGCGTGATGCGGGGCCTTGGGGGCAGGCATTTCCTGAGCCATTATTCGATGATACATTTCGCATTCTCGAGCAGCGTCTGGTTGGCGACAAGCATTTAAAATTACGATTAACCAAAGAATCAAAAGTCATTGAAGCCATCGCGTTTTTTGTTGATACGCAGATCTGGCCGAATCATCGTTGTGAAACTGTTCGTGCCGCCTATCGACTTGATGTGAATGAGTATAAAGGCCGCAGCAGTGTGCAGTTAATCGTTGAGCATCTGGAAGCGGTGGTATAGTTTTTCGTTATCATATGTATA
>CAZWPD010000023.1:8769-20969 GCA_964636145.1 uncultured Coxiellaceae bacterium
ATTTTGTTTGTGAGCTGCTGGATGTTGATGGCGTTCACGGCATTGTTAACGCTGGAAGTGAATCTCTGTTTTCCTGACAAGAGCAATGTTATTTCTATGGCGCGTGCCACATTAGGCAAGCCGGCTGAGATCTTGTGCTGGACTGTTTATTTGTTTTTTCTCTATGCACTCGTTGCGGCTTACATCGCTGGTGGTCAGGATATTTTGCGCGGTTTACTGGCTGCTTGCGGAGTTGAGATTCCGGTCTGGCTTGCTGGAGCAATATTTGTTGGTGTGTTTGGTGCGATTGTCGCGCTCGGTACTCGACACGTTGATCTCTTTAATCGTGTCATGATGATTCTTAAATTCGGATCACTATTTTTGCTGATGGCATTAGTTGTGAATCACGTGCATCTTGAAAATTATGCGACGGGTCATGCACAATATTTGCTGCCGGCGTTGACTGTTGTAGTCACTTCATTCGGCTTTTCAATCATTGTCCCGAGTTTGCGTACCTATTTCAATGATGATGTCAGGCAGCTGCGCACTGCGATATTGGTGGGCTCATTTTTACCGTTATTGTGTTATCTCGGTTGGGAAGCGGTTATTTTTGGTGCGATTCCTCTGAATGGTGAGCACGGCCTTGCACGTCTCATGCAGTCTGATCAGCCAGTCACAGCGCTGGTACAATCAATTGGTTATTACGTACCGGCGCAAACGGTCATCTTGATTACAAAACTGTTTACTTCAATTTGTGTGTTGACGGCATTCGTGTGTGTCTCACTGAGTTTATCTGATTATCTTGCGGATGGTATGCGCGTCAGTAAACAGGGGGCGCAGCAGTTATTAGTTATGCTAGCGACATTTATTCCGCCACTGTTTATTGCTGTATTTTATCCGCGCGCATTTATTATGTTTTTAAGCGTTGCTGGGTTGTGCTGTGTTTTGCTGCAGGCGCTGATGCCGGCAATGATGGCATGGAGCATCAGGTACTCACAACGGTTGCCGCAGCGCTATCAAGTCTGGGGTGGCAAGTTCTCGTTGCTCGTGGCGATGCTGGTGTCTTGTCTGATTATTATTGTTTCGCTTTATTATATTGTCTGATTTGGCATTGTCAGTAATGACGGGCACAAAAAAACGGGGTTTTAGCATCATGCTAAAACCCCGTTTGTGTGAGGTACTTTATCTCACGATGTAATAACATTGTTGGCTTGGAGCCATCCAGTGTGTGCTCCACCAGTAACCATCGCGTGGCTCGCATTTTACTCCGGTCACGTGTTTGTAACTGGCGACTGGAATCAGTTTCTGATCGACGCCACGATATACCATGCCTGATTTGCCAGGAACGCGGTAATACATGCCATCGTTTTCATTAAACATCATGCCGCCTTTGTTTTTGCAGCCCCATTTATGTCCCGCACTGGCTGATGCAGGTAATGCGATTGCAACAAGAGACAAAGACAGAACCAGTAAACGTAAGTGCTGTTTCATTTTCATTACACACACTCCTTATTATTATTCGAATCACTCCCTATTTTACGCCTTTTTATACTGTGGATTATTAACACTAACTAATAGTTAACTATATGATTACATGCGCAAAAAAATCGATAAAAATGTATGTATTGGCCCGTATGGCGCAGAACCTGCATTTCTGCCTAAATTCTGTGTTTGGCCTGGTCGATGGTCAGCGGTATTTCGCGCTGCGCTCCTCGATGAGAGATTTAGGTGAGGGGCGTTGTTTGATGCGATTGCCACGTTGCATCATGAAAAAACTGTGTTGTGTTGCGGACTCGAGTGAATCAGGAAAGGTTTTGCGATGATGTAGTTGTGGGTCTGAATGCGAACGAGTGGCTTTCGGTGCAGGCATATCGTGTTCTTGAATATTCGATAGCTCATCCACTTTTCGGTGCAGGTTGTAACAATCGGTACGCGATTTTTCAAATTCCTCACCAACGTGCGCTTGCAGTTTTTCGATGTGGTCAGCGTTGACCATGGATTTATATACCTTAATAAAACAAAAGATAGCAACGCCAACGGCAACAGCACCAGCAATTGCAAGACCAATGCCGCCAGTCATGGCAGCGCTTGCAGCGACAACACCAAAGGCGGTCAAGATGCTGGAGATGCCAAGATAATAAGTGCCAAATAACATGCTGCCTGTTAACACTGCTGCAGCCAGGGCATCAGTGGCGAGCAGAAAACGGTCTTTGTTTTTATATGAGAAGATCTTGGGTTTGTGGAGTTTAACGGCGTGATTAATGGTGATACCTAGACGCTTGTGTTCAATCACATCGGCGAGCTCCAATTTTTGTCGCGCAATTAGTTCTTTGGCGCACATGGATTTGATGGTGGCAAAGTCGAAAAACTTTTCAGTATCTCTCATCTTGTTTTTCTGGCGCTTGTAATAGGCAATGAAAAAGATAGAGCTGAGTGCGATGGATGCCGCAGCAAAGCCACCGGTTAAAATCGACAGGGCAAGCATGGGAAAGGTGACGTTGCCGAGAATCGTAATGAGTGTCAGAAACGAAAAGCTGGCAACATCATTTAATGAGAAAAATAAGGCGCCGCTGATGAGATTGGGTTTTAGTTTGGCTGTGTAATGTTTGCGCGAATATCTGATTAGTCTGGCTTTGACAGCTTTAAGCCTGGGTGCTTCCTCAATCGCATCGACGCCAATCTCTGTGGCTAATTCCTCTGTGCCGAGTAACTCGATGATATCTTTTAAATTGCTGCACTCGAGGATTGCAAATAACTCTGAATTCGCAAGATTTTTGAAAATGGACATGAACTTATTCCTGGGATTATTGCCTGCCAATCATAATAGATTAAAGTGTAAATTCAAACACGAGTCTGCATTTTGCGCGTTAAATCATCATTCATGGTCTGGGCGGTTGATTTATAAGGGTGTTGGTGCTTAACTTGTTGCGCTTTATTGTGGCTGTGCCGCTTGATGAGGCGGCTGAACTGTATTAAATCAATTGCAACGAGGGGTGGTGAGATGGCGAGAGTAGCGGGGCGGGTGGCCCGAGTGATTGGATTGGCTGTGAGCTTGGCGGCTAGTGCGAATGTGTGTGCTGGTGCGCTCGATTTTTATTACCAGCAGCATGTGAATAAAACTGTTGGATTGAAACGCGACGCCGGTAATATTACAACGGGCTATTTCACGCAGCAAGTCGATCCGAATAATCCATTGCTTGGAACTTTTCAGCAACGTTTTTACGTTGATAATACTTATGCAACCTCGCATGACTCACCAGTATTTTTATATATATGCGGCGAATCAGCGTGTGAGGCAAGAGTCTTGAATGGTGCGATTCGTGAACACGCGCAGAAGTTTCATGCGCGCCTGGTTGCTTTGGAGCATCGTTATTACGGTGTGAGTTTGCCGCGCCCAACGCTGACAACAGATGACTTGAAATATTTAAGCACTGACCATGCGCTGCGCGATTTGGAAAATTTCCAGAAAGATATCTCAAAAACAAATGGATGGACGGGTAAGTGGATTGCATTTGGCGGTTCATATCCTGGTTCCTTATCAGCTTATTACCGGTTGACGCGGCCAGCGATGGTTGTTGGGTCGCTGGCATCATCAGCGCCTGTCATCGCCAAAGAAAATTTCTTTGAATACGATGAGCACGTCACGCGTGTGGCTGGATCTGCGTGTGCCGATAAAATGCGCGCCGCAAATATTGAAATTGAACATGCCAGCACCGACCCGGTAAAAATGACTGCAATCAAGAAATCATTCGGCGTTGAGGCGTTGCGCGATGATCGTGATTTCTTGTTCTTCGTTGCGGATATCGGATCGGCGGCGGTGCAATATGGTTATAAAGATAAATTCTGTAATCTGTTAGAGACTGCTAAAGATCCTTTGACTGGTTACGCTGCGTTTGCACGTGAGTTATATCGCATGTGGGGAATTAACGATCCGCTCTCATTGGCGGTACAAGGTGCGGAAAGTACTGATCCAAAAGATTATGCTGATGGCCTCGGTATGCGCCAATGGTATTATCAATCGTGTATGGAATACGGCTATTGGCAAACGGCATCCGCGGATCCTGCCAAATCAACACGCTCTAGTCGTGTTGATCTTGCGTATTACGCTGATGTTTGCAAGCGTCTTTTTAATATCACCACGCCGGCGAATACGGATCACATCAATAGTGAATTTTACCGTCCGCTCAGAACGAAAGCGGCTAGCAAAATATTCATGACCAATGGTTCCACGGATCCGTGGTCACGGTTGTCCATGACGCCTGTAAACGGCAATGTTGAAAACACTCAGTTGAACTACTATACGATCGAAGGTGCTGCGCATTGCGATGATTTGCATGCGTCGCGTCAAGGTGACTCGGCGTCACTGCGGTCTGCACGCTTACAGATGTCGGCGTTGATTACTGATTGGCTGTCAGCAAGATAATCTTGATTCACTATCCCGCGCTGCGTGCGCGGGATAGTGATTTTTCTGTTCTATAACTTCGGTGATGTCGGCGCGGGAGATGATTCTTCAGCATGTTTGATGGCATTGTTTGATCTCGCCAGTAGCGAATGCTGTTGCAGCGGTGAGCCAGACATTTTTTTACTTTGCGTAACATCTGCTAGCAGTGTCGCAATACCGAAATTTCCCGCGTCAGCGGCAATCATCCGTGCATTGTATCCTTCACCATTGATATGAGATGGATCTGCACCATGATCTAATAATAATCGGATGAGCAAGGCGTCGTTATGCATGGCTGCAATCGTTAATGCGGTGTCGCCCTTCAAATTGACAGCGTTAATATCGATGTTTTTATGTGATATTAGTAATCTTGCCGCTTCTTTTTCGTGTAAGGCGAGTGCTGCTTGCAAGGGTGTGATACCACTATCGTCTTTGACATTTACATCGATCCCGGCATGGGATAGCAGCGCTTTCAGTGTGGCAACGTCGTTTGTTGCTGCCGCATAGTGTAACGCTTCGCGGCCTTTGTTTGTCTTGGCGTTAACATTGATATCTGGCCTTGCCAGCAGTTTTGCAATCATGGCGCTGCGTCCATGTTTAATGGCAATCATCAGCGGTGTTTCAGCGGTTTTCATGGCAAGATTGATATCGATATTTTGTTTGGCAAGTAAGAGGTTGAAGGCTGCTGCCGAATCTTTCTCGATAGCAATGTGCAGTGCTGTTCTACCTTGACTATCTTGTGCGTTCGTCTCGAAGTCGGCGCGTTGAATCAGGTTGTTGGCTATGACGCTTTTTTTAGATGTGATCAGCGCTAGATGGGTGGGTGTGCTGCCATTTTTGTCACGTAAATTGATATCAATGTCTTTCCGGTTGAGGAGGATATTGACAATCGGCAGGTTGTCTTCATCCGCCGCGATATGCAGCGCTGTTCTGGACGAGATTTTAGTTTTGGCATTGATATCAACCGCTTCATTCGCGATCAGTGCGGCCACATTGGCGGTTCGTTTTAATGATACTGCTAGATGCAAGGCGGTCTTGCCATCATGATATCTATTTTTATCGACGCGCTCATCATCAAGTAATAATGTCAAAATTGTTGTTTTGCCGCATAGATTAGATTTTGCGGCAACATCAAGAGCAGATTGTTGCGTGGACTTTAATTTATTCACGTCGATTGCTGTTGAGCTCAAGAGTATTTTTACAATTTCAACTTGGCGCAAAAAAATGGCATCTTGTGTTGTGTAGGATGCGCCGAGGCATGCTTCATGTAAGAAGTCATTAAAGTTCATGGTTTCTTTGTCTGCGCCGTATTTGGCAACGAATTTCCTAACATGTTCAACTTTTGCATTAGCAATCGCTTTGTTGAATTTTGTAATCTCTCTGAGTGATGCGGAAGATTTATTTTCAATTTTATTGTATGGTGTTTTCTTTCTTAACATCGTCATTCCTTTATTTTATTTTTCTATGTTGCAGTTAAATGGTGTGATATCTGGCGCGATCCAGGTTTGTTTCGCTGTTTCACTATTTAATATGGTGTCAGAATAGTATTGATAGGGGAGACTCTTGTCCATTAACTCCTGATGATGGGTGATAAAGTCTTCAAAAGTTGCGTGGACGATGTTGTCTCTCGCCTCGTGCACTAAATAAATCCAGGCTCTGGTAAGTGTTTCGTGATAGATGTGTGCGGCACCAAGACTCGCCGCATAGCGCTTAATGCCGGCAGTAATGAGAGGCATGGCGATATCAAGCTCGTGTCGACTCAAATTAATCCAGCAAATACGCAGATGACCGTAGTGCCGAAAATATTCTTTTGGTAGTGTGCAATTTTCAAACTGCACGTAAAATTCCTGATCTTGCATGTGTGGTCTCGAGCGGAAGTAGGGATTATTTTATTTGGGGTATTTTAGCGGTTTTGCGTGGGAGTTGCCATTAACTTGCATCAAGCGCGACGCACATGTGTGCGCCGCGTTGATTGTTTCTTTTAGTTCAATTGATCTGTTACTTGTTTGGTGATGTCGATGGTGTTGTTGAGGTACAACATGTTGGCGCTGGTTAATACCATGTCGTAGCTGCCATCTTTTGCAATTTTCTGAATGACGCCGTTTAGCTTGCTCAAGATTTCCTGACTGCTTTGGCTTTGTGCAATCTGGAGATCTTTCTGCATTGTGCCGGCCATGACTTCTAGGTCGCGACGTTGGCCTGCAATTTTTGTTTGCAGAGCATTGCGTTCATCTGGTGTCATTTTGTATGCGTTATAAGTTAATTGATCAACGCTGTCTTGTAACTTCTTTTGTGCAGCATTCAGCGCATCTTGTTTTGGTTGGAAGTCGTTGCTGATTTTGGCGTTCAATTTCATTGCTAATGAGGATTTTTGTAAGACGGTATCCAAATTAACAACACCAACTTTGAGTTCTGCTGCGTAGACATTAAAAGCAAAAAGAGACGCGATGATGAACAAGAATATACGTTTCATGGGTGCACTCCAGATTTGGTTATTGTTAGTTCCTTGCCGCACTTTTTGGATCGTAGCGTATATTATACCAAGAACCGTGGGATTTTTAAAACATGTATACTTTTCAAGTGCTTATCGACATTAGTTGTCATTGTAATGACGCGCTTTAAAACGGACACTTGTATTCATTGGAGTTGTCTTCAAATCTTGACGGGGTTTCTTCGGTCCGGCACTGATAATCACAGTAGTTGCACGCGTGATTTGTACTAAAGCAATCATTCAGGCATTGCTGATTCCAGCCTGCAATTGCGGTATGAGAGGTTAGGGCGAGGCTTAATAGTATTAGTGAGCGATAATATTGTTTCATTGCTGAGCTTCCTTGTCTCAATCGTTATAGTTTAACATATTTTTTGCTAGCTGTTTCAAGGGGGATGTTCCCCAAGAATCATCACGGCCTTTTGATTGACATTGTATTCCTGCTAAATCACAATTCGCGCGACTCAACTCACATGTTAAAGGATATATCATGCTAAGAAAAAAAAGCGCAGATCCAAGTCCTCAATCTTCACATCCGGCCCCTGAATTGAAAAATTTTTACATCAGCTCAGATATGAATAAAGATCAAGTTCTTCGGCAAACAGAGGCAGCGAGAAGCTATTTTGCCACCAGACCTTACACGCCAGCGAAGAGACAAATTTTATCTAACGTGCTTGCTTACGCCGAAGAAAAATTAGTGCCGGCATTCTTGAAAATGAAACCTGATGCTTCGCGCTACGGCATCTATACAAATATTGTTAATCACGCAGATTCACTCAATGATCTGCATTTCCTGATGTATACCATACAAAAATTAAGTTTGATTTCAGATTACAATAGTAGCCTGCGTGATCCGGCACTGGCTATTGCTAATCGTAATCTCGATATTTTATTGTCTCCCACGATCAATAAAATGCGCGGCGTATTTTTAAAATCTTTACTCCCGGCTATCTTGTTGTCGCGTATTTCTTATGAAGCTTCCGCTTCCATGTTGTTTGCGTGTCTGGTTGGTTATGCCGCTACACCTGCCTATGTCAAACATCGATTAGGAAACTCACTAGATCTCGCCTTAAACACGCAATTGACCGGTGGGACGGATAACACCGATCAAATTCAAGATGGGTTGAATAATGCATTTGCACAAGTCGATGACTATGCCAATGAGGCTTTGCAATACGGTTTAGCGACGGTCAGAACGCTGTTTAATCAAGCGGGAAATGTGGCGCGCCTCGGTCAAGGTCAGCAGATGCAAAGGCTGGGTGCACCGAATCAACCTGCTGCATCAGATTCTGCCGAAGAAGTTCAGGAGCCAAGGGTTCAGGTCTTGAGGTAATTGCACCAACCATTACAACGTTTCAAAAGGATTAATGATATGAAAATACTTTGCGTGCTCTACGACGATCCAGTTGCAGGTTATCCAGCATCTTATGCTCGCGATGATTTACCCAAGATCGAGCGCTATCCAGATGGGCAATTGCTGCCAACACCGAAAAATATCGATTTTCAACCTGGGCAATTACTTGGTTCAGTTTCTGGTGAGTTAGGCTTGCGGAAATTTTTAGAAGAGCAAGGTCATACGTTGGTGGTGACATCGGATAAAGATGGGCCTGACTCTATATTCGAAAAAGAATTGGTTGATGCTGACGTTGTGATTTCGCAGCCGTTTTGGCCGGCGTATCTCACTGCTGAGCGAATCGCTAAAGCGAAAAATTTAAAGCTCGCTATCACTGCTGGAATCGGTTCCGATCATGTTGATCTGCAAGCCGCAATGGATAAAGGTGTCACGGTTGCTGAAGTTACTTACTGTAATAGCAATAGTGTTGCCGAGCATAACTTGATGGCAATTTTGGCCTTGGTGCGTAATTATATTCCTTCGCATCAATGGGTGGTTAGTAAAGGCTGGAATATCGCTGATTGCGTTGAAAGAGCGTACGACCTTGAGGGGATGGTAGTTGGTGTGGTTGGTGCAGGTCGTATAGGCCTTGGCACGATGAAGAGACTCAAGCCATTTGATGTGCATTTACATTATACTGACCGCCATCGGTTGCCGGAAAAAATTGAAAAGGAATTAGGGTTGGTCTTTCATGCCAGCGTGCAAGACATGGTGCCGCATTGTGATATCGTAGCGCTCGCTTGTCCGTTACATCCTGAAACCGAGCATTTGTTCGATGAAAAACTGATTGCCACGATGAAGCGCGGTGCTTATCTCGTTAATACCGCACGTGGTAAAATTTGTGATCGTGATGCTGTTGCGCGCGCATTAGAGAGCGGTAAATTAGCTGGTTACGCTGGTGATGTGTGGTTCCCTCAGCCTGCTCCTAATGATCATCCATGGCGCAGCATGCCTCATCATGGCATGACTCCGCATGTTTCTGGTACCTCATTATCTGCACAGACAAGATATGCAGCCGGCACACGTGAAATTCTTGAATGTTGGTTGGAGAACAGGGCAATACGTAATGAGTATCTGATTGTCGATCATGGCAAGCTTGCCGGTGTTGGCGCGCATTCATATAGTGCTGGAAATGCGACGGCAGGATCAGAAGATGCTCAGAAGTTTAAAACAGAAAAAATTTAGATAATAATTAGGTTCAACCAATCCTGAGCTCAATGTGCAAATGTCATTATTTCTTTTTCATATTGTTATCAGGTAATGCATCCAGATTCTCCAGGTCGCATTGATCAATGCGACCTGGGCTGGATTTGTTTTTTGGCTGAGAGAATAGCATTTGCGAATGATCGTTTGCGCCGCTCTCGATTTTCGCTTGGGTTTTGCCTGGGCCACTTGCAAGGGTTCGCGAGATAATTGCATCAACTGTTTCTTCATCTCGAGAGATATGTGGGGCTTGTAATGCATCTATCGCGTGCTGGAGGGATTTAAAGAAGGTGCTGTCTTTTACTTTTTTTTGTTGTAATTCTTTCCGCAGCATTTCTATATTTTGGACAATCAATTCTTTAAAAGCGATAAAATCTTTTTGGCGGCGTTCCGGGTGTGTGAAGATTGAAAGCAGCGTATCCATGAGTGATGTTGTTTTTACCTTGTTGATCTCTTGAAAGGTTGCAGTCCTGTAACCAAAGTCATCGTTATGCGTGACATCAATCGCAATTTTGCTGCCATTCGCGAGAGTGATCTGGTATTTGCTGACTGTCCTGCTGCTATTCGTGTCTTTTTCAACTTTAACGTTTTTGGATTGGTTTAATGACATGAGTGCTTTGTCTGTTGCCTTGATGTTGCTAGTGTTGATGTCGATATCGGCGGGATGATAGTTTGGGTCTCTGAATATTACTCCGTGTATGTAATACGCGCCGCTGCCGATGATGGCGTATTTGTATTTGAATTTTTTAATGTTGTTTAATGCGCCGGCAACAATTGTTAAGGCCTCTTGCCAGTCATGTTGACTTGGGTTGTTTCTGTCGCTTTGCATGGCGATGCCCCATGTTAGCTGTATACCTAAAGTATAGGCGAAGCTGGGACAAGTGATGGCGTGTGTGCGCTTGTAATAAACGCAGTATATTTAAGCAGTTGGAATTGCAAAGAGAGTGATTGATGGGCTGAGGTGGTGACTCAGCCCATCTTTATTGCTTAACCAGCGTGATAGATGAAAGATAGCATAAACTGGTTGCTGGAAGGATTTACAACGGTGTTGTATACCGAAAATGTGTTGTATGAAGTGTAATAGGTGTGGTCAAACTCACCGCGCACACTGTAGTTAGTTGTAATTAATGTTTCAATGCCAACGCCAAAGACGAATCCGCTTTCTCTATTGCTGACGTTACCGTTGACGGCACCCGTTGCAGTTTCATTGGTTTTGAAAATGGTGCTGTTCCAGCCGAGGCGTACATAGGTAAGGGCGGATTCCTGAAAGCGAATGCCCGGGAGTAAGCCGATACCCCAGGTTGGCCCGTTAAGGGTTTGATTGGTGTAAGTTGTTGGGGCGGGGCCATTAGTATAGGAAAAATCTTGTTGGAAATTATTGGCATTAATAAATATTTCACCACCCAGGTAAAACATGGAGCTAATCATTTTACCGTAACCAAAAAGCGCGCCAGCAGTCCAATTGCTTGCGGAGGCCGGGTAGTTGCTAGTGATGCTGGTGCCGGCGGGTGAGTTAATGCTGTTGTTGACGCGATACGAGCCATAGCCAGTCTGGACGCCAATATACGACCCGGTCATTAATGTGGGTCGTGGGCAAGCAGGGGTGGGGGCTGCTGTTGTGGTGGTAGCATCGCCTGGAGCTGCGGCGGGTGCGGTATCCTGATCGACTGCGTTGGCACTCGATTGTGCGGCTAATCGTGCACCAACATTTTGCCTGGCAACAAAACCGGCGGCTGCGCTGCGCGCGCCAGCGGCTCCTGCTGCAGCACCAGGTGCGGCAAGTGAGGTGGCGGATAATGCCATTAAGGCTGAGGTCGTGATTAATTTATATGATAGCTGTTTCATGTGATTTCCTTATCTGACTGATGGAATTTTATATCATGAAAGATGCTGTCAATCCTAGTAGTCAGTGCGATTTAGGTGTGTATTTTATTGTTATGAGCTGGTGGTGGGCGAGCATAGTCTGAATGTCATGCTGCCTCGCTATCAGTCAAATAATCCGCAAACCACACCCGCATGGTTTGCTCGCCTAAATGATCATAGATGTACGGCAATAATTTAGTGATTTCTGCCATTTCTTCTTCTCGTGACACGGGCATATTGTCGAAAATATTCGGCAGGTGATGCAGGTATTCGCCGAAATACTCGTGGCAAAATTCAGTGTAGTCCTTCGTGAATAAAATGAATTCATGCCACATTTGATCAATTTCGCGCATGGACTGCAGCATGATGCAGCGCGGTGGCAGCGCTGGATTATTAGGGTGCTGTTGAAGCTCGTATTGATGTTTTTTGGAAAGCCACAGGTATTTCAATGTTTCTTGAAACGCATCTTCTGCGGAGAGTTTGTTATCCGGATAGTTTTGCACGTAAAGTTTTAAAACCGCAGGGTTTTTATATTCGAGTAAATCATTGAGTCTGGGTAATTTCATGAATTAATCTCTGCTGTGAGTGGTATTGCCGGACATGTGGATGATGCCCGGCAATATGTTGGGTTACGCTGAAATGAAAGAACACTTGCCAGGGCAGCGGCCAGAGTTTTTGATGCCTTTGAGAATGTTTGTGATCAGAATATTTTTCATGCTATGTCCCTTGTTAAGTTGTTGCATCACACAACGCAATGCATAGAGGAAATATACTGGTATTTCAGGTATATGAACATTGACTAAAATCTATGAGTGTCATAGGTGAAAGTTATG
>CAZWPD010000023.1:21069-31469 GCA_964636145.1 uncultured Coxiellaceae bacterium
ACATTATCAACTTATAACCAAATTGTGGGTTCACTTGAAACAGGTAAATCCGTGTTTGTGAACATCAAACCCGAGAAATGCAAGGTCGAAACTGCAGATGGTTCAAAACCTACCATAACCAAAATTGGCGTGAAGTTTAACGATCTGGTTGAATGGGTGAATCGTGCTAACAATGGCAAGGAAATGAAGGCTATTGGCAATCAAGAAACTGGATTGTTTGGTAATAATAAATTCGTTTGGTATAGAGATCTGACAGCTGTTTTTGAAGATGGCACAGTGATTGTATTCAGTGATCTCGTTGAGTCGGCGACGTTTAATCTGACTTCGAGAGAAAAAATAACTTGTAAGTTATCGGCTGATGGCAGTGGTGGTGTAACTGTCACTGAGCTTGCTGGCTAACTAATGGGAAATCTCATCGAATTTTTTGCGATCCAATATCCAATCACGCGTCGTCACTATTAATTGTTTCAGGGAAGTAAATCACTTATGCAAAAATCAAATAAATTCAAACTAAAATTAAGCGCTGCACTCGTTTCGCTATTGATCTCAGGTGTGGCTTGCGCCGCTCAAACACCAGTCAAGCAAATTGTCTACGTTGATTTCGACGCGAATGCTGATAAAGCTCATGCGCAATTGCAATTACTAAAAAACATGGATGTTCTTGGTGTCAATTTAAAGCAGCATTGGGCGGAAGTATCTGTTTCTGATGCCGAGCTTGCTGATTTGCAAAAAAATAAATTGCAAATCAGGAAAGCTAATTATCGTCTGCGCGAACTGCGGGCTGGTAAAGACGGGTATTTAAACCCGGTGCAAGTTGTCCAGGCTTTAACAGATATTCATACGCAATATCCGACGATTACCAGTTTGTTTGAAGCTGGTAAGACGCATCGCAATCGATCCATGATGGCTTTGGAAATATCAGCACATCCTGGCGATACCAATAAACCTGTGGTGTTGTTCAATGCTATGCATCATGCGCGTGAGGTGATGACGCCAGAAGTCATCATGCATATGGCAAAAGTCTTAACCGAAAAATACGGTAATGATCCTGAAGTCACAAGCTGGCTAGATAATTATAGAATTGTATTGGTGCCGCAAGTAAATCCGGATGGTAATGCCATGGTGTCTGAGGGTGATCTCATGTGGCGTAAAAATGCTTATGAGTTGAAAGGTCGTACTGTTGGTGTGGATTTAAATCGTAATTATCCGGCGTACTGGAATTATTGCCGCGGTTCAGATGGTCAACCGAATAGCGAAACATACAGGGGCCCTTCAGCTGGCAGTGAGCCAGAAACAAAAGCCATGATGCATTTGGTGGAAACCTTGCAGCCGGTTGCTGATATTAGTTATCACTCATATAGCGAATTAATTCTTTACCCGTTTGGTTGTGCCAGTGTGAATAATCCGGCAAAAGATTTGTTTCAATCAATTGGCGTGAAGATGAATGCCAATATTCGCAATGATAGTAATCAAAAAAATTCATACCAGGTTGGTCCTATCGCGCAAACTATTTATGAAGCTGATGGTTCTGATTTAGATTGGCAGTGGAAAGAGCACGGTGTGCTGGCTTATTGCATTGAGGTGAACGCATCCAGTTTCCGTCCTAATTATAATCAGTGGCGCAATGTCACGGTTGAGCGACAGGAGGGCGGCTGGCAATCCTTGTTGAGACGTATGTCGCAAAGCGGCTTCCGCGCACATGTTCAGTCAAATGACGCGCAACAGATTCGTTATTCATTAAAGAAAGTTGAAGGCTCGCGCAAGCTCGCGTTTGACGGCGATGCGCCAAACCGTACATTTGCATTACGTTCTAGTACTGGGCTGATGTATCAATTAACCGAGAAAGGTAAATATGAAATAACTTTCTATCAGCATAGTCAGCCGGTCAAAACACTGACCGTTGATGTGGGTGATGCGTTGGTTGATTTGGGTAATATTGAGATTTAACTTTAATGCATAGTTGAATGCTGGAAGGGCGACTCGGTTGTAAGATGGTTGCTTTGGGTTGATCTGTCGCGCTTTCAGCGCTTCTTAATGATAATTGGTTTGACCCAGGGTTACGGCGCAAACAACGCGCCTGACCCTGGGCTATAAACAGGCCTTCGGCCTGATGATATGCAACGCTTGATAATCACATGTCTCATCTGTAATTCATTGCATTTTATTCTCTGCCTCGGGGTTGAGTAAGCCTAATTTTACAGGCTGAAAGCCTGTTTATAGCCCAGGGTCAGGCGCGTTGTTTGCGCCGCAACCCTGGGGAAATCAGCGATATAATATTACCTAAGCCCAAAATTATGCGCTTAGCGCTGAAGGCGCGAGCCAGGTGTAAAATCCAGGCCGTCAGTGGCATTACTTATATTCAGCCCCAAAACCAAATGAACGGAATAAGTCTGGTTCATTGCTTTCTGGTGTTTTTTCAGGAGCTTTATTGAATAGTGTGACGCCGGTTCGATAGGCGGAGAAAGCGTTATAGGCTTCGGTTACTGCAAAAACAACAGCTGTTGTCACCGCTGCTGCGGCATAAGTTGTTGTCGTTGGCTGGAAATCATAAGGGTTATTGAATGGTCTTCTGTTCTGCATGCATCTCACCTTTTTTGTATTATTGTTATTCAGGCCATGAATTTATTGGTCGGTATTTTTAGCAGAGTGGGGTGGTGCCGTCAATCTCGTTACGTTCTGAGTATGATGTGCATTTTTTTGATACGCTCAATTTCGTTCTTGTCTAATCCTGCTTCCTTGGCGAAGCGAGGCCATTGTTGGATGGCTTCTCTGGTTTCATTTAGCAGTTGCTTCACTTCACCAACACCGAACCTGTCTGCGACGGTAATGATGTCCTCAGCGGTGATGTTTTTATATTTCCCGTTTACTGACATCAAATGTTGGTTGGTCCATTCGCCATTAGGATTGTGTGCAAAGGTAATATCATAAGCGGGGGCTAACTGCCAGTCGTTGCCTTCTTTCAGCAGGAAGGAAAAATTCTTACTATGATCGTCGCAGTTTCTGCCCATGATATTGAAAATCATGCGGCGGAATGCTTCGACATATGCGTCGTGATCAAGTCCAAGATCGTTAAGTGTTAGTAGTAATTGTTCGTAACTATTGGTCGATTTCTTTTTATAGTCGATGTGATTCATTGCGCATAAGGTTTGAATGTGGTGTTTGGTGCTTTTACCTTCGCGATCAAAGCGTTTTGTCATGAAGTGTGCGCGGCTATTTTCTTCCAGCAGTCTTGATGTGCTCATGTTGATACCTGCGTGTCGTGCCATTAAATAATACGCGTACTCAATGCGGCCGTAATGTTCGCTGATTCCCAGTTCTTTATCTTTGCCCATGCCGTCAAATTTCAATAACCAGTGTTCATATCCATCTTCGGTATCAACTTGGCCGGATTGAATTTTATTTGTTGTTGGATTCCAGGCGATGACGGCTTTGGCTCTTGCGCCGCCGGCAGAGGTGCCAACTTCAATAATGCTGCGTAACGCTGCATCGCTTTCATGGTCGCTTGCCAATTTACCGGTGACGGCTTTTCTTGCCTCTAACACCAGGCTGCTCATTTCTATGGAGGAGGGCTTGGTGTTTCTTGGTCCGTGCGCAGGTTTGAATTCAAGCGCGCCCATTGCGCGCGTGCCCATGTAGGCCAGGCGGTCTAGCTGTGTAATTTGTCTGGCTGAGATACCTTTGTCTGCCATGTAGCGATCAATGAGTGCATTGCCGAAATCGTCTGGTAGGGAATCAGCTAATAGGGCAGGCAAACGTTTGTAGGTGGCTTCGGGCAGGTTAGAGAAGACGTATACATCTTCAATGTCATTAAGCGGCATGTGCAGTGGGGCGATCTCAATGCCGCTTCTGCCAAATGATTTGTCGTACGCGAATGCGTAATATCCCAGTGCAGGATCGAGGGCAACAGCGCCGACATATTTTCCCCAGATATAAACTTTAACTTGTTCGGTTCTGACGTAAGGGTCAGATTTTTTGTTTTTTGGCATGTATTTTTCTGCTGGCTCGTTGTCTTTGTGGTTTGTTGCGCACGATGTGCAGCGGATTGATGCTGGCTGCCGGTGCCAGGCTTTCAAGCCAGCTTTCCTTGTTGAGCGCCTTCACGACGCGCGTCAATGTTTTTAAGGTCGCGCCTTTGCCGCCCTCGAGGTTTCTGAGTGCCGTTTCGCTGACGCCGGCTTGTGCGCAAAGTGATTGTCTGTCGATGTTTTTTTGCAGGCGCAAGCTTCTGATGTGGTTGCCCAGGCTTGCTTCCAATTCATGAGCGGTGGACAATTTATTCATAACTGTCTCCGAAGAATCACTTGATAGCTATAAAATCGAATAGTTGCTTTAGTTAAGACAATTATATCATTTGATTATTCATATAACAACATGTTGCAAATGTCTTAAAAAAGACAAATGATGAGTTATTCTCGTATCAAGTGTCTAAAATAGAGCAATTAGACTACTTTGTGCCAGCTCTCATTTTGGGTGGGCGTAACGGTGAGTATCCCTGAAGGGGGTTGAATCGGTACTAGCAGATCTGATGTTGGCGTTTTGTTCTTCAGCGGATATTCTATGACCTCACGGCGATTTAACACGAGAGTATTCCTTATGAGCTGGCAGCAATTCTTTTCCTTCACGTCTCTTACCTATGGTTTTCTCTGCCTCGCAGTTGTGCTGCTGTGGTTGCCTGGCCGACGGGTGCTTCCTAATTGGATGATCGCGTTGCTGCTTGCCATCATTGCCGGCGTATTGAGTAGGCAGCTAACCTTGATTGCAGTGATATTGATCGCTTTATTTGCGGTTGCGGCTTATTACTGTCAGCCGCGTGACTTGCCGGAGCATAAGAGGCAGAGATGGTTGCAAGGATTCGCGTCTACAGGCGTGATAGTGATCGGTGGCTTGCTCGCTGCTCATCTGCCATATTTCCATAATTTACTCGTTATTAATAAGGTCTATCTCACCCCTGATGCAATTCCTTACACCCTGTATCTCAATTTTGACAAAGCGGTAATTGGTATTTTTCTTCTAGGTTTTAGTGGCATCCTGATAGAGTCTTGGCAGGATGGTCTGACAATGATGAAGGGCATTTTTGGGAAATCGCTGATGCTGATTTCTGTCTATATCGCCTTGGCATTGATGGTGGGGTTTGTGAGGTTCGACTTTAAAATACCTGAATTTATTTTAATTTGGAGTCTAGCGAATCTATTGCTTACCTGCGTGGCTGAAGAGGCGTTTTTTCGTTTCTTTTTGCAAGGGCATCTGGCAATCATATTCAAACATATAAAATACGGTGAATATGTGGCGGTTACAATTGCGGCGATTTTATTTGGTGCGACACATTACGCGGGTGGTGTGATATATGTGTTGATGGCGGCAGCGGCTGGTTTGGGATTTGGTTTCATGTATCTTTTTACTCGACGCATAGAGGCGGCGATCATCACGCATTTCTTGTTGAATCTGGTGCATATCATATTTTTTACTTATCCAGCATTAGCGGCTCGTTAGTGTTCGAAATGCTCTGATATGTGTTGGCTGGTAGCCCGGTTGCGGTTCGCTGCTAAGTTTTAATTTGAGCTTGAGTGTTTGAATAAATTTCGAAAGTATTGCAGATTTTCGAAAATCCATTATACTGCCCCTCATTCTGTAATGGATAGGTGCAATCAAGATGAAACCAATGACTAAACAAACCAAGGCCTCTGCCGTGATGGCGGCCTTGCGCCAGGACATTGTAACTGGCTTGTATGAACCTGGTGGCAAGCTGCAAATGGACGCCTTAAAAGAGCGTTACGGTGTTGGTTACAGCCCCTTGCGCGAAGCGTTATTTCAGTTAATGACCTCGGGTCTGGTTACTATCGAGGAACACTGCGGATTTTCAGTGACACCGCTGTCGCTGGATGAGTTGAATGATCTCTATCGCACTCGCACGATGCTTGAATTACAGGCTCTGGATTTGGCTATCACACACGGTGACGACCAGTGGGAGGCTGATGTGTTGGCGAGCTGGCATCGGCTTTCCAAATACTTGAAGTCGGTGAATAAATCGAGCATTGAGCCTGAGGTGTGGGATGCGTTACAGGCTGATTATTCTTATCAACTCACTAAAGCCTGTCAGTCACCGTGGCTGATGAAGATCTCGCAGCTATTATTTAATCAATCTGAACGTTATCGCTATGCTTGCTTGACCACGAATAAGACTAATAAAAAAATGATTGCTGAATATATCGATATAAATGACAGGCTGGTCGCTGCAGTGTTGAAGCGTGATAAAAAGAAAGCGGCGGCCTTATTGAAATCGACTTGGGATCAATCACTCGCGTCTATTGCGGGTGCACTGAAGTTTTAATCAAGATGACAGTTAAGATGAGAAAATATTTAATTATCCCGGCTATGCCAACACCAAATGGTTCTCTACATTTAGGTCATATCGGCGGACCGTATTTACGCGCTGATATCCTGGCAAGATATTTACGTCAACAAGGTCATCAAGTGACGATGTTATCGGGTACAGATAATTTTGAGAATTACACTGAGAGGCAGGCGGTTAAGGAGAGTTGTGCACCGCAAGATATTTGTGAGAAATATTATCCACAAATCCGTGATGATTTACAGACTATGAACATCATGATGGGTGACTTCATTAATCCACACGATAAGCAATGGTTTGAGGTTTATCGCAGCTGGTGTTTCGGGCTTCTGGAACAGGCTGTCAGTTCAGGCTTTGCCAGATTTGACAGCGGTGATTATGTTCTGGATTTGCCGCGTGATCTTCACTTAAATAACAAGGGTATCAGTGCTGAGTTAATCAATGCCTATCATAAATATGTATCTCAAAATAATTATCAGACGCATTTAACTTCTGATTCAACTTGGGGTTTTAAAGTTAATGATAATAAAACCTTGCTGAGTTATGGGTTCATATTTGCTTATTATCTCATGCTGGGTGAGTTAGCCGGCAAACAAGTGCAGGCAAACACTTTCGATAAAGATAGTGAAATAACTGTCATTGCAACTTTTGGTGTGGATAACACGATGCCACTGTTGGCCAGCGTGACAGGGTTGAGTGCTATAAGCGCCGCTTACAAGCCAGTTGATTACTACATCATTAACTATTTTTATCATATGAATGGAAAGAAATTATCGACTAGTACCAGGCATGCGATTTGGGTCAAAGATATTAATAAGCATGATATCTCAGTCGATATTTTGCGCTTCTTTCTCGCGGGTATTGACGTTAGTTCATCTCCAGGTAATTTTTCACTAGATGAATATTTATCATTCCAAGCTAAGATGACGGCAGATATTGATGAGTGGCTGCGAAGTCCAGTTTTGCCGGTAAGAGCTTGTCACGCTGCCGGTGCCGGTTTGTATGCCCGCATCAGTGTTGCTATGCAGCCAGATCAATTTAAGCCCCACCTCGCGGTGCTGGCGATACAGGAGTGGATGAGTCGTGGTGCGAAGATAGATCACCAGACAGAAGAATATGCCGCCTGGCTGCAGGCATTAGGAGTGGCGGTTTATCCATTCATGCCGGAGCTGGCGCAGAAAATTCATGTCATGACTAAGGGGCACGCAAGATGCGCCAATATGATTTAGTTGGGGTGGGTATTGGCCCGTTTAATTTGAGTTTGGCTGCGTTGCTAACCAAGTTGCCGTCAATTGAGGCGTGCTTTTTCGATCGTAGCAGTCACTTTGTTTGGCATCCTGGCATGTTATTGAGTCAAGCGACGATTCAGGTAAGTCATCTTTATGATTTAGTAACCATGGTCGATCCCACCAATCGATATTCGTTTTTGTCATATCTTGCGGCTAATAATCGCTTGTACCGATTTGCTAACAGCAAATTCACCAGAGTCATGCGTAAGGAATTTAGCGATTATTATTCCTGGGCTAGCAAGCAATTACCTGGTCTGGTTTTTAATGAAGAAATCGAATCAATTGAATTTGATCAGCGCTATTTTCAAATCAAGACTAACAAACAATACGTGCAAGCGACTAATCTTGTCTTGGGCGCGGGACTGATTCCAAATGTCCCTGATTTTGCCAGGCAGCATCTGTCTGATAAGATCTATCATTGTCGAGATTTTATGAGCCGCGCGCAGACTTGGAAAAATAAGCGTGTGGTGATCGTCGGCGGTGGCCAAAGTGGGGCAGAAATATTTTCGACAATATTGGCTGATGATTATAATCTTCCTGATGAGATCAGCTGGATATCACGTCGCAATTCATTTCTGCCAATGGACGAGACTCCGTTCGCCAATGAAATATATATGCCGACGCATACCGAGAGTTTCTATCGTCAATCTCCACCCCAGAAGCGGCAATTAATTCAGGAACAGATGCTGACAAGTGATGGAATATCCAGCGAATTACTCGACAGTATTTATCGTCGCTTATATGTGTTGGAGTGTCTGAATGGGTATCGTGATCGCATCAAATTACTGCCACGGCATAGTCTTATAGCTATAGAAGATGGCGCGCAGCTGCACGTCGAGAATATACATGCTCAACAGAAATTTGCGATCTCAGCTGATATTGTAATTTTTTGTACTGGCTACAAGTGGGAGCTGCCTGCATGTATGTCTACATTAAGGCAAGACGTTGCATTTGATGATCATAATAAATTGATCGTTAATCAGGATTACTCAATTCAATGGGGTGGTGCGCCTTCCAATCAGATATTCGTTCAGAATGCTGCGCGTCATACCCACGGTGTCGTCGATCCGAATCTATGCCTTGCCGCCTGGCGCAGCGCGAAAATCATTAATAGTATGGCGCAACGATCGGTTTATTCTATCGAGGCAGATGACTCGGCTGTCGATTGGAATATGATATTAAATCAGAGTAATGCGGAGCTTAAACATGCAGCAAATAGTTAACGCTATCTCACCACGTATCGTGTTTGCGCCATTGAAAATGGCGTATGAAACTATTCGCGTCTACGAGGCTGAGTTTGATCATCACGCACCGCCATTCGACATGATTTATTTTCAATTGGAGTCGGGCGATTCCACGCCTAAAGATCGTCATATTGAAACAGAAATCTGGATCATTTTAAGCGGCAGCGGCAAGTTGACCTATGATAATAATGAAACCAGGTTGCAGGCAGGTGATAGTGTGCACTTTGCGCCGAATCACTATCACCAAGTCTTTAATGATGGCTGTGAGAGGTTGTTAATTTGTTCGTTGTCGTGGGTTTAGTTTGCGCTATCAAATCATCACGGCTTTCTGGTAGAGATAACTGATGCATTGTTGCTAATTTCAAGACTGACTTTTGCTTTATTTCTTTGTTTTTCGCTTGTCCGAAATGTTATTCTATTGAGAGTTTTGATCTTATTATATAAGGGATCTAAATTAATCAACTCATCATATTTATTGTCACGGTATAATCTAATTTTATGAGTATCCATTTCTGTTAGCTGTAGATCAGCATTTGCAGATTGCTCTGTTGAAGTGGTAGATATTTCACCTAATTCACGCGGGTGCTCGGTTAGTTCTTTGAATCTGGCTTTCATTTTAATAATTGTATCTTCGCTCAAGATAAATGATTTTTTAATGACGTCGACCGGTCTTTCGTTGCGATCATCTTTCGTAGTTATATTGGCACCAGCAGCCGCTAATAACTCTGCAGTAGTAAACAAATTTTCGACATAATAGCTATCAAAAAACATGGCTACCCAATGAAGAGCGGTAGATTGGAAGTCGTTTTGAAGGTTCGGATTGGCTCCTCTTGTCAGTAGGAGTTTCACTAATTCAGGGTTAGTGACTGCGTGAAAGATAGCTGGAGTGTGGTGATGATCAGCAGTATCTGGGTGAACGCCAGAATCCAGGTATGAGTTGATTAAGCGCATGATGACTTTCAAACTCTCGTTCAGTATTTTTCCTATCTCACCGAGAAATTTACGTTGCGCGATATCGGTTGCATAACGAACGCATTGTAAAAATCGCTCTTGATCTGAGCTCGCATCAGCAAGTTTAATGTAAAGTTGAGCCTGGATAGAAAGGGTGGAGAATGCTTCTTCTTGTTTGGTTCTATGTATCATTTTGAATTCTCAGTATGCTTTTTTGATAATCATGATTATTTTATTATTGTCGCGCTAGAGGGTCGAGTTTAGCTAATCTTATACGATTTAATTTTATAAATGCATGGGTATAAATACCTACGTGATTAGATCAGTGCAGCTACAACGGTATTTCTACCCATATCGTTGTTGTAATAATGATGTAAAATCCGTTATCACACAATGAATGAGGAGCATTAAAAATGTCACTTACAAGAGAGCGGGCGGCGGAATAGCAAACAGTAGATGGTGAAGTCGAAATTTCGGTAGCTGATTTATTGAAACGAATTCTCCAGGCACCAATTCGAGATTGCCATGAGCTTATTGCCGAGGAATTTAATAGGCCTCATGGCATTA
>CAZWPD010000024.1:0-28755 GCA_964636145.1 uncultured Coxiellaceae bacterium
TAAGTCCAAACTGCAATCAACCCCATCATCACCACACCAGCTGTCAAACATCCAAATTCCAGCATACCTTGCGACTCATCACCGTGATGGTGAAAGTGGACGTGATGCAGCGTTGAAATGTAAAGAAAGGTGCCGGCGGCGAAGGCGGTAAAGAGTGTCGCCATTAATTCACTGCCGCCAGATGAGTGGATGATGTCGCCGAGAAAAATACCGAGCGGTGTCATCACGGAAAAGAAAATCAGGGTGATCATGATGTGCCGATACGGCAGTGCATAGCGTAGTAATAAAATACACAAACCAAAACTTTCTGAACCTTTGTGCGCGAGAATGGCGATGAACAACATGGCGGTTTCCGCGTACGCCGTTTCCAGGCCAAGGGCGGCACCTTCGCTAAGTGCATGAATGATGAGGGTCAGGGCCAGAATATACGGAACATAGTTTTTGCTGCGCGCGTGTTCGTTGGTGAGTGACAGGCGTTCCAGGAACAGGAGTAAAAGGAAGCCGCCGACACAGACGAGCTCTGGAACCGGGTAAGTAACGTTACTATATAGTTGCGAAAAGCTGCGGATGGAATCCGGCAGCATGTGAAAAAATGCTGCGCCCAGAAAAATGCCACTGGCTAATGCTTCCCAGACCCCAGCGGTCTCGCCGTGATTCATGGCATTTTTACGCTTCAGTAAATAGATAGAAATGACCATGCTAGTCAAAAATATCAATAATGCCGCTGCGGCTTTGTACGCGGATAAAGTCACAAAAAATTCCAGTTCTTGATTGTCCGGCTATCTTAGCGGGAAATGCGAAATTTGGCTATTGAGTGTTGTCTTAAAGGTGTCTCGCCATGTATATATTATGCGCATAGTGGGTGGGGTCATGCTCTGCAGGCGTTTCCAGTGGTTTGACACAAGTGGCCGTGAGAGTCTTTACCGCCTTGGCGGAAGCAATTCCAGCTGTCCATGCATGCGGCTGTGGTGGTGTCTTGTTGAAACTCACATGCTTTGCGTTGCGTATCGAAGACGCTAATCATGCGTTGGTGCAATTTTTGCATATCTTGACACATGCTGCGCGGTAGACCTGAAGACTGACATTGGCATTGTGCAGCGAGCTGAAACGAGGCACAAAATTGCTGGTGGTGCGGCGGTAAGGCGCGAGCACAGCTTGGGTGGGAAGAAGAAATGAAGTGTGTTAAGAAGCCTAGCCCAGCGTTTGCAGTGCCAGCGAGACATATCAGGCACAGAATGCTGATGAAAATCTGAGTTTTTTGCATTTTCGGCGACAATCCTTGTCCAGTTGTAGATATTATGAGTAGTATTAGAGAGGGTAGGCAAGCAAATTGATATGAATTGGCAAGGCAGTGACTCATGCAAAATGGAATGTTCGGTAAGTTTGGCAAGTTGATCTATAAAATGCGGTGGCTGATTGTTTGTGCATGGTTAGTGCTGGTAATGGTTTGTTTGCCGGTGGCGCCGCACGCAATTGGAGTGTTTAAAACCACTGGATTTAGAGTCGATGACTCAGAGAGCGTCAGAACTGAAAACCTGATCAATGAAAAAATTGGCATGGGCAGTAACAAATTTATTGTTATCTACTCCAGTCAGGAATTAAAAACCTCAGACCCTGCGTTTATGCGTAAAGTGAATCAGTCATTGTCTGGGCTGAAGAATTATCACATCGCGCATGAAATTATTACGCCTGGCGCTAACAAGCGCCAAATATCGGAGGATAAACATACCGCTTACGCCGTTATTTTACTGAAGCAAGTAGATACAATCTCTGATAAAGATTTGCAGCAGCTGAAGTCTCTGATCAAAACACCGGCCAAGATGAACGTGGTCATCGGCGGAGAACAGGTGTTTGTAGAAAGTGTGAATCATCAAACACAAGAGGATTTATTTAAGGCAGATATTATTGCCGCACCCATTACGATTCTCATCATGATCGTGATTTTTGAATCAATAGTTGGAGCAATCGTCCCGATTGTGATTGGTGCTGGTTGTTCGTTGATGACTTTGACGCTTTTATACTTAATCGGGTCACATGTTGTCTTATCGATATTTACACTGAATATCGCTTTATTGTTGGGGCTTTGTTTGAGCCTGGATTACGCGCTATTCATTATTAGCCGCTTCAGATACGAACTGCGCAATGGTCGTGACACGAGAGAGGCGTTGATGGTGACGCAGGCAACGGCTGGCAAGGCTGTATTGTTTAGTGGGTTGGCTGTATTGGTAAGTTTGAGTCCACTCTTGTTTTTTCCAATTAATATTCTGTTTTCGATTGGTGTCGGCGGAATTGTTGCAGTGTTCGTTGCTGTCACTACCGCTAACATCGTGTTGCCTGCGTTGCTAGGCATCATGAATAAGCGCATTAATTATCTGGCGATCAAGATGCTCACGCCAATTGAAAATGGCCAGTCGCCGTTTTGGCGTTGGATTGTGACAAAAGTTGTTAAGCGGCCGCTTGCGTATTTTGTTGTGATATTGGGAGTGTTGTTAATACTCAGCTATCCAATGTTGCATATCAGGTTGGGAATTTCCGACTTCAGGATTTTACCGCCACATGCAAAGAGCAGATTATTTTTTGATGAGTTTAATAGTAAATTTAATGAGAATGCATTAACACCTATGCAGATGGTGGTGGAGACTGAGGGGGATATATTATCAGAGCGGAATTTGTCGAAATTGGCGAGCATGACTCGGGCATTATCGAAAAATTCTTCAGTTAGTGAGATTGATAGTATTGTGACGACTGATCCGCTCTTAACTGCGCAGCAATATCACGCTCTATACACAATGCCGCTTCACCAGATGAATCGTGATATTCGGACATTACTAGATACGACCACGACAAAACATTTATCAGTGATTACCATTACACCAAAATTTGCTGCTAACTCTCATCAATCCAAACAACTGGCAGATGAGTTACTCAAGCAAAAACTGCCGAGTGGAATGTCTGCTTCAGTGACAGGAACAACTTTGCGTAACATCGAAGTTTTTGCGGCGATCAAGCAAATTTTTCCGTACGCCGTGTTAGCGATCATGTTCTTCACCTATGTTATTTTATTAGTGTTATTGCGCTCATTGCTGCTGCCATTAAAGGCAATTTTGACAACAACCTTGAGTTTATGTGCGAGTTACGGCGTTTTGGTCTTTATTATTCAAAGTGGTCATTTTAGCGGATTATTAAATTTTGAACCGCAGCAGATGCTGGATATAAGTTTAATCATCATTATATTTTGTGCGCTGTTTGGGTTTTCGATGGATTACGAAGTGTTTTTATTGACGAGAATTAAAGAGTGTTACGACGCAACAGGTAAAACAAATGAAAGTATTATTTTTGGTGTTGAGCACAGTAGTCGTATTATCACCAGTGCCGCAATTATTGTGATTGCCATCTGTTGCTCGTTTATGTTTGCTGATGTGTTGATGGTGAAAGCCTTTGGTTTGGGGATTGCCGTTGCAATTTTCACCGATGCGTTTTTGATTCGATCATTATTGGTGCCAGCGACGATGACTATGATGAAAAGTTGGAATTGGTATTTGCCGAAGTGGCTCGGCCGATGGATTCCTTGATAAGGGCAGTCAGTATTTTTTTGTCAAAAGGATGAGGTGGCATTGATGGAGATGGTCATTGTTATTATTGCAGCGGCGACACTCGGTTATTCAGTGTTAACGTTGATTGAGTTTGTGGTTGGCTTTAATAGCATTAAAAATCTTGGCGAACAAAAAAATCTTTATGCGAAAAAATTGCCTTCTGTTTCTATCATCTTTAGCGCACTGAATGAAGAGTGGGATATCGAAGCAGCTGTCACTTCCTTACTCGCGCTGGATTATCCTGACTTTGAAATTATCGCAATCAATGATAGATCGAGCGATAATACTGCCGCAATTTTAAATAAACTTCAGGCCTCGCACAGCCGTCTGCATGTTCATCATATTACAGATTTACCACCAGGATGGTTTGGTAAAAATCATGCCTTATATTACGGCGCAAATCTGGCAAAGGGCGAGTGGTTGTTGTTTACTGATGCTGACGTGAAAATGAAGCCCAATACGTTGACGAAAGCCATGAGTTATTCGATAGAGCGTAAACTCGATCACCTTACCATCTTCGAGCATCATATTCGTCATACTTTTTGGTTGAAGGTATTGTTGTTGGCGAATTACCTGACATATAGCATCTCGATTAAGCCGTGGCGCATTCGTTATCGTTGGAGCAAGCGTTCACTTGGTCATGGTGCATTTAATCTGGTGAATAAATCGGTTTATGAAAAATGTGGTACGCATCAAGCGATTGCGCTGGAATGTCTCGATGATTTAGAGTTGGGACATCTCATTAAAGCGAATGGTTATCGGCAGGATACTGTTGATGGCCGTGATTTCGTGCAGCGCGAGTGGTACGCATCTTTGCCAGATATGATTGAAGGCTGGAAGAAAAACACCTTTGCCTACTTCGATTATCGGTTATTGTTATTAGTGCCAAATACGTTTTTCGCATTGCTATTTTTTATTTGGCCCATGATAGCTTTGTTGGTGTGTTCAGGGTTGGCTTTTTGGTTGAATGCGGCAAACATTGTATTGATGTTGATGATGAGTGCCTATATTTGCAAACAGTTTCGTCTCGAGAAGCGCTACGCATTTTTCTATCTCGAAGCAATTTTCATCTTATTATTTACGATTTGGAATTCTGCATTCGCGGTGTATCGCCAGAAGGGAGTCGTGTGGCGCGGTACACATTATCCACTCGAGCTTTTGCGTGCGGTGAGAAATGCAAAATAATTTTTATATACGATATGCTAAACGGAAATATCCGGCATAAAGAAACGGCATGTAGTCGTTGGCCGGATTTAATTCTGATTGACCAAATCCAGCTGTATAGCTGCCACCTAATTCAGCCATGATGTGCTCAGTGAAGTTGTAGTTGACGCCTAATCCGAATGTTGGTGTCACGCGTCGTTGGTTAGCAAGTTGATCCCATCTATGCACAACTGCAACACCAGCACTTGAGAATGCGCGTGCTTTGGTGCGCGGAATCATCATCATGATTTTGCCGATCAATGATCCTGTTTCTGTATGTGTGTAGAAGGATGTTTGTCCATTATTGTTGAAGGTGAATAAACTATCGGGGTCGAAATTGACGCGAGCGACCGGATAGCGCATATAGCCAGCCTCTAATGCAAAGAATGAGTTGAATTCATATCCGGCAAACAATCCCCAGAGAGCGCCACCTTCTTCAACATTGATCGGCGTTGATAACACCATCGCATCATTTTGATTGGCATTGTTAGGGACGAGGCCAGACCAAGTCGTCGAGCCATACCCGCCCGTGGCGCCAACATAAAATGGGCGACAGAAATCTCCGCACGCAGTTGTTTCAGCGTGGGATGTCGCCGCCAAAGGAGCAAGAAGGGTTGCGATCATGAATCGTTTAATATTCACGCCTGTATCCTATTGATCAGGGCTGCTTATTTACAGCTAAAGCCCGTGCCGCTGCAAGATCTGCCTTGTGAATCTACGCCGCCGTTGTTATAGCAGCTCCAGTCGTCGATGCAATTTTGTGTCGAAGTATCTTTTTGGTATTCACACGCGCGTTGCACAGAGCCGAAAATAGCGAGCATACGTTTATAGATGGAATTCATATCCTGGCAAAGGCTTGCTGGTAAGCCTGATGAGGTGCAATGACATTGTGCGACAGATTTGAATGAGGGGCAAAATCCAGGGCTGTCTGTAGCTGCTGCTTGCGGGCATGACAGGCTGGCAAATGCTGTGCCGCATAGCGCATATAATAAAACTGATGTAATGATCGCTTTCATCTTCCCTGATCCTCGGCTTTTGGTTAAAAGTTTACATATAAACAATCGGTTATAATCTATAGAAGGTTGTCTCGTTTTACAAGTGCAAGCAGTTGCTGTGATTCCAGTCGCTGCTGTGATTTGGTTGTGAAGGCATTAAACATCAGACATAATTGCATTTATGGAAATGACAATCGTTCAAAAAATTGCAATCTGGGCTATTCCGCTAATATTTGCGATCACTCTGCATGAGGTTGCTCATGGATGGGTGGCATCGTGGTGCGGCGATCAAACTGCGCGTCTGTCGGGGCGTTTGAGTTTAAATCCGATTCATCATATTGATCCTGTCGGCACAGTCGTTGTGCCGTTACTCATGCTGGTAACCACTAATTTTATTTTCGGCTGGGCAAAGCCGGTGCCTGTCGATGCGCGCAATATGCGTAACCCGCGCCGTGATATGGCCTTGGTTGCTGCGGCTGGTCCGTTAAGTAACTTCATCATGGCATTTCTTTGGGGTGCGGTGACGTGGTTAGGTATGTATCTCGGCAGTATTGGTAACGCCTGGGTGGGTGTGCCGCTAGCTTATATGGGTGGCGCCGGCATGATGATCAACACCGTGTTAGCTGTATTGAATCTGGTACCATTGCCGCCGCTGGATGGCGGGCGTTTAATGGTGTCGATTTTGCCGCCGCGTTGGGGTTACAAGTTAAGTTTAATTGAACCATATAGCTTTTTTATTTTAATTCTCTTGTTGGTGACAGGCGTATTTTCTGTGGTGCTAGGCCCAGTCATCTATTTCATTCTGGAAATGATCAGCTATATCTTCGGCGTCTAATTTTTTTCGCCAATAAAAAAGCCCCGCAGTGCGGGGCTTTTTGTTTTGCTTGGTACAGCTTACATCATACCGCCCATGCCGCCCATTCCACCCATGCCGCCCATGTCGCCATGGCCGCCACCAGCAGATTCATCTTTCGGCAGTTCGGTGATCATGCATTCTGTGGTGATCATCATGCCAGCAACGGATGCAGCTTGTTGCAATGCAGTGCGTGTCACTTTGGTTGGATCCAGAATACCCATTTCAATCATGTCGCCGTATTCGCCGGTTGCAGCGTTGAAACCGAAATTGCCTTTACCTTCGACAATCTTGTTCAGTACAACAGATGCTTCGTAGCCAGCATTGCCAACGATTTGACGAACTGGAGCTTCCAGTGCGCGAGCAATTAATTGCACGCCAACGGATTGTGCTTCATTGTCACCTTTGATGGTTTTGAGTGATTGCATGACGCGAATCAGTGCAACACCGCCGCCAGGAACAACGCCTTCTTCTACTGCTGCACGGGTTGCATGCAGAGCATCTTCAACGCGGGCTTTCTTTTCTTTCATTTCGATTTCAGAAGCAGCACCAACCTTGATCACTGCAACACCGCCAGCGAGTTTGGCAACGCGTTCTTGCAGTTTTTCACGATCGTAGTCAGAGGTGGTTTCTTCAAGACGTGCTCTTAACTGGGCAATACGTTCTGAAATATCTTTCTTGTCACCTGAACCATCAATAATGGTGGTGTTGTCTTTGGTGATGTGAACGCGCTTTGCAGTACCCAAATCAGTTAACTGAGTGGATTCAAGTTTGCGGCCAACATCTTCAGAGATCACTTGTGCTTTGGTTAATACTGCAATGTCTTGCAGCATTTCTTTGCGGCGATCGCCAAAACCAGGGGCTTTCACAGCGCAAACACGCACAATACCACGCATGTGGTTAACAACCAGGGTTGCCAGTGCTTCACCTTCAACATCTTCTGCAATGATCACTAATGGACGACCTGATTTAGCAACGGCTTCCAGAGTTGGCAGTAAATCACGAATAGAAGAAATCTTCTTGTCGGTGATCAGGATGAATGGATTGTCGAGTTCGACGGACATGCTGGCCTGGTTGGTGATGAAGTATGGAGAGAGGTAACCGCGATCGAACTGCATACCTTCTACTACATCTAATTCATTGCTTAAACCAGAAGCTTCTTCAACGGTGATCACGCCTTCTCTGCCAACCTTGTCCATGGCATCAGCGATAATGCGGCCGATTGCTTCATCGGAGTTTGCAGAGATGGTGCCGACCTGAGCAATGGATTTGTCATCTTTGCATGGTACGGATAATTTCTTTAATTGCTCAACAGCGTGTAACACGGCTTTATCGATGCCGCGCTTCAAGTCCATTGGATCGTAGCCGGCAACAACCAGTTTCAGACCTTCAGCAAAAATCTGGCGGCCTAATACGGTTGCAGTGGTGGTGCCATCGCCTGCTTCATCAGAAGAGCGTGAAGCCACTTCTTTAAGCATCTGCGCGCCCATGTTCTTGAACTTTTCTTTGAACTCAATTTCTTTTGCAACGGTCACGCCGTCTTTGGTGACGAGTGGTGCGCCGTAGGCTTTGTCGATCACGACATTGCGACCGCGTGGTCCCATGGTGATCTGAACGGCATTGGCGAGATCATGAACGCCGGCCAGCATGAGTTGGCGGGCTTCTTCGCTAAAACGTAATTCTTTTGCTGCCATGATACTTTTCCTCTTAATTTCTAATTGTGTTTGTTAATGATTACTCAAGAACGCCCATAACATCTTCTTCGCGCATAACGAGAAATTCTTTATCGCTGAGTTTGACGTTGGTGCCGGCGTATTTGCCGAACAGAATCTTGTCGCCAACTTTGACTTGCAGCGGCTGTAATTTGCCATCGATGAATTTGCCATTGCCAACAGCAAGGACGGTGCCCTGCATGGGTTTGTCTTTATCGGCTGTGTCTGGAATCACAATGCCGCCGGCGGACTTGGATTCGGTTTCTTTTGGCTCAACCACGATCCGGTCTGCTAATGGACGAATTTTAGACATAATTAATCTCCTATTTTCAATGACTTAAAAGCTTTTTAGATGGATCTATTGTCAGTTATCAGCCTCGCGCACGAGGTGTTGTTGTGTATATGTGGACGAAATCCGCTGGTTCAAGGGGGTATAATGAAAAGATGGGGGATTACTATGACTATTTTTACCCAACACATTTCGAAAACGATCTGGGAAATGAAGTACCGCTACGTGCAGGAAGGGGTGAATTTCGACCAGACGGTTGAGGATACCTGGCGGCGTGTGGCCGAGGCAATCGCGGCAGCCGAGGCGCCGAAGCAGCGCCAGCATTGGCAAGATAAGTTTTACCAGATCTTGACGAATTTTCAGTTCTTACCCGGCGGCCGAATTTTGGCGGGAGCGGGGACGACGCATTCCGTCACCTTATTTAATTGTTTTGTGATGAATATTGAAAAAGATTCCATGACCGGAATTTTTGATGCGCTGCGCGAAGGGGCGCTGACGCTGCAGCAAGGCGGCGGCATTGGTTATGATTTTTCAGTCCTGCGTCCTGCGGGTGCACTGGCGCATCGCACCGGTATTCCGGCATCAGGGCCGGTGTCATTCATGCAGATCTGGGATGCAATGTGTGGTGTGCTGCTTTCCACCGGTGCGCGCCGCGGCGCAATGATGGGTGTGCTGGCCTGCGATCATCCTGATATTGAAGCATTTATTGAAGCGAAAGCCGATGCAAAATTATTGCGGCATTTTAATGTCTCGGTGATGGTGACTGATGCCTTCATGCAAGCTGTTAAGAAAGATGCGAAGTGGCCGCTGGTGTTTGCTGGCAAAGTCTATAACGAAGTGAGCGCGCGCAAGTTGTGGGAAAAAATCATTCGTTATGCATACGACTATGCTGAGCCCGGGGTGTTGTTTGGCGACACCATCAATCGCATGAATAATCTTTATTACTGCGAAACGATTAATGCGACGAATCCCTGTGGAGAAATTCCTCTGCCATCTTACGGCGCGTGTGATTTGGGTGCCGTGAATTTAACGCAGTTTGTACAGGCTCCGTTTACATCGCAAGCAAAATTGAATTGGACATTGCTCGAAGAAACCGTGCAGATTGCAACTCGGTTTTTGGATGACGTCATTGATGTGTCGCGCTACCCGTTGAAAGCGCAAGAAGAGATGGCTTATAAAACGCGGCGCATTGGTTTGGGTGTCACAGGATTGGCCGATATATTTGTCATGCTAGGTTTACAATACGGCAGCCGTGAATCCGTGAATCTTGCGCGTGAAATCATGCAAAGAATTGCGACGGTGACGTGGATGACATCGATAGATCTTGCACACGAAAAAGGTGTGTTTCCACAATATGATCCGCAATATCTGCGCGGCGACTTTGTGCAGACATTAGATGCTGATATTCAAAAAGCACTGCAGAAAAACGGTGTGCGTAATAGTCATCATAATACTATCGCGCCGGCTGGCACGATTAGCTTGTTGGCGAATAATGTTTCGAATGGTATTGAGCCGATTTTTCAGGCAGCGTATAGCCGCAAAGTGAAGTTGTTAGATAATTCCCTGCAGAGTCATCATGTGCAAGATTACGCGTACCATTTGTGGCGGCAGTCGCATGCCGAAGGCATGCCAGCGGCATGGATTGATACCGACTCTTTAACACCAGATGCGCATCTAGCCGTGCAAGGGGTCATGCAGCCGTTTATTGATAATGCGATTTCGAAAACAATTAACTTGCCGCGCGATTTTCCATTCGACCAGTTGTCTGATGTTTACACCAAGGCGCATGCGATGGGCTTGAAAGGCTGCACAGTGTTTCGTCCAAATGCGGTGACAGGAAGTGTGTTGTCGAGTGATAAGGATGAAGAAGCGGGCAAGGATGGGAGTTCGTGCCCGGTGTGTTAGCTCGTCATTGCAATGACGAGCTACTTCACCAGCAACAACAAAATTTCCTGATCTTCAATCTTATAAATCAGTCGCGTGTGATCGATGCTATTGCAATACAAGCCCGTCATACCTTCAATTTTTTTGGCGCCAGTTGGTCGTGGATTGACGGCCAATCCTTCTACGAGTTTAAAAATAATTTTTTGTGTTTTGGCCGACAGCCCAAGGATTTGTCGCTGGGCGGCGGGAGAGATTTTGATGTGATAGGGTGATGCCACGGCTTATCCACCTATTTCGGCGATTAAATCTTCTAGGGTGCGCGTGCCTTGTGAGCGCGCTTCTTTTAACGCCTCAGTAGCCTCGGCCAGGTCATTTTTATTTTGCGAGTCTTCGAGTAGTTTTAAATCTTCGAGCGGTACAATCGCAGCAATTTCTTTGTCGCGGCGCGTGAGAATGATGCGTTCCTTGTGGTGGGCAACACGGTTTACTAATTCCGTAAATTCTTCTTTGGCATCAGCGGTGTTGATGGACGTCGTTGTCATTGTCTACGCTCCTGAGATAGAAAAGCCCCGATGTGTATCAGGGCTTTTGAGGTGTGATATTACCATTATTTAATTAGGCAATGGTAACTTCTTCGCTTTCCATGGCTTCAGTGTATTTACCCATCGCTGCCAGACTGTTTAACTTGGCGCGCTTCAAGAAAGCGAGCTGCGCTGTTTTCACATTCTGGGTTTTGCCGCCCCAAATCTTCATGCAAGTTTCTTGCAAGGCGCGAGCGTATGAGTAGCTGACATTCCATGGCAAGGTGCCTGGTTTGTTCATTTCATTCAGATTGGCTGTCGCTTGTTCTGAAGATTGGCCGCCAGACAGGAAGTTGATGGTTGGCACAGCTGCTGGAACGGTGCGACGTAAGACGCGAACGGTGGCTTCTGCAGTGGTCTTTGCGTCAGATTTCTGCGAGCAGGATTTGCCGCTGATGACCATGCTTGGTTTGAGGATGATGTATTCCAGCATGACTTTATGACGCACCAATGCTTTGAATAATGCGCGTAAGACTGGCTCTGAAACTTCTTCGCAACGTTCAATGGTGTGGTCGCCGTCGATTAACACTTCTGGTTCTACGATTGGCACAATGCCAACTTCCTGGCAGATGGCAGCGTAACGAGCCAATACTTCAGCATTGGTTTTGATGGCCAGTGTGCTTGGCAGTGTATTGGTGATGGTGTAGGTAGCACGCCATTTGGCAAAGCGGGCGCCTTTGGATTTGTATTCGGTCAGTCTTTCGCGCAAGCCATCGAGGCCCTGGGTGACTTGTTCTTCGGTGGCGCAATTGGCGAGGTGGACCAGGCCTTTGTCGACCTTGATGCCCGGGACAATGCCGGCAGCGGCCAGCGCTTCCGGAAAGGTTTTGCCGGTGCTGGTGGTCTGGTTCAGGGTTTCTTCAAACAGGATGACGCCGGCGATGTATTGATTAACACCCGGGGTCAGCATTAATAATTCGCGATAAGCGCGGCGGGTGTCTTCGGTTGACTCAATGCCAACGGCCTGAAAACGCTTGGTAATGGTTGGTGTGCTTTCATCGGCTGCCAGAATGCCTTTGCCGCTGACTGCAATCTTGTCGATCGTTGCTTGCAACTCTTTGATATTTGACATGTTTTTTTCCTTTGAGGTGGGCTGATTTGTTGTGCAAAAGCCTAACATAAAATTTATGTGGAATCGATAGGTGTATAAATTAGTGATGCACGAGATGCTGTGGTGCGCTAAGTTGTTGATATCCTCATAGTTTTTTATTGGCACACGTAGGTTGGGTTAGCGTTTTTTGCGTAACCCAACAACCGTCTTTCGAGATTGGCACGTTGGGTTACGCGCACAAAACGCGCTAACCCAACCTACGAGCAAAATCTTAGTGCAAAAAATACATAATTTGTATATTCTGCCGCCAGAAAAAAATAATAAGAATAAAAGAGGCTCAATTATGTTCCGTTCACTCAAGAATATGCTCACTCCGAAAAGAGATCGCGTCTCCCCTCCCCCTGTAGTCAATACTGATTCCAATGCCAAGCATCTTAAACCCGCCGATGAGGTTGTCAGCAAAGAAGAAGCGGCCGCAATTACCCTGCAAAAAAATATTCGCGGTTTTATCGCCAGAAAGAAATACGGCATCAAGCAACTGAAGCGAAATGAAATGGATTCTTACGAAACATTTGTCGTGGGTAATGATCCTAAAATGCCAGCTTCATTAGCAAACTATCATGTGGCAGATGAGAAAATTGCCTTGGTGGCAACTTCTGGAATGCGTGCGCTTTCTATTGCTTGCGACTTAGGTAACAGCGGCCACACCCCGAAAATTTTCCTGATCGATAATAGCAGAGAGGTTTGCGAGTTTTGGTTGAAGCTGAGAGCGTTTGCTAGTGATGACGTTGCTTGCGGAACGGCACAAAAGTTTCTGGATAAACTTGCCAGGTTTCTTGTTAATAATGAACATTTATACCGTGATATCCCTGATCATGCTTTGCAGCATGATCATGATAATGATGGTGTTAAATATCCTAACCAGAATATTAGCCGCTTTTTCATTAAAATGATTAGTAAGCATGGATATGATTATGTGCGAGCTGTGTTGATGCATGCATCGGTAATCAAACAATCCTGGACTGATACAGACACGTTTGTGAAAGTTAAAAATATCGCAACTTTGCACGGTATTAAAAAAATATTCATGTATCCATCGAATATTGTCGGGTGTCTTGATGCCGTAGGCGAGCAAGCAGCAGTGGAAAAAACACTCGAAAATATTAAAGCGACGGCGCCGGTGATGACGATTCATACGGATTGCGTCGGTGTGTTTGCGGGTCATCCAAAGCACGTATTTTTATTGGAAAACCAAGAGCCCAAGTATGTGATGCAACAAGTATGTCGTGACAGGTCTGGTATGGGTATGGGCGGCGGATTGTTTAGGATGTTTAGCTCCGGCACGGGCATGCCAGGAGGGGGAATAGTCATGCATGATATTGGTGATTTAATGATGTTGCTGCAAATGACACGTGGCAACAGACAGCAACGTGATGATCATGATAGCCCTGACTTTTCCCGTCGATCGAGTGGTTTTGGCGGCTGGTAAACACTGAAGTTATCCCGCGCGCAAGGCGCGGGATGATGTGATAAGTTGTCGATATTCTAATAGTTATTATTGGTTGTTCGGTGCTTTTCAGGCCGAAGGCCTGTTATTAGCCCAGGGTAAGGCGCGTTTTTTGCGCCGCCACCCTGGGTTGGTCATGGTGCGGATATCAAGCGCTGAAAGCGCGCATGTTTATTTCAAACACCCCGTTCTTTTTTCTAAAACATCAACGCGCCTTCAGCGCTCAATCATTAATTCATTTCATTCCCAGGGTGGCGGCGCAAAAAACGCGCCTTACCCTGGGCTAATAAAAGCAGGCTTGCAGCCTCAAATCGTACGATGAAAAAACTATGAGAATATTAATAACTTAGCGCGTGGTTGGCACGATGTAGCAACTGTCATTTAAGACAGTTGCTACGCCAACAATCCGTTTAATACGCCTTCGCAAAAATAACTTTCTGCTTGCTCGGCTCGCCCGTGAAAATACATTTGCCCGGTCCGTCATTTTCAAACGGAATGCAGCGAATGGTCACAGCGAGATCTTGTTTGATTTGTGCTTCAATTGCGGCATCACCATTCCAGTGTGCGAGTGCAAAGCCGCCGTCGCCTTTAAAGAATTCGTAAAACTCTTCTTTGCTGGTGATGGTGACGGTGTTGTCTTGCTGGAATTGTCGCGCACGATTGAGTAATCCAGTTTGAATCTCGTCGAGTGTGGCGACAAGGTTGTCGATGAATTCTTGACGAGGAACTGGTTTGCGTTCTTTGTAAGCCTTGTCGCGGCGGCCCATGAACACGGAATCAGATGCCATGTCTTTGTTGCCGATTTCAATGCGCACAGGGATGCCTTTCTTGACCCAGCTCCAGGCTTTTTCACCGCCGGTGAGTTCGCGGGTATCAACTTCTACTCCCACGCTGCGGCCGTGATAGGTTTGCGCACGTAATTCATCTGCTAATTTATTGCAGTAAGCTAAAATATTCGCGCGATCTTCTTCTTTATGAATCACTGGCAGGATGACAACGTGCGATGGTGCAATTTTCGGCGGCAACACTAAGCCGTCATCGTCGCTGTGTGTCATGATCAGACCGCCAATCAAGCGAGTAGACACGCCCCAAGATGTGGTCCACGCGAATTCTTCTACGCCTTGATCGCTCGAGAATTTGATATTAAAACCTTTCGAGAAATGCTGGCCTAAGAAGTGTGAGGTACCAGCCTGCAGTGCTTTTCGATCTTGCATCATGGCTTCGATGCAATAAGTGTTAACCGCACCCGGGAAGCGTTCGCTCGCAGTTTTTTCGCCTTTGATAACCGGCATGGCGAGATATTCTTCCGAGAAGCGCGCGTATAAATCGAGAATCATGCGTGATTCTTGCATGGCTTCTTCAGCAGTGGCGTGCGCGGTATGGCCTTCTTGCCAGAGGAATTCGGTGGTGCGCAAGAAGATGCGGGTGCGCATTTCCCAGCGTACGATGTTCGCCCATTGATTCACAAGCATGGGCAGGTCACGATACGACTGAATCCAGCGTGAAAATGCATCGCCAATAATAGTTTCTGAAGTCGGGCGAATGATATACGGTTCTTCGAGTTCACCGGCGGGAATCAATTTGCCTTCGTCGTTTTTTTCTAGGCGATGATGCGTGACGACGGCGCATTCTTTGGCGAAGCCTTCAATGTGTTCGGCTTCTTTTTGCATGAAGCTTAACGGGATCATCAATGGGAAGTATAAATTCTTGTGGCCGGTGGCTTTGAAATCGGCGTCGAGTTTGCTTTGAATATTTTCCCAGACAGCGTAGCCCCATGGTTTGATGATCATGCAGCCGCGCACCGGTGAAATTTCGGCAAGATCAGCTGCTTTAATGACTTGCTGATACCACTCTGGATAATCTTCTGCGCGAGTTGGTGTGATGGCGGTTTTAGCTGCTTTAGTTGAGTTCATTTAATATCTGCTCCACGTGTCCGGTAACTTTTACTTTGCGCCAGATGGCTTGAATAATGCCTTTCTCATCAATTAAAAATGTGGTGCGTGTGATGCCGAGAAAGGTTTTGCCAAACATGCTTTTTTTGTCGACGACGCCGTAGGCTTCACAAACGTCGGCGTTGTCATCGACCAGCAAGGTGAATGGCAGTTCATATTTTTCTTTGAATTTGGTGTGTGACTTGGCGCTGTCTTTGGAGACGCCAAAAATTTCCACGCCGTGTTTTTTGAAGACGGCAAATTGATCGCGAAAATCACACGCTTCGCGCGTGCAACCAGGTGTGCTGTCTTTCGGGTAAAAATATAAAACGAATTTTTTGCCGCGCAAAGATTTGAGCGAGACGCTTTCTTCCTGATCGGAAAGCAGGGTGAACTCCGGCGCTTTATCGCCAACTTTTAACGTCATGATGAGGGCCTTTCAGTGTGTTTTGACGGGTAAATTGTGGCTGAAAGGATAGCATTCGGCTCTATAAATGTGTAGCCCGGATCACGTTTTACCGATTCGGGGGTGATACAAATAAATAGCCCGAATGCGTTGCCGCATTCGGGCTATCAGCTTGATGATGTTCGGGTACTAGTTGGTTAACTGTCTGCCAACGTAGCCGCCGCCAACTGCGCCGACGATCGCGCCGCCAGTGCCAGCAACAGCACCGCCAGCAACACCGCCAATCACGCCGCCAGCTACCATGCCGGTGTCTTTGCGTTGAGCGGTTGTGCAAGCAGTCATCAGTCCAACTGCAATGATTAAAGCAACACAAGAAATGATTTGTTTTTTCATGGGATACCACCTCGTCCTTTTTGTTGTTATCACCAACCATTTTAACAAAAAAGACGGGGTGTGATTACAGGAATTCCGCGCGAAATGCGCCTTGACCGTTGATTGATAGCGCTTTCCAGGCCCAAAAGAGATTGTTTTTGATGGTCTCTTCGAATTGCCACGGTGGGTTAATGACGGCCATGCCGCAACCATTCAAATGCTGGGGGATATCCGGGTAAATCGTTAATTCTATTGCAAAAACCGGGTTGGAGATGCTGCTTTTCAGGGTTTTGTAGAATTTTTCAACATGACTTTGTTCTTTAATGGGGTACCAGATGGCGAAGATGCCGGTTTCAAAGCGACGCAGGGCGATGGGTAACAGCCTAGCAATGCGAGAGAATTCATCTGGGTCTTCATACGGTGGATCAATCAAGATCAGGCCACGGCGTTCTTTGGGCGGCAAGAAGGCTTTCAAGCCGTGGAAACCATCCATGTGATGCACGGCAACTTGATAGTCATCATGGAAATTATGTTTAAGGGATTGATATTCGTTTGGGTGTAATTCACAGGCAACGATGCGGTCGTGTTCACGCAGCATCTGCCGCGCTATCATCGGCGAGCCTGGATAGTAACGCAGTGAAGACATTTTGGAGCCGGTTAATTTATTATTGATTGCGTGCACGCAATCCAGATATCTTTTAACGAGAGCTGGTGGGTTATCCGCTTGAATGATTTTCTGAATGCCGTTTTCATATTCTTTGGTTTTGTTTGAGAATTCAGAAAATAAATCGTAACAACCTGTGCCGGCATGCGTGTCAACGTAGCAATACGGCGTTGGTTTACGGGCTAATGCTTCCATGAGAGCGATCTGACAGATATGTTTCACAACGTCGCAGAAATTGCCGGCATGATATGAGTGAAGGTAGTTCATTGTTCTTAGTTATTCCCGCTAAAGCAGGGATCTCCTGAAGGTGTATTTTTATTTAGTCCCACAAAGGGTAGTGTTCGAGTTTAACTTCGCCGTCAAAAAACATTTTTGCGTTAGCTGCGAAAGACTCGGTATAGTCTGAGACGTAAAAATGTTTGTTGCTGCTGCCGTTTTCGTTCAATAAATTATTTTTTTCTAATTGTTTTTTTACTGCTTCCGCGACTGTTTCTGATGAATCGATAATGGTCACAGATGGCTTGCAAAATTTTTGAATGCGTTCCTTGATGACTGGGTAATGCGTGCATGCCAGCACGAGTGCATCAATGTTTTGCAAATCAGATTGCGATAGATAAACTTTTAGTAATGCATCGATCACATCATTATTTGCATTGCCGAACTCTTCTATTGCTGAAGCTAATAAATTGGTTGCATGTGAGGTGAGTGCGACGCCACGCTTCAGATCATCCAGCTTCTTTTTATAGATATGAGAGTTGACGGTTTGTCTGGTGCCAATCAGTCCGACATTCTTTTTCGAGTAATGATCTTTGAGAAGATGGATCACCGGATCAATGACATTCATCACAACTGCCTTGCTGCCAACATATTCTTTGACTAACTCATAAGCAGCGGCTGATGCAGAATTGCAGGCAATTAAAATCAGTTTGCATTCTTGCTGTAACAACATGTGGGCAATTTTAACGGCATATGCCTGAATGGCTGCGGTCGATTTGTCGCCGTAAGGCATGTGCGCGGTATCGCCGAAATAGATAATATTTTCTTTCGGCAAGTGTTTTACCACAGCGTGCGCAACAGTCAGGCCGCCGATGCCGCTATCAAAAATGCCTATGGGTTGTGATGGTGAGTGATTTGGTTTCATGGATCTGTATTTTAACATATAATTGATTATTGTCTTTTCTTTTTATCGATACCAAAAGGAGTTGTGCATGAAAAAACTGACAGCGGTGGTGTGTGTGTTACTGATGGCTGGTGTGTTATTAAGCGGCTGTTATTCCAAGAACTGCGATAGTTCTTGCCCAGGCACGAAAGCTAGTATGAATCAATAAAGAGTCGTGCCAATCCCGCGCAAACGGGATTGGCACGGTTTTGGTCAAAGCAAATCTTCTAATCCGTAAATCAATTTTTCGAGTTCCATGACTTTTTCACAGGCAAGCGTGATGCCGGGCATGAAGCATTGGCGGTCGAGTGTGTCATGGCGCAGGGTAACGGTTTCGCCGAGGTTGCCAAACATAATTTGCAGATGTGCCAGCATGCCCGGCAGTCTGACGGCGTGGATAGGAATACCGCTTAATGTTGCACCGCGGGCGCCAGAGATGGTTTCGCGTAATTCGCCGATCAATGGATTAGCTCTGCCAACGGTTTCCGCAATCATTTCCGCAGCGCGCAGCGAAGTACCAGATGGGCTGTCAATTTTCGCTTCATGATGCATTTCAATGATTTCAACATTGGGGATGTATTTCGCCATTTCACGTGCTGATTTCATGACCAGCACGGCGCCCAGAGAAAAATTAGGAGCGATGATGCCGCCGCGTTTTTGTGTGGCGCAATATTTTTGCAGGCTTTTGACTTCATCGGACTTAAGGCCAGTGGTGCCGATGACCGGACGCGCACCTGCATCAATAATAGTTTTGGTGTTGCTATAAACAGCTTCCGGGTGGGTGAAATCAACGACTACATCAGCATGGCTGTCGATGATCGCTTGCTTGAGATCATATTCGCGACCAGTTTGGCCAGTAAGTTCCAGTTTGGGGTGGGCAGCGACTGCTTTGGTGACTAATTGACCCATTCTGCCAAAGGCGCCGTTCACTAATACGCGAATTGCCATGGTGTTTCCTTATTATTTAAATTGCTGTTTTTACAAATCCCGGTAGCCAATAAGTGTGCGCACCATCGTGTATTACGTCAATAGGATGTTGATACAAGCGGCTTAAATTTTCTTGATTGAGTAACGCATGGCGTGGGCCGTGTTTGGTGGTGCCGTCAGGGAATATCATTAAAATTTTATTGCAATAGCGTTCGGCAAGATTGATGTCGTGCAACGACATGACCACGGCGTGTTGCTGGCTGCTACTTAGCGCAGCAAATAAATTCATGGTTTCGATTTGATGACGTAGGTCGAGGTGATTGGCGGGTTCATCAAGAAGAAAAAACACCGGATCTTGGACCAACAGTGCAGCAATGCCGGCGCGGCGCTTCTCGCCGCCTGATAGGTGCTGGATGTTGTGCTGGCTGTGGGCGCTTAATTGCACACTCTGCACCGCGGCATGCACGCGCTCGGTGTCGGCATCCGATTGCTGCGGTAGGGTAAAGAGGGAGTGGTGCGGGAAGCGCGCAGACTGGCAATATTCAAAGACTGTTTGTGGGAAGTTCTGCTCGGCATCCTGAAATAAAATGCCGATATGCTGAGCGATGGTTCGTGTCGGCAATTTCTTTAGCACTTGATTATTTAGCAGGATTTGTCCTGATGTCGGTTGATATTGTCCGCATAAACTATGCAATAAGGTTGTTTTGCCACTGCCATTGGCGCCGAGAATGCCCCAGTAATCACCGGGTTGAATAGTGAGGGTGAGGTCTCGGCATAGCGTTTGTGTGCCACGTGTCAGGGTTAGTTGCTTGAGTGTGAGGGTATGGCTCATGACTGCATCAGTCCGATAAAGACGGGGATGCCTATCAAGGCGAGGATAATCCCTGCTGGAATTTGTTGTGGTGCGATGAGTGTGCGTGCCAGCGTATCAGCAAGTGTGACGAGTGCGCCGCCCATCAAGACCGCTGCCGGCAACATGATGCGATGGTTGTAACCAGTCAGGCGACGAGCCGCATGCGGCACGATTAAGCCTACAAAGCCAATGCACCCGGCCTGTGTGACAGCTGCGGCAGCAAAGAGAGAGGAAAGCAAAAAGATGAGGATACGGTAAGGTTTTACTGGTAACCCAAGCGCGTGCGCTTCTTTTTCACCGCGGCCGAGTATATTGAAGCCGGGTGCCAGCAGCCAGCACACAGTCGTGCCGAGTATAAGGATGATGCTGCTGCTCCATGATAGCCGTGCATCATTCAGATCACCGGTTAGCCAAAACAGCATGCTGTGCAGGCTGGCCTCCGGGCTGATGAGGAGAATGAGGCTGATGCCGGCTGCAAAGCCGCCGGCGATGGCGATGCCGGTTAGCAGCAAGGTGTGGATTTGCCAGCGGTGGCGGCTGGCAAGCAGGAAGACTAGTGAGGCGGTGAGCAGGCTGCCAAACCAGGCGCCAGCCAGCAGCATGTTGCCGCTCGCGCCTGCCAGCATCATGAGCAGTGTGAAGAAGGCGGCACCGCTAGAGATGCCTAATACGTATGGGTCGGCGAGTGGGTTTTGCAGCAGTAATTGAATCAGTGAGCCGGATAATGCCAGCAATCCGCCGCTGGTGAAGGCGGCCAGGGTTCTTGGCAGGCGCAATTTCAGGAAAATAGTATTAAACTGCCCGTATTCATTGTATAAAAGTTGATGCATCGAGAGTGGCGTACTACCTTTAAATAATGACAGCAAAATGCTGGCGGCGACAAAACAGTAAATATAAGTCAGCCGGCGTGTTGTTCTTGTTATTATCATGGGGAATCCATTTGCTCGGGCGTTGATATTTTGAAACAATGCGGATAAATGTCCGGCAGCAATTATAGGTGGCAGGCAGTGATAGATAAAGCAGGATACAGGTACGGAGTCGGAATTATTCTGGTGAATGATAATCGCCAGGTATTTTTTGCCAAACGTATAGGTATGCTCGCCTGGCAGTTCCCGCAAGGTGGTATGATGGAGAATGAGACACCTGAGCAAACCATGTACCGGGAGCTCAAAGAAGAGGTGGGCCTTAATCCTGAAGATGTTGAGATTCTGGCCAGCTCGCGCCGTTGGTTGCGTTACCGGCTGCCAACCAGGCTGATTCGACATTACTCGAAGCCATTATGCATCGGCCAAAAGCAGAAATGGTTTCTACTGCGTCTCGTCAATAAAGACGCCACGATTGATTTACATGTGAATGATGATCCCGAGTTTGATTCCTGGGCATGGGTCTCATATTGGTTCCCGCTGCGCCAGGTGGTGACGTTCAAACGCCGGGTATACGTCATGGCGTTGAAGGAATTTGCGAAGATCGTGCTATCAAAGCGTTTCTGGCAGGCAAACGTAACATAACGTGGACGATTGGCAATGCTGACTATTTTACGTCACATTATTCAGGAGGTATCTAGCGCTCAGAATTTTCATGAGGCGTTGGATATTATGGTCAAGCGCATTGCTAATGCGCTGGCGACTGAAGCTTGCTCTGTCTTCCTGCTCGATCGTCGTCACGGCAGTTATGTCCTGGTTGCAACACAGGGCTTGAATCCTGAAGGTATCGGCAAGGTTCGTGTGCCTATTAATAAAGGCTTGGTGGGGTTGATCGGCGATCGTGAAGAGCCGCTGAATATAGATGATGCGACCAAGCATCCCCGTTATTTCCATGTGAAAGAAGCGAAAGAAGAAGCCTTCCGCGCGTTTCTCGGCACGCCGATTATTTATCACCGCCAAGTGTTGGGCGTCATGATTGTGCAGCAGCGCGAACCGCGTCGTTACGATGAGGCAGAAGAAGCATTTCTGGTAACGCTGGCGACACAGCTGGCGGCGCATATTTCCCATGCGGAATCGACTGGTGCGTTGAATGAAATATTAGATGGCGCCGCAAAAATCAGACGCGACAAAATTTACACCGGAGTGCCGGGATCTCCTGGCATTGGTATCGGCAGCGGTGTGGTGGTTTATGCGCCGTTTGATCTGGATACGGTTCCTGATCGTGTCCCTGAAGATGTAGAGTTGGAAATTCAGTTATTGCACGATGCGTTTGCATCGGTACGTGAAGATTTGCAGCTGCTAAGCGAGCGTCTTGCGCCAACGCTGCCGGAAGAAGAGCTCGCATTGTTTGATGTTTATCAGCGTATTCTTGATAGTGCCGATCTCGGTGCGGAAGTTGAAGAAAATATTCGCGCTGGTAATTGGGCCCCTGGTGCGTTGCGTGACACAATCGGCGTGCATACTCGCCGTATTGAAACACTGGAAAGTGAATATATGCGTGAGCGTGCGGATGACATTAAAAGTCTCGCGCAACGTGTATTAGCTTATCTGCAAAAAAATGAACGTGCATTTCCCCAGTATGCAGAAAAATCGATTCTGGTTGGTGACATGTTAACACCCGCTGATCTGGCAGAGGTGCCGGAAGGTTGTCTTGCCGGGATTATTTGCTCGCGAGGTTCGAGTAACTCACACGTGGCGATTCTGGCGCGTGCCATGAAAGTTCCCACTGTGATGGGTGTTGGCGACACACCGATTTACGAATTGCAAGATCAGGAAATTATTCTCGACGGTTATTATGGTCAAGTATATGTTTCACCGAGTCCATCGCTGCGTCTGGAATTCGCAAGACTGGTAGAAGAAGAAAGAAAACTCGATGCAACGCTAGATGAGATTCGTGATTTACCAGCAGTGACAACTGATGATCATCAAATCAGTTTGTTAGTGAATACTGGCTTGGGTGCTGATATCAGTTTCGCGCTCGCATCCGGAGCGGAAGGTGTGGGTTTGTACCGTACCGAAATTCCATTCATGATGCGCGATCGCTTTCCATCGACGGAAGAACAACGCATTATTTACCGGCAATTGCTGGCCTCGTTCGCGCCGCGCCCGGTCATCTTGCGTACTCTGGACGTTGGTGGTGATAAGCCGCTGCCGTATTTTCCAATTGAAGAAGATAACCCGTTTCTTGGCTGGCGCGGCATTCGTATTACACTCGATCATCCAGAGATTTTTCTTTCGCAGTTGCGCGCGATGCTGCGTGCCAGTGAAGGCTTGAATAATATGCGCATCATGTTGCCGATGGTGACAGATGTGTCTGAAGTTGATGAAGCCATGCGTCTCATGCGCAAGGCATTTTCAGAAGTGCGTGACGAAGGTTACGAGCTGGAAATGCCGCAAGTGGGAGTGATGATTGAAGTACCATCAGCTGCTTATCAGGCGCGTGCATTAGCAAAGCGCGTAGATTTTCTTTCGGTTGGCAGTAATGATTTGACGCAATATTTGTTAGCAGTTGATCGTAACAATGCACGTGTTGCCGGATTGTATGATTCATTGCATCCGGCGGTGTTGCGTGCACTCATTCAAATTGTTGAGGGCGGCCACCAGGAAGGTAAGCACGTAAGTATTTGCGGCGAGTTGGCAGGCGATCCGGCAGCAGTTATGTTGCTGCTTGCAATGGGGTTCGACTCATTAAGTATGAACGCGTCATCAGTTGGGCGCGTGAAGTGGATTGTGCGCCATGTTGCAAAAAAGAAAGCCGCAGTGTTATTGCAAGAAGTATTAAGCATGGAAAGCGCAGTCATGATCCGCTGTCACATGGAATTGGCCTTAGAGCGGGCAGGTTTAGGTAATTTAATTCGGGCGGGTCGCTAGAGATGGTTTATCCAGAAATAGATCCAGTTGCATTTCATGTATTTTCCTGGCCGGTGTATTGGTACGGCTTGATGTATCTTGTTGGCTTTATCGGCGGCTGGGCAGTGTTGTCGCTGCGTCTGCGGTCTTCGCCGCGTGGGTTCACGCAAGATCAATTATCCGACATCGTATTTTATGCGGCGATGGGCGCCATTATCGGCGGTAGATTAGGTTACGTGTTGTTTTATGATTGGGAAAAATTCGCAGCCAATCCTGCATTGATTGTACAAACCTGGAAAGGCGGCATGTCTTTTCACGGCGGCTTGCTGGGGGTGTTGGTTGGCATGGTGTTATGCAAAATCAAAATGCATAAACCCTTTCTTGCACTTACAGATTTAATTGCACCAGCCGTGCCGATTGGTCTCGGCGCAGGACGAATTGGTAATTTTATTAATGGTGAATTATGGGGCAAGGTCACCGACATGCCGTGGGGAATGGTATTCCCAACTGCTGACGGTTCACCGCGTCATCCATCGCAATTATATGAGTTCGCGCTGGAAGGCGTGGCGATGTTTATTATTTTATGGTTGTTTTCACGCAAGCCCCGGCCGCTGGGTGCGGTTTCTGGCTTGTTCGCGGTGTGTTACGGCGTGTTCCGTTTCATCGTCGAATTTTTCCGCGTGCCAGATGTGCAAATTGGTTATATCGCCTTTGGATGGTTGACGAAGGGGCAGTTGTTATCGCTGCCATTAATATTGGTAGGACTATTATTACTGTTATCGGCTTATAAAAAGAAAGGTCAGCAGGCATGAAACAATATCAAGATTATTTAAGACATATTTTAGCGAACGGCGTGAAAAAAGTTGATCGCACGGGCACAGGCACGCAGAGCGTGTTTGGTTATCAAATGCGATTTAATTTACAGGAAGGTTTTCCACTGGTGACCACCAAGAAGCTGCACACCAAAAGTATTTTTCATGAATTATTTTGGTTCTTGAAGGGCGATACCAACATTAAATATCTCAAAGAGAATGGCGTGAGAATTTGGGATGAGTGGGCAGATGCGAATGGTGATCTTGGTCCAGTTTATGGCAAGCAGTGGCGTGCTTGGGAAACCAAAGATGGTAGAGTCATCGATCAAATTTCTGAAGTGGTGCAGCAAATTAAAACCAATCCAGATTCGCGCCGCTTGCTGGTGAATGCGTGGAATGTTGGTGAGTTAAACAAGATGGCGTTGCCGCCGTGCCATTTAATGTTTCAGTTCTATGTTGCGAATGGCCGCTTGTCTTGCCAGCTTTATCAGCGTTCAGCGGATTCATTTCTGGGTGTGCCGTTTAATATTGCTTCATATGCATTGCTAACCCACATGATGGCGCAGCAGTGTGATCTCGAGCCGGGTGAGTTTGTCTGGACGGGTGGTGATTGTCATATCTATTCGAATCATCTTGAGCAGGTTAATTTGCAGTTATCGCGCGAGCCGTTTCCGTTGCCGCAATTGCAATTCAAACGACGTCCACCGTCGATTTTTGATTACGAGTTTGATGATATCGAGATATTGAATTATGAAGCGCATCCGCATATTAAAGGCATCGTTGCGGTTTAGTCTTTATTCGCAGTCGCGCTTTTCATAGGAGTGGGCAACCATTGGCATTTCGGCTTCCTGAATGTTTGCGAGGCGGGTGTCACTGGTGCTGCCGCCAAAGATCATTTGGCTGTTGAGCTGGTTGCAATAGGCGGCTTTGCCACTGGCGGGTCGATACGGGGCGCAGGCGGCCAGGCTGATGCTCACTGAAATGAGGGCGGCGATGGTGAGAAAGCGGGAATCCTTCATGGTGACTCTCCTTGTTATAGTTTAATTATCGCATATTTTTTGCCTAAGCGGGGTAACTTGCGATGACCGACCGGAAGGCGTATGGCCAAATAATGGCCTCAGAATGCATAAGCATTGCAAAGAGTGCGCTTACAGATTATCCTGCCTGCAAGGATTGCGTGAATTTCAAACAAGATGTTCCGTCCAGGATGGCGGTTTAAATAGGTTAATAGATGGTTAAATACAAAAAAAAGAAAGATCCGTTTGCAGATAGGGAAGCAGAGAAATACGAAAACCCTATCCCCAGTCGTGAATATATCCTCGAATACTTAGCAGAAAAGGGCCAGCCAGCCACTTACGAGCAAATCCATGATGATTTGGGTATGAAGTCGGAAGAGGAAAGTGAGGCACTGCGTCGGCGTTTGATCGCTATGGCGCGTGACGGCCAATTATTGCGCAACCGCAAGGGTGCGTATGGTCCTCTGGATAAGATGGAAGTCATTGCTGGACGTGTTATTGGCCATAAAGATGGCTTTGGCTTTGTCGTGCCTGATGAAGGCGGCGAAGATTTATTTTTAAGCCCGCGCCAGATGCGCAGCGTGTTTCATGGCGACCGTGTGTTAACACGCGTGTCGAATATTGATTCCCGCGGCCGGCGTGAAGCTATTATTATTGAAGTACTTGAGCATAATACCCAGCAGATCGTCGGTCGTTTTCATATCGAATCTGGTGCGGGTTATGTTGAGTCTGCGAATCAGCGTATCAATCAGGAAATCCTGATTCCACCCGATGCATTCAAAGGTGCGGAAAACGGTCAGTTGGTGGTGGCCGCGATTACCATGCAGCCAGATAAATTCTCTCGTCCAATTGGCGAAATTGTTGAAGTGCTGGGTGACCATATGGCGCCAGGCATGGAAATCAATGTGGCAATTCGCAACCACGATTTACCATTTATCTTCCCGGATGGTGTATTGCAAGAAGCGGCAAAGTTCCCGGCATTTGTGCCAGAAGATGCAGTGGAAGGCCGCGTTGATTTGCGTAAGTTGCCATTCGTCACCATTGACGGTGAAGATGCTCGCGATTTTGATGATGCTGTCTATTGTGTGCCGCGCGATCAAGGCGGCTGGAAGTTGTATGTGGCCATTGCCGACGTCAGTCATTACGTGCGCCCCGGCAGTCTCCTTGATAAAGAAGCGTATAGCCGCGGCAACTCCGTATATTTCCCGGCACGTGTGATTCCAATGTTACCGGAAGCATTATCCAATAATTTATGTTCCTTAAATCCTAACGTTGATCGCTTGGTTATGGTGTGTGAAATGACGATTCACGAAAGCGGCCGGATTATGGATTTTGAATTTCATGAAGCGGTGATTAAATCGCATCGTCGCTTAACGTATACACAAGTACATAAAATGATGGAAAAGAAAGACCAGCGCATGCGCGATCAGTTTGCGGATGTGGTGCCTTATCTTGAAAATTTATATGAGTTATTTGCGGTGTTGCACAAGGCGCGTGATAGTCGCGGTGCCATCGACTTTGATATGCCGGAAACAAAAATTGTTTACGGTAAAGATCGCAAGATTGAAAAAATTGTTCCATACGAACGTTTCAACTCACATAAAGTGATTGAGGAATGTATGTTGGCGGCGAATATTTCTGCGGCGCAGTTCTTGCAGAAGCACGAGCAGCCGGGATTGTATCGCGTCCATGAAGGCCCGCGTCAGGAAAAACTTGAAGATTTACGCCGTTTCTTGCAGGAAATTGGGTTGAAGATGCCTGTGCATCGCGATCCAGTACCGGCTGATTACGCGCATATCTTGCGTGTCGTGCGCGAGCGCCCAGATGGCAATATGATTCAAATGATGTTGCTGCGCTCCATGAGTCAGGCAATATATTCTCCCGACAATAAAGGCCACTTCGGATTGTCTTACGACGCTTACGCGCATTTTACTTCGCCGATTCGTCGTTATCCGGATTTGCTGGTGCATCGTTCTATCAAACATATTTTAAACCATCGCCATCCGCAAATTAACGATGGTTACTTTACGCAAGCCGGCGAGCATTGCTCGATGACCGAGCGTCGTGCTGATGATGCGACCAGTGAAGTCACCGATTGGCTGAAATGCGAATTCATGATGGATAAAGTTGGTCAGGAATTTGAAGGCCGTGTGGCTGGTGTGACCAGTTTCGGTATTTTTGTCGAGTTGAAAGAATTTTACGTCGAAGGGTTGGTGCATATCAGTACGCTGCCTGATGACTATTATCAATTTGACCCGATCAAGCATGTATTATTCGGCGAACGTACTGGCAGAAGCTTCCGCATTGGCGACGATGTGAAAATTCAAGTTGCCCGTGTTGATCTCGATCAATGTGAAATTGATTTTGTATTGGCGGGTACGCCAGCTGGTGTTCGTAAAACCAGGCGCGCACCGAAAGATGAAGAGCGCAGTGACAGCAAGCCAAAGAAAAATAAAAATCGTGGTGAAGCGCCATCGCGCGGACCGAAAGGCAAAAAGAAGAAAAGATCGAGAAGATAATTAAAATGAGTTCGAACAAGCAATATATTTTCGGCATTCACGCCGTGACTGCATTAATTGAAAAGCATCCGGAACGCATCATTCGTTTACTCGCCGCGGTTGAACGCGGCGATAAAAAACTTGATGCGCTCGTCAAGCTCGCGAGAAGAACTGGCATTGATATTAGCGAAGCCTCGCGTCCTGAGTTAGATAAATTAACTGATAACGGTAATCATCAAGGCATCGCTGCCTTTTGCCAGAAAGCGCGTACTTATACCGAAGAAGATTTAACCGCCATGCTCGATGAATTGAATGAGCCGGCATTTTTGTTGATTCTCGATGGTGTGCAAGATCCGCATAATTTAGGCGCGTGTTTCCGCTCGGCTGATGCTGCCGGTGTGCATGCGATTATCGCCCCGAAAGATAAAGCAACTGGTATCACGCCGGTTGTGAGCAAGGTTGCTTGCGGTGCCGCAGAAACTATTCCATTTATTCAAGTGACTAATCTCGCGCGTACCATGGATGTGTTGAAAGAGCAGGGCATCTGGTTATACGGTGCAGCGGGTGAGGCTGATAACACCATTTATAAAACTGATTTTCGCGGCTCGGTTGGTGTGGTGCTTGGTGCCGAAGGCGAAGGCTTGCGACGTCTGACGCGCGACAAATGTGACGGCCT
>CAZWPD010000024.1:28855-30572 GCA_964636145.1 uncultured Coxiellaceae bacterium
CTCTCAACTATACTTCTATCATAATGATAAAAAAGATAGGGGAGTGTCATGCCAAATTTCATTCAATGCCTGATTCAAGGTCATAAAAATACTGATAAAGAGGCAATAAAACTTTATCGCGAGGCGGATAAGCGTGCGCGCGCAAAGGCAGAGGCAAGTGGTGAAGAGATATATGGGGGAGATGAGGTTGCTGAAGAATTACGTCTGTTGTTGATAAGGCAACTTGTTGGTGTCGACTTACAGAGTGAAGAAATTTATGCTGATTTAGAGGAGAGAAACTGGAATTGGCAGGCTCGCGTGTCTAGTGATGATGTAGGTTATTGTGCAACCGTGCAGCTAATATTGAATGGTACGCTGCCTGACTGTCGTGAGCAGCAGAGAGATCCACTACTGACAAAATGTGGGGAGTTATTGGCTGGCTGTGAGGAATACAAAAGGCACTTGGAAAAGTTGAATGAAAAAGAAGTGCGAAAAGTACGAGCTACAGCAAGAAAGAATGGTTTATATCACGAGGTTAATCCGCAGAGCAGCAAAATTGAGGAAATTAATCATCAGATTGGCGCCGTGGAATTGTTGATTGGCGCATTGAGGAAAGATGGCGTTCCAGAAAAAAAGCTGGAAAATTTCCAACAGATATATAATGAAAATATAGAAAGGATAGAAGCAGGTCATGATTCAGCTACAGATAAATTCAAAAACACGGTAGAAAAAGTAGTGAAAAGTATTTTGTACATATTGAAAGGTAAGGCGAAGGATGTTTCGTTGATATGGAAGAGCCCGGCGGAAAAATTGGTGGAGAAAGTGCCCGAGGGATTTAAGCCCGTGAAAAAACCTTACACGAAAATTTAATCTCACTCACACAAATTGACCCCGCACTGCGGAAAGGTTACATTTCTTCGCGGATAGATAGCTTATTCGCAGGAAAAGGTCATCAATTTTTCGAGGGGGGGAGAGGCATGCTGGTAAGGGCTGAAGAAGTTATCAACACTGAAATGGAAACATGTGATCAAAAGGATGATGTTTTTCCGCGAATTTCCAGAGAAGAGTATGCCAGGCATTACCATTTAATGGAGCAGCTTTACGGCTATGAGTTATCGCCAGCAGAAATTAACGATCGAATGGTGAAGCATGTTTTGGAAGAGTTTAAAGACTATCTGCAGGCGAAACCGCGCGAAGAAGACGTTGCCATTTTGAAAAGTGCATTGCTGCGCTTGCAAGCTGAAAAAGCAAAACGTGACGCTGTCGTTGCTGATGATCTGGAGTTTGCTTTGCTGGATGCATCGATGGCGATTCGTGGGCTAGGAACAGAATTTTTCAGAGAAGCGACGTTTGCTGATTTGGTGTTGGTAGAAAAAATCGATGAATTTTTTCCTTCAGAGAGATCAGAGCGGCCGAAGTATTACGCCAGACTTGCTGCTGAAATTCGCCCGAGTTTGCAGTTACCAACGACGCAAATTCCGGCGACGATGTTTGCCGTGCAGGGTTATACAGTTGTTGGCAAAGTAGATGAAGAGAGGAATGATTTTCGAATATGATGAATGCCCGGATGAAGTTGATTTTTGTTCATCCGGGTTATTTGCAATATTTCACAAATCATCCAGTCATTCGCTAGCGGACAATAATTTATGCTCGCTAAACCTGATAGCTATAGCTGGTCAATCCTACCCTTCCAGATTCGCAACTTGTTTGTGATTTGACAGTGCTTGAATCATTTCTT
>CAZWPD010000025.1:0-1515 GCA_964636145.1 uncultured Coxiellaceae bacterium
CCAAGCTGCCAGCGTTAATGGTGCCATTCAAGATATTATTTGTTGCAACATTGAGTTCCATGTAGCCCAATGCATCGATATCACCAACGGTATTTAGCGTTAAGCTATTAACGCTGGTATAAAAGTCATTGTTTTCTCCGACAGCTGAGTTCAACTTGTCATTGAAGGTGAGATCGCCTGTCGTTGAAGTGAAGTAACCGGTGTTTTCTAAAATTGCATTGCCACTATAAGATTGGTTGCCGCTTGTGATCACGGTTGGGTTGAGAACAGTGCCAGCGGCGTTAAAGGTCACGGTGCCGGTTCCTGTTTTGGTGAGGCTGGTTAATGTGTTGGTGTTACCAATTAAGCCATTAAAGGTTACTGCACCAAGGCCCGCGTTGATGCTGAGTGATTGCGTGCCGTCAATAGTATTGCCAAAGGTAATGGCGCTATTGGTGGTGGCGAGTGTGGCGTTGGCACCGAGTGTAATGGCGTCTCCATAATTTTGTGTGCCGGTGGTAGTGATGTTGCCGCCGTTGATGGCAGTGCTGCCACCGACATCAGTGCTAACGCTGGCTACATTTACTGCGCCACCAAATGTCGTGGTGCCGGCGGTGAGAACGTCTAAGGAGAAGGCGCCGCCGACGGTGCTGGCTAAATTAATATTGCCGTTCGTAGAAGAGTCGAGAGTGGTAGCTACACCGAGTGTTGCAGCACCTGAGTAGGTTTGTGCGCCGGTGGTCTTAATGGAGCCGCCATTCAAGCTGGAAGCGCCGCTGACGGATAAGCTGGCAAGACGCAAGGTGTTACCAACTGCGCCACCGAATAATGCTGTGCCGGAGTTAGTGAGGGTGAGGGCGCGTGCGCTGCCGTTGCTGTCAACGCTGCCGTCGAAGCTAATGTTGGTGCCAGCTAATGTGGTCGCTGCGCCAAGCGTCACAGCATCAGCGTAGGATTGTGCACCTGTTGTCGTAATGCTGCCGCCGTTCAGTGCTATGCCAGCTGCGCCTGAGTCAACAGCCAAGCTGGTGAGTGCTGTGGTGCCGCCAATCGCTGCATTAACTGCTATTGCGCCGCCAGAGGTCAGTGCGAATCTGTTTGCAACATCTAGTGTGCCAACCACATCAATGCCGCCTGTATTTGTTGCTGAGCCGATGGTGACAAGACCAGTGCTGGTGATATTACTTAATTCACTATTGCTAAGGCCCAGTACACCGGCGGCATCGGTTGCGCCCACGCCAACTTGAATGGCAGCTGAATTTGTGTTGGTTAACAAGGTAACATTGCCAGCACCTGCTGTCGTGTTACCAGCAAGATCCATGTTGTCTGCAGTGTAAGTAATACCACCGGTTGCTGCGATTTCGCTGCCAGCGTCGATGTTAAATGACTTATCAACACCGGTTGCTGTGAAGGCTGCGCTGCCACTGCCGGCGTTTACGTCGCCGCCATTTACTGTAATATTTGCTGCAGTGTTGGTAATGTTAATGTTGCCATTGGTTGTTGATAATGCGCCAACTGTTAACGGAGCAGGTACCG
>CAZWPD010000025.1:1615-16291 GCA_964636145.1 uncultured Coxiellaceae bacterium
TTAATGTTGCCATTGGTTGTTGATAATGCGCCAACTGTTAACGGAGCAGGTACCGCTGCATTATTGGTATAAATAAAGGCTTTGCCGTTGCCTGATAGTGAGCCAGTAATTGTGCCAACTGCGTTATTTTGTCCTGTGCCTTGGCCTAACGACACAGCGCCTGATGAGTTAATTGCTAAGTTGGCGGCATCAATCGTCGTGCTGTTTGCTTGTGATAAATCGACACTGTTACCTAAGGTGACACTCTGACCAGTCGTCGTAATATTGCCAAGGTTGGCAATAGCGTTAGCTGTGCTGCTTAAACTACTGCTGTCGGTAGTGTTAATGATGCTTAATAAGTTGGTGGTTAAAGCGCCGGCACTTTGTGAAATTGCGCCGGCGGCTGTTAAGCTGACATTACCACTTGATGTCACATTCGCTCCTAATGCAGTGGTGGTGCCTGAGTTGAGTGAGATGCTCCCAGAGCCAGATGAAATTGCATGTGTAGATGCAATGCCATTCGCTGTGTTGATGTTGATGCTACCATCGTTGGTGGAGATGCCCTGTATTTGTCCTGAGTCACCAATAGTGAGTACGCCGCCAGCTCCTTCCGTAAAGCTAAAGTTACTGCCTAATCCGGTTAGACTTGCCCCCAGTGTGCTGACATTGTTATTGTTGGTAAGAATAACGTTACCAGTTGCGCCGATTTCCAATGTTGGTGTGTTGATGATGGTGGCCCCAGACTGCGTTATATTTCCGGTGACTTGAACGTCTAATGTGCTGCCGGTGATATTCCCTAATAATAACGATATGGTATTGATGATGCTGACAGATGCACCAGCATTAGCGGAAACAGCACCGGTAAAGCTATTGTTGCTACCAAGGATCACGCCATTCAGTGAGTTGAAATCTGATGTTCCTGCAACGGTTAATCCACCTGTTTGGGTAATTGAGCCGGCACCTGCGGTTGCAATGAGATTGCCGCCGACTGATAGTGCTGGGAAGGCAATGGCGGCATTATCATAATACAAGGTTAGATTATTCAATCCGGTCAAGCTGGCAAGATTGGTTGGCAATGCTGCATTGCTATTAATGTTGCGCAATGAAACATCGTTGTAATTATTTGCTAGTGCAGTTGCATTGCCGCCGAAGGTGATGGCGTCGTACATATTGTTTGATGCATTCGATAGCGTGATATTTGCATCAGTTGCAGTAGAGGTTAATGTGATGCCGCTGCCTGTACCTGTTTGTGTTAATGAACCAGTTTGCGTGATGTCGCCGCCAGAAGTTAATGAAAGACTGCCGATACCAACTGCAACTGTGCCGAGACTTAAAGCGGTTGAGTCAATCAATGATACGTCGCTGGCGCCGCTATTAAATAATGACACGTTACCGCCGAAGACGTTGCTGCTGCCATTCGTGCTTAAGTTGATTGCATTTGCACTGGTGAAGCTGGCATTGCCAGTTACATTCAACGCACCGGTTTGAGATAGTGCACCAGTTGAGTTAATTGTTAAGGTTCCACCGATGGTAGAAGCGGCGAGAGAGGTTGCCACACCATTTAACAGCGAAGCATTGTTTACGTCAGTGAAGGTGATATCACCACGTAATGTATTACTTGATGTTGCCAGGTTGATGTTGCCACCGTTACCATCCAAGGTAACATTGCCGCCGCCAACTCCTTGCGTGATGGTGCCAGTTTGTGAAATACCTGTACCCGTTAAGCTTAAGGTGCCTTGACCCAATGCCGATTCACCGATAATGAGTGGGGTAATGTCGTTATTGATAGTGACATTACCGGCGCCTGCCGTACCGAAGGTAACAGCACCAGTCAATGCATTATTACTACCGAGATTAATATTACCTTCACTATCAGCGATTATAAAATTAGAGGTACCAGAGACATTGATGGCGCCTGATTGATTAATGTCGTCGACATTAGTAATAACTAAATTACCGACGGTTTGTGAGATGCCGGTAATATTGAGCGCATTGCCATTGTAGAAGTAAATGTCGCCGCTGGTGGTGTTATTGGTGGCATTAAAGCTGGTAACAAAATTACCTACGCCTAAGTTGGTACCAGTCTTGGAATTGGTCGTGAGTAAGCCACCCGTAATCGCGCTGCTTACACCAATTTGTTCAATAGCGCCGGTAGAAGCGGTGAGGGCGATGTTGCCGCTGGTGCTATTTAGTCCGGCATTACTCAAGGTGAGATTGCGGCCAGCCGTTAAGGAAATATTGCCAGTGGTTTGAATGTTATTCGTGGTGGTTATATCATTAGTTGCGCCGGTGTTGGTGGCGCTGAAGCTGCTTAAACGATCGGTGCCACCGATAATGCCGCCGAGTGTGATCGCACCGCTGCCGGAATTAATACTTAAACTTTGATTGGTGCCGGTTGAGCTATTAACAGCACCTAATGAGATCGCACCACCAGCTGTTACAATGCTGGATGTGCCATTCACGGTCGTTGCACCGAAGGTCACATTATCCGCACTGGTGGTGATCGAAGAGTTAATTGAGGTTGGTCCAGCCGTATGGGTCAAATTACCATTGAAGACAAATGCATCGCCGCCATTGCTGCCCACGCCATCACCTAAGGTGACACGGCCCGTATTTAAGAAGTTAACCGGATTTGCAAAGGTGTTGTTAACAGAACCATCCGTACCGCCATTTAAAATTACTTGATAGTTATTGGCGGTCGTGACCAGTCCATTAATTTGAATGTTGCCGTCTACAGTTACTGTGCCAGTTGTTTGACCTAAGGTTAAGGTGTTGCTGCCGGTTAGTGCGCCATTAAAGTTAAGTGCGGCACTACCTGCACTGACAGTGATATCATTCGTTAATGCAACGGCATCTGCGAAGGTGATGGCGCCGTTGCTGGTTGTAATGTTGTTTCCTAATTGAATAACGCCGGCACCAACCGTGTTAACAGTGAGAGAAGTTGGTGCTGTTGTGTTACCAATAGCACCACCAATCTTAATGTTACCGTTGCCGCTAACAGGTGTGGTATCACCCGCTAAAGTCATGGTGCCTGCTGCATTCAATGTGGCAGCAGCAGAAGTTTGGATGCCAGCGTTTGCATCAAATAGTGAGGAGCTAATTGAACCAAATGGTCCAGTGATGCTGTCAAGGCCTGCGAGGCTGGAACCCTGGATGGTCAGGTTGCCACCGCTATTTACAGAGCCGAAATAAGTCACGCCGTCATTGAGTATGAGAACGCCGCCTGTACCATCATGATTATCATCAGCCAGCAAGCCAATATTGCTGCCGCTGCTACTGGTTAATGCGCCAGAGATGACGAGGTAGCGATTTGCAAGGAAGTTCGTTGAGTTGGTGAGTGTTAAGCCGCCTACGAAAATATCAGATCCATTACCGTTTAGCGTAATATCACCAGCGCCAACCACTGGTACGGCATTTAAGTAGGTGCCGCCGTAGATGTTGATATCGCCGGTTGGATTTAGATTATCTGGTGAAGTATTCAATACGCCATTCACGAGTAATGAGATGGCATCACCCGTGCTGTTATTAGCGGCGTTCAAGGTAATGCTGCCACCTGCAGCCGCTCCACCAGAACCGGTCACGATGCCTGCTGAGCCAATGGTTAAGGTGCGTTCGAGGCTGTCTGGTGAGGTGGTTGACATGGTGATATTGCCACCGTCAGTTTGTATTAATCCGGTGGTGGTTAGTGCGCCGCGGTTGCTGATGCTGGTTGCGCCGCCGCCAAGATGAGAAGCGCCGATGGTGAGCGTGTTGCTGGTGTTAGCCAAGGTGGTGGTTCTGGTTGCGCCAGTGTTGGCTAATGTCACGGTGCCAATTAAGCTGTTGCCGATGTTACCCGCATTGACGTAGCCATTACCCAGACTGATGTTGCCATTGTTAGCGTTAATGCTGACATTGCCCGCTGCGCCAGTTTGAACGAGGTTAGCACCAACTTCTTGTGAAATGCCGACGGCGTTCAAGGTGATGCCATTGCCGGAAGAAATGCCTTGGTCGAGGCTGATGGCGGCGCCATTATTGATGACGGTGACATTGCCATCGGTGGTGGTAATGCCATTGATGCTGTTGACGGTGTTAATCGACAATGCTGCAGCTGAAGCTGGGTTGTTTGTGTATGCAAATGATTTACCTGTGCCGCTGATACTTGCTGCGAGTGTGCCAATCTTGTTTTGTTGTGCTGTGCCTTGACCTAATGCTACTGAGCCAGTCGAGTTGATGCTGAAGTTAGTAGCAGTAATGTTGGTGCTGTTGGCTTGGGTCAAGTCAACAGAGTTACCGAGATTAAAGCTTGCGCCGGTGGCATTGATATTACCAAGACTAGAAATTTGGTTGCTGGAGCGCGTTAAGTTAGTGTCGCCTGAGGTATTGTTGACTGTTAATAAGCCAGTAATTAATGTGCCCGCACTCTGGGAAATATTGCCGCCTGGTATTAATGAAACGCTGTTAGCCGTTACGTCCTGATCAACATCGAAGCCGTTGCTGCTGGATAATGTTAATGCGTTGAGGCTGGTTGCGCCAATTGTGCCGGTTAGGTTTAGTGTGCCAAATCCAGCATTCAAGCTTAGATTATTCGTGCCAGCTGAATTGCTGTTGACTGCGCCGATTGTCAGGCTGCCACTAGAAGAATTTAAGCTGATATTGTTGGTAACCGTGGTGGTGCCACCGTATGTTTGTGATCCGGTTGATGTGATGTTGCTGCCGAGCGATGCATTACCAGAAATTGAGATGCTGCCGAGATCAGCGTTGATTGGTGCAGCAGAACTCAAGGTGAAGGTGCCGCTATTCGTTACACTAATGTTGCCGCTTTCGGCATTCATGCCGTTTTGTACGCTGAATGATGTACCGCGTAGTGTTGCGGAACCGAAGTTAACGTTGCCAGCAAAGGTGGTGGCCCCGGTTGCAGCATTAGTTTGTGTGAGTGCACCAGAAATATTGACTTGACCGTTAAAGGTGGTGGCACCAGCATTGGTCAGTGTCACGTTGGTTAAACCGGTGGTATCAGTACTGAAATTTGGTGCATCGCCGTAGAGAGTGTTAAAGCTTACGCTGCCGGTTCCAGCATTAATTGTGAGTGATTCTGCGCTGCCGCCATTGGTTCCGCCGACTGAGCCTGCAAACGTAATATTACCGTTACCAGTGCTGCTATTTAAGTTGGCATTGTTGCTTTCGCCAATTTGAACATTGTCATTGTAAGTCTGCGCGCCAGAGGTATTGATACCGGTAGTGTTAATAACAGTGGTGCCGCCAGCATCAGTTGTCAAGCTGCCAACGTTCACTGCGCCGCCAAGATTAGTGAAGCCTGATGTATTAATATTGAGGCTGTAGGCGCCGCTTATGCCGCCAGGAAGGTTAATCGTTTGGCCGCCGGTGGAGGTTAAGGTGGTGTTTGCACCCAAGGTATGATTAACGCCGCCCAGGTATTGGTCGCCTGTTGTCGTAATGCTGCCGCCATTGATAGTGGTATGCAGGTTGGATTCGTAATAAGCCAGAGCCGTTCCGCCGCCGACAGCGCCGCCCAGTGTGATGTCGGCGCCGGCACCACCCAGTAGTAAGTTATAACCGCCGTCAATGGTACTACCGAGGACTAATGTATTGCCCGCGTTAGCTGCGATAATGACGGTATTTGTGATAGGGGAATTGCCTGCCAGCGTGATCGCGCCATTATAAGTAGAAGTGCCATTACCTGTACCAGTTAATGCACCGTTGTTGCCGACACCTGCGCCAGTTAATGTGAGAGTTTCTCCGCTGCTGATGGTGATGCCGCTTGCGATATTCAAGGTGGCACCGTTTGCAACCACTGTACCCGCTGCAGTTGTACCAAGAGCTGAATCGTCAGCAGCTGTTAAGGTACCGGCATTGATATTGGTGAGACCTGTGTAAGTGTTAGCATTGTCAAACGCTGCGGTGCCAAGGCCCTCTTTATTCACCGCACCAGCGCCACTAATGATGCCGCTAAATGTTGCTGTGTTGCCACTATCAACTGATAACTGTGAAGTACTGAAATTAAATGAAATGTTATTGGCAACGGTGTCGGTCAGATTGGCAGCCAGTGTTGCGCCTAAGCCAATACCCACGTTACCCGTTCCTAATCCTGTTGCCTTGGTAATCTCCAAAGTGCCGGCATCAATACCGGTGCCGCCTGAGAAAGTGTTGGCATTTGAGCCGCCGAAACTTAAGGTGCCAGCGCCGAGCTTGGTTAATGTGCCGGTGCCGGAAACGATGCTGGTGCCATTGAAGGTCAGTGTGCCGCTGTTGGTGGTAATGTAGGTTGAGCCGGTTAACTGCACATCGCGTGCATTGCTGAAGCTTGCTGTGCTGACGAGTCCGCCAGTGTTGTTAATAATGAGGTCGTTAGTTGCGGCACCGAGATTGGCACTTGCGCCAACAGTGATGGTGCTGCTGTTAATCACTGTATTACCTTGATAGCTGTTGGTTCCGGATAAAGTGATGTTGCTGGCGCCAGATTGTGTCACGCTGCCGGTGCCGCTAATGGCATTGGTGACATCGTATGAGGGTGCGAGACCGTTACGATTAAAGACTAAAGCCGCGTTATTAACGACAGCACCTGTACCAAGTTCACCGGTTGTCGTGTTGTTACCAATTTGCAAGATACCAGCTGAGATAGTCGTGTCAGTATAAGTATTATCATCAGCTGTTAAGAATAATGTGCCAGCACCAATCTTGGTTAAATCAGCTGTTCCTGTTTGGCCAATCACGCCGCTCAAGATCAAGTCATTAGTGTTGCTAATCGTTGCGTCGCTGCCGAGAGTGATGTTGCCTGAGACAGTGCTATTGCTGCTGCTGGTTAATGCACCGATGCCGCCAACGCCTGTGCCATTTAAGGTTAAGGCTTCAGCGATATTTCTGTTGCCGCTTAAGGTTAGTGTGGCGCCTGAATCAACGGTTGTGCCGGCTGCTGTGGTGCCGAGTGCTGAGTCATTAGCAGCAACTAAGGTGCCGGCGCTAACTGTTGTTAAACCCTGATAGGTGTTAGCACCGGTTAAAGTCATGGTGCCACCATAAGTAATTTTGCTTAATCCGCCAGGACCGCTGATGATGCCGTCAACCGTGAATGGGGAATTAGTATCGACAATAAAGTTTGCTGTTCCACCGGTCAGATTGATGCTGCCAGTCGAAGTAATGCTGATTGGGGCAGTGCCGATGGCGTATAGTAAAGAGCCGTCATTCATAATTAATGATTCATCGAATGCCAGTGCGGCGCCAGCATTGAATACGAGTGCTGCTCCGTTCTTCACGGTGGTGGTGCCGGCAGTCGTGCCCAAACCTGAGCTATTGTTGGTGTGTAATGAACCAGCATCAACACTCACATTACCGCTGAAAGTATTCGTGGCCGTCATATTGAGTTGTCCGCCGCCAGCTTTTACCAGATCGCCCGCGCCGGAAACAATATTAGAGAATGAGCCGGAGTTGGTAACCTCTACCGTGTTTGGATTGTTGCCACTAATGGTACCGCTATTAAGATTGATGAGGCCGGTGAATTCTGCGGTTGTGCCATTAATGAGGATTCTGCCACTATTCATGGTGATGGCATTGGCGATTGGATCAGGTACAAGGTCGGTCGAGATGAAGCTACCGTTAGTTTCTAATGTTGCGCCACTGCCAATTGTCGTTGCCGACAAACCACTGCCTAATGCGTTGGCATTAGTGATTCTCAGGGTGCCGCCGCTGATGCTGGTTGCGCCGCTGTAAGTATTCGCTGCGCCAAGTTCCCATGTGCCGGTGCCAGTCTTGGAGAGTGTTCCCGTTGTGGTGCCAATCACGCCGTTTTGAATAGCATTACCAGTACCGGTTAATACTAAGCCGAAGGTGTTGCCGGTGACGCCGCCGCTTAATGTCAGCGTGCCCGAGGCGTTAGAGGCATCGATGGTGCCGCCGCTGCCTAATAAATTGATGACGCGATCACTGCTGTCAGTGGTGCCGGTATATTGCAAGACGCCGGTTGCACCGAGGTCGATGGTGCCATTACCAACGGTGGTTGGTGCACCTAAAGAGCTGGTGGAGCTAACGTCTGCTAATTTGGCGACGCTTAACGTACCGTCGTTAATTGTCGTTTTACCTGTGTAGGTGTTGGCGGTGCCGCTAATGGCTAATTTACCTGCGCCATTCTTGGTGAAGGCGCCGAGGTTTTGCATGAGACCTGAAATAACACTGCTACCGCTGGTGTCAACATTGCTAACGGTTAAGGTGTAATTACTGCCGGAACCGTTAATGCCGGCTGCAATGAAATCATCACCTGCTGTGAAGGTGGTGTTAGCACCTAAGGTGACATTGTCACCGTAATTTTGTGTGCCCGAGCTAATAACACTGCCGCCGTTAATCGTAGTGGTGCCGCCTGCGTTGGTGGTAACTGTTGCCGATTTGACGGTGTCACCTATCGTGGTTAAGCCTGTTGAATTCAAGGTTAATCCACTAATTTCACCATTCGCTGCATTACCAACTTTTCCGCTTAAAGTAATGTTGTTGCTGCCGGCGTTGATTGTTAAGGAGTGAGGTGCAAGATACGTCATGCTTGGTGAGACGGTGGTGACGATATTGTCGATGGTCGAGGTAATTGTTACATCTCCACCGGCTACTAAGGTGGCATCGCCGCCTAACCATAAACCAGTTGGATTTAACGTGTAATTATAATTTTGTGCGCCAGAAGTGGTAATCGTGACGCCGCTTACGTTACCGAGTGTGGTTTTGGAATTCGAGGTGAGGGTGGCGATATTCACATCACCAGCTAGAACAAAGCGACCAAAGGCAGTATTAAAGGCACTATCACCCAAGGTTAAATTAGCGCCGGCGCCGGTGATGGTGCCATTAATATTTAATAAATCTGCGGCAATCGTTGTACCAAATGACGTTGTACCGGCACCGAGTGTGATGTTGCCATTCCATGATGAGGTGCCAACACCGACGAGTGCACCGCCAGAACTAATGCCGGTACCGATGAGTGATAATGACAGATTTGTTGGTGTGAGGTTGACGTTATTCAATCTTAATTCGGCGCCGTTATTCACGGTTACACCGGAAGTATTTAAGGTGCCATTACCGAGTGCATTGTTGCTGCTTAATGTTAGCGAGCCGCCGGTAACGGTTGTTGCACCTGTAAAGGTGTTGGTGCCAGATAATGTTAATGTGCCGGTACCGCCTTTGGTGAAGTTGCCGTTAGTGCCGCTTATATTGCCGCTGAAGGTGCTGCTGGTGCTGCCACTCGTGATTAATGTGCCGCTGCCTAAGGTGACATTACCAGCGCCGATTAATCCACCAATCGTGTCGGTATTATTGTTTAAGGCGAGTGTGGCGCTAGCTAATATCGTGACATCGGTGGATGGTAAGACGTTCGAGCCGGTTAAGCTTAAGATACCCGCGTTAATATTGGTGACACCGTCGTAGCTGATAGAGCCTGGGCCAACAGCTAGTGTACCGGTACCAATCTTGGTGAGTGCGCCGCTGCCGCCAGTTGCGCCGCTACCATCTAACGTTAAGCTGCCAGCTCCGCTATTGATGGTGGAGCTGCTGCCGAATTGTACTTGTCCTGAGAATGCTGCAGTACCTGAAGCACTTAATGCACCATTGCCGCCAGCACCTGCACCATTCAGTGTCATCACGAGAGCGGTTGGTGTGAGTGCAACATTGTTGATTTCCAGTGTTGCGCCATCATTTACTAATACGCTGCTGGTATTATCTAAGCCTTGTGCGTGGCTGATGCTTAACGTACCTCCATCAACAACTGTGGCACCGGTAAATGTATTCGCATTCGCTAACACGGCAATGCCGCTGCCGGTCTTGATGATGCCGTTTAGACCGGAAATACTGCCGTCTAATGATAAATTATTATTCGCAGAGATAGTGGAATCTGCGGTGTTAAGAAGGATGCCGCCTGACCATGATGCAACATTTGATTCAGCCAATGTGCTGCCATTTAAGGTGAGTGATTCAACGGTGATGTTGACGCCATCAAGATGTAAGGTCGCACCGCTGCCCACGTTGGTGTTGCCTAATGTGCTGCCTGGTAAGCCGGCGCCAGTTAATGTTAATGTACCGGCATTAATATTGGTTGCGCCATCGTAGGTATTGGCAGCAGACAAGATTAAGTTACCTGCGCCATCTTTCACTAAATCAAATGCGCTGGCGCCATCATCAATAATGCCGCTGAGTGTTAACGAGGTTGCAGCATTCGTTACGCCAATATTTGTGCCTGCGCTGCCAAGTGTAACGGTACCGACCACTGTGTTGCTGCCTGCGCTGCTGACATCTACTAATGCGCCGTTACCATCTACGCCTGTACCATTGAGGATTAAATTATTTGTCAGGTAGACGGAAGAGCCATTTAGGCTTAACTGTGAACCGTCGTTCACTAATACATCGGCGCTGCCAAGTGCGTAATCACTTTCAGCACTCACTCTTACATTTGTCGCTACATCATTTGGATAAGTGCTGAGGTTGGTTGTGCCGATATTCAAGTTGCCAGCGAATCCATTGCTATTGGTTAATCTCAAGGTGCTGTAGTTACTCGTTGGGCCGATGATATTCAAGGTGGTAGCACCGCCGCCGCTCAAGACTCCAGATAGCACTAATACGTCATTGACATTGCTACCGGTGATGGTGATTGGTGTTTCGACGCTGCCGAGATTACCGTTAGTATCAATTGGTGTGCTGCCAATGAAGATATTGGTGGTGCCGTTAAAGGTGAGGCCGCCGCTTAATGTGTTCACCGTATTATTATTGGCTTCGACAATATTGCTGCCGGAGTCAAAGACCATGCTTTGTGGAATGACGAGTGACGTGCCAGACAAGACCAGCGATGCACCACTCGCAAAGTTAGCGGTGGTCGTGCTATTACCAAGTGCACTATTGCTGCCTAACATCAAATTACCAGCATTGACGTTAACAATGCTGTTGTTGGTTAGATCATTGCTGCCAGTTAAGGCGAGAGTACCAGCGCCGCCTTTATTGATGGTGACACCCGAGCCGTGAATGGTGCTGAGACCATCTTGCGTGAGAATGTTGCCGTCAGCGAAGAAGACATTCGCCAATACATTTTCGACATTGATGCTAACGGTGCCATTTAAGGTGATGCTGTCACTGGTGATGACATTAGTGCCGTAAATATTGGCATCAGAGAGCGTACTGCCATTTTGCATGACTAAGTCGTTGTTGAAGGTTAAGCCGCCGCTGAGTAATTGTAAGGTCGCGCCGTTGTTGACGGTGACGGTGCCGCTACCCGCTGCGGTATTCGTGCCGATGCCTAAGGTGCCTGCTGCAACCGTTGTGGCGGTTGTATACGTGCTGGCACCAGAGAGCGCGAGGAAGCCGGTGCCTTGTTTGGTGAAGCTGCCTAAATTCTTTAATTCGCCGGATAATTCGCTGCTGCTGCCGGCGTTACTGATGATCAAGTTGTAATTGTTACCAACGTCACCATCAATGTAACCAGAGCTGATGATGTCGCCAGTGGTGCTTTCCAGTTTAACGTTGGCACCTAACAAGATGTCGTCGCTACCATAGTTTTGGTCGCCGACGGTGGTGATGTCAGCATTAATGGTGATGAGGGTTGGGTCGATGATGAGGCTGTTGATGGCTGCGTTGCCACCGACGGCCTGATTAAAGGTGATGGTTCCAGTTGGGCTGTTCACCATCAGGTCTTGTGCGCCGGCGATGCCGCTGTCAATGGTGTTGCTAAATACGATTGCGCCACCGTTAGTGGAGGTGATGGTGCTGGCGCCATCTACGGTGACTGCGCCTGTGTAGGTTTGATTGCCGGTGGTGGTGACGTTTGCTGCGATACTGGTTGCGCCGCCGAAGCTCACGCTGCTTGTTGCGTCTTGTGCAGTGGTAATATTACTGTCGATGGTGAACAGTGTATTGGCGGATGTTGCTAGTCTGACATTCAATCCTGACAAGGCAGTAGCGGCATTCCCGAGAATGATGTCAGCGCCGTTTGTTGTGAATAAGACATCGTTGCTGGCAATATTAGAACCGAATGCAGTGCTGAGATTCGAGGTCGAGAAAGATGTATTGCCACCGAAGATGGAGATATCACCACTCGTCGCAGAGAAATTCAAATTACTGAATCCGCTGCTACCATTCGCAGTTGCAATCAAGTTGCTCTTGGTGTTGGCGCCGCCGGATAAATACAGCAGTAAGAAGTCATTCAAATCTGCATTAACATTTGCAAATTCGTAAGCGCCGCCTACACCTGCCAGGGCTTGACCGACGAGCGAACCATTCTTGTAAAGATAAACGGTGTAGCCAGCGTCAGGTGCTAAACCGCCGAAGGTGTAGCCGCCAAGAGGAGTTGGATTATAGGGTCGTAATAATGGGTAATCATTGCCTTGATCAATCGACCATACGTTAGTGAAGTCCCAACCTGCAAAGGTGGGTTGGTCCTGCATTTCTGCGGTTGATTTACCGGTAATGTTTGCGACATTGCCTGAAGAGGTGCCAGTTGTTGTTGGGTTGAGCGTGGTTGGATTCTGTATTTCATTATTCCAGTAGTTGCTGGTTAATGTGCCGCTGACGTAATTGCCAATCAGGCCGCCTCCATCAACTGATCCGTTGGCAATGTTAACGATGCCGCTGTTGTAGGTGTTGATGACACTCCCTAGGCTTTCACCGATTAAGCCACCGATGCGGACAGGGTCTGGGTTAACGTTAGGGTTGCTCCCCACGGTGACATTGCCGCGATTGTATGCATTGTAAACGCTGGAGCCTTGGCTATAGCCAATTAAACCACCAATATAATCGCCGCTCCCCACACTGACAGTACCGGTATTGGCAGCGCTATTCATTACAGAGCCGACGGCCCAGCCCACTAAACCGCCGACGGTGTTGGAATAGTTTGTGACGGTGATATTCGCTTCATTGCGCGCGCCATTGATAGTCACAACTGAGCCTTCAGTGAGACCAATTAAACCGCCGATGAAGTTAGTAGGAAGCACGCCTGTTGAACCACCAGTGGTGATGGAGCCGGTGGTGTAGACATTGGTGATTTCGACACTGTTTGCCACTCGCCCGGCAAGACCTGCAATATAGCTTTGATTATTACCGGCAGTGATGGATAGATTTGTTAAGCCAAGATCGCTAATTGTGGTGCCGAGGTTTTCAACGTTTCCGAATAAACCAAGGTAGTCCGCATTGCGATTGATGGTAAGACCATCAATAGTCTTGTCGTTGCCATCAAAGGTGCCGCTGAAAGGTGTGGTGGTGTCACCGATAGGCTTAAAGCCCTGATTGCTATTCCATGAGCTGGTCGAGCCTGCTGCAATGTTATCGCCAAGCTGCCAGTCAGCCGCTAAGGTTGAGGCATTGGAGCCAATACCTTGCAAGCCGTAAATGTCTTCAATGATGTACGGTGTCAGCGCTGTGCCGTTACCGCCGGTGGCACGAATAAAGTTGACGTTGTTGTTAGCGCCATTGCCAGAATTAAGTTGGAAATTATTGCTAACCTGGAACATTTCTGGTGTAGCGTCTATAGATGTCCAGTTACCTTGAATTAAATTGAAGTTGGCGAGATTCACGCTGACGAAGTTGAAAGGATTATTATTCCCAGATGTGGACGACAGGGTGAGAGAGCCGCTTGGGCCTGATAATGCGCCGAATAAATCAATGCGGCCATCAGACACCACATTTAACGTTTCGCTGCCGGCCCAGGTGATATTATGCAAGGCCACATAACCAGAGCCAGTAATGGTGGCATCGCCGCCAAGGTTGATATTGATGATATTGACGGCCTGAGTCGTGTTAGTGATATTGCCGTTCAAGTTGTAAGTGCCACTGACAAGGAATTCAGCATCATTAGCTGTTAAATCGCTGCCAGAGCCGCTGAATAAAATGCCCGGATCACTTAACGATCCTTTGGCTGCGAGCATCGCTTCGTTGCTGCCGTTAATCACTTGAATAGCGCTTCCAAAGCTTGTCTGGAGTCCGAGTAAATTGGCTCCCGTTGAGCTGCCGTTACCGCTTCGTGCCAAGGTAAAGGCATTGCCTAAATCCGTGCCGCCGGTTAAATAAAACAGCATACCGTTATTGTCGCTAATTGTGTCATTCACGCCTGAAACAAGGTTATTGCCGACGAGGAAATAAGACACATCATTCGCGCCGAAACTATTCGTTCTGCTTTCTACTACTCTACCGTCCACCGCTAAATTGAGCGTTGTTGCATTGGTTGGCCCATTGGTTAACTGCACTTGAATGGCGCGAGGTGCGCTGCTATAGAATGCGCGCAAATAAGGATAAGATTCGCCATCAATAATATTCCAGACGTTTGTTGTATCCCAAGGCGTATTGACAAAACCATTACCAGAATCGGTGAAGTTGGCAGCGGTCATCATTTCAGTGGTGGTCATGCCCATGCCGCCAGCGCTGGTCAATAAACCAGAGGTCTCAGTGTTCCAGAAGCTGTCGGTGACAGTGCCGCCAGAGGCGAGCCCTAATAAGCCGCCAACATCGGCTGTAACACCAGTTGCCATGCCAATGCTGTAAGAATTAGTGATGCTGCCACTTGAATATCCAACCAGACCACCAACACGGCCTGATCCATTCGCATTGCCAGTGCTGTATGTGTTGATAATGGTGGCATCGTTCCAGCCAACCAGTCCGCCTGCGCTCGATTCAGGATAAAAACCGGTGTTAACAATATTACCGGTTGCATAAGAGGAGCTAATGGTGCCACCAGTGGCGTTCCAGCCGACAAGT
>CAZWPD010000025.1:16391-30493 GCA_964636145.1 uncultured Coxiellaceae bacterium
ACCGGTTGCATAAGAGGAGCTAATGGTGCCACCAGTGGCGTTCCAGCCGACAAGTCCGCCAGCATCAGCGAAGCTGTCGTCACTATCAGCGTTGATATTGGCTGCACTGTAGGAGTTGCTAATTGTTCCAAAGTTCACACCAACTAATCCGCCTATTGCGACTGAGCTATCGCCGGTTCTTTGCAAGGTGCCGCTTACGTAAGCGCGATTGATGGTGCCGTTATTGTTGGCAATCAGACCGCCAACCTCGGTGACACCACTATTGGCAATGATATTGACATTAACTAAGCTAATATTCTGGATAGTTGAACTGCTTGTGTTTTCACCGAATAAACCTGCCTTGTAGTTATTGCTAGATGCAAACATGTAGAGATTGTTGATGCTGTGGCCTTGTCCATCCAGACTGCCGGAGAATCGAGTGGGGAATGCTAGGGTGCTCTCACCAATTGGTGAAAAACCTGCACCGCCATTGATGGTATTGGTAGCCCAGACATCTGCTACATTGTTGCCAGTGTTAGTTAAGTTAATATTATTTGCCAGTGTGTAGTTGCCGCTGAGATTTGCACCTATCATTTGCAATTGATGCCCTGTCCAGATGGTCGAAGTGTTTTCCATCATTAACATTGGGCGTGTGGCGTCTTCGAACATAAACCAGTTCATGCCCGCCGTGTTTGTTGGGTCATTGGTGATGTTGGTCCAGTCGGTGTACGAAGCCAGCTGCAGAGATTGAGCGGTTGTTAAGTCCGTGGCGCCATCGTTGGATGGGCCACCGCCATCATCGTTACCAACGGCAAATAATTGGTTGGATGTTTCTGAATCCCAATAATTTGCGGAGTTCGTCATGAAGCCGAATTCACTCATGCCGATAATCGCGCCGGCATTTGTTCCGCCGTTCAAATTCACTGCGCCTGAGTTGTACGAGTTGTGCACTGCTGACGGGTCGCCATCCAAATCCATGTAGCCTACGATGCCACCAACATTGTCATAACCGGTTACGCTGCCGGTGTTATAGGCATTACGTACTGTGCCTTCATATAAATACCCGACGATGCCGCCCGTATTAGTATCGGTACCATTATCATAATTGCCAATCACCGTGCCAGAATTGGTGACGTTAGTGATGTTAGTGGCTGATGAGTAGCCAACAATACCGCCAACGTCATACGTTCCGTTCACGTTGCTGTTGTTATTCACCAAGTTGGTGAGCGCCGAGATACTTGCGAGGCCAGCAATACCGCCAACGGTGCCGCCAGTCGGGCTTGAGATATCGCTGTTATTCACTAATAAATTGCTTAGCGTTGCTAACGTAGCGCGTCCAACAATACCGCCGTTGTAAGAAATGCCGCTAATAGCGGTGTCGTTGACTACTGAATTGGTGATGACGCCGCCATTCATGTAACCGACGATGCCGCCGGTATACCAGTCATTTGAAGTAATCGTACTGTTGGTGACGACGACGTTCTTGATAATGCCGCCGTTACTGATGCCAGCGAGCGCACCCACGTTGCCTTCACCGTAGATGTTAGCGTTGCTTAACGTTAAGTTTTGTATGGTAGTGGTGTTACCGATTGCGCCAAATAAACCGACACCTTCGAACTCTCCGGATGTGCTTAAATTTGAAATGGTATGATTTTTACCGTCAAAATCTCCCGTGAAGGCACCAATGTTACTGTTACCTATCGAGGCTAAGCCGACGCCGCCCCAAACATCTGCGAGATTGCTGGCAGTTGCGCTGGCATCAATATCATTTTTGAGCGTGTAATTACCGTTTAAATTAACAGCCATCATTTGTAATTGATGCGCATTCATGATGTTAGTAGTGTGTTCCATCGATAACATGGGGCGTGATCCAAAAAAGATTGTCCATGTATAAGAAAGACCGTCTGGCGTGTAGTCAGTGATATTCCATCCAGAGCCGCTGATATCAGTCAAATTCACTGTGTAGGCATCAACGGAGCTCAACACTGCGGCATCAATGCCGCCGACTAAATAGCCGGAATTGACACTGCCGGTGTTGTCGCATGAGCCGCTAAAGCAGCCGCCGAGGATGTAATCTGCTGTGCCGTTATTAAAGCCGAATGGGTCAATTTGGCCGGATGTGTCAAAATCCCATAAGCTGTTGGTGATGTTGCCATTATTCGTGCCGACCAATCCGCCAGTAGCAGATGGATTTTGACTGGTAATTGCGCCGGAGTTATAAGTTTTGTCGACGGTCGATGTTGCGTCGTTTATGAAGCCGACGATGCCGCCAGTGTTGGTGTCTGAGCCAGTTGTGTTAATTGCGCCAATGTTATAGCTGTTTGAGATGGTCGAGGTGTTCGCTGTGATCTGGCCGACGATACCACCCGCACTGCCGCCACCCGTATTGCCATTATATGTAATGGTGCCAGAGTTATATGAGTTGGAAATGCTGCCGCCTTCCAATACACCGACGATACCCCCAGCGGCGCTGTTATTATTACCGATATCGGTCACGGTGACGCTGCTGTTGCTGTTGGCTGCATTCGTGATCGAGCCGTTATTCACCCAGCCAGCTATACCGCCTACCCAGGAATATCCGCTTGCGGTGATGGCGAGATTATTCACGAAAACATTGTTAATGCTGCCGCCTGATTCCAGTGTGCCAGTGATGCCGCCGACGTTCCCATCTGCTGTACTGACGAGGCTGCCACCGTTGACGATGACATTATTGATGGTGCCATAGTTGTGTACGGATACTACGCCGCCCCAGGTTGCTGTGATGTCAGGGCTGGAAAAGACAAGGTTTTCTACTGTTCCGCCGGCGCCTATGGCGTGGATGAAGGCGTTGTAGTTGCCGTTATCTGATTGTAAATTGGAAATCGTGTAGTTGTTTCCGTTGATGGTTCCCGTGAAGTTATTGGCGCCACCACCACCCGTGCCAATCTTCACGAATCCACTGTTGGCGCCTGCCCATACGTCACTCGTGTTGGCGAGTGGTGCGGCAAGGTTAATGTCATTCGTAAGTTGATAGTTAATGTCTAATGATGCGCCCATCATTTGTAATTGATGAGCGTTGCTCACGTATTGCGTGTTTTCCATCATCAACATTGGGCGTGTGTTGCCGCTGGTGAAGTTGTCATTTGGGTAGTTGAAGATAAACCAGGTTGCGCCCGCTTTGTTATTGGGGTCGCTGGCCATAATCCAGCCTGCGTTTGTGTATGTGCTGAGATCCATTAAACCACTGGTGCTAGTTGCTGTACCATTACCATTGTCCAAACCAACAGCTGTATTGATGGTGTTATCAAAGAAGCTGTTGTTGATGGTGCCTATGTTGTTGTCACCAACCAAACCGCCTGCGGCGCTTTGGCCTGTAACTGCGCCTGAACTGTAGCTGTGATTGACAGAGCCATTATTAATACTTCCGACCAAGCCGCCGAGGCCGCCGTTTAAGCCATTCACGGTGACATTGCCAACGTTGTACGTGTTATCAATCGTACCTAAATCAAGATAGCCGACGAGACCGCCGATATAACCGCTATTGCCGCCAACCGAGACGTTGCCAGCGTTATAAGAAGTTGTAATGCTGTCAGAGCCATTGCCATTCCAGCCCATCCAGCCAACCAGGCCGCCTGTTGTTGCTGTTTCAGCATCCACCGTGACTGAGGCTGCATTATAGCTGTTCGTGATAGTTGAGTTTTGCATGAGTCCAATCAAACCGCCAATACCGTTGGAACCATCTGCGACATGAACAGAGCCGCTAGTGGCGGCATAGTTGATAATGGTGTTGCTTGCAACACCGATGAGGCCGCCGACGCCGGCAACATTAGCGCCAGTGTTCGTCAGGTTGAGGTTGGTGAGACTGATAGAGTTGATGTCAGCGCCATCGGTTACGCCAAATAAACCTACATTGCTGCTGGCTGCATTGATATACAAACCATTAATAACGGCGGTTGGCTGTAAGCCGTCAGTGTCATCATTGATCATGCCCGTGAACGGGTTGGTGCTGCTGCCAATAGGTTTGAAGCCGGCGCCGCCATTCCAGTTCTGAGTGCCGCTGGCATCGATGTTTGTGGTATTAAAGTAATAAGAATTGCCTAAAGTTGTGGAATTGGAATTCAACCCTTGCAAGCCGTAAATATCGGTAATCAGATTCTGAAACGAGGGCTCTGTGACTCTTAAGTAACGCATGAAATAGCCGCCGTCTTCAATATGGAAATCATTCGTCACATTAAATGTTGGTAATGTTGTTGGTGTGAATTGGTTCCAGGTACCAGTGCTGGTGACGGTGAAGTTGGTGACATCAATGCTTATATTACGCAGGCGGCCACCCAGAGTGTCCGTGCTGGTGGAAGTGTTGCCGTTGATAATCAGTGAGCTGGTGCCCCCAGCAACGGTGTTGATGCTGGCGTTGCCTGAGGTGCCATTAAATCGATAAGTCAAATCGCTAGGTGTTGTTAACGTTATCGGGCTTGCTGCGCTGCCGTAATTGACGCTGTTGCCGAGGGTGATGTTGTTACCGCTGGCTGTGTATAAGATATCGTAATTCGTATCGGTGCCGCGAGCGGTGGCGAGGTTGGCATTACCAAACGAACCCATGCCATATGCGGCGACATTGGTATCGTTAATGTTACTGTAGAGCAGGATATTATTTTGTGTGAAGCTTAAGTTGTTGATGTCACCATCGGCGAGGGCGAGTAAGTTGGCTTTAATGTCGCCGTTAGATAAGTAGAATAAGAGTACGTCAGTTCTCAGAAGCCCTGTTTGTGGGGCAAAGCTGAAACTGCCATCTAGTGCTGCGTCGGTGAAGGCAAGGAGAGCGCCATTTTTAAATATATTGACGGTGTAGCCAGCGATTGCGGTACCTGAAAAATCCAGAGAGAGATCCGCTGCGGGCGGTTCAGGTAAGTTTTGTAAATAAGGGTAAGAGGTTCCTTCGTGTATGCTCCAGACTGTGCCAAAATCCCAGCCTGCAGCAGGATCGTAAGTTGCCTGTTGCGAGAGTGAGGCAAAATTGCCGCTATTGACATTGGTTTCTGTGCCAAAGCCTGGTTCGTTGTAGCCAACAGCGGTGGATGCACCAGATGTGTCAGCGTCCCAGAAGCTATTGCTGAGTGTGCCGACATTATAGCCGACTAACGCGCCGACATTAGAAGTCAAGCCGGTGACATCGCCAGTATTATAGGCTTTGTCGACAGATGTGGTCGGGTAGGAGGATGAACCAGTGATGCCGCCAACTTTGTCGTGTCCGGAGACGGCGCCGGTGTTGAATACGTTAACGATCTGGCTGCCAGGAAAATAATTTTCACCGGCAATGCCGCCTACGAAATCAGTGTTGGAACCGCCGTTGATTTGTCCTGTGTTATAGCTTTTCTCAACTAAGCCATTGAGATTGCCGACAATGCCGCCAATGCTGTCTTGGGCGTAGCCTGAATTCGTGCCATTAATATGACCGGTATTGTATGAATAGCTAATCGTGTTGCCGCCTAACGCTTGGCCGCCGCTGGTAACACCGACAATACCGCCAACCAGTCTGTTACTAAGAATGGTGCCTGAATTGTGACTGTAGGAGATGGAGGAGCCAGCGCCGTAATTGTCCGCGGCGCCAGCGATGCCGCCTGCAGCATACGAGAAGTAGTTTGTTGCTGAAACATTAGCAGAGTTGCTCGCATTTGAGATGTCTGATTCTTGCGCCAGCCCCACGATGCCGCCTACGTATGCGCCGCCTGCGAAGCCGCCCGATGCTGAGACCACACCAGAGACAGATACATCATCGATAGTGCTGGCATCAGATCTGCCAATCAGGCCGCCTATAGATGAACCATCAGTGGTGGTGACGCTGACGTTAAGGCTGTTCACATTAGAGACGCTGGTGCCGTTTGATATATAACCAGCAAGTGAGCCGACAGATTGCACCGAGCCATTGCTGACAATCGTTGCATTTTGCAGCGTCAGATTTGACAGTGCCGCACCATCAACGAAGCCAAATAAGCCTTGGTATGAGCTGGATGCATTGATTGATAAGCCCGTGATGGTATTGTTTTGTCCGTTTAAGGTGCCGGTGAATGCATTGCCATTATTACCAACGGATGAAAACCCTGCTGAATTCCCGCCCCAGACATCGCTAGTGTTTGCGAGCGGTGCAGTTAAACTGATGTTGTTGGCGAGTATGTAGTTGCCATCGAGTCTTGCGCCCATCATTTGTAATTGATGCGCGTTGGTGATGTTGTTGACGTTTTCCATCATCAACATCGGTCGTGTATTGCCGCTGGTTAGCCCGTCAGTCGCGCCATCAAAGCTAAACCAGGTGAAGCCTGCAGTGTTGCCTGGGTTGGACGAAATATCCCAGCCGTCGTAAGTTGCTTTGTCCATCAATTCTGCGGTGGTCTTGCTAATGACAGTTGATGGATCAGAACCGGCGAGCGAGCCTACGCCGATACTGACACCGGACGTGTCACTGTCCCAATAGTTATTGCCGGTGTAATTGATATAAGTAGGGCCGCTAGTGTTGATTCTGCCGGAAATGGCTCCGGTTTCGGTGCCGCTGCTAACAAAGCCGCTGTTATAGACGTTATTAATCGTATTAGCGCTGCTGGGGTTGGAGACGTAGTCATCGCCGATGATGCCGCCGAGATAAGTGCCGGTTGTTCCACCCGTAAGTAACAGTGAGCCAACGTTGTAACTGTCTGAAATGATACTGGATGATAGCGAGCCGGCGATGCCGCCGCTATCGCTCACATTTTGCGAGCCGTCGTTAGTAATGGTGCCGCTATTGTAAACCTGGTTGATATTAGCGCGATCACCCTGACCAACAATGCCGGCGGCAACGTATTCTCTGTAAGTAATCGTACCGGTGTTGTATGACTGGGTAAGTTCTGGTTTAAAGCTGTCGTTGGAACCGAACAAAAAGCCAACAAGACCAGCTACTGTGTTATCTCCGAATATATTGCCAGTATTGTAGACGTTCTGGATAGTATTGAATGCTGAAAAGTCAGAATCCCACTCGCCGGCGATGCCGCCGACTGACGACACACCTGAGGTGAGGTCGCCAATCGTACCTGTATTGAATCCGGTATTAATTGAGCCGCTATCAAAGTACCCGACAATACCGCCAATGGTATATCCGCCTTGAACGGAAGTGTTGGTGTTAAATACGTTAGAGTAACTGACGCCCGAAGAATAACCAACGATGCCGCCGACGTTGCCGCGGGTTGCAGTGACTGAAGAATTGTTGATAGATAAATTAGTGAAGGTGTCGCTTGGGATGTTTTCTGAAAAACCAATGATGCCGCCAGCATTTGCACCGCCAAAACTTGCGGTGCTGAGTATGGTGCCGTTGTTGACGGTGATGTTGTTAATTAACCCTTCATTGTAACCGACTAATGACCCTACAAAGGCAGAGCCGGTTACCACTGGATTTGTAAGCGTAAGATTCTCAATCGTGGCGGATGAGCTGGCCCAACCAAACAGGCCGACCGACTCATCGTTTGGTCGATTGATATAAAGGTTACTAATCGTGTTATTTTGGCCATTAAAAGAGCCTGAGAAGTCAGTCGAGTTGTCGCCGATGGTTACAAACCCTGCGCCGCCATTCCAGTTGGTTGTGGTTGCGGTAATGTTATTGGCAAGTTCGTAATTTTGTGCCAGTGTGATGCTGTTTGATGCTATACCTTGCAAGCCGTAAACATCAGTAATGACATATCGATCAAAGAATGAGCCATCGCCGCCTGTAGCGCGTATGAAGTTTACATCGTTATTGGCGCCCAAGCCTGAGTTAAGCTGGAAGTCATTCGCAACAGTAAATGTTCCCAGTGCGCCGACCTGGTCCCAGTTACCTGATTGCAAATTAAAGCCGCCAACATTGATATTAATAGCGTCGTTGCCGGCTAACATGTCATAGCTGGCATTCGATTGATTCAAGGTCAGCATGCCGGTGATGGTGATGCCGGATGTGATCGATAAATCAATACTGTCGCTGTTGATCGTTAAGTCGGTAAGCTGATCTACGCTGCTGCCAAATCCAACAGTGCCCGTGCTGGCGTTGAGTGTTAATGCTTGGCCGTTGCCGGTTACGGTGTTGGCAAATTGAATGTTGCCGCCAGTTGACGATAAAGTCTGGTCAGTGGTGTTGCTGAAACTGACCGCACTATTAAATGTTTGCGCGCCTGTTGTGTTGATGCCGCTGCCATTGACCGTCAAGAGACCCGGGCCGTTGTCTGACACAAAAGAATTGAGTGCAGCGCCGCCGCCAACAATGCCGTTCAATGTGATATTGCCAGGGCCGTAGAGCGCCAAGGTATTCGTGCCGGCGCTGCTGTCATCAATGTTGCCATTGTAGATGGCGGTGCCAACGGTGTTGGTGATATTGCCGGATATGGAATTAACGAAAATATTATTAGAAATGATAATGCCGTCAACATTGGTTGATAGTACGCCACCATTCAAATTGATATTACCCGCACCGATCTGGCTGGCATTATCAACTAGTAACGTACCCGCATTGATATTGGTGTCGCCGGTATAGGAATTTGAAGATGATAATGTCAGTGTCCCTGATCCAGCTTGTGTCACGTTGCCGCTGCCGCTAATCGTGTAGTCGTTGGTGAAGGTGTCAGAGCGATTGAATGACAGTGTGCCATTATTTGTGATGTTGAGGTTTGTGCCTAAGGAACCTGTTGTCCCGCTTGCTCCAAGCTGCAGTGTGCCAGCGCTGATGGTGGTTTGGCCGTCGTATGTATTAGTTCCCGATAATATTTGCGTACCAGAACCTTGTTTCGTTAAATTGCCGGTGCCAGAAATGACGCCGGAAAAATCTTGCGAATTGCCATCGTCGATGGTGAGTGTGGCGCTGCCTAACAGGATGCTGCCATCACCGGCCAGTGAGAATACGGTCGCGTCAAAACCATCAAGATCAAAGATGCCGCTGCCACTAGCGCTAATGGCGTTGCTGGCATTGACTGCTGCGCTCGAGCTCATTTCCAGTGTGCCGCTATTGACTGCGTAACCACCGGTGAAGCCGGAATTATCTCCGCCAAGTGTCACGTAATTACTGCCACCGGTAGCGGTGAGTGTTCCTGTGCTGCCAGTGATTCCTGATGCGATGGTGAAACCGCCACTGGCGAGGGAGATATCAAGCACGCCATTGCCGTTCATGTTAAATACACGGTCTGTGCTGGCAGCGCCGCCAGTATATTGCAACGTTCCGTCGTTATTGAAGTTGATATTCCCGGTGCCGATGGGGCTGTTGATGCCTACATTGTCAATGGATGCAACGCTTAATGTGCCGCCATTGATAAAGGTTTGATTATAGCTATTGTTGGTGTTGGTCAAGGTCAGCGTTCCGCTGCCAACTTTAGTTACGTTGCCATCGGATATCACGCCGTCGAAAGTTGAGTTGGTGTTACCACTGCCAACAGTCAGTCCCCAATTATTGATATCAATGGAGCCAGAGCCAGTTAGCTCTCTAATGTTAATGACGCCACCGTTTCCAAATATGTTTGAGGAGGCGTCGATATCAACGCTTGAGCTTTGACTGAAAGAATTGGCGGTTCCAACAGTGGAGCTGTTCTTGATGATGGTAGCGCCGGTGTAGTTATTGGCTGCTTGGAGAAGTAAGTATGAGTTATTGATAGTTAGTCCACCCGCTCCAGAAAGCAGACCAAAGTACGAAAGAGAGGTCGTGTTATTAAATTCCAGCGTACCCGATGAGATATTGATGGGGTTGAAAACAGAAAAGAAGTAGCCGCTAAAATTGATAGACGTCGTGCCGTCACCCGCGATAGTCAAATCACCGTCGCCGCTAATACGTGTTGGCATTGACAAGATATCGCTCGCGCCGTCTGCGCCAAATTTGGTGTCGCCGGTCACATTCACAATGCCGCTAGCTGTACCTGTGCCACCACTAGCGACGAGGGCACCATTTGATCCGGCCGCACCTTGGCCTATCACAAACAGATTGTTTGATACGTTCACGCCGCCATTAATTTGCAAGGTGCCGCCGGAGTTTACCGTGGCATTATTGGAGCCTAGGGCATTATTATTTGCTGTAACCAGTGTGCCGCCATTAATGGTGGTCCCGCCGGTATAGGTATTAGTCTGATCTAACGTTAGTGTTCCTGTACCATTCCAGATTAACCCGCCAGATCCACCGATTGCTGCAGTTTGAGAAGCGGTGCCGTTCGCGTTCATGATTAAATTAGAACCTGATGACCCTGTGGTAATGGCAGCGTTGATGAAAATATTATTGTCAGCATTAAGGGTTAATGCAGAGCCTGAAGACCAGCTGATCGGATCAACAACAGTAATATTACCGAGACCGCCACTGCCGCCATTTGTAGTAATGGTGACATCTGTGTTGGCGAGGTTAGTGGTTAGTGTGGTGATGTTTACGTTTGAATTGGCGGTGGGGGTGAAGGTATTTGTTGGGGTGCCGCCGTCGAATGCGCCGTTTGCATCATTGGCTGCGTTTGAGATGGTAATATCTGATGGATCTAATAACCACGAACCTGTTTTGCCGTTTGCTGCTGAAGTATTAACAAGTAAATTTCCGACGTTTAAAATTTGTTTACCCGACGTTTCTACAAACCCGCCATCACCGCTAACGCTGCCACCTTTCGCGCTTATCAAACCATTCGCACTGGTGTAATAATCCGACCATAAAATAACATTACCACCGTTGCCGCTAGTAACGGCATCAGCAAGAATTTTTGCGCCTGATTGCATAACGAGTGCATTGGCAGTTGGCAGTGGACCTTTGCCTTGATAATTGCCGCCGACATTCACATTGCCGCCGCCGATATCACCACTGACATCGAGTGCTGCAGTGTTGCCTAATAAAATGTTGTAGCCGGTGATGTTAATATTGCCGCCTTTTTGGCCTGCGCCTTTACCGGATGCGTTCAGTTTGCCTGAGACTTTCACAACGCCGGCATTCTTGTCGCCGGATAAAATAATCGAGCCTGCTTGTTGGTAAACCGCTTGAGTTTGGACAACACCGTCCATGTTGATGACATTATCCAGTACGCCGGCTGCTGCTTTGGCGGTAACTAACACCTGGCCGCCATTGGCGGTGATGTCGCCCATGTTGGTGACGCCGACAGAAAGTTCCTTGCCATCCTTATCAATGGAGCGTGCGGCAACGCCGCTATCGACCGTGAAGCCAATCATTTCATTGCCGGCAAAACTCATTGTAAATGAATCACCTGAAGCAAGAACTACATGTCCCATATTAGCTTGTATCAAGCCTTCATTGCTGACGGCTCCACCGACTAAAGCGATCAAACCATGGTCGGCGGCGATCATTTGTCCTTGGGTAACGATGGCACCATTAAAGCCTGGCTCATTAGCGAATCGGTAGTAACCATTTAAGAAGTCTTGATCGCTAATGTTTGCGGTCGAAGCAATCAAGCCGCCCACGTTTACATATGAACCTGGACCAAAGAAGATACCGGCCGGGTTAACGAGGATAATTTGTCCGGTTGCTGTTAAACGTCCGAAGATTTGTGATACGCCATTAGATCCATTGATACGGTTAAGCGTGACGCCGCCCACAGGTTGTTGAAAGTGTGTGGATTCCTGAGCGCCAATATTAAAGCTTTGCCAGTTAATGATACCTTGTTGCGAGGATTGGTTTATGACCGTGGAGTTAGGAGCTTGCTGGATGGTGACTTGACCTGCTGCGACGTTATCAAGGACTGGGTTAGCAAAAATTCCTGTAGAAAGAGCGAACGATGCCACACCTACCAATAAAGGTCTCGTGATTGCCTTAAAGTAACTAAGCAATGTAGCCACGTAATTCATTTCATCCGCCCTTCTGGTTCGGTATGACGCGTTTAAAATTAAATCTGGACATACATTAACTATAGGAGGTATTTCGCGGATTTCCACTTTTTGGCGAAGATTTAATTCTATAAAAAACATGCAGTTACAGAGCGTATTGAACCGGGTTCATCAGAATGCGGCCGGGTGCCGATAGATGAAGGTCGCTTTCATTCTTGGCTATTGGGGCCGGGAATGAGGCTAGTCGGTATTGCTTAATTATAGATCAAAAAATAACCAGCGCTGGTTGATGGTGGGGGTGGGTCAGGGTGCCATGATGTGCCCAGAATAGAATTGTAGACAAATCCTTTGGTTTCTAGCATAACAATGCGTTCTTAGTTTGTTGATATTAAAGGAGTAGGGTTGTATGACAGTTCTGGTCAGGAAATTACCAGTTGTGCCCAGAGGGGTGGATGTCACAGATTTAAAAGCAAATTTCAAATTATATTCTGATGACGAGATGCGTGAAATCAAGTCCCGGTTTACGGCTAATGGTCGTTACCGTGAGTATGTAAGTGAGAGTACCGGACAGCCCGTGCGGTTACCCTGCCCAGTCTTCGTGTTTGACGGTCGTTACTTCGCGGCCTATCCCGGCAAAAAATTCTTATTAGGTAAGTCCAATCTGGCGAGCGTGAAGCTGGCGCAGGATTTTGATTCCGGCGCGTGGGTGACCGAGAAAGTCTTGCGCGTCGATTTCGATAACGATAAAGATTTTTTTCGTGATGACATCGAGAATGAATCATATTGTCAGGCCGCGAATCAACAAGCCATCATGGCCAATGACACTGAGCGTGCAGTGAAATTCTATCGTCCATTTGACGATATTGTTGATGCAGACTCAGAAGAAGGTAAATATTATTTATTTTCGCAATACGCCAGTGGCATGGATATTGGTGCATGGGTTGAACGTTTCAGGGATATGCCGCGTATCATTAGATTGGATGTGGCAATTAGTCTCGTTAATGCGTTGATGGGGGTGCATGAACAACAAGTGGTGCATCGTGATATGAAACCTGCGAATGCAGTGTTTGATATGTTTAAAGCGTTTAATCGCGCTGTTGCCATTATCGACTTTGGTCTTTCGGTGCGTATGGAGGAGCTCGGTTCTGAATTAACCGCAGGGTGGGGAACGCCGCCATTTGAGGCGCCGGAGATTCGTAAGACCGATACACAAGATGTTGGCATGTATAGCGTGAAATCGGATATATACGCACTTGGTGTGACGCTTGGCGTTGTTTGTGGCTGCATGGAAATGACGCCGACGGGTGATGTCATCAGGCAATTATCTCTGGCAAGAAAAGATGATTTGGAAGCCAAATTACAGGGAATTGTTGATGCGATGGTCGCTGATGATGCTGAAAAACGCCCGGCATTAAACGCAGTGCTGGAAGAGTTGCACACGGTGCGCAGTGAGTTACGCGATGAAGACCGCGTGCTGAATGTTTGCATGCTCGATGTTGAAAAATTTATTGCGGCACGTCAAGGCGGCGATAAGAGTTTAGCGGCATTGCTTAGCGATCTGCAAAATTTTCACATCATTCGTTTGTGTGTGAATAGCGATGCAGCGCACGAATACGATGATTTTGCCTTGCTGCAAATCAAGAGCGAGCTGCAGGCACGCGGATGTGTTGTCGCGGAAGATATTTATCAAGGTACACAAGAAGAATTAAATGCATTTGCTGGCAGCCGCGAAAATCATGAGAGCGCTGATGGTCGCATTTATCAGTTGCACTACATGACGCATGAAGTAAAAAATGAGGAGAGAGAAGCGATGGATGAAGTAGAAGATGTGGTTGTCATAGAAGAAGTGGAGCAAGAGAACGAGTTCCTGCTTCCTGATGAGCCACGTCCTGGACAGCGAGTGTTCACACATATCGCTATGCATGATGAAGTTGTATCTGCAGGTAATCATGCAAATGAAGTGGAGCAATACGACCTCGGTGATTTGCTGTGCAGTGTTCTCGACGCAGCAGGAGCAACAGTAAGCTCCGCCGCATTATCATTTCTGCAGTGTGGAAGCAGTGGCACCGGCTGTTTCGGCTTCTTCGCCAGAACCCCTAATAGCGATCGTCAGCGCTTACCAACTGATGGCAACGTGTTTGAGGCCGCAGTGGGCAGCGATTCCGATGCGGAGGAGAGCGTATCGCCGCGTGCTATGGCAAGATATTGATACTTATGGTCAAAACTGAGGCATCTTAACTGCCAGCCTGCACCTTCTGCTGGCAGTTATGCCTGAAATTATTTATACTTCGCGAGCTTTATCCCTACCAATGCCGACGTAGCTCAGTTGGTAGAGCAACTGATTCGTAATCAGTAGGTCGGAGGTT
>CAZWPD010000026.1:0-20919 GCA_964636145.1 uncultured Coxiellaceae bacterium
GGCGATGATAACTCCATAAAATAAAAAGAAAAACGAGGGTGTGATGGGGCAGGTGATTAGCACGGCCAAGCGTAAGCAGCGGCAAGAGATTGAACTTCGCAGAGTACCAACTTTATTTAATAAGGTTTTTCGTGACGTCTGTCGGAACAGTATTGCCCCGCATCTGACTGCAGATGATATTGAAGCGGTGTTGAAGACGTCTGCGAGTATGCGTGATCTTTTCCAGGGTTCGCGGATTTTCGGGCTGATGAAAAATGCTAATCTGGTCTTGCAGGAAGTGATGGCAGCCGATCCAGTTAAGGTCGATGCCAGGTTGCATGAACTGAAAAAAATATACGGCGAAGATTTTTGGCAGTTATTGGTGACGCGCACGCGCGGTACCGAAGCGCGCGGTCAGCAATGGCAAGCAATTAGTGCGATTGAGTTTTGCGTTTACGCCGGTGATTTTAGTGACGATCCTGGTCACGGCTATTTGTTGAATCGCTTGCTAGACTATATTCCACTGCAGCATCGTCATATTGCTGTTGCGCAAATTACCGCGATGAATGAGCCCGGCACCGTGCAATACGGTGAGAAAAGAGGCTTATTATCAGCCATTCACAAGCTAGACATGAGCTATGACACTTTTATTGATTACGCCATGCGGTTGTCACCGCGTAAGAGTGACAGCTATTGGCGTAAACACGTGGTTGCAGCGCAAAAAAATTTGCCTGAGAGCAGCTTGCGTGAATTCTGTCGACCTATTGCCTGGACTGCGTTTCCGCCTGATTTTCGACACCTTGCCGCGCCACCGCCTGCGCAGATGCCAAATGGCAAGCCGGTATTTTCCGCGCCGTTTTATTGTCGCGGCTGGGGTATTTATCACGCTGATAATGCTTTTGTCCGCATTGCAATTTCCGAGCGGAATACTGGCATTAGCTGGAGGCTTGCCGCTCGCGACCGCGATGTCTTTCGTATGTATAGCAAAATAAAAAAAGAACAACTCGATGCGTTAATCGGAGAACAAATGTGGTTGATTTCGGAGTATGTGAGCGGTAAAGCAGCGGCCACTGTGGCTTTGAAGCCTTAGGGTTGAATTCGCGATCTATTGAAGATGTAAAAACGATAAGAAGAATGAAACGGGATAATCATTAATGCTTCATCCATGTTGACGCCGCTTATATCATTTGAAGATTCGTAGGCGTACCCAAGAAGTATTAGATTGACATCTTTTACATTGAGTTCGGTTAATATTTTTTAGTAAGTCTTCTTTAGACATGTGCTGGTGCTGCATGTTGAGCTCTTGTGTGGCGGCGGTATCTATGTGCCACTATCATATGTATGTAGAGCAAAGATGGTGGATCAGCTCGGTATACGGTATTTATAACTCATTGAATTTAAGTTAGTATTGGTGATTGGCTGCAAAAGGACGGGCAAATTGGTGAATATAGAAATTATCGGTGATGCTGACAGGAACAGGTTATATTGCACGGGTTCGTTCACGAAAATGATGACGACGTATGTATCGTTGTCACTGTTTGCTGAGCAATTCGATCTCGATGACATTCTGGATGACGATGATTTTTTCGATCGAATTTGTGTTAATCCGGCATCGAAAGATTTTCTTAATATCTTTCAAAAAACTATCGGCAGTAAGTTTTCGCTGCGCGATGTGTGCTCATTCTATAATGGCTTGCCTTACACCTTCGATATTACTGGCGAAGAGTTAGAAAATGTTGACCACGGCCAACCATTCAAACATCACGGTGTAATGGATGAGAAAATCTTTCTTTCGATGTGTCGCGATGCTATTACACAAATTGACCCGAATCATTGCAAGTTTCATTATTCTGAGCTGGCTATCATTTTCCTCGGCTACATTATTGAAAAAATTTACGATGTAAAATTTGAAGATTTATATAAGAAATACGTGTTAGATGCATTTGGTCTTTCACGTAGCTTGTTTGCACGCACCATGCCTGCTGATGTTTATATTCAGGATTTATCTGATCAATACGACTACCCATCCATTTCGATTCAGGATCATGGATTTTTTTGTTATAGCAATGGTTTTTATACGACCTTAAATGATCAAAAAAAATTGCTCGAACATATTCTCCGGACCCCAGTGTTTGCCAAAATGACGGATATCACCACGGCGCGTGCAGCCTCGAATCGTTTGATGGATGGCATGGCAGTTGAGATTCGTAAGGTTGGCGATGATATTCTTTACGGGTATGAAGGTTTGTCATATAGCGGCTGTAACATCTGGGCATATTCCACCAAATTTCAAAAAGGTTATCTTACCACTACGAATGATGAAGACGGTATTTATGATATTCTTTACGGTCTTTTTGGCTATTCCGAATTTGATAAAGTTCCTGATCACACCCAGAAGATATACAAAGATTTTCTGCAAAACCGGCACTATGATTTTGAGAGTAAGGCTGTACCGCCGGAATATGTCGGCGCGTATAAGCGCGTAAACATCAATGAAAAAAGGCTGGATATGACATTTAATGTTGGCGAGCATTTTATTTCAATCCGCAATCCGGATCTTGTGACATACGATGTTGTTTATGATCATGGTGTTTACCGCATTACCTGCAAAGACGGTATGCACGGGACTAAAGTAGGTTTTTATCAGGCAAAAAGCGGCAATCACTACATGCTGTTCGATGGCACGCTATTTAAAAAATTTGCCTGAAGTGAAATTATTTCTTCGATTTTTCATGCAGCGTTGCGAAAAAGCGTTGAATGAACGGCGAGAAAATAATTGCGATAATGAGAATGAAAAACAAGCCGCTAAATAACGCGTAAAAACCGGCGAATAATTTGCCGCCGTCGGTTTTTAATGGCTCTAACGGGCCCATGCCAGAGAGAATCATGGCAGCATTTGCAAATGCATCCACCCATGTCATGTCCTCAAAATGTTGGTAACCAATGGTGCCGATTACCATCGCGACGATAATGGCGATGATACCAAACGCCACGCTGCGAAACACGCGGAAATGAAAATGATACGGATGTTTGGGGTGGTGAATGGTTAGCTTCAAAATACCTACCTCAGTTAATCATGATGCTGAATAAAATTACCCCGGGTTGCCTATAGGCACCCGGGGTAAAGCTTTAGACCGCTGGTCTCATGCGCAGAGTGCTTTCATAAGACGCAATTCTAGCATCCAGTTTTTTAATCGCTGCTTCCATGTGCGGTTTGCGAGCATCAAAGCTGCCGGCGTATTCCGTGAGAAATGACTTGCCAATAAATGGCACCGCAGGGCAATCTTCTGACGGCCAATATTTTTTGGCGAGCATATCACGCAGTAATTTATTGTATTTGGTGGCAAGTAATTTTGATGCCTCACCTTTGACATCAATCAAACCTTCGCTGCCGATGGTTCTGATGAGTTCCTTGCGCCCTGTGTTGATATCATTGGCTTCAAAGGCAGATACCGTTTCCATATTACGGCATAGTTGTACCAGGCTCTCAATGACTGCCGCCGCGCGTTTGAATCCGGCATCGCTGTCGGCATCAGGATGTTCGGCTCTGACATCTTTTACCGCTTGCGCGAGATCATCGTAATAATCTGCCATGGTTTTTGCTTCGGGATGTGTTTCTGTAGGAGTGAAGAAGCTAAACATAACAATCCTTATCATGTTAGTAAAATATAGATGATAGATGGGTTGATGAAGAATGCAAGTGTTCTTGCGCGAGCGGCTGCTGGATTGTAAGCTAGTCATGGCGGTTAAATGGAATTTTCAACTATGCAGCTTAAGCTTACCCTCATTTCAGCGCTCGCCTTAATCTCAACACCGTTAATTGGCTTTGCAAGCGTGCGTCCTGTCGCCAGTCTTTCTGCTGGAGTAGACGTCGTTAATATTCATATGACCCAAAACATCACTATTCTCGCCCCTTTTCAAAATAGTTATGTCGCCAACACTCGTATTGAAGATTTTGTCGGTGGTTTGTTTGTTGGTTTCGAAACACCGCTCTTCAGTCAGGTCTTGGGGCAGCTAGGCGTGAGTTACTATGAAAATAGCGGGTATCTTGCGCAAGGTATCGTCTATCAATTCACTGATCCGGCGATGGGGAATTTGTTTTATCAATATAGTATTCAAAGTCAGCGATTATTATTGGAAGGTAAACTGCTTACAACGTGTCATCAAAAATATCATCCATTTATCAATGTTGGTCTTGGGCGCACTAAAAATACTGCTAGTGATTATATTGAAACACCGGTGGTTTCCACTAGCGTTCCCATGACACCTGGGTTTGGTAACAACACCTCATATTCGTTCACGTATTTAATCGGTGCCGGTATCGAAATGGATATTGACCCGCATACGCGTCTGGGTTTGATGTATCGCTACGTGAATTTAGGTAAGGCAAATTTGGGCACGACGCCATTACAGGAAAGCACGACGACGCTCAGCAATAATCCGTTATATACCAATGAAGTGATGCTGCAGCTGACTTATTTAGGGTGATCTATGAAGAAAATTATTGTAAGCGGAATCTGGGTCTTATTCAGTAGTCATTGTCTTGCTGCTCCGACGCCAGTCTTTTCTGTGTCACCACTTATTTCAGCGCAATCATCATTGTTTAATGGTGATACTGGCAGTGCCGTGTATCAGGTTACGAATAATACTCCATATTCTCTGGCGAATATTAGTCTTGCGCGTATGCCGGGCGGCGTAACCCCTAATATAGGTTCTGTCTCGGCTGATTCTCAGTATTGTACTAATCCGTTTAGTTTGGCTCCCGGTGCAAGCTGCCTGTTGAAAATGAATTTGAATTCACTGCAGCTTGGTTCGCGTGTCTCTGGCGGCCCGATTGTTTGTTACAAATCATCCAGCCCTGTTTATTGCAGTCAGCCTTTCGCCCAGAATCAGTTGAACACGGCAATATTGAGTGCGCCGATTCCACAGGACTGCAATTCAAATGTGGCTAACTTTAATTATGAGCTTTTACAAAATTTTGATGATCCCACCAGCTTCACGCCTGGTTGGGGGCCAGCACGAAATCCACTGCCACTCAGTCCTGCTAATCCTGATTTAACCAATTGTCCAACCACTGCCGGTGTGACATGGATGCGCCAGCGCGTGATTGCAGCCGCGGCATTCTGGATTTCTCAAAAGTTAAATTACTGTCATCACTATAATCCAGATTATGCAACGCCAGCGAATTTGCGTGATGCTGCCGGTACTGCCGGTGGATATTGCAACCCAGCGGTTGATACCATGCCGGGTTCAGTCTACTACGGCCAGCAAGCACGCTGGAATTACAGCGGTCAGGGCAGTGAAACCTTGAGTAGCTGGGTCAATAACAATCATATGTGGTATGGCATGGATTGCAGTAACACGACTTCTTTTATCTATAATTTTTCGTTCGGCACTAATGCAACGCTTGGGATTCCGTTTGATAGCAAGACCAATTATCAGGCTGGCCAGATATTTGGAACGAGTCAGGATAACCTTTCTCCAAATCAGCAAGTGAATGGCAATCCTGCCTTAACATTAAATAACCCGAATGCGGCAGGGTTGTTGGTATGCGCGGATGGCACAACAGATCCCGATCCGTCAGCGCCGAGTATGTGTACGGGTCACGGTGGTTATTTGTCAGGTATTAATAGCAGTGGCACGTTCACCAAGAGTGTCACCGTGGCGCAAGTAGCTCAAGTCTTACAGCCAGGTGATCTGCTCTATATTGCCGGTACTGGTCCCGATCCACATCCCAATCCTGATGGCAGCACCTCAATGGTGACGCATGTCATCATGTGGATAGGCAAACAAGTTGGCTATGGGCCGAATGATATTAATCCAAGTCTTATTGCACCCAATGATTCACCGTGTGCCGATCCAAGTCTTTGGCAGCCGAAAGTCGGCGACTGGGTTATCGCTGATAGCCATTATCAAGGTTACGATTATCGCATTCTCATCTCGTGTTTTTATTTGAATGACTTATGGGGTGTGCGCAGGGTGATTCGTTAGTGATGACATTGTCTGGTTGCGACACCAGCGTTTAACCGAGACGTAACTGCTCAATGTCATTTGCATCGGTAATAACTGCTGCGGCGGGCGGTCTGAATAAGGTCGCAATGATATTTGCAAATGGTTTGTCAAAAAAATTCGGCACGCCGCGGTTTCGACCGCGCTGTGCGTTCAGCGCGCGCTTAAATTCTTCTTTGCTTGTATAGGATTGGTCGGCAATTAGCATTAACTCATGAATTACTTGAGGGATGCGGTAAATCGTTGCAAAAACGGTGTCTCTGACCTCGACGCATACATCGAGTTTCGGGTTGGCTTGCTGTTGCCAGTAGAGTAAATGATGATGATTGTTGATATCAAGTTGCAGGTTATTTTTCAATGTCATGATCATGGACTGTTGGCGAATAAATTCCAGTACGTCAGCTGCATCCTGATTAGTCAGAGCAACCAGTGAATTAAAGACGCTGATTTTATCGCGTATCTTGGCAGTATCTGACATGGACATATGGTTGATTTGTTCAGCCAGTTCTTTGAGGTGCTGCTGGATGGTGGTTGCTAGCGCAGTGAGTTTGGCATTTTCCATGAGATCATGAAGTTGCAGCGGTTGTCTTGTTAGCGGGCAAGTGTGATGAGTGTTAATCCAGTTCGTAATAGATGCCTTATCAAAAACATTTCCATAAGGAGTGACGACCAGCTGCTCGGGAATATCTTGTAGAATTGAGCAAAGCAAATTGTCAGGCAGGTCACATTCGGCGATTAAATCATTTTTTAGTTTGGTGAGGGCTGGATTTTCAGGGTGAAGAAGATGGGTGGCACTGGCTGCGCGGCGACGATATTTTTTGAGTATGTTCTTAACTTTATCCAGAAACTTATGGTTTTTGCGTTGCACAGTAGAAGTCCTTGTCAGATAGCCGCATGGTAGGTCTGGCGTGGTTGCGAGTCAAGGGTGTAGTCATGGCTGTGATGAGCATCATGCACGGGACTCTGGTACAGTATTCACATCAAAGTAACCAATTTCAGGAGCATATAACGTGGACAACATGATATCGACCACCTTCGATCTTCCCGGCTACCGCATTATCCAATCATATGGTATCTCGCGTGGCATTGTAGTGCGCTCACGTTCCATCGTTGGGAATATTTTTGCCGGTATTCAAACCTTGTTTGGCGGTAATATTACTTTATATTCTGAGCTATGCGAAAAAGCCCGCGAAGATGCGTGTGAGTTGATGATTGCGCATGCGCGTCAAATGGGTGCTAATGCAGTGATTGGTGTGCGCTATGACACTACTGATATCATGGCAGGTGTGACAGAAGTCTTGTGTTACGGCACTGCTGTTAGCGTTGAACGAGGGAAGTAATCAAAGCATAAAATCTTGCTGCCCGGATGATGTGATCATCCGGGCGCTGCAGTGCTTAAGCTGTTTTAGCCTGCTCATGAAGCATGGCGGTGACTTCCAGAATTTCTTCATTCGATAAGCGCGGGCCAAATTTGGCAACTACTTTCGATGCGGCAAAATTAGCGAGTCCGCTGGCAACATCGAAGTCCATGCCGTGAGTAATGGCGTATAAGAATGCGCCAGCAAATACATCTCCGGCGCCGACAGTGTCAACAACGGTGGTTTTATACGGAAGAACATGCGAGGTATTCACGCCGTTGTAAACTAATGCGCCGCGACTGCCAAGAGTGATAATGAAGGTTTCAGCATAGTCTTTCAATTTTTCAGTTGCCACTTCAAGATCTTTTGTTTCAGTGAATAGTTTGGCTTCGTCTTCGTTGCAAAACAGGATATCAACTTTGTCGCCAATAATTTCACATAAACCCTGTTTGAAATACGTCACCATGTTTGGATCGGAGAGGCTGATTGCAGTTTTGACGTTATGTTTGCTTGCTAACTGCCGGGCAAGTATTGCCGCTTCACGTGCTGTTGGCGAGGCAACCAGATAGCCTTCGATATATAAATATTCGGAATTGGCAAGATCAGCTTCAGATAATTCACTGGTTGAGAAATTCAATGTTGCACCGAGGTAAGTATTCATGGTGCGGTCGGCATCTGGGGTGACAAGTACAATGCACTTGCCGGTCACGCCTTCGCGTGAAGATGTTTTCAGGTTATTTGCAATGCCGTTTGCGGTCAGATCTTCTTGAAAGAAATCGCCGGCTTCGTCGCTGCCGATTTTGCAAGAATAGAAAGTTTGCGCGCCCATTTGCTGCAAGGTGAAGATGGTGTTGGCAGCCGATCCACCGCAAGCTTTAAGATGTTTGACGCCATCTAATTCTTCGAGCAGATAATGATGTCTGGTTTCATCAATCAGAGTCATCACGCTTTTATCAATGTGCAAGCGCTCTAGTGTGTTATTGCAGACTTCAAAATCCAAATCAACCAGTGCGTTGCCGATGCCGTAAACGTGATATTTCTTCATAATGATCCTTGTGGATGAGTGTTATTTCCTATGGCTGCGGATATCAGCACAGAGGTGTGATCGCAGTCTGTTTTGAGCCGGCGGTCAATCTACTATAATTCTTGCCGAGCGTCAAAATAGAGATTAAATCTCGGTAGCCATCGGGTATGATGTTGCGGAAAAGATGAATGAGGTGAGCGAAAAAATGATCAAAAAATTAGCCATTTACTGTGGCTCAAGTGCCGGGGTTTCCGATTCATATCGTGAGGGTGCAGAAAGGCTCGCCGATGTGCTGAGTGAGGCGGGTATTGCCATCGTGTACGGCGGGGCGAAAGTCGGCCTGATGCGCGTCATTGCCGATCGTATGCTGGCCAATGGCGGCACGGTGATAGGGGTCATTCCCCAGGCGTTAGTCGATGTGGAAGTGGCTCACGACGGGCTAACAGAGCTGCATGTGGTGGCCAATATGCACGATCGTAAGGCGTTGATTGCCGAGCTTGCTGACGGGTTTATCATGATGCCCGGTGGTCCTGGCTCACTCGATGAGTTTTTTGAAATGATTACCTGGAGCCAACTAGGCTACCACACCAAACCATGCGGCATTTTGAATATCAACGGTTATTATGATCGCTTGCTAGATTTTCTCGACCATGTCGTGGGGCAAGGATTTATGAAAGAGCCCCACCGTAACATGATCATCGTGAATAACGAACCGCGTGTGATACTTAATCAATTTAGGCAATATCAAGCGCCAAGTACTGAAAAATGGGTGAATAGAACCGGCGCGTTAGCGGTCAGCTCCAGCAGTGTTTAATGCTTCCCATGGTCCAATCCCGGAAATCTGAATCACAGTTGGTTCTTCGGTGTATCCATAATGTTTGACTCTGGCTGGGCACGTGATAAATGAGCCGGCTAGTAATTTATGTGTTTTTTGCTTCTCAACTCTGTTACCAAAGCCGATGAAATACGAGCCTGAAATGATGGTGTCGTATCTTGCCTCGGAGTGTTGATGCACGATGTCGGTGTAATTTCCTGGTAGTTTCAAACGTGCAACGAAAAATTCTCGTTTTGTTGGGTCACCGGCTAAGACGGCATACTGCAGAATGGGGGCAACTGGTAATTGTTGCCAGTGAATATTGCTTGGCTCAAGAATGTTTGGTGTGTTGCTATAGGCGAAACTCTGCGAGGCGACGGCGAGTAACAGTGCACCAATAATCTTTTTAGACATGATTAACTTTTCCTTGTGATAAATCCATGTGAAGGCGGCATTGTAGGAGTATTTGCAGCTTGCTGTCGAGATCGGCGCGCTTGATTTGTGAGGGCGAGACTGATAATTTGGTTCGACAATAAACGCTGTATTTGTAAATATATTTAAAACATATGCTTAGACATCAGCCGCAGTTTTTTCAATCTGGATATCCAGGTGATACGCCATTGCATCGTCTGGTTCGCGGTTGCACCAATCCCGATATTCTTTCGTGCTGGCTTCTAGAGGTTGGCGAGCAGAACGCGGTGATGATGGCAAAAACAGCCAATGATGCCGGCTATCTGCCTATCGATTTACTCGATCTTGACGAATGTAAAGAGCAAGTTGCTGCAGATCTGCAATTGAAAGCTGTGTTGATAAAAATGTTGGTGCCTTACACGGTTAAAAATCATCTCAAACATATGCGCACACTACTAGCGACAGAGGAGATTGTCGGTTCGTACGCGCATTTGTTTAATCCCAGATTGTCGGCTAATCTCACTCTCGCTTGTCGTGCGACCAATGCTGTGCGCGTGATTATTCAAGCTTCTAAAACACATCCGTGTACCAATGATTTTAGTATCGACGCTAAATATGATTTGATGTTGGCGATTGATGCATTGCGAGATGCCATGCAGCAAGCGAATCATTGCCGGCCGCGTGAATATCAAACCAAAGAGTTAAAGTTTCGTCGGCAATGTTTGAATAATGATATTAATTTGATTGTTAAACACGCCGTCGGTAATTGCGGTGAATACAGCTTTATGGTGCTGCACCAGATACAGAAATTAAATCCGGAAAAATTGGTGGAGATCTATGAGGTGACACGCGGTGATCACATTATTGTGGTGATTGATCGTGACCCGGCCAGCGACCCGCATGATTTCACGACTTGGGGAGCGCATGCCGTGATTTGTGATGCGTGGGCGGGGAAAGTGTTTGCGGTTGCCGCGTTGCGTCATAATCTCAGTGTCTTTAGTTCGCGAGTGTTTGGTGATGACAGGGAGCGCTACGATGTGGTCTCATTTTTTAATGAGAAATATCACGGGTTGAAGTTATGGTTTTCGTTACAGGCGGAATTGGAGCCGCAGTTAAAGATGCGGTGTGGGAAGATATAAATGGATCTTGATGTACGTTGGGTTACGCGCAAACAGCGCGCTAACCCAACCTACGCTCAACCTTTGCTCAGTAGTGGCCTATGAGCCTTAACCCATCACCAACTTTTTCCCCTCACTCTTCTTCTCAACATTTTCCGTATTCTCATCCGCCGGTTGATAAAAATCGCTATTTCTACGCGCGGCAGGGCGCTGGGGTAAGTTGGGAAGAACAAGTTCTTCGGCTGGTTGTGCAGTGTCTAGCGCAATCAAATCCCCACTTACCTGTTTTGTTGGATCAACAGAACTGTACGGCGGTGGTGCCGCTTCCGGTGCGGGCTGAAAGAAATGCGCTGATAGTTGTACTTGCCCGCCCTTTAAAGCTTTAAGCGATGGATAGACGCTTGCAGCGCGTGCTGGAGCTGCAGCCACAGGCTGCAATATCTCACGGTGGATGAATGACTGTGATGGCAGCGGAGTTGTGCCAGACAAGGCTGACGGTGGAGCGAGAGTAATAGATTGGATGATTTTAGCATGACTATTATAAAAGCTCGTCGTGCCCGGATGCCGCTTCGGTGATTGGTCGATATCAGCCATGATTGTCAGGACCTCAACATAAATAGCAAGTAACTCATCCAGAGTCTGAGCGGCTGGTAATTTATTCAGTTCGGCGAGTATTAGTTTGATGTGCTTGGGATAGCCCGGTACCCAGCCGCCGAGTGGAAATCTCACCTGCCATTTTTCATGATTGATATCAAATTGCAGGCTGTTTAATTCGCGTTTGATGCGCTCGGCATATTGATCAATCATAGTTTTTTGCCGCAGAAACTCTGATACATCATTTGCTTCTACTTTATCCTCGGCGCGGGCGATAAATTGCGGCGACACGCTGTTGGGGAAATTGAGCAGTGTGTGTGTTGCGCGTATGAGTGAGGAGATTTTTTCCTCTTCATTGGTTGGATCAAATATGTCAATTAGTGATTGTTCGGTATTGGCTTTCACTGTAATACCCGCAATTAAATCGTCGCGGCGTTTAGTCAGGATGGCAAGATTACTGGTGAGCAATGCGCGTGAATATTCCCGCAGTTTGGTGAGCATGCCCGGCATGTCAGCTGGTTTGACAGCATTATCGTGCATGGACTGAAACAGTTGCTTTACTTCGCGGCGATATTCCGCTGCAGAACGATCGAGCTTCACTTTGTCAGCATGTTTTTTAATGTGGGTAACGCATGCATTGTGACGCAGGTCTCTAGCTACTTCCACGATAGTTTTGCCGTCTTTATTTCTAATGCTTGAATCGGCGCCGTGATCAAGTAATAAGGTCACCATCTCGGGATTTTTTTCGTTATTCTTAACCGCCCAATACAAGGCAATATTACCGAGTTCACTATTCCATTTATCGAAAGGCGCGTGATGCTCGAGCAGTAATTTAGCGATTGCGTAATTACTTTTCTTGATGGCAATTAGTAATGTTTGTTCGAGGTGTAAATCAGCAATCAGCTTTTTGTCATTGCCATTGTTGCGATCAAATTCCAGCAATAATTGCACGCAATCCCAGTAGCCAGCTTCGGCGGCTAATTCGATTGGTGTTTTATTGCTGCGATTGGCGATGGCTTGATTCGCCTGTTGTTCAAGTACGAAACGCAGGGTGGTGAGATTGTTTTTATGCACGGCGATATGCAAGGGGCTATCGCCAGTCGTGAGATCTTGATGGTTGACCCATGCTTTGGGGGCAGCGAGGTCAGCCGCGATTTCAAGTTTGTCTAGTTTTACCGCCAGATTGAATAATTCACCGGCGCGAATGGGATTGTTACACGCACCAGCCGTGATGAGTATTTTTAGCGTTGCACGGCTGCGGTCTTTTTGCAAGGCATGTAGTGCGGCTTGACCGTAGTGATAGGTATCCTTTATGTCGGTCGGTTTGCACTTGGCTATGGCTTCCATTGTACTCCAGTTGCCCGTATTGGCTGCATACATGATCGGCGTATTTCCGTAGTTATCTTGTGCGGATAAATCTGCGCCGTGGTGAATGAGCAGGGTGATGGATTTTGTCCATCTCGAATGTTGAATTGCGCTGTGCAAAATGCATTTCAATTCGGAATCTTTATTGTGATTATTGAGAGCACCCGCTTCCAGCAAGCATTTGACTGAATCGTAGTCGTCATTTTTTACGGCTTTTTTCAAAGCGGCAGCATAATGATACGAATCCGCGGGATCGGTATGTTTAGCTTTAGCAATCGTGGCGATGCACTGCCAATTGTCGAGCCACAATGCGTACTCCATTGCGGTTTGTTTGTTGTCATTGACAGCGGCGAGGTCGGCGCCATTGGCGATGAGTTGTTTCAGCATTGCTGTGTCGTTGCGCCGAATCGCCGAGAATAAGAGGATTTGGCTGGCTTTGGTGGTGACGGGCGTGCCTGCGGCGAGCAAGATATTCACTGTCTCAATACGATCGACAAGCGCAGCAGCAGTGAGTGCATCAGCGTAACCAGCTTTGTCAGCGGCGTCGGTTTTTTTGGCTTTGGCCATCGTCTCAACACAACCCCATTTATTCAGTGTCGCGGCGAGTTGCATGGGAGTTTGTTTGGCAGCATTCGCGCCAGTGATATCTGCGCCGTGTTCTAGCAGTAATGTGATCATGGCGGCGTTACCATTCTTCACAGCTTCGTGCAAAGGTTTGTCTAGTGTAGTCTGGTACTGATCGACTGGTTTGACACCGGCATTCAGCAGGCATTCAACGGTTGTGATGCGATTAAGAGTAATTGCAAACATCAATGCGTGTGAGTATAGATAGGTGCCGCGAGCATCTGCACGTTTGGCTTTGGCGATGGTTTCGACACCATCCCAGCAATGATTAATGCCGGCAAAAGCAATCGGTGTATGACCCTTGCTGTCAGTCACGGCCAGATCAGCGCCACATTCAATGAGTAATTGCAGAATTTTATTCTTGCGCATGGTGACAGCCCAATGTGAGAGCGAGGCGTAACCTTCAAGTGCGGTATTGGCATTGGTACCGGCCTTCAGCAAGGCTATGATCACGTCATCTTTATTATCGTTGCACGCTGCAATTAAGGCTTGATGATAACGATACGCATCAGCTTTATCGGTTTTTTTGCAGCTAGCAATGGTCGTTACACAGTCCCAGGCCTTTAATGAGGTAGCATATTCCATGGGTGTCATTTCATCGTTAATGATGGCAAGGTCGGCACCTTCGGCAATTAACTTTTTGATGTCATCCAATTTGTGATTTTGAATTGCCATGACGAGTTTAATGGTTAGAACTTGTGGGTTCTCTCTGCTATTCATTTGAATGGCCTCATTCTGATCAGTAATTTGAGATGGGGTGAAAAATTTCGCTATTCTCGCTGGTTGAGGTGAGCTCGTCAAATGCAATTAGATTGATCAAATCGGTGGATACCGGCATCGAGCGATGCCGGGTGAGAGGGCATTGCAGTTTAGTATTTTGTCTTGGTTTCGCAGCCTTTGAGAGTGCAGATTAAAGCGCCATCTTTTTTGACTGGTTTTTTGTCAGAGATGTCGAGGCAGCCGTCTTTGTCTTGGGTGACGTAACATTCAGGGGTTTTTTCAATACAGACAATTTCGCATTCCGCGAGTTTTTTTGGTTGAACCGATGCTGCAGTGACTGCACTGGCTGCGCATAGTATCAAGGTAAATAGAACGAGTTGTTTCATTGGGAAGATCCTTTTCTCTCATTATTGCGTTTATGGAATCAGGTAATTATATGCGATCACCTGTTGCAGTGATAGTTAATCTAGCGCGTTAACTGCTGAGTTAGTGGCTAATAGTAGCGATTAGTAGTAAAATTTTAACGTTCATTAATACAGGGATGAGGAAATGAAACGATTAAGCGTGTTCATGATTTCAGCTTTATTTGCGGCGCAAGCGGGAGCCAGTAATTTTTATGTGGCCGCTAGTGCTGGCGGTGTGTTTCCTTCCGGAAATTCAAGTTTTGCTGCGGACTCTTCTACTATTTTGTTTTTTCCAACTTCACCAGGTGTCAGCTTGTTTGATTTGCCAGATGTGACCTGGAAAAACAGCTATAACAACGGATTGTTACTGAGTGTGGCAGGTGGCTATCAGTTTACTCAAAACTGGCGCTCTGATCTTGAGTTTGTTTATCAAAACATGCGTCGAAACATCAGTGGCACTTACGGTTGGCGAGAAGTTGATACCGCTACTAAAAACGTCTATGCAACGAGTTCAGGCAACCCCATCACTGGCGCAAGTAGCAATACTAATCTTTATTCATTTATGACTAACGGTTACTACGATTTCAAAAACCAATCAAAGTGGACCCCGTCCATTGGTGCTGGTATCGGCATTGCTTGGATTAATTCCGGCAGAACTGTCAAAGATAATACTTTGAATGTTGATGATCCTGCGGTGCCCTTGGTGCAGACTGCTCCGGTCTCACAGCTCAGTCCCGCACTCTCTGGGACAGCATTCGCATGGCAGCTGAAAGCAGGTGTGACATATGCCTGGACTGAGCAGACATCCATTCTGATTCAGTATCGTTTGTTTGGAACCTCACAATTCCAAGCTGGCAACAGTAGTATTACCAGTAACCCTGGTACAGTAAATGCAAGCGTATTCAGTCTTCCTCAACATAATATCAGCGGTGTCCTCACAAACGTCATTGAAGTTGGTGCACGCTTTAATGTCTAGATTGTTTCGTGGCTGCCCGGCAGTTTTTCGCCGGGCGCGGCGGTCTACTTCTTTGTCAATGTTGCTGATGTTTGGATGCCGTGTGCATCTCGACTAATTTCTTCAGTAGTTTTTTTAATGCGGCTGGCAGCTGTTGACTGATACAGTCCGTGGCTTTTAGCGAAGCTACCAATTTTAGATTGTTTTGGCGTGTTTTGCAGGGTTTTCTCGAGAGTAGCTGATTCGATGAATAATTGCTGATAAGTTTTAATGAGACCGTTATCAATGTCGTGGATGAATTTAGCGAGTATATCCAGACGCGGATCGAGCGGATGTTTAGCTTGAATTCGTTCCATTTGTCTTTTGGCATTGAGGACGGCGATTGTTTTGTGGTGCTCGGAGATATCAACGCGATTGAGGCTGCGCTGAATCTGCATGCATTCTGAGCCTGGTACCTGTCTCGATGGTTGATTGTAGAAAGAGTTAAAGATGATGTCACGGCTTTTTGCTTTGGCATTAGCATGTTCTTTCAATGTCTGGGTGATGCTTGCGAAATCTTGCTCGACTTCTAACTGCAAAATAGTTGGAGCTACAACAACCCCATTGCTTTCGAGTTGATGTTTGATGCGCATGCACATGGTTTCAATTTCTGGTGTTAAGGCCCCACAAAGCTGTACTTCATCAGCTGATTTTAAGCCTGATATGGTTGCTGCTCTCTGCGTATCAGTCGCCTTTAAAAAATCATTGATATCCAGATAGGCGATCGAATTTATTTTTGACACTATATCAAGTTCATTTTCTCTGAGATGCATGAGTGTGTTCAAGACACTTTGCATGTCAGGGCGTTCCGCGGGATTTTCGCTGATCATTGCTGCCAGTAAGTCGAGTAGTGATCTTCGCAGCGTGGGGTTCATGATTTTGGCGAGAAAATTATAGGTCGGTTCGATGTGGCGACCATTTAATTGTAACTCGAAAATATCTAGCAGGGTGATGCCGAATGCATAGACTTCAGTTTTTTCACTATAGGTGAAGACTGTATCTTTATCGTTTTTTTTGCAGATTTCTGGAGCCGAATATTTTGGTGTACCGCCGCGTGAGCACGTCAATAATCTGGTGACCGGATCGTAGGTTCGCGCCATGCCAAAATCGATGAGCGTCACCACTCCTGTGGCGGGGTCGTACATCATGTTTGCTGGTTTGATATCGCGATGGTAGAGGCCTTCAGCATGTATCGACTGGATTGCTTGTGCCACGCCTATGCTTAAATCCAGCCATTTGACGGCAGCCATTTTCCGGTGCTGGAGGACATTTTTAACAGTGGTTCCTGGCGCCAGTAGCATTAAAATCTCATCTTGCTCGCCGCTTTTTGCACTGAAACGATGGATGTGACCAAGCAAATGATGGATGGTGGCAAGGCTGGTTATTTCTCTGATGATGGCGTGTTTGTTTGAGCTGCCATCTTCATTTTTGACAATAATTTTAATGACTGCCCATCTGCCATCTTGGATATTTTGCACGAATTTTACCGAGCCAAAAGCACCTTCGCCAAGTAATTTGCCGTGTTTGCGCCCTTTGTAAATCGCAAAGTATTGATCCGCAATTTTTTCAATGCTGTAGTTGATGGTGAAGCTGTGGTGATTGTCCTTGAGCAGTTTATTGATCTGTGCTTTGGTATAGCGGCCGTCATTATTAGCATTCATCTGGTTGATGATTCCAATAATTGGCATGACCTGATCCGATGGGATGAGTCTGCCGCCGCTGGCGGCGACATCTTCAATGTTGACCAATGCGGGAATAGATGGAATGACAATATCACGGCGAGCGATCACGCTGCCTCCAAATTTATCAATATAATCAGCTAGATGGATTTGTAGTTAGAGTGCACAGGTGACAGTATAACGGATTAATCTTAAATGAATATTACCTGTCCACGCCCCGGTGATTGGGTCGTGGACGTGAATATTGAGTGGGTTTTGTAGCTGTTAGTTAGCTTGCGTGGCAGCGGTAGAAATCGCTTCTGCCTGCAGCTCGATAGTGGTTTCATCACTCACGCCGGGCATGTAACCGCGCATGTCAAAGTCGGAGCGATTCAGCGTGGTGGTGCCGCTGAATCCCAGCGCGGGCTTGTTGTAGTAGGGATGATTACCTTGCTTATTCAATTTCATATTCAGTACCACGTCTTTAGAAATGCCGCGTAGCGTTAGTGTGCCGTAGATTTTGCCGCTGTCTTTGCCGGTCACGACTACTTTCGTGCTTTTGAAGGTGGCAGTTGGAAATTCACTAACACTAAAGAAATTTTTGCCTTTTAAGATGTCATCTAGTTTTGGTACATCGGTATCCATATTAGCCGTGTGGATGATCAAGTTGGCGGAGCTATTTTCTGGTTTGGCTTGATCAACAACCAGCGTGCCTTCGGCCATGAATTTGCCTGAGACCGTAGAAAAGCCGAAATGATTAACATGCCAGATTGCATAAGTGTGATCAGCATCAAACTTATAATTTTCTGCTGCTTTTGCAGGTGTTCCGATGAGTATGGTAGTTAGGCAAGAAATTAATATTGCGGCGAATTTTTTCATGTGAGATGCCTTATCGTGTGCTTCGTAGAGTGAATGTAGTGACTTGTGCGAGTGCTTTCGCAACAGCACGGTTCGCTGCCAGTACATTGCTGTAGAATGCGGATTTGCAGGTAATTGGTTCGTAGACGGTGATGTCTTTTGTCGCAATGGCTTTGTTGCTTGCTGTTTTAATGATTTGTGCGCGCAGTGTTACTTGATAAACGCCCGGACAAGATTCAAGGTTAGCGCGTAGCGTCAGGATTTGTGTCATCAGCATGTAGTCGTAATTGCCAGTGACAGGCGGCGTAACGATCGCGCGAAAATGATTGGTTTTTTGTAAGGTTTTTACCAGTAGCGGCTGTAACATTTGTGCCGGTGGTTCGGCCCAGGCATTGCGCGTGTAATACGAAACTTGATGCGGTTTCAATTCATACGCCATTTGTGTGGTTTTATAATACGGTGCGGCTTCGGGTGCCATCACCAATAAAATCTTCGAGCTATGATGCGTCGAGCTGTGTACACCGGGTGTTTGCGTAAGCGAATACTGCGTCGGCCCTTGCACATCAACGGCGAACATTGAGCAACCGGCCAGCGTGATGGCTGCTGCGACAACTGCTGCGGAACGGATGGTATGTTTCATGTTTATTCCCCTGGTCCTGGTGCTGGACGTGCTTTGCCGCGAATGATGACGCTTGGATTTTGTGTAATATCATTCATTAAACTCATCATCTTGTTCAGCATGTCGTCCATATTGGCAATCAGGCGATATGTTGATGGTAAAGTCTGTGTTTCCAGTGTGCGAATCGTGTTTTGGCCAGTAGCCATGAATGTTCCTAACTGCCTGCTGGCGTTGCTAGCATTAGTGATGAGGATATTCATGCGCTTGGAATTTTCAGCCAGCATCCCCATGACGATTTGCATGCTATATAGCAGTTGTTTGAATGACTCAACGGCGTCTTTATCCATGAAGGTCTGGAAGGTGTCGTTAAATTGTTTCAGGCTGGCAGCAATTTGCGTGAGCGAAACATTTTTATTGCCCTTGGTGGATGGGGTCGAAGGGATGACACGATAATCCTGATTGTTATTCAGTGTTAAGGGCTCGAGATTATTGCCATCATCTGCTAATGCAATGTATGGAGAGTTATTTGTGTCGCCAAAAGCGAGCATCGCTACTGTATTTTTAGTCACGGGTGCGGAACTATCTACACTAAGCACGACATCGATGAGTTTTGGGTTTTTATGATTGATCTTGATTCGCTTGACCGTACCAACTTCCACACCATTATATTCTACGCGGGAGCCAACGGTGAGGCCTGAGACTGATTCCTGAATGAAGGTGAGGTAGGTGGTGTGGCGATCAAGGGCAAATGAGAATACGAAATAGAGAGCGGCTAGCAAAATCAAAGTTATTACAAAAGTAGAGGCTTTGACTCGAGTGATTTCCATATCATTTTTCCGATGGTTGCTTAGCTTGATTTTAACATGAATCAGATTGGGACGGGTGGTGCATAACACAATAAATTCACGGGATAATTTCCCGGGTAGCATGTTATGCTGGTTATTAATGTTTTTCAGTGGTTTTAAGGATAAGCTCATGAAGGTGTTGGTCAGAAATCTTGTCAGCAACCTATTACTAGCATTACCTCTGGTGTCGATCAGCTCTTATGCTGGCGTTTTGCCGACTGGCTACTGGCGTGCAACGTCACCTTTCTTTTCTGGTGCTCCTGTGGCGATTATCAAAACCTATATGAAGAATGAAACCTTGTGCGGTGAAATTGTTAAAGTTCTTCCGCTTAATAAGCCGGTTGAAAGCAGTAAAGGCGTTGCATCTTCAGGTCCGGTGATTATGTGTGGCTATAAACAAGAAGGCAATCGCTGGGTGGGTGGTCGAATATACGAGCAAATCACGGCGCGAACCTATGATAGCTCCATTACCGTGAGTGAAGATGGCAAGCAATTATTTGTGCGCGGCTATAAGGGCCCGTTCTTTCGAACAGCCAAGTGGTATAGGCTTGGTTAGCTTGATGAGTTGCAGTTGTTTATCTAAGCAGATTTACGGCCAGAAATGAGATACAGGATTAAACCACCAGCGGAACACAGGGTTTTATCTTTGTAACCGTGAATGATTTTATCAACGTTTATTCTTAGTCCTTCCCAACTTGTTTCAAATTCTTCTTGTGTGCCGCCACCGGCAAGATAAAAGGCATTCATTTCGGCTTCGGCTTCCCTCCATGCTTCGGCGGGTTGGTGGGCAAGGCTTGCAATCGCGGCTTCTTCACGTGGAGTGGTATAGGGTGGAATGAAGTAATCGGCAAGATCTGACATAAACACTTTTATGTCAGATAGGCCGGCTTGGTGAAAATATGCGGGGATCAGATCACCACGCGATGCGTTACCGCGTCCAAGTGCTTCGCGTCCGCGTTCACAGATTAGATTAAAGCAAACCTGATCGAGGATATCTTCAATTGGTTGGTGTGAATTTAGATTATTGAAGACCAGTTGCGAGACAAGATTATTGGGTTCAGCAACGGCGAGTAAGCCGCCTGGTTTTAATACGCGTAACATTTCTTTAATGGCTTCGGCGGTATCCTTAACGTGAACGAGTACGGTTTGGCAAGTTACCATATCAAAATGATGTTTTGGGAAAGGGATGTTTTCAGCAGAGCCAAGTTGATAATGGCTGCGATTTTGCAGGCCCTTGCGTGTGGCACGTTCAGCAGCTTGTGCCACCCAGGTGGCTTCGGGGTCGATACCATAGAGTTGTGCATCTTGGGCGAAGTGCGGTGCTAGCATGTGGCCCCAATGGCCAATACCACAGCCAACATCGAGAACGGAGTGAACCTCTTCTAATTCCCAGCGTTTTGCCATGAGGGCGATAAAATCTGGTGACCACCAGTAATCTCTGGTGTCATTCAATACGTCTGCAGAATGCGGTTTCTGGTCAGCCAATCGCTCATCTCCTTATGATAGTGGGAGTGTAGCATAAAAC
>CAZWPD010000026.1:21019-22554 GCA_964636145.1 uncultured Coxiellaceae bacterium
GTTGATTCACTAGCGTATTTGCCATAAATTAGCACTCAATCTAACCTTATATAAGCTGCCACCATGAAACTACGTATCACAACAACGATGCTTCGAATCACTTTCTTTATCGCACTAGCCAGCACGTCTGCGTTAGCCGCGGCAACTGTTCCAAATGATCTGATGCCGGGCTGGGATGCATTGCAGCAAGCTGAGATCAAAAGTGATGTTTCATATTTGGCTTCAGACCAACTGCAGGGCAGGTTGACGTTTCAAAAGGGAGACGAACGTGCAGTTAAATGGATAGCTGATGAATTCAAGAAAATTGGCTTAAAGCCCGTTGTTGGTGAGAGTTATTTACAAGCAGTACCTTTGATTGAGTATGTCCCGAATAAGAAAAGCAGTTATCTTTCCTTTACAAGTAAGGCCGGCAAGAAGAAGTGGCAAGAGCCAAATGTATATAGTAACTTTTATAAGAACATTAATATTGTCGGGGAAGTGGTGTTTGCGGGATATGGCATTACCGCTCCAGAGCTCAATTATGATGATTATAAAAATATAGATGTGCGCGGCAAAACGGTTTTGATATTTGAGCACGAGCCGCAAGAGACCGATAATAAATCAATTTTCAATGGCACAGCCAATACTCGTTTTGCTACAAATAGAGTTAAAGCGTTAAACGCGCAGGCACATGGTGCGGTTGCGGTGTTGATTATGCCGGAGCCCAATCGTAAGCATCCTTCCAATCAAGAGCGCTATGCGCGCATTGGCGGCTCGGACAAGCGCAAGGTAAAGGTGCCGTCATTCGTATTAGAAAATGATGAGTTGCAGATTTCAATTGCGATTCTCTCAGATAAGGCTGCCAAACAGATTGCTGGCAAGGCATTATCATTATCAAAGCTGCAAACTGAAATTGATAAAGATTTAAAGCCGCGTTCACAATTAATTCCGGATGTGCAAGTAGCGCTGCATGATCAAATCAAATCTAGCAAGGTAGGTGTGACTTATAATGTAGTAGGGTTGCTCGAAGGCAGCGATCCGACACTCAATCCCGAGACCGTTATCATTTCAGCACATCATGATCACGATGGTAAAAGCGGTAATCAGGTTTGGCACGGTGCAGATGATAATGCCTCGGGAACGGCGGGGGTGATTGAAATGGCGCGTGCGATGGTCACCAATAATAATGCCGAAGCAGGATTGAAGGTGAATCGTTCGGTGTTGTTTGTGGTGTTTGCCGCAGAAGAGCGCGGCTTGCTCGGTGCGTTTTATATGGCTGCCCATCCACTGCGTCCGTTGGCAACCACGCGTGCCATGCTTAATTTCGATATGATTGGCCGCAACGAAAAACGCAGCTTGCAAACTGACGGCTTGATTAACATTCCTGCTGAGACGAATAACAGATTGAATTTGATAGGATCGCATTATAGCCCCGATTATCACGCTGTGGTCGTGCAGCAAAACAAACTGGTTGGGTTGGAGCTCGATAATCGGTTTGATAATGAGAATGCACTCAATGTCTTTTTCCGCAGTGATCAATTCCCGTTTATATTGCA
>CAZWPD010000026.1:22654-29483 GCA_964636145.1 uncultured Coxiellaceae bacterium
TTGGCGTAATAATTGGTGCTAGTTGCCTGTGCCTGGAGAGTATTGAGCAGTAACATCAAGTGCGGAATATGTACGTGGAATACCATTTGGAACGGGGCCGTTAAACATTTTAATGACGACTGTTCTCGATCTGGCGGTGCATGGGGAGGTGTTTTCGTTACTGCATTGGCCAGCATTGGTTGGTGATGTGCTATATGACTGAATTTGATCTACTTCGTATACGCTGTTCATCATGGATGTGGTTAATGAAGTAGGTTTGAAAGTTTTTTTCACCGCTAAATTAATGTTGGTTCGCGAGGTTGAGCTCGAGACAACAACAAAATAATCATAACCATTTTCAATGGTTACAGCAGCCGCACGGTAAAGCATGAATCTTTGTACCTGGTCTGGTTGTGTGAAGGAGTTTGCATTAAATGAGATGGTGGCGGTGTTGCCGTTTACGCGCACGTCATTGTAGCCGCCGTGTGCATAGCCCCCAAAGACGCCAGCTTTGCCATATGGTGTGGCGCATGATATTAGCGATACGGCTAATAAAATCACGCAAGAATATTTGATGTTTTTAATCATGGTATTCATTATGATATTTTACCATAAATGGTGTCTCGCTGTGTTAACGCGTTATCATCATGAATAATAATCATATATTTATACTGGGTACGCTAGTTTATCTTGGTTGTTAGCCATATTACTCATTCATTCAATACGAGAGCAGACTATGAAGATCATCGAGACTGAAAGGCTCATTTTACGCACGTGGAAAGCGACCGACCACGAAAAATATTTTCGCATTAACCAAGATCCACAAGTGTTGGAGCACTTGCCAAGAGCTCTGACCATGGCCGAGGTGGATGACTTTATTGCGCGTATGACTAAGCAATGGCACGAGAGACATTACACGCTGTGGGCGGTTGAAGAGAAAGTGATTGGTAAGTTTATTGGCTTTATCGGACTTTCATATCTGGATTTTAGCCCCATCATCGCGCCTGGTGTTGAAATAGGCTGGCGACTCGGTTCCGAGTATTGGGGGAAAGGTTATGCCACTGAGGGTGCAAGAGCTGCGCTGTCTTATGGGTTCGAGGTTTGCAGGTTGAACGAGATCATCGCGATTACTGTGCCGGCTAATACACGCTCGCAACGCGTCATGGACAAGATTGGTATGCTTCGTGATGTGGGTGCGGATTTTGCCCATCCGAAGTTGCCGGCTGATCATCGGCTTTCGCATCATGTGTTATATCGTTGTGTTAAAGCATAAAGTGAATAAGGAAAGATATGAGTAACCACAATGAGCCAGATCCAGTTTGTCGATCAAACAATCTTAGAGAGCATGTGAGTCTCGAGATCATTCCGCGCACAGTTGATCTCGGCGGTTTTGACGTGCGACGCGTGTTACCTTCAAATGACAAGCGCAGCGTGGGGCCGTTTGTGTTTTGGGATCAGGCAGGTCCTGGTGAATTTGTTACTGGTAAGGGGCTGGATGTGAGGCCGCATCCGCATATTGGTCTTTCAACCATGACGTATCTTTTTCAAGGCAGTTTCGAACATCGCGATACACTTGGTAATCATCAGATTATTACACCTGGTGCGGTTAACTTGATGACTGCTGGTAAGGGTATTGCTCACTCTGAGCGTACACCGCAAAGTGAGCGTGCGCATGCGCATCAATTATTTGGCTTGCAATGCTGGCTGGCTTTACCACTGGCAAAAGAAGAGATGCAGCCGAGTTTTGTTCATTATGATCGCGCCAGTATTCCAGGCGGGTTAGAAAAAGACTTGAGATTCTCTGTGGTTGCGGGCGAATTTTACGGTATTAAATCACCGGTCGATGCGCAAATTGATACTTTGTTTGTCGAGTGTCACCTGGGTGCCGGTAGCGAATTTAATATTCCCGCAACGATGGAAGAGCGAGCCGTGCATATTTTATCCGGTGAGCTGAGTGTCGATGGCAGACAATATGGTTCAGCACGTATGCTGGTACTAAAGCCGGGACATGAGATTGTTGTCAAAGCTGAGACTGCGGCTCACATTATCATTCTTGGCGGTCCGGCGTTAGATGGCCCGCGTTATCTGTGGTGGAATTTTGTTGCTAGTAACCAGGAGAGGATTCAGCAAGCTAAGTTAGATTGGCAGGCAGGTAGGTTTGGTAAAATTCCGGGCGATGATGAGTATATTCCTTTGCCAGAATGAACCTCTGAAAATTGTTTCATTTGTAATTGTTTATGATAGACTGCGCGGCTTTATTTTAAATATTAATGAAAATTAATAATACAATATGAACATTAAATAGAGGTGACGAGGAATGTTACGGAAGATGTTAGTTGCAACAGGTATTGCGGGTGCCAATGGCGCGTTGGTGTACAGCGGGTTCCGGCAAGCACAAAAAAATAATGAAGCATTTATGAATTTGCCGCGCGAAGAACAGAAAAAATTATACGATGCCGATCCTGCTAATTTCATGGGAACGACGGGCGATATTTATTCGTGCTTGCAACAAAAAACTTTGCCGCCAATGAAAGGCGAGCCAGCAATTCCATTTGAACAAGCGTATCCACAACAGTCTTCAGTGGGAAGAGATGTTGTGGAGCCAGTGCAAAGTGGTCCTGCAGCCAACGACCATGATGGTGGTTTAACGCGTCAACAATTAATGAGCAGTTTTTTGAGTGGTTCAGCGGCTGGTGCCAGTGTGGCATACACCTTGTTCCCGTTTGAATCTTTCAAGAAATATGCTCAGCGTCGTAATATATCGTTCGGCGATGTATTTAGCTTTAAAACCATGGCAGCTCATCTGCGCAATGAAGCGTTTCATCCTTTCCGCGGTGCGGCTGAATTTGCTGTCAACATCGTCCCGACTACTGCCGTGCAATTAACCACCGATGCGATCTTGAAATCATTATTGCCAGCCGACAGCTCTGTTTACACCCAGGCAGGTGCTGCGGCGTTATGCGGGATTACCGGCGCATTAACCGCTACACCAGTAGAAAATTTCGTGGCACGTTTGCAAACCATGAATGCCGCTGCAGGTGTTAGAGTTCCAAATATGTATGTGATTACCGATATGATGCAGCAATCATTCCTGCGTCCGTGGAAGAGTTATCCGATGATTGCAACGCGTGACGGAATTTTCACTTTCTGTATGTTATGGGCAGCAGGTCAGGCTTCTGAAAAAGCACAACAACAATTTGGCGAAAGCAAAACTGTTGATGTGGGGGCGAGATTGGCTGTGAGTGTGATTGGGGCCGCGGTTTCGCATATTCCAGATACCATTGGTACGAATATGCAGGTGAATCACGAGTCTATTTCTGCATGGAAGTCAGCTAAGCAAATTTACGCACGTGCAGGTGCGAGAGGCTTTATGCACGGATTGCCACCACGTTTGTTATTATTCTTCTCTTTCTCCAATGCAATTCCTTACTTGCAGAAAGTAACTGACCCATACGCGCAGCAGGTTGCGAATAAGGTGTTAGGCAAGAATTAATTGAAAAATGCTGTTTCGTCATTGCGAGATTTCTCGCAATGACGAGCACGAAGTTTACTTCCTCGTTACTATTTCTCTGATCGTCTTTCGTGTTTCAGGGAAGGTCGGGTCAATTTGCAGATATATAATTGCTACGCAGGTCAGAATCAGCAGTAGTAAATTTCCTGCTAATATCAGGCTTAGGCTCGATAATAATGTGAATGGTACGTGCATTAGATAAGTTAGAATTAATGCATTCAGGAAAATCCAGCTACTCAGCATCAGCATCAAGCTGAATAAAGACAGCATAATAAAGCACAGCAATTGCTTGCGCATGGTCATCATTTCAGTTTGCACTAACGAGAAAAAATTACCCATGAGACTTAATGCTGCGGGTATGATCATCGCAAATTTCAATACTTTGCTGCCGACACTTTTGCTTTGTTTTTTAGCCATGACGACTTCCTTGTTTGTTAGCGTTTCAGGCGGTAACCAACTACCGCGCCGATAATGAATGCTATCCCCACCGCTTCCAATGGGTTCTTGGCGGCATAGGCAGTAACTGCCTTTTTAATTTCCTGAGATTGCTCTTTTGCAATATTGAGTGAATGCGTGCACATATTATCAGCAATCGCAGCTAAATCAATTTTTGCGTCGGCAAAGACTGCTTTGACATTGCGCCAGTCTTCAGTGAGGAGTTGACGATGCGGTGATGCTTTGGGAGCTTTTTTCATGATGCGGCTCTCTTGTTTTATATTCTATATATATTATACCCTTGATTTTGCTGGCGGTTGCTATTTCACCATAAGCTGTTGTTTGGATGTGGGTTGACGCGCTGCTATTACAAGGGATTTGCATGAATTTAACCAACAGAATTGACTTTTATATGGCAGAGCAAATTGCCAATAATACTATTTGCGGTGCTGTGGTTTTAATTGCAAAAGACGGGGTTGTGTATCATGAGCAAGCTTACGGTTTTGCACAAAAATATAAATTGGATACAAGGCTTGCTGCTGAAAATAGTACTTATCTTGAAATAATGAGTCAGTGTAAATCCTTGCTAACACCGCCGGCGTTGCTCGCAACCGATTACTTATTCGATCTTGCCTCACTCACGAAAGTATTGGCAACGACTATGGGTGTCATGCTGCTTGTTGATCAGGAAAAAATTAGACTTGATGATCAAGTCAGGAAATATTTGCCGGAATTCGACAAGCCGGATAAAGCGCTTATCACCATCAGACATTTGTTATCGCATTCGTCGGGGCTGGCCCCATGGAAATCATTATATTATTACGTCAGTAATGCTGATGAGGCGGTGATATTTATTAGCGAGCAGCCGCTTGCATATGAAGTTGATGTCAGGCGTGCGTATAGTGATCTTGGCTTGATAATCTTAAGACACATTATTGAGTGTGTCAGTGGGCAAGTGTTCGAAGAATTTTTGCAGAAAAATTTATACGATAAATTAAACCTGCATGACACACTATTTAATCCGCTTGGTAAAAAAGAAAAAATTGCAGCGACATCGCATGGCAATCCTTTTGAATACAAAATGATTGCTGAGCATGAGTTCGGCTACGAAGGTAATGAAAATGTCAGCGATTTTTCTGGTTGGCGCCAACACACCTTACATGGCGAGGTCAACGATGGTAATGCACATCATGTTTTTTCTGGTGTCAGCGGGCATGCAGGACTCTTTGCTACGGCCGCAGACGTTAACATTCTTTTGCAGTTGTTGCTAGATGATGGCCGTCATCAAGAATTGCAAATTATTCGGCGCGATACTGTTAAAGAATTTCTCACCAAAAATAAGTACGGTCACGGATTGGGGTGGGCGATGTCAGGCGGCAACGCTGTGGCTGATTTGCCATTAGGCGATTTATCCGGCGATGAATTTTTTGCGGGTGCGTTTGGCCATACCGGGTTTACTGGAACCTTTGTGCTTGGTATTCCTGAAAATAGGGTCAGTATTGTGGTGCTAACCAATCGGCAGAATTTAGGTGTGAATGCGGAAGGCAAATACAATGATTTGAATGCGGTTTATCAAAGCGTTGTGAATTTCGTAAAAAGTGATCTTCAAACTCTAGCAAATTCAGGCTTGGATGCGAGTAATTTGCAGTTTGGTTAATTGCCGACGAGCAGGTAGCAGCGGTAGTTCTTGCGTAGAATCATCGCCATAAGCTGTATTGAAAATGCACAGTCATCGCCTATACTTAAGAGGTAATGCCTAAAAAGAAGGCTGGCGCATGACGGTAAAGCAAAACCCGGCAAAACTAACCAAACTATTTGCCTACATAGTGGGTTCTGTTTTTGCGTTTTTAATTATAGGACAGTTTGCCTCGAACTATATTACCTTCAACACTCCCACTAACTCCGTGTCAGCATCATCGCAGCCAACCGTTGCCTCAGCAGATGCAAAGGGGTTAAGAAAATTTAAAGATACTAGCAGTAATTATACCTTGAGTTACCCGGCCAATTGGGAATACGAAGTTGCTGATAAGGGTGTGGTTGTTTTCAACGGCAAGAAGGGGACGTCATCGTTTTATTCAACTATTATCATTCAGTCAACCAGTGCAGTAGTCGGCGGAAAGGAAAAAACGACGAGCGAAGTGATGAATGATGTCAAGAGACGCTCAGCGGTGCTTGCTAATGTTGAATATTTACATAATGGCGATTATGCCATTACACAAGCAGACGCTAAAAAAATGCAGGGTAAATATACGGTATTTACGTACACCAATCGCGATGAAAGCTTTAAGCAATATATTATTGTGCTGCCCAGAAAAGATAATACCGGATTTTATATTTGGGAGTTCATGTCGCCGGTTATGCAATTTGAGGCAGATTTTCCAGTCGCTCAGCAGATGTTGAAGTCGTGGGTAAGTAGTTAAATGCTTCTCACCACTTTCTAGTTCTTGCTTTCACTAATCCTGGCTACCAGATATAGTAAGTGATAACTGTCAAATCATGCATAGCCACAGGTCACGCAGGGGAAGCAGAAATGAATAAACACATCAGGATTTTTTTAGTCTTTTTGGCCTTCTTTCTTTATAGTCAGTCAAGCGTTGCTGCTATTTCGTGGCAGCACTACTCCAGCAGAATCTTCAGTCAGGCAAAAAATTCAGGGAAATTGATTCTTATTTACGGCAAAGCCTCGTGGTGTCACTACTGTCAGCAAATGAATGGCACTTTCAGCGATAGTGGAATTACCACGATCGTGAATAATAACTTCATACCGGTGAAAGTAGATATCGATACAGATGAAAGCGTTGCTGCTGCATACAATATTTCGTCTGTGCCAACCATTCTTATTGTCAATTCTGACAACCGTGTCTTGGATACATTTAGCGGATATTCTGATCCATCGACTTTCGC
>CAZWPD010000027.1:0-16966 GCA_964636145.1 uncultured Coxiellaceae bacterium
ACTAGGTAAGCGCGCACATATATCACTCTTTCAATTTGTTAAAGATCGTCTTGCTTTATTGCTTTCTCAAGTCGTCTTGCTGTCTCGAGAGGGGGCATTCTACTACGTCCCCCGAAAGTGTCAACATCATTTCTTAACTAATTTACATCTTTTTTAAAAACTTCTTCAGGTATGCGCCCGTATATGATTCTTTATTAACCGAAACCATCTCCGGGGTACCAACTGCAATTACCTGACCGCCTTTATCCCCTCCTTCGGGCCCTAAGTCAATAACCCAATCAGAAGTTTTTATCACATCGAGGTTATGCTCAATTACAACGATGGTACTTCCGTTATCTCTGAGGCGACTCAACACACCAAGAAGCTGCTCAATATCATGGAAGTGAAGCCCGGTTGTTGGCTCGTCCAATATATATAATGTGCGCCCGGTATCACGGCGCGACAATTCTTTTGCCAACTTGATACGCTGCGCCTCACCCCCAGAGAGAGTCGTTGCACTCTGTCCCAGTGATATATATGAGAGACCAACATCGAGCAGTGTCTGCAGCTTACGGGCAATGGCAGGAATAGCATCGAAAAAGCTGCGCGCATCTTCGACTGTCATTTCCAGAATCTGGTGAATGTTTTTGCCCTTATATAGTATCTCGAGGGTTTCGCGATTATATCGACGCCCCATGCAGACATCACACGTCACGTAAACATCGGCGAGGAAGTGCATTTCGACCTTAATCAAACCCTCACCCTGACAGGCTTCGCAGCGACCACCCTTAACATTAAAACTGAAACGCCCTGGTTGATAGCCACGCGAGCGGGATTCTTGCGTACCCGCAAACATATCTCTGATCGCCGTGAATAAACCCGTATAGGTTGCAGGATTCGAGCGCGGTGTCCGACCGATGGGGCTCTGATCAATGACGATGACCTTATCCAGATACTCAAGCCCCTCTATAGACTCGTGCGGTGAGGCTTCACGCGACATGGCACCATTCAGCGCCCGCTCGGCCACAGGTCCAAGCGTGTCATTAATTAAAGTAGATTTGCCGGAACCAGAGACACCTGTAATACATGTCATTAGTCCGATCGGAATTGAGACATCAATATTCTTTAGATTATTACCGCTGGCACCGCGCAAAATGATTTGTTTTTCCGGGCTCGCCTTTTTACGATCCTTCGGCACTTCAATGCGGCGCTTGCCAGACAGATACTGCCCGGTTAATGATTCCGGATTACGCATAATATCTTTGGGCTTGCCTTGCGCAACAATATAACCGCCGTGAACACCCGCACCCGGACCAAGATCCAGCACATGATCCGCACTCATGATGGCATCTTCATCGTGTTCAACCACAATTACGGTATTACCAAGATCGCGCAAGTGGCGCAAGGTCTTCAATAAACGATCATTATCGCGCTGATGCAACCCAATCGACGGCTCATCGAGAATGTACATCACCCCCACCAAACCTGAACCAATTTGACTGGCAAGACGAATACGCTGTGCCTCACCACCAGATAATGTTTCGGCGCTACGATCGAGACTGATGTAATCGAGACCAACATCCACCAAAAAGCGCAAACGACTAGTGAGCTCATTGATAATTTTGACAGCAATTTCACCGCGATAACCTGGTAAATGCAGTTTTTCGAAAAAAGCTTTTGCGGTATCAACCGGCCAAGAAGAAATTTCTGGCAGATTTTTCCCTGAAACTAAAATATTACGTGCAGATAAGTTCAAACGTGTCCCGCTGCAGCTCTCACACGGACGCGAAGTAATATATTTGCGCAATTCTTCACGTACAAATTCGGATTCCGTTTCACGATAACGACGCTCCAGATTCGGCAAAATACCTTCAAACGTACTAGCCTTGGTGTAAGCATGCCCATCATCATCTTTATAATGAAATTTGATGGTCTCTTTACTGCCGTGCAAAAGCATTTGCTGAATTTTCTTTGGCAATTTTTTGAATGGCGCCTCAAGATCAAAACCATAATGTTGCGCAATAGAAGATAACAACTGAAAATAATAAACATTACGCCTATCCCAGCCGCGAATCGCACCATCGGCGATACTCATTTCTTCATTCACCACTAGCGGCGCGTCAAAAATCTCTTTCACCCCGAGACCATCACAGGCTGAACACGCACCAACCGGACTATTAAAAGAAAACAGTCGTGGTGATAATTCCGGCAAGCTAAATCCACAATCCGGGCACGCAAATTTTGCTGAAAACACACGCGGAGCTTTCTTCGACTCATCCATCAAACCAACTGCAGCCAAACCATCGGTCAAACGCAACGCAGTTTCAAATGATTCGGCCAGACGCAAGCGCACATCTTCACGCACTTTCACGCGATCAATCACCACTTCTATAGTATGTTTCTTACGCAAATCCAGCGCCGGCGCCTGATCAAGCTCAACCATTTGGCCATTAATACGTGCACGCACAAAGCCTTGGCCGCGCAATTCCTGAATCAAATCCAGATGTTCGCCTTTGCGCTCACGCACCACCGGCGCCAAAATCATGACCTTAGTATCCTCTGGCATGGCCAATACGGTATCGACCATCTGACTAATCGTCTGCGCCTCTAAAGCGTGCTTATGCTCAGGACAATGCGGCTGCCCAACCTTGGCAAACAACAAACGCATGTAATCGTGAATCTCGGTAATCGTACCGACGGTTGAACGTGGGTTATGTGAGGTAGATTTCTGCTCAATCGAGATAGCAGGTGACAATCCTTCTATATGATCGACATCAGGCTTTTCCATCAGTGATAAAAATTGCCGCGCATACGAGGAAAGCGACTCCACATACCGACGCTGACCCTCGGCATATAAGGTATCAAATGCGAGCGATGATTTGCCCGAACCTGACAGACCAGTCACGACAATTAACTGATCACGGGGAAAATCGACATTAATATTTTTGAGATTATGCGTACGGGCACCACGGATACTAATTTGCTTCATCATTACTCACTGCTACGGATTACGAAAACCCAACATTATATACAGTTTTAGCCAACAACACAGGAACATCCTCGCCCCCGCAAATGCGCTAATGAAATACCCGTCAATACACACTATAATTGGCCAACCTTTTATATAGAGACAAAAACAGATGCACTCAGAAAAAATGACTCCCACAGAACGTCGAGCAACAATTAGTCTTTCTACTATCATGGGCCTACGCATGGTTGGCTTATTCATGGTTCTGCCAGTATTCTCTCTCTATGCAAGCACCTTAGCCGGCGCGACACCAATGATGATAGGTCTCGCTATGGGCATCTACGGCTTATCACAAGCTATCTTCCAAATTACCTTTGGCGTTTTATCTGACCGAATTGGTCGCAAACCTGCCATTCTGATCAGCCTGATCATCTTCGCCGCCGGCAGCATCGTTGCGGGCCTGGCAGATTCTATTCATATGATGATAATCGGCCGCACACTGCAGGGCATAGGTGCCGTTGGCAGTACTATTCTTGCTCTCATGGCTGATCTCACCCGTGAAGAACAGCGCACCAAATCCATGATGGTTGCCGGCATGACCATCGGCGCCTCATTTGCGATTGCCATGTTTATCGGCCCCATGCTCACCAAATGGATCACCGTTGGAGAATTATTTTTCCTCGCCGCCGCTCTTGCCGCCGTTGCTGCCGTCATACTCTATATATATGTACCTACTCCGGTGACATTGCGCTGGCACCGTGACACAGAACCGGAATTCACTTCTTTCATGCGTTTATTATTTGATCCGCAACTCGCAAAATTAAATGCCGGCATATTTTTCCTGCACGCCATTTTCACCGCCAGCTTTGTAGTCATCCCTATCGCCCTCCAGCAAAACACCGGGCTCGAAGCTACACGTCAATGGGAAATTTATTTACCAGCCCTGCTGATCGCTCTCGTCCTCAGCATGACTTGCATTGGCTTCGCTGAGCGCAAACAACAAGTTAAGCAATATTTCCTGGGCGGCGTACTTGCTCTCGCCTCGGCAGAACTCATGTTATGGGCCGGCATGCACAGCATGCTGCTCGCCACACTGAGCATCGGCTTATTTTTTGCTGGCTTTACTTTACTCGAAGCCTTTCTACCCTCGCTCATTTCACGCGCCGCACCAGCTTCATGCAAAGGCAGTGCGATGGGCATCTATTCATGCTCACAATATTCGGGTATATTTGTCGGCGGAGTTCTTGGCGGTTGGTTATACGGCAAGTACCACTTCTCTGGTGTGTATCTATTCTGCGTTACTCTCGCACTTATCTGGTCTATCCTCGTAGTATTGATGCGACAGCCGCGTTATCTTGTCACACAAATTATACGGCTAGAACCTGCACAACAATCCAGCTGGCAGACATTTGCAGCAACACTGCAAAAAATTCCGGGCATGGTTGAAGTGACGCTAATCACGGAAGACAAACTGGCATACCTGAAGATGGAACGTAAAACATCAAAAGATCCCGATTTCATTCGTCTGAAGGAACAATTACAATCAAGTAATTCATAGGAGATTATATTTATGGCACGTGGCGTTAATAAAGTTATATTGATCGGCAACATCGGCAAAGATCCAGAAATGCGCTACACCCCAAATGGTGTCGCAGTTGCCAATCTTACCCTCGCAACTAGCGAGTCATGGAAAGACAAAAGCAGCGGCGAAAATGTTGAACGCACGGAATGGCATCGTGTTGTCATGTTCCAGCGTCTCGCTGAAATTGCTGGTGAATATTTACGTAAAGGCTCGAAAATTTATATTGAAGGTCGCCTGCAAACTCGCAAATGGCAAGATAAAACTTCGGGACAAGATCGTTACACCACTGAAATCGTTGCTGACAGCATGCAAATGTTAGACAGTAAAGCTGGCGCCGGCGGCGCACCATCTGCAGAAAAATCCAGTGCGACCTCCAATCACACTGAAGCTGCACCAGCGCTCGACACCTTCGATGACGATGTACCATTCTGATCTAACGCGTTAACCCCTCCAGCAATCCACTGCTTATATGAACCAGACTTTGTGTCTGGTTCATTATGTTTGACACAATCAATCACTTCCGTAACAGCACGTGAAGCAGAGCCGCATGCTATAATTACAAGGAGAAACCTATGGCCATAACATAACAAGAGAAGATTATGAGCATTGACGAACGGGTCGCTTCAATAGAAACTGCTATCATCAATATCAACGCCACACTCGTTGATTTCAAGCATGATATGAATCGAAATTTCGATAAAATTGAACAGAAATTCGAGAATATTGATCGACGATTTATTGCTCTCGAAGAAAGACTTGATCACAAGCTTGAGAGTCAGGGCGAAAAATACGATAAAAAAATGGCAGCACTTGAACAACGCATCGACAGAAAATTTGACGCCATCAACAACCGCATCTGGATCAACGTCATCTGGACCATGGGCAGCTTTGCAGGACTTGCAGGCTTGATTGCCCACGCTCAACACTGGTTATAAATTTAGATTATTCAAAAAAAACGAGCGGCAATGCCGCTCGTTTTGAATGACACACCAAACAACGTTTATTTTTTCACTGCAGGCAACGATGTAATCGGGCAATGCATATAGCCATCTTTACAAACATACATGTCTTCTTGCATCTTGATCCACTGACCATTTTCAAAATCTGGACGAATGTTTGTACTTGCCGATCTCAGCTTCACTAACTTGTGCTTGGAATTGCGATAGGTGAAAAACACAGTTGTCTCTGTTTCATCTGGCGTGTAATACGCAACACCGGATTTGAAAGCAAATGTTTGATCTTTGTCGTCAAAGTCGGCTGTGTATGTATCTTCAACTAGATATTGATGACTAAACCCTTCGCAACTCAATTTGCCGCGATCGATTGAGCAATGAATTCTTTCTGGTGGGTAATAATTATTTCCGCCGGTATATCCAGCAAATGATGTCATGCTGAGGCCGAGTGATAATGCAGCAATAGTGCTTACGATAATGTTTTTTAATTTCATCTTGTTCTACTCCCTTAAACAAACTAATGATAATCCGCAAGCGAGATTATATGCTCACCTTATCGCTGTCAACCACAGCAAAATGTGATAAAACAATAAAAGAATTTTAGATTCTGTTATATTCTATTGCTAAATCTGTCAGAAATGATTAAATATGGAAATTATTTAACAAGGATAAGGGAACAGGCATGAATACCGCATTGTTGCTGCTAGAAATTCAAAATGATTATTTCCCCAATGGAAGGATACCGCTGGAAAAAAGTCTAGAGGCCAGCGCAAAAGCTCATGATGTATTAACTGCTTTCAGGGAGAAAAAGAAGCCAGTCATCCATGTGCAACACATCTCCACGCAGCCAAATGCAGCTTACCTGTTACCATGCACCAAAGGCGCAGATTTCTATCAAAATGTGCAGCCAATTAAAGGCGAAGCAATTATCAAAAAGCATTACGCGAATAGCTTCAAAGATACTCAACTGCTAAATCATTTAGTCAAAAATAAAATCAGTCATTTATTAATTTGCGGCATGGTGACACATCACACTATCGACGCAACTGTTCGCGCCGCGCACGATCTTGGCTTTAGCTGCACCGTTCTTGAAGATGCATGCGCTGCACAACAATTATCTTTCAATCAGCACAACATCACTGCCACTGATGCACATCATGCCTTCATGGCTGCCCTGCAATCAGCTTACGCAGCAGTCATTAACACAACTGCATATCTTGAAAAAGCGGGCATGCGCGCCCCGGCTTTCGCATAAGCAGCGCCGCATGAACTGGGAAGCTCGGTATTTACCACCAGATCCCAATCCCTGGCGAGGCCGTGAGGATGCACCTGACGGCTCGTGTTTTTTCCACCAGATTAAACTCATCAATTTATTAAGTGAAAAGCTGGAGCGCACGCCAGAAACAGCTTTTGCCATCGTTGGCTTCAAATGTGATGAAGGCGCACAGCGTGATCTCGGGCGCACCGGTGCAGTGGAAGGACCACTCGCTATCCGTCAACGTATTGCCAAACTGCCGTTGCAAATGCAAAAAATTCATCTCTACGACGTCGGCAACATCATTTGCAACGACCACGATCTGGAAGCCAGCCAGGTTGCATTAGGTGAAATTATTCGATTATTGCTTGAGCAAAATATTCGTCCCATCGTCATTGGTGGTGGACACGAATTAGCGCTGGGTCAATTCTACGGCATCGCAGCTAGCAATCCTCCCGGCAAACGCCTAGGCATTATCAGTTTTGATGCGCACTTTAATTTGCACGCCATGGAACCCTCGCATCGGGCCGGCTCTACCACCGTCTTTTATCAAATTGCTAAAGCTCACGAACAACAAAACCGACATTTTGATTACAATTGCATCGGCATTCAGCAAGCCGGCAACATTCGCAAATTATTCGACAAAGCCAAAACCTTGCGCACCAAAATTCTATACGCTGAAGAACTACATCAAGGCCAGCGTGAGAAGAGCTTTGATTTTATCGATCGCGTGATCGATGAAAACGACATGATTTACGCAAGTCTCTCGCTCGATGTATTTTCACCAGCTTACGCACCCGGCGTCAGCTCCATCCAGCCGCTGGGATTAAGCCCGTGGCACATTATTCCACTGCTGCGCCAAATCGCCGCATCAGGCAAAGTTATCTGCTACGACATCTGCGAACACGTGCCGCGCTACGACATTGATCATCGTACCGCCAAGCTAGCTGCCTCGCTCATCTATGAAATCGTGCATCATCATAACGATAATCACTACCGGAAACTCTGATTCCACATGCGTCTTTCCGAAGTAGATTTCCCAAATGCCATTCTGCACTGGTTTGATCAGCACGGTCGTAAACACTTACCGTGGCAACAAGACAAAACCCCTTATCGCGTATGGGTCTCTGAAATCATGTTGCAGCAAACACAGGTCGCAGCTGCCATTCCATATTATGAACGATTCATGCAGCGCTTTCCGGATTTACCCACACTTGCCAATGCCAGCGTCGATGATGTTTTACATCAATGGGCAGGGCTCGGCTATTACAGTCGAGCGCGCAATTTACACCGCGCCGCACAGATGATCACAAAACAATTTGCCGGAAAATTTCCCGATAATTTAACTGATTTGCAATTACTTCCCGGGATCGGACGCTCAACTGCCGGAGCGATTTTATCGATCGCTTTTGCGCAACGCGCAACCATTCTGGATGGCAATGTCAAACGCGTCATCGCCCGCTATTTAGGAATAACTGATCCGATAGACCGCAAAGTAGAAAATGCCATGTGGGAAACCGCCACCGCATTTACGCCCGCACAACGCAGCGCCGATTATACTCAAGCCATCATGGATTTAGGCGCAACCTTGTGCACACGCAGCAAACCACAGTGCTCGCGCTGCCCATTAGTCACCAGCTGCAGCGCTCACGCCGAAGGCATTGCCGAACTACTGCCCATCAAAAAAGCAACTCGCGCTATTCCCACGCGCGCAGCCACCTTCCTGATCATACGTGCTAACAATAAAATATTACTGCAAAAGCGGCCGCCGCACGGTATTTGGGGCGGCCTGTGGAGCCTGCCAGAAATTAGCGGCGCACCCGACAAGAAACAAATCCGCCAACTATGCAGCACAGAATTTCAACTTGTGGTTAAGAGTTATGAAACACTAACCCCCTTTCGCCACACCTTCAGCCACTATCATCTCGACATTCACCCCGTCGTCATTCCGGCAACCATGCCAGCTAAAATCATGGAGTGCACCGAACAAATTTGGTATAACCCCAGCCAACCTGAACCGATTGGCCTGCCAAAACCAGTCCAATCCATCCTGAGGAAGCTGGCATGAGTCACATGATCCACTGCACAAAGCTAAAAAAAGAAGCAGAAGCCTTACCCCAGCCGCCCATTCCCGGCGAGCTTGGCAAACGTATTCACGCCGAAATTAGCGCTGAAGCCTGGCAACAGTGGAAAAACCACCAAACCATGCTGATTAATGAGTATAGATTGAGCATGTTAGACGCCAAAGCGCGCGCATACCTGCTGCAAGAGATGGAGAAATTTCTATTTGGTGATGGCAGCGAGCCGCCTGCTGGCTATGTACCCAAATAACCGCAAATCACTGATCTTTCCGCTTGACTGAGAGTCGCCTAATCGGTTTAATAGGCATCTCATTTTTGCTGGCCAGATAGCTCAGTTGGTAGAGCAAGGGACTGAAAATCCCTGTGTCCCTGGTTCGATTCCAGGTCTGGCCAAAGCTTTAAAATTCCCGATATAATCCCCCGCATTGCTTTACGCTAGAACCTATCCATAAAAATAATAATAAAGGATCAGCCGCCCATGCAACGTCACACTACATTTCCGGCAATTGACCGTCAGCCAATTATTAAGATCAACCCACCGCTCACCGCCGAACTAAAGAAGCAGTTATATCAAATACAGGTTGCTGCGTTTTTGGGAACCTATGCAAACGTGACTGATGCGGAAATTCAACTCCCTCCCGGCATGACCAGAGAAAAGAAATATGCAAATTTACTCAGCAATGATCTGGCTGAGATCGAGGCCGGCAACATGCAACTGATCACTGTCTTTCATGAAGATGCATTAATGGGTTTTGCCACCTGCAAAAATGTGAAGCCACGCTATCCAAAATTATATGTACAGGGTTTGTTTGATCAAGGCAGAAAGCTCGAGACCTTCAAAAATGATGTACATATCAGCTTACTGGCAACGAGACCCGTCCGGGATACTTTATCAACAAGCTCTGGCTTCATGCGTCTTGGTATCGGCAAGCTACTCATCAATACGGTAGCCAAACATTTTCAGGAAGCCAATTACATTACCCTCGATGCACGCCACGTCAATAAAAATGGCAATCAGTTTTATGCTCATAACGGTTTTGAAATGGTGCTTGGCATTTCGTTTGAAGGCCACGACCTCGCTCACTTTCGCGGCTATGAAAAATCCACAGTGAAGCAACGCAAGCGAGTGTAAGCTCATCCGTGACATGCGGCGTATCAGAAATTAATAGACACGCCGCATGATACCATTTCTTGTATCTATCCAAAGATGATGCTAGTTTTTCAATGAAGAAACTCGAGCTACAACTATACTTATAAGGAAATAAGCATGCTAAACCGTATCAAAACCAAATTACACCTGCATACACGCGGCAGGCATAGCTCCAATAAATCCACACCAACCACACACACGCTCACCAAAAAAGAACTGGGCGAAATCCTGACAAAGCTCGAGACGATAGCAGAGAAAGGTGAGAACGCTGAACTTTCAATGCAGGAATTATTCACTCTCTTTGATCATTGCACCAGAATTCACACGTACATCAAATATCTCAAAGATGGCGATGATGTCGTACTGGAACTTGAAGAAAGCGGTCACCAGGCACTTGCCGGCCAAGTCTTCAATCAAGCCGATAAAAACGACAAAGTTAAATTTCTCGCACAATTAATTTTCAAACCAATGGCATTGCTGATGTTTAAATATAACGCTGAATGGGGTCAAGTTTCAGACGTCATTGCTGATCTGAAAGCCAAAGAGCAAGACGTGGGAGCAGTCATAGCCAAGAAAAATGATGCGCGAGAATCGGTTGCGAGGGCCAGAAAAATTGGATTTTTTGCTGAGCAAGCAGCAGAGGCGCGCTGCCAAGCGACAGAAAAAGAATTGATAAATGAAGAACAAGATCAGATCCGCTGGAGTGCATTAATCTAGTGATTTTTAGCTCCCGGGAGTGCAACCCCGGGGGCTTATCAATTTATCAAACACATAGCCGCGCCTCCGATAATGTATTGTTAAATATACAATAATCATCCGCCGCCAACCCACCGCTTCCCAACCGAAATAGTTTATAATATTAAGGTGAGATTCATACTTTTCATCTGATAGGCACTTGCAAGGAACCAGCAATGAAAACGCCAGAAATTCCAGCAAATGAAAATCAACGTATGGCATCACTCAAAAATTTGCATATCCTTGATACGCCGATTGAAGAAGCGTTTGAACGTATTACACGGCTAGCGAAAGCCGTGTTCAACGTTCCCATTTCCGCATTCAGCTTGATCGATTCAGAACGACAATGGTTCAAATCGATTCAAGGACTCAGCGTCTGCGAGACCAGCCGCGATGTTTCATTTTGCGGCCACGCCATCAATCAAGATGGTATCTTTATTGTTAATAATGCACTCGAAGATCCGCGCTTTGCCGATAACCCGCTTGTCACCGGCGAACCCAACATACGCTTCTACGCTGGCTGCCCGGTTTATTCGCCTGATAAACAACGCATCGGCACACTTTGCATCATCGATATAGAGCCACGCAATTTCAAAATTGACGACCTGACTTCACTCAAGGATATGGCTGCACTACTTGAAGCCGAAATTATCAATTCCCGCAACTGCTATGAAAAATTTGTCTTGGCCGAAGAACTCTCACAAGCCAAAAAATCTGCATGTGTTGACAGGCTCACTCGTCTGACCAATAGAGCTGGCATTGAAGATAACTTAAAAAAGAAAATCGCTGATTCACTAGAATCAAAGAAAGATTTTGGCATCGCCATGATAGACATCGATAACTTCAAAGAGATCAATGACCTTCACGGCCATGCAGCAGGAGATGAAGTGTTACGCCAAATCTCGAAATTATTAATGATGGGATACAGAGAAACAGACATCATCGGCCGCTGGGGCGGCGAAGAGTTTTTGGTCATTCTCGACATAAAAAGAAATACAGATTTATTTGAGCTCGCGAATCGCACTAGAAAGATTATTGCCGAACATCCACTGCAATTCGAAGACAAACCACTCAACATCACCATCACAACTGGCGTCTGCCGCTTTGAAAGCGCCAACCCGGTTGATCTCGCCACATTAACTTCACGCGCAGATCTCGCCCTCTACAAAGGCAAACGTCAGGGCAAAAATATCGTTGTTAATGATGAAGATCTTTACACTATCAAACCATTATTCTCCAAGGAATAATGCTTGAGTAATGAGATATATTCACGCCGATATTGGGCACACTTCTCCGCCAGCCATCTTCGCACACCGCCGCTAATCGCGTATGATGTCGCAATAAATAAATGCGGCACAAACAAGCCTGATGTCGCTCGGAGAAAATAAGTGAATAAATTCAATGAAGATGCGGCATTCTCGCTCATCTGGAAAACCATGCAAAGCGGCGAGCTGAAAACCGCGCATCAATTAAGATTAATACTGGATGATTTGGCTGGTAAATCAAATCTATCAACACTGGCGATTTTGCATAGCTTCCGTATTTGGCTGCTGAATCAATGCTCGGCACTCCAGCAAACGGGCAATCGAGGGTAAAAATAAGATAAAAAGTAAGACCGATCACCAGAGACGTTCCCGCGAGCAGCGCAACCCAGATACCAAGAGTCTCTGCTACAAACAACCCGTGAAAAGCAAACAACACGAGCGCACCAATCAGCAACAACGGCCAAAGCGCTTTGGCAGTGTTACCGTATGCGGTCAAAATTCGCGTGCGGCGCGCATCCATCCAATTCTCCATGATACGCAACGCCTGGGCAAAAACAGTGAACTCACGTTCGCCTTCTGGATTGATGTTTTGCACAGCCTGAACAATTTCAACTGTTGTAAAATGACTCTGTTCGCGCAAATTGATCACGCTGCTAGTCATATCTTTCAACAACGACCACTCTTGCTGAATCACGCCTTCCAAATATTTGAGAGCCGCTTTACGAATGCCAAAATGCTCCCAACGTGGCGAGGACTCAAACACATGCACTAAATCCAGCAATGCGTACGACTCCTTTTGCACGGCTGCTTCGGCATTTGTGTAAGCCTGCCACACACCCCAGAGTGTAAACGTCAACAAAATAGCATAGATTGTGCCCATGACTTGATACACCGAGGAGATCAAATCGGTATTTGCTTTCAAATGACCAACATCAAAAAACAAACTAATGAAGGTTGCAATCGCAAAAGCAGAAGCCATGGTTGCACCGGTAACGATAAACACTTGCAGTCGTGCTGGAAACGAGAGTAAGAAGGCGCGCATTGACAATCCTTAGTCATTATTAATATTAAATTGTTTGTTACATTTTCATGCTCATCTTTTCTGCTGGTGGTAATAATTCAGCCCCAGCATGGCGCAAAACCCCTATCAACGACCGGTCGCCGCGCTTTTCTGCGTACATCAATGGCGTGCACCCACTCGCATCAGCCGCATTGATATCAATAGCCGGCATGTTCAGTAAATGATGAATGTAATCGGGCACGCCTTCTGCCAATGGATTGCGACGTAAACACGCCCAATGCAAGGCAGTGCGCTGCTCCACATCCCTGGCATTCACATCAATGCCTTTAATCTTGAGAAGGTCTGGCACACTGGCCGGGCAATATTCAACGGCAGCAGACAAAGCCGCTTTCCCGGAACGAGTCACCATATCAATTTTAATATCTTCGCGCTCCGCTAAAATTTTGACGACATCAGGGTGCTTGGCCGTAATCGCAGACAACAACGCAGTATTGTCAAAAAAATCTAGTGAAGTCGGATGCTGAGAAGGAATGCCTGGGGTGAGACTTTCAATCACTGGCGCCAAATGATCTACCGCATTCACATCAATACAGCTTACGCTAAGTAATGCTTGAACAACTGCCACATGCCCCTGGCGCGCCGCAGTAATTAATGCTGTTGGGCCGGTATGAGTAGTATTATTTCCTGAGTGATCTATTTTTCGTGCATTCATAATTTCCGCATCATTGCCGTATTTTTTCACCAATTCAGTGACCTGATCTAAGCGTCCAAACAACGCGGCCTCATGCAAGACTCGCACAGCCTGCTTTTTTTCGTGCTTCTGCTGCGAATGTTCTTTCTTTGCCTTCAAGCGCTGAAACATAGCCTACCCCCCATCATCATGAGCAATAATCAATCATCCGTAGATGCAAAACAACAATACTCTATTACAACTTGCCAGTAAACGTCAGACGAATCTACCGGACTGCTTTGACAAAAAACCAGCAATCACCGCTGCTCAGTGACCAACATTCATACCGCGCAGCTTCAGACCATTACAATGATGCGCACGTATTGTTGTTCAACCACTCTCGTGCCAAAATCAAACTTATGAAAACCAAATTACGCTATTCGCTATTCTTTACATTATTATCTATCGTGCTACCGGTTTATGCTGAACAGGTACCGATTGTTATTTTAGACAGTGAGGCTTGTCAAATTAAGGGCTGGCATAATCTTGGCGGCTGTTTTCAAAATGCAACCGGCGCCAAACTCGTAAACGCTAATTTATACTTGAAGCAAACCATCACCTATAGCGACAAGCGTGCACCGATAGTCGGCAGCTTCGCGCTGAATAATTTTCATGCTGATCACTACGCCATCACCTCATCATCCAGCGAAGTGTTTACTGGCCACCATATTAAATTTGTCACCAGTGAACTTGCGCTCGGCAGCGGCACAGCCGGCAAACCAATCAACGGTTGCAAAATATTTCTTTCCGGCGAGCACGCCGTGATCCGCATGCGGTTGATCAAATCAGGTGAAGAGTTAAGCTGCACGACCAACTAATCACCATCTTTTGCCTCAATTTAAAGCAACCGATGAAATGATTGACCCCCACAGCAATACCAGTAAAATCCGCCGCAGAATAACAATAATAAGGGATGCTTATGTTTTCCACTCAGAAACCTGCTGCTGCAAAAAACGCTTCAAAACAAAAAGCCGCAAGCAAGAAACGCGGCCGCGTTAATGATGCAACCGAACTCACCGACGCTGAAGCCATCGTTGCCGAATTGTTTGCGCCATTGAACGACGAACAACGCCCTTATTGGCAGCACAACATCGCCATGGCTACTGAAATTGCAAGCATGATTTGTACAAGCGCCGAACGGCTGCGCATCAGAGACCCTGAGTTTACAAAATATCTTATCAAGAAATTTATTTTCCAACGCGAAGATAAGCCCTTCGATCAAATGAATGACGCACGCGAAGACGCTTCACGACCACACGCACATCGCTTTACCACTGATGAATTAAACGTCAAGAATGACTGCACCGTTGCCCTCAATAAAATGCTCGATATTCTCAAAAACTGTGATATCGATAAATTACTTGGTGTCTATTTTCTGGAACGAGATAACCGGTTAAATCCTGAAGGCAAAAATGAAGGTGTCGCTGATCTAATTAAAATACTTAATGAACTCTATGAGGAAAATTACAAACCGCAATCCATGCCAGACTTCATCGCTATCGCACAATTCCTGATGCATGATGAAAATGTGCTGCCGTATTTCGATCAGCTTGAAAAGGAATTACAGCGTTACGCCTCCAATCTCCCGCGTGATCAACATCAGCTAGCGCGTGTCGAACGCAAGTGGGCTCTGCCAATCCTCAAAGATCAACCCTATATTCGCTGCAAAATTCTCTCAGGCTATCTCTACCAATGGGCAAAAGAAAACGACTTCGCACAAACGGCTAAATTAATCGAAGGAGTGAGTGAGGAGGTATTCGCTCAATTACTGACTGATCTCACGCTCATCAAAGACAATGCTGCCAATATAGGAGATGAGCACGGCGTGTGGTCGCATGCGTTGCAGTGGTATTTAATTATCGAACATCACAAAAAAACAGGATTCCTCAACAACCCGCCGCTTTCTCTTTATGCTGAATTTTCCGCAATCTGGGATGAAATTATTGATGACTATAATGATAAAAATTTCTTTAGCCCTGAACACCTGACTCGAACCATGAAGCAACTTAATAATATTATCCGCTGGCCGTTACTGGCTGAAAGCTGCAATCGCTCACTTAACAAGACACGTTTCTTTGATTTCACCACCTATACTTCTTACGCGCGCAAACTTGCCGAGAAGCATGCAGCGGAAGCAGTAAATGGCGTCGTGGTTAGAAAATTTAAATAGAGACACTCAAAGCGCAGCCACTCATTTTACAACTGAACCACCAAACACATAGTTAGAAATAACTTGCGGGTGAATGCTGCGTAACTGATTATTCCACTCCTTATTGATTGCAAAATATGGCTGACTGGAGCTCAAATGTGGATTGCGACGACGAACACTTTCCAGCGTTTGCTGACAGGTTTTAATAAAGATATTTAATATTTCATTATATCTTTCATGTGTCAGACCAAATTGCTCATGAAATTCTGGCAACCCTGCAGCCAACATCTCTTCATAAATCTTTACCATTTGCCTGAGATCATATAAGGATAAAGGCGGGACATTATTTTGAAACGCATATTCGGCAATATCTATCTGTTTAGCGATGCTCTCTGGAATTATTTCTGCACCATCGGTATCAATCAAGATTAATCCGTCAGCATTCCATCCATAATTGCGATCGTGCAAATCGGCAATCAGCGTGCTTGCAACGGCCAATTTGGCCACACCTTTGGCGCCGAGTTCTTTGTCGCTAACTGGCTGATCATTCGCAAACTGGATGCCGGGAATTTTTTCTGTGCCAATATATAATTTATGCGCGCCTGATTTTTCAAGCTGCTTAAAAAATTGAGTTTTCGGTACCCTTATTCCAGCTTTTTTCATCCACTGGCGATTGAATTCTTCTTGAGCCACGATCGTTCGCGTTGATGATTTATCGCCTGCGGCTGGCTTAGTGCTGTAAAGTGGAAAAGATTTAAGAAAATAGGTTTTGCCTTTGACTTCACAAACTTTACCCGCAGAAATACCTTCACCCTTTTTTTGGCAGGCAGCATTCGCTGGCAAGCGCGCGACTGGCTGGTTGTGAATTCTCATTTCCGGCACAACAAAATCGAGCACGCGCGTTTCAGCAGCAACCGCAGGACAAACGATCAATAACAATAGCACCCCACCCCACGTCAACTCATCGGCAGTAACCGGTTTTGTAGGTTTTGGGCGATATCTATCGCTGCGTTTATTTTGCTGGGCACGACGTTTGTCAGCAGCCATCTGGGGAAGATGACGACCCTGAACTGGTACTTTTTGGTTGTTACGCTGCTT
>CAZWPD010000027.1:17066-21788 GCA_964636145.1 uncultured Coxiellaceae bacterium
TGTACGCTGTTGCCGCATGGCGCACAGCGTTGCTGCATAGAAATCGCAAACATTTATTTATTCGTGCGATTGCCGAAACGATAGGCGCAGCAGCAATTATTACCTCCGTTGCTTTAACCATGATTTACGGCATTGGCACCTCCATTATCGGTCCAGCTGTACTGGCTTCGTTTCTCGGCGCCAAAACCGTGTATCAAGCTGCTTGTGCTATATTTTTTGCTGTCCGTGCCGCTCACGCCAACAACCCGGCCAAGAAGGCGGAATATCGCGATAAAGCCAAGTATGCGATCTACAGCACCATTGCCGGCGCCATGACAACAGCAGCGGTGATTGCCGTAGATATTTTTCTGAAACCCGTTGTGTCGATAATTGGTATTCTCGCCGGCGCATTTGCCGCTGCGTATTCCATTTTGAAAGTCGTCGACATTCACTTGAAAGCAAAATCACGCGCTGATTATGCTGCTTATGTTGCAGAGCATGAGATTGAAATGGCTGAGCTTGGCCAGGCAAAGAGACTAACAACTACCGCCCAACTCACCGTTGCCATGCCGGCACTGCAAGGTGAAAATTCAATGGAATCTGCAGACGAAGAAGCTCATCAACACGTCGATGAGTACGGCTTCGAAATGGTTGAGCTGGATGAGATGTCTGTGGCGACAGCGCAGTTTCGTAGCACTACAGCGTCAAAAGAAAGTCATGCTCAAAATGAAGCAGATAATACTTACGAGATGCAAAGTATCTCGCTATAACCACCATCAGCGCATCACAAAGGTGCGCCTCTGCGTTGAGACTGATGGTAACGCATCTGCAACTCTTGCAAATCATCACGCTCACGTTTGTTCGCAGTTTTTTTATCGTAACTGCAACTAAACACACGCCCGAAAAATCCGGGGTGATGTTTGGCGTTAATTCTTGTTTTTGCGCCTTCCAAGGTATTTTTCACGACTGAATTCGCAATCACGTCCATATCAAGGTGAGAAATGTTAGCGAGCATGGCGGCAATTTCAATATGCATATCACGTGGTAGTTTCGGTTCAGTTTGATTACCTTGCAATAACCAGGCTCTTAATCCCGGCGTCTGCAACACCAGCGCTTGATCGTAATTCAGATCGTATTCATGCATGATTTTATTAATGCGCCAGGCTTTGTTGATCAAGCCATAGCAGTCTAGCTCTTTAATATATTCTTGAGCAGCATATGCCATCGAGCGGCGCAAATTAGAATTATGCAGATGCGAAAGTAATCTTAGTAAAATAGTTTCATTAGCAAAATAACCAGCGTCGTGGAATCCTAGTGTTGCATTAATGAGATCACCAGTTTCTTTATAAATATATTCAACAAACCGCAACACACCAACTCGCGCCATGCTGCGCATTGCATAGACAATAGGAACCTCTTGCAAATACAAATCACGAATTTTATCCAGCATCCCGGCAGACGCATAGCCCTCCATAGCCATCGTCATGCTCGCCCCGCGTGTTAACGCATTCTTAACACGCAACACGTAGCCGCCGCGCGCATAACCATAGACAGCATGATTGATATTAGCGCCGCGTGCCAGCAAATCTTCAACCTCGTGCACTCTCCCAGCCCATGCATAACCTTGCACGGCATAGTCAATATCAACACCATCAGCGATAATTTTTTCTACCAACTTTTTATCACCTGCGTATGCATAACCTTCCAGCATTTTTTCATAGGTGTCAGCATGATTTGTTTCAACAGCCAGTAACAATTTAAAAATTTCTTCTGTCGGGTAATGCCCTGAAAAAGAATAACCACGCGCAACAGATTGTGCCTCTGCTCCGCGCTGCAAAAATTCAGCGGCCTTGTCATGCTGACCGCTAAAGGCATAACCATTCGCGGCAGCATTCATATCCGCACCCAGCTTAAGCAGGCGTTCTACCTGGTCATGACGACCAACACGTGCATAACCGGTCACCGCTTGGTGGATGCTCGCGCCAAACTCGTTCATCAACATCCAAACTGCTTTGTCATTACCTTCGATTGCCATTTGCATAACCGGGGTAATCAGATGGTGGCTGAGTGCAATGGTTGCATGGCGACGCAAAAATCGTCGCAATGCAGCATCATAGCCACCGCGCGCCAATTTGCAGATCAAGTTAAAATCATTTGCTGAATTTCTTAGTTTAGGCTTTTTGCTACCAGCCATAGCGAGTCCTTTGTTTGGGATCTTCTCTTATGCCTTAAAAGTTACTCTTGCTGCCGGGCTTAATCAAGCAATGGCGAAGGATTACTACGCTGGCTGCCAGCCTGCGTCATTCATGGTCAGCTCATAGATTAAAACCAGTACATTACCACTCTCGACAGTGATCATGACTTCCCCATGATGCGCACGATTAAAGCAGGAATTGGTGCCGGGGAATGACAACTCATGGGTGTCTAACTCCCACTTCAAACCACGCGTGGTAACCGTTGCCTGCGGCAAACCGAGCAAGGAAATTTTTGTTCCGGCTGGCAAAGACAGGCTGCGACTCGTACCGGATTTTATCGTGATACCAAGCATCGGCGGCGCGTAAAAAATACTGTCGGTTTGTAAAAATATATTGATGTTATTCAACACATGATCGAGATAGCCACCATTCATTCCCACAATAATCGACGGCAACAAATGATGCGCTTGCATATAGGTGAGGCATTTCTGAAAGTCGCTGGTCGATTGATCGGCATCGCGCAAGTGTTCGTGCTCATGCAATAATTCAGGATCAACACTATCCAAATCACCAATGATCAAAGTCGGTGTAACATTCATCGCCGCCAATTTATTGGCCGCGCCGTCAGCCGCTATCACTGGTAGCTCGCCGGTGAAAAAATCTTTACTCGGCAAACTACCGTTCAGACATAAAATTGATCGATATTTTTTATCAGCTAACATGCGAGCTCACGCGCTGATCGTAATATTTTTTTTGCAAGATCAATAGCAACACGCTAGCCAAACCAACGACATTGCTGACAATAACAAAACCAGCGTTAATGCAGCTACCATAAATAATCCAGGCGATGGAGCAGAGTAAATAATTCAATAACATCAGCATGGAAATATCATGTGTCGAACGTGTTTTAAACGCTTTATAAGATTGCGGGAGTAACCCGACAAATGAGGTAAAGAGCGCAACGGCTCCAAATAACGACTGAACATAAAACATTACATTTTCCTCCGCCCATACGAATGAGATCAGGTTCCAAGGGTTGACGCTTCGTCTCTCAGCATTGTCAGCAATCGCAATGCACCCCTAATGACAGGGGCGCATACTAACACTCCGTTTGACCAACCTCAATGATTACGACTGAAATGTGGGCAACCTCGAAGGTTGCAAAACCGCAGGAAAGGCGCGGAATATCAGCTATCTTCATGATAATATGAATGCATTCTTCAGAGCCGGCGGCCAGACATGGAATTGACCCTACGAAGCAGTCTCATTACCTTACAACACCAGTTCAATAGACTGATACGCATACTTCCTGCGTGCGCGATAACCATCTTTGCGTACTTCATCACCGTAGCCTCGATGTCGACCCCCTGGTATTACCGTTTATTAGGCGGTGACCCAAGAGCCGGAGACTTCGGCTTTCTATTATTCGTTCCAGCCTTTGCAGTAATAATATTTATAATCTTCCCGGTGCTGGCTAATAAATTCATTCTTAAGCAATCCATGCGCGAGATTGGGCTAACAATTCCCAAGAATAAATTACACACCGGCATACTTACCGTGCTCGCACTATTGTATACAGTCCCGGTATTTATATATTTGTCGCAGCAAGGAAGCTTTCAAGACTATTATAAATTTGGACCCACCTCACCACTCTTCTTCATTGGCATGCAATTACTCCTGTTTCCGCTCTATTACTTCGCCGAAGAGACTTTTTTTCGTGGTTTTTTATTTTTAACTTTATGGCAAAGAGTAGGCTGGCATAGTTACTGGATCAGCGATATTTTATTTACCCTGGCACATATCGGCAAACCGCCACTCGAGATTCTGGTTTCGATTCCGGCAAGCATCTTATTCAATTACATTACCCTGCGCTCACGCTCGATGCTGCCGTCATTCATTGTACATACCAGCCTTGGCATTATGGTGTTCTCAATTATTAATTTTCATTCCGTACGCTGGTAATTGAACAGGCGCAAACACATTCAAAGCGATGATATAACATTTAAAAGCCAGCGTATTTACGCTAAAATTAATCAACATTGATGATGGGTATGAGGAGACATATGAGCTTTTTAAAAGAGTTTAAAGCGTTTGCCATGCGCGGCAATGTGGTTGACTTGGCGGTTGCCGTTGTCATTGGTGCTGCCTTCGGCAAAATCATCACTGCCATGGTTGATGGTGTCATCATGCCCGTTATTGGCATGTTGCTTGGCGGCATTAACATCTCAGATAAAACCTTAGTATTCGGACAAGCAACCATCCGATGGGGCATGTTTCTGCAATCCGTCATTGATTTCACGATCATTGCTTTTGCGATTTTTTCCGCGTTAAAACTCATCAACACCGTGCATAAAAAGCAACCCGAAGCTGCCCCGCCGCCACCGGCAGACGTGCAGTTGCTAACTGAGATTCGAGATATTTTGCGGGATAAGAAAGCGTAGCCTGTAGCCCGGGCGCGGGGTGTGTGTGGGGGGGAAGTAGAAAAAACCCAACCGCCCAAACAACCCCCACCGCCCAAAAAATGTAAAAAAAAACAAAAAAAGTATAA
>CAZWPD010000027.1:21798-29367 GCA_964636145.1 uncultured Coxiellaceae bacterium
CGGCCGGGAACATATTCACAACCCCGGCCGCAAAAAACGCGCCCGGGCTACATTAGTTCATATTCACAACTTGAGATTTATCAATTCCCCTCATCAACTTAATCGCAATCACTGCTGATACAAACCCAAATAGACTCGCGAACAGATTCACACCGACATAGGTTTTCATCTGCTGAAGCGATTCCACCTGCATTTTACTAGCAATATTAGGAATCAAATTTGTCAGCAAAAAACCGAGCCACCAAGCAATAACGAGTTTATTACTTTTATCTTTTGCCTTAACTACGTTTGCTATCCACATTTCTTTCATGGTTTTATACGGCCAGTACAAGCTTAGAACTGGAATAAAATAACTGCCGACCGCCCACCACGGACTAAATTCAAATTTTGTTTCAGGATCGAGTGCGTGCGAGTTTTTATTCGCGCGAAACAACCAGAATAAAAAAATCACGGCGCAAATCAAGAAACACATAGAAGTCCAAGCCAAAGCGCCATCGTAGTAATTACTAATGTAGGCAAGCCGCTCTTTCATCTCTTCAGTTGGCAACCCATCGATTTTGCTCAACAACGAAAATAGATATACACCTAGCGAGAATGAGGCGACACACATAGCTGAAAAAGCCGCAAATGAAATAGTTACCAAGGTTGTGCGTAGATGGTTAGCGTAATACACATATGTAATCGGGATAGCCGCTTTCGGGCTAACAGCTAGATTGTTATTCATTGATTCTCGTCCATTTAGAAGATCTGCCCAGGCACTTTGCTAATATATAATGGCGCAAGCCATAGCTCGGGTCACGCTTTATCGTTTAGAGGCCACACAAACTTATCTGCTTAGTTAATCAGATACCAACTTCAATCCAATAATCGAACCAATTAACACCAGCAAAAATATCGTGCGCATGACCGAAACCGGATCCTTGAAACACACCATGCCAATTAACGCCGTGCCAAACGCGCCAATCCCAGTCCAGACAGCATAAGCCGTGCCGAGTGGAATATTGACCAGCGCTTTATTCAAGAGTGTAAAACTGATAATCGCGCAAATGATAAATCCAAGCGTGTAGAGCGCGACAGTAAAGCCATCAGAGAGCTTCATAAATGTTGTAAACCCGATTTCGAAAATTCCCGCGCCGATCAAAAACATCCAGCTATTCATATGGCACCCTTTAAAAAATATGAGAATATCAACAACTTAGCGCAATTTTGCCCTAACAGTCAACACTCAACCCATGTCATTGCCAGATTATATTTGCTAAACTGCGCGACATACCGACACACACATCTAACAATATGAAAGAGACACCGCCATGCAAAACCGTAAAGCCATTATTCTTTCACTGGGTATGCTCATGCAAAGAGTTGACCTCAGCCGCTTCATCGACATGATGCAATTATTCGGTCAGATGGAACACGATGATTTTGTGCTGACAACAGAAATGATGGGCAAAGGCGCTGCTCTTTCCAATCAATTAAACATGGGGCAAATTGAAGCGGAGAAATTTGCTGAGGCCATCATGCAGCTTTTAAATCTCACCAAGCTGACGACAGAAAGATTCTGGCAATCCTGGAATAATATGATTCAAGTTGGCCAGATAGATGAAAAATTAAAGTTATTACAAAGCACAGCTCATCTCACTCATGCGTCATTTTATTTATATAGTGTTACCAATACTCCACATCTTGCCTTTATTTCGCAACAGAGTGGTTACGCCGTGACGCAATCAACTACAGATAAAGGCCTGCCAGCCACGTTCAATAACATGCCGCTGTACGCATCATGCCTGTTAAAGCAACAAGCGCTTGATCTAATCAAACAAACGGTTGCTGATATCAGACAAAAACAACATAACATTCCAGATGAAATAATTTTGCTGCTAGCAAACCCGGAGAATATTGAAAATCCTACTCTGCAAGCACAGGCAAAAAAGCAAAATGCCGCCATCACCACTTGGTGTGAAGCAAACAAAGTTAAAGTTGTCATACACGAATTTAATCTGCGCGAAACGCTTTTCAATATCTCGGCGAATGACATACTAACGATAGTAAAGAGTTCTCCGCGCCTCATATAAGGATTGCAGATAATCACCATCAGGTGTACACCTGGTGACTTGTCATTGAGCGCCATCTCAAATTTGAGTTATCATTTCACTTCGTAAAATGGATTTGATATTCATACATTGACGTTGGCGGATCTCATGCAAAAATTATTAGCCGGTTTTCTGATCCTACTATTTTCACAAACCATCTATGCTGGCAACAAAGAATCTTGCAAGTCCGTTCCCGGCGGCAAGCTTTGCATTCCCGGCACCAGCCAGAAATTAACTGACGATAAAACCAGAAGACTCAGCAGCAATTACACCATCTTTGTTCCAAATGCCGCGAGTACCACGCCGATCGAAACACCGCCGTCGCTTGCCTGCATCTACGGACTCGCACCATACGTACCCGGCTGCCCGATTGATGGTACAACTGCTGTCCCCACTGGCGGCTCGGGCTACATTGGCATTATCGACCGTGGCTATGACTCCAGTATCTGGGCAGATTTTAATTCTTATGCAGCGCACTATAACTTGCCAACTTGCACCGTTCCATTTCCTGCCCCCGTTCAGCCACCGGCTCTCGGCGCGCCGAGCTCATCGTGTTTTCAAGTTTTTAATCTTTCAGCCGGCGTATTACCATCAACAAATGATAACGGCGGCGAACAACATATTGACGTCGAATGGGCGCACGCCATGGCACCGAATGCCAAAATTATTTTATTTCTGGGCGACGACACACAATCACTTGAATCACTCGCTGAAACAGCCAGCGCATGGCTAGTGCAATACGGCGGTGGCGGCATTATCTCCATGAGTCTGGCCGGCCCAGAATTTCCTGGCGAACTGCAATCCGATGCGTCCTATCAAACCCCCGGTGTCATTTACATCAGCAGTGCCGGCGATTACGGCACACCGGCACGCTATCCATCCGCCTCACCATATGTGATCTCAGCTGGAGGCAGCATGGTCATCCGCGATGCCAGCGGCAATTTTGTTCGCGAAGAAGCCTGGAATCACGGCGACGGCATTGGCAGCGGCGGCCCCAGTCTTTATGAGCCACGACCAAGCTATCAAAATAGCGTGCAGAGAATAGTCGGCGCCATGCGCGGCACACCAGACATTGCGTTTGCTGCGTATTCTCTCTCGATTTACAACACGACGCCTGGCAGCTCATGCGGCGGATTTTGTGCGGCAAATGGCACGAGCATCTCGGCACCTGCACTAGCCGGCATCATCAACTCTGCCAATCACGGCTCACGCTCTAGCGCGGAAGAATTAACTTATATCTACGGCTCGGCAGCTAAAAATTACGCTCGCGACTGGCGAGATATCACGGTTGGCCGTAGCAGACTTTATACAACACTAAGAGGTTATGATTTCTGTACAGGATTGGGCACGCCATTAGGCTATGGTGGGAAGTGAAAAACATAGCATAAAGATTCATCTATCTATTAAATTGCTATGATATGATACCGCCAACATAATAAGAGAGAAGCAAGCACACCATGCAAGACCCCATTCTTAAAGCTGGCTGGGAACGTTCCCACCACCTGATTGAACTTGATCTCGAAACTGCGCAACAACTGCTCTTGCCATATACACCTGATCAGGCGCAAACGCTCACACTCATGTCGGATGGTTGTGCCAACTCTAATTATAAAGTTACCTTTAAAAATGGTCGCAGCGTATTAATCAGAATTTATCTGCGCGAACCATCGTCATTAATGCGTGAAGTTGCTATGCAACGGCTCGTGCATACCGTGCTGCCGGTTGCTGATTTCCTCTATATTGATAATAGTTGCAGCATCTACCCACAGCCTTACGCCATCATGGAATGGGTACCTGGAACCTTGCTGCGTGATTTTCTGTTTACTGGCAGTGAAGCAGATATTTCTGCCGTCATGTTTGATGCTGGTCAGCATTTAAATGTATTGCGTCAGATGAAACTACCAATCGGTGGCGTGTTTAATGCCAACATGCAGATTGAACCCTTTGACGAAACTGACGGTGACTATCTAAGTTTCGTGGTGCAGATGCTGGATAACCCTGTGGTCAAAACCAGTTTGGGCAATAACCTCCATCACGATGTACACGATCTGGTTTCAAAATGCTGTGACCTCTTTCCTCTCATCAACGATGCCAATCTGACCCACGGTGACTACGACCCGGCGAATATGCTGGTGCATGAAGTTAGCGGCGAATGGAAAGTCGCGGCAATATTAGACTGGGAATTCGCGCACTCAGGAACATATTTAACTGATATCGGTTTGATGCTGCGCTACAGCCATAAGCTGCCGCCGTACGTTGAAACAAGTTTCATTCGCGGCGTTGAACATGCCGGCAACCCGCTGCCGTCAGACTGGAAAAAACAGTCGCAACTCATGAATTTATTGTGCCTGCTGCAACTCTTGCACGCCAATCCGGCAACTGAACGCCCGTATATGAACCGCGACATTGTGCGCTTGATTACGCATATGGTGAAGACGCTGCCTTCACTCACCACTGCCAGATTATAAGGCCACTTTCTTCTTGCTCACGACACTGAATTGAAGAAATTCATTTTTCCGCTGTTCTTCACTTTTACGTGCTTTGGCAGGAAATAAATTTGCACCGGAAGCAGTGAGCGACACAGCGGGCCGCTCAACAACCGCGACTGGCGCACTGACCTCAGTGACACTGGTCTCAGCTGCACTCGCGGCAACTGGCACAATAGTCGGCTCACCGGTAGCTTCCACTTTTTCTGATTCTGCTTTTTCTGGCTCGGCAGTCGGCGCAGTCGCATAAATACCATATGCAAATCCAGCCGCAATGCCCATGCCCCAGCCGGTGAAGTATCCAGCTGGAGCGAGAACGGTCGCACCTGCATCTTGCAGAGCCGGAGCAAACATAGCCGTTGCCACTTTTAGCGTGGCATAAGCAAATACACCTCCAGCAATACTGCCAAAACCGCCGCCGACTGCGACGTAATCAAATATCTCATCACCACGAGTTCTCATAACAACCTCTTTTGTCTGTTGTTGGGTTACGCAAAAAACGCTAACCCAACCTACGCGTGCTTTTAGTTTGGTAATTAACGACGCAAACGTAGCGCCAATTCATCGTGTATAGCAGCACCGCCATTGATAATATTTCTGATCGCATTATCAGCCTCTGTGACTTCGCGATTAGCTCGGTCGGCGAAGATAGAATTAACGGCGACAATAGCGTTTGAACCCGGACGCCGGCTTCTGCCAATCTCATGCAAATTAACCATTAAAAGTCCATTCACTGCCAGCATGGCAACCAGGCCAACGCGTGAGTCAATAATGAGCAGCGGCGACATAATGACATTGGCTATTCCTAACAGTGTCATTGTTTTTGTCATTTTTTCTTCGACATTTGCATTACTGCGCATATTAATTTCCTCATAATGGTGACGAGTAAAGTTGCGATATGTTTATCGCATATCAGCACAGAGTCAAGCTCTAGCTTGACATCATTAATGATGATAACGTTCGCACGTTTAATAAATATTAGGGAATATTCCATGGATAGCAGAACAATTCTAAAAACAATTAAAAACACCGCTGAAAATGCCACAGACAAAATAAAAACAGCTCTTAATACAGCAGCCGATGAAGTCTTGCTGACTGACAAAGAAAAAACCAACAGAGATCTCGCCGTGCTAGCCATCAAAGCTGGGCAATATTTATCTCTTGGTATCGCCACATTTCTACTCTTGCGCAATGAAGATATTCGCCCCGGTATTGCCGTCGCCATCGGCGCGTTATTTTTCGAAAAAGGCGCCGCCCAGGTTAGCAAAAGAGTGGCAAAAAATGATGGGTTTGCTCGCCATCTCGAGGCAAATTACTCGCACCTCACCAAGTTAACCAGTATTTTTAATCCCATCGTGAACGCGATCAGCAAAGATGCTGAAAATCTGGAAAATCGCGGCAAGACGCTAGGCAAGCAATAACGCATGGCACAAGTTGGGTGACGCAGCGCGTCGCCCAACAAACTTCATGTGGACTCACATTATATGAAATTGACGAAATCCTGATGATATTTGATCGGTGTAAATTCAATCACTTCGAAATCTGCGACACCTAAAGCATAAAACGGATCTTGCTCGATAATTTTTTGCAGCTGCTCGCGGTCTTTGAGCTGCGAAAGAATCACACCACCGGTTCGTGGAACTCTGGGACCCGCGACAATAAAATGTCCAGCCTTATACCCTTCATCAAGAAAGGCGCGATGCGCCGCCACATGCGTTTCGACAACGTCGATTGGTTTTTTATACGTCACTAAAATGACAAACATACCTACTCCATCACTGATTATGTATGAGCAAGCCCGGATGAAATGTCTTCTTCATCAGGGCCACACGTGCTTAATGATTAAGACCCGGTTTATGAACAGATACCGGCTCGGACTCAACATGTCCCTCTGATTTTTTCTTATGCCAGAACGGATGGGTTTTAGCCAGCCTTCCCATCCTGATATTCGCCTTTAAATCCTCAATAACGCGTTTAGGCATTTTCGTTTTTTCTTTATAATCATCATAACCAGAGCGATCGTACGGATCGTGCTTAACCGCTTTGATAGCTTTTTGTTCCATTTGCATCGCATAATCCAAGGTAGACATCAACACTTGCAAACCATCATCAGTGCGTCGGTATGCTTTGAGAAGTTCATTTCTGAATGTAATGTCGAGATCTTCTTTCGCCAACATATCGTAGACTTGATATGGTTCAGCATAGCGCTGCTCTTCCACGTGTCGTCCCATCTTGATATTGGCTTCCAAATCCTCAATGACACGTTTAGGTATATTTAATTTTTCTTGATGATCATTCCAACCAGAGCGTTCATACGGATCCGGCCTATTCATCCTGATCGCTTTTTCCTGCACTTGCTTCGCATATGCCAAAGTAGACGCCAACATCTGCAAACCTTCGTCAGTGAATCGGTATTTTTTCAGAAGTTTATATCTGGATTCTTTATCGAGCTCTTCTCGCGCCAAAATATCGTAGATTAGTGCTGGCTCATTATCGGTTAATATTTTTCCAAGTTCTTGTTTGCGTGTATTCGACATTTCAATTTCCTTGTTATTATTAGTGCAGCAGACGTAACATAGCGAAATTCAAGAAGGCACTCAACTATTCTATACATCATCAATACAAACAGAAGCCAACGCGATCAAGATGAAATGCGCTTCTTCATACAGGTATCGCTTGCTTACATAAAGCGTTTAAACGGATGATGCTGTATTACTCGCAGATCATCAAGCCAATCTTGATAAGGGCTTTCATATTTTACCGGAAGAGTTGGCGAATCGAAAAATTCTAGCGATCTAAAGCGCTTACGCTGTGCCTGTACATCATCGCCTTCATTCGCTAATGCGCAAATGTAACTTAGCTCTTCCCTATGCAGTTGGTTCAGCGTGCTATCTGGCGACAGCAATCCAAGATACAACAGACGAGATAATTTTCTGAGATGACAAACGTTCAACTCTGCCATGGTTTTAATGAATAATTCATCACCCCGGATG
>CAZWPD010000028.1:0-18036 GCA_964636145.1 uncultured Coxiellaceae bacterium
AAGAAGATGGGGCCGAAGTAGTTGAGTTGTCGTTGCGACCTAGCAAACTACTTTTCGGCATGAAGGATGCTCACGTTTGCTTTTGAGGCCGAAGGCCTGCCTTTTATAGCCCGGGGTAAGGCGCGCTTTTTGCGCCGCCACCCCGGGATGAAATCACCACACGAACTAGCGCTGAAAGCGCGATTTCGATTTAGGCACGCGCTTTCAGCGCTCGATAGAGATTCGCATTCTTAACCCAGGGTGGCGGCGCAAAAAGCGCGCCTTACCCTGGGCTAGGTATAGGCCTTCGGCCTGAAAAACATGCCAAGCAATTAAAAAAATATGAGGATATCAACAACTTAGCAGAATGCAGCAATCGCCTCGACCAGCGCCTCGCCCTCCAATTGCTGCACACGCGCTTTCAATGTTTCCGCGGTATCATCGCTCAACACCTCGCAGCGTTTTTGCAGAACAATCGGGCCGGCATCGACTTCTTCTGTGACATGATGCACCGTGCAGCCGGTTTCAGAAACACCAGCAGCTAACACTGCGGCATGCACATCGAGATCCATTTTGCCGGCAAAAGCAGGTAATAATGACGGATGGACATTAATAATTTTACCCTGCCACTCGCGCACAAACTCCGCCGATAAAATTCGCATATAACCAATTAAAACAATCAGCTCAACTTGATACGCGTGTAATGCTGCTGAAACGCGGCGATCGTATGCATCACGTGATAATTCTGAAGAATCGATAAACTGTGCGCGCAAGCGTTGTTCACGCGCACGCTCAAGAATGAGCGCATCAGATTTATTGCTGATAACAACTTCAATACTGGCGTGGAGTTTTTTACGCTTGATAGCATCGGTCAGCGCGGATAAATTACTGCCGCGCGTTGAGCCCAGCACGCCAAGACGTATCACAAATCACGCAACCTGCGCATGGCATCAACGCGGCGCTGAATTAATCTTTCCGTACCAATATCTTCACGGTGATAGAGTTTACCGCCGATTCCGCGGACTTCGCGTTCGGCAATTTCTTCTGCGGCAGGAATAGTATCTGCGACACCAACATAGGCTGCGGTACGCGATCCTAGCGCAAGAATGACACCATCGACAACATCAACCGCAGACAAATACAGAAAGGCTTTGTTTTTCACGGCGGCAATATCAATCGGCGAATTCTTGATAGGCTCATCCGGATAACCTTCTGGTACTGCATACTTGCAAACCGTGGCTTTTTTATCAAAGGTGACGAGTGATGGCGACAAACTACCAGTCACCATAGCCTGACAAATGGCGGCGAAATCAGAACTCAAGGTGCTTAAAACATTTAATGCTTCCGGATCGCCGAAGCGCGCATTAAACTCTATGACGTAAACACCTTTTGCAGTAGCAATAAAACTACCGTAAATAATGCCAATATATTTTTCTTTGGTGACTGAAGACAGTGCTCGTATCATCGCCTTATTGATATCCCAGGCAATCGCAACATCTTCTGGTGTTAAAAACGGCAGACTATGATTCACATCTGAATAGCTACCCATGCCGCCAGTATTTGGGCCTTTGTCATCGACGTGTGCGCGTTTGTGATCTTGGACGACTGGCATCGGCACCAGTGTTTCGCCGTCACAGAAACCCATTAAGGAAAATTCCTGGCCTATCAGCTTTTCTTCAATCACGAATGTTTGTTGCTGCGCTAACACTTCCTGACAAAACGCGATCGCTTCGGAAAATGAGTGCAGATGATCGCCGGCAACCTTCACGCCCTTGCCGCTCATCAAGCCATTGGCTTTAATCACGTAATTATCATCGCCGAGTTCTTCGAGATATTGCTTCACACCCGTCATATCATGAAATGCGCGATACATCGGCAGACCGTGTACATGATGTTGCTTCATCAAATCACGTGCGAACTCTTTGCTGGTTTCAATGCGAGCCAAATCCTGGCGCGGCCCGATAGTGGGAATGGCTTCACGCCAAAGTGCATCTGCCAAACCTTTTTCCAACGGTGCTTCCGGACCGATGATGGCAAGACCAATTTGCCAATCGCGAGCGATCGCCGCAACTGCATTCACATCGCAAATATCACCCACCCAATAGTTACGGGTCATTTGCTTAATACCGGGATTCACAGAAGTGCCGCAACAAAAGATAGCCGGTTTTTGTGGAGATCGGTGCAAGGCAGCAGCTAATGCATGTTCACGTGCGCCGGAGCCGATGATGAGAATGTTCATTGAGTTTCCCTTTTAAATTCGTCATTGCAAGCCACGCGCTGTTTGCGGGGCGCGGCAATCCAGTTTCTATTCATGTATTCGCTATCTTAAGGACGGGATTGCTGCGTCGCGAAAAAACACTCCTCGCGATGACCGGCTACGCCCTATCCACCTCTCGCTTCTGTTCCAAATCCTGAATTTTGGCTTCAGTAATACCACCACAAACATAATCGCCGTCCATACACGCCATACACGGACGCTCAATATTGTGCTCACCGCGGCGCGTGACCGCCTCCACCAGATCGTCCTGTGTTTGATATAACAATTCATCAACGCCGAGATACTCGCAAATCTGCTTTTCAGTATGCGTTGCTGCGATCAATTCACGGCGTGATGGAATATCAATGCCGTAAAAACATGGATGCTTGATAGGCGGGCAAGATGACACTAAATAAATTTTCTCTGCGCCGTATTCACGAACCATTTTAATAATTTCACGCGATGTCGTACCGCGCACAATGCTGTCATCGACAATTAATACTTTTTTGTTTTCGATCTCGGTTTTTTGCGGCGTCAATTTATAACGCACGCTACGTGAACGCGCTTTTTGATCCGGCATAATGAAAGTGCGGCCGATGAACGGGTTTTTATACAAGCCTTCTGAATAGCGAACACCAATTTCATGCGCGAATGACAATGCAGCAGTATTTGCCGTAAACGGAGCAGGAATGACAACATCGGGAACAAGGTCGGGAAATTTTTGTTTCCAGCGTTGCGCGAGATTTTGCCCCATGCGCAAACGTGAGCGATACACACTGACACCATTCAGAACGGCATCAGGACGCGCGAAATAAACATATTCGAACACACACGGACGAAATGCTTTATTGGTTAAGATGCGACGGAACAATTTACCATCGGCACTCACGTAAGCAACTTCACCCGGCTGCAAGTCACCTTTTGGTTCAAAGCCCAAGGCATAAAACGCAGTGGTTTCAGAAGCGAATATGTAATCGATGTCGCCATTCTCGCGCACGCGCTCACCCCACACTAATGGACGAATGCCGTGCGGGTCACGAAAGGCAACGAGGCCTTTACCAATTACCAATCCAACTACTGAGTAAGAACCCTGCACGCGATCGTAAATCACCTCGGTAGATTTGCATAATTGTTCGAAGAATGCCGCATCATCTTGCTCGCCGTAAGTGCCGAGCGCGAGATGATCAGCAAGTATATGCAGTAATGCTTCGGAATCTAATGATGAGTTTAAATGGCGATGCTGTTTACCGCGAATTTCCTCGGCGAGCTCGTGGTAATTAACCAGATTGCCATTATGTGCCAGCGCAATTCCACGCGGGCTGCCTATCCACATCGGCTGAATTTCTGCTTCGGTATAACCGCCAGCCGTGGGATAACGTGTATGGGCAATCCCAATATTGCCTTTCAACATACTAATATCGTGGGGAGTAAAAATCTCTCGCACCAAGCCAAGACCGTGCTTGGGATAAAAACGTGAATCGCAGGTAATCATGCCTGCTGCATCCTGACCGCGGTGCTGTAGATGAATCAGACTATCGTAAAGCTCCGCTGCAACCGGTTCACGACTATGAATCCCGACAATTCCGCACATAATTTATCCCAGCCAGCCGGCAATATTGCGCATGATGCGCGTCTCTGCCGGTTGAGCAGTTTGAGTGAAAGAAAATGGCTTACCAGTAATCATTTCATATAACTGAATGTAACGCGATGCCAATGTCACGATCAAGTCATCAGGAGCCTTTGGCAGCACAGCATCTTGGTAAGGGTCGCAATGATCTTTAAACCACAAACGCAAAAATTCTTTGTCGATATTGTCTGGCTCTTTGCCTGCCGCAAAGCGCTCTTCGTAATGTGCAGACAACCAATAGCGGCTGGAGTCAGGCGTGTGAATTTCATCGATTAAAATAATCTTGCCATCGGCATCGCGACCCATTTCATATTTGGTATCCACCAAAATCAAGCCGTGCTTGGCCGCAGTTTCGGCGCCAAACTGGAATAAGCGCAGTGCCGCTGCGCTAGCTTCATCCCAATCCGCCTGTGTCATCCAGCCTTCGCTAACAATCTCTTTAGGGCTGATGGGACGATCGTGATCTTTATCTTTCGTGGTCGGGGTAATCAGCGGCACTGGTAACCGTTGATTTTTGCGCAAACCTTCTTCGAAATGAATGCCGCAATAATCACGCACGCCATTATTATATTGCGTCCACAATGAGGTACTCGTTGTGCCGGTAATGTAACCACGCACTACAAACTCAATGGGAAAAACTTCGCATTTTTTTGCGATCGTGACGTTTGGATCTGGAATCGCCAGTACGTGATTAGGAATGATGTGCTCAGTCTGCTCGAACCACCACGCGCTAGTCAGATTGAGGACCTGACCTTTGAATGGCACGGCTGCCAGAACGCGGTCGAATGCGCTTTGGCGGTCAGTGGTAACCAGAATTAATTTATCGCCGAGATCATAAGTATCACGCACCTTGCCCTGATATTTGGTCCCAAATTTGAAAGACGTTTCCGTCAAACAAAATGGCAGGGCGGCACGTATCGCTTCAAGTTGCTGAGAGGTGGTATTGGTAGCAGTCATGGGCATATGGGTTGAATATAATATTGGTTGATAGGATTTGTGCAGCAAGCTCGGCTATCTTAGCGTCATCAGCCTCAAAATGCCAGAGCATGCCATGGCTTAGCGATTTAATGCCTTGGATGGAAAAATGATCTTCCAGGGTTTGCTGCTTTTGTTGACCAAGCAAATCTTCTTTCGCGCGCACCAGATAAACGGCAGCATTATCAGACTTTACTTCGCCGGGAGCGAGCTCCATTTCTTTGCGCTGGTTGTATAACACACCAGTTTTTTTGATACGCTCAAGTGTATCAGGTGATTCACAGCGAATATCCCAATGCACCTGGCGACGCACCTTCACTGGAATACCTAATTGGCGCAAAGTATTTTGCACGGTCAGCGCGTGATTGTCGGTAATCATCAATTCGACAATACATTCGTGATTCGTCGCCTGCTTTTTGTAAGCGGGAATATCGGTCTTGCGCGGGTAATAATACAAGGGAATGGTTTCTTGATGCTGACCTTCACTAATATACTCGCGCATGGAGGTGAAAATTGCATCGCCATTCGTGGTGCGTTCAGGATGCGGCATAATAGCCATTACATTGCCGGCTTTATTCGAAATCGCGGCGATATTATCCATGGAGCCATTTGGATTCACCGGGAAATGTTCGTCAATCTTGCCGGTTTCATCGCAATACTGAAACACATTCAAACCTTGCGTTTTAATTTCCTGAAGCAAGGCTTCGGACATCACAAAACGGCCTTCGCCGTGTGCAACTGGTATATGCAAAATATCGCCGGGCTTAAGATGGCGTGTGAAAGCATTACGCTGGTGACGTTCGCTAAGACGTATATTCACCCATGCATTATAAAAGCCAGTGCCAAGAATTTTGCCGTGCGACATGCGCTTGTTTTCAGCCAGCACCATGCCCAATTTATTATTTTCAAGACCCGGCACCAAACCCGTTTCCACCAGCACCTGCGCACCGTTGCAAATACCCAAAATTGGTTTGCCCGCTTCGCTTTGCAGTTTGATTTCCTGCATCACCGGATCAAGTGCGGCAATCACGCCAGCACGTGAACGATCTTCATATGAAAATCCGCCAACGATGATATAACCATCGAGTGCACGTAATTTTTCATGCGATTCATTCCAGAGAAATTCTACTGGTTCCATACCTGCGCGCTTTACTGCAAGTATCGTTTCGCGCTCACAATTTGAGCCGGGAAACTGTACGATGCCTATACGCATTACACCAGCCTCACTTGCTGATCACCAGTGGTGACCACGCCAATCTCGTATAACGAAAATTCTTGGTATGCACTTAACGCGCCGCGCATCGCCGGCAACGCTTCTGCAGAAATAATCATGACTAACCCCACTCCCATATTGAACGTCCGATAAGCTTCGTGATCGTCTAATTTCCCGAGTTGGCACAGCATGGAAAATACTGGCAACACAGGACATGCGTTCTTACGAATCTCTACCGCACAATGTTTCGGTAAAATTCTTGGTACGTTTTCTAACAAGCCACCGCCGGTGATATGCGCCATCCCTTTGATCGGAATTTTCTTTGACAACATATGCAGCACTGGCCGCGTGTAATTGATATGCGGCGTTAATAATTCTTCACCGACGCTCTGCTCAAATTCTGCAACCTGACTATCAACTTTGTATCCGCCAACATCAAAAAATAATTTGCGTGCCAGCGAGTAACCGTTGGTATGCAAACCACTAGATGGAAAGGCAACGACCACATCACCCGGTGTGATATTTTTTCCGAGTATCGCCTCATCTTTTTCAACTACGCCGGTAATCACCCCTACCAGATCGTGTTCGCCAGGCAAATAAGTACCCGGCATTTCTGCGGTTTCACCGCCAACCAGTGAGATGCCATTTTCGCGGCAGGCAATCGCCATACCATTGACAATTTGTTCGACGATTTCTGGTTTCAATTTATCGTTGGCGATGTAATCCAGCAATGTCAGTGGTTTGGCGCCAAGCACGATAATGTCGTTGGTTGTCGCTGACACCAGATCCATACCGATGGTGTCGAACTTCTGCATCATTTTCGCGACCATCATTTTGGTGCCAACACCATCAATACTTTGCACAAGCACCGGATGCTTGTATTCATTCATGAGAGACTTCAAATCATACATGGATCCAAAACTACCGATACCAGTCAGCACTTCCGGTGAGAAAGTACTCTCGACAGCACTTTTGATGCGGCGGACGGCTTCGTTGCCGGCGGCGATATCAACGCCAGCTGTTTTGTAATCGATTGTCATGCGATTTTTCTCTCATAAGTTTTTATATGCCGTCATTGCGAGGAGCGCTTTTTGCGACGAAGCAATCCAGCCCAACTATCTCTCTTAATTCTATTTCAAGCCGCGCTGCGTACATCACGTCTGGATTGCTTCGTCGCAAAAAGCGCTCCTCGCAATGACGCGGCAATTACAACAACCGATCTCTCAACCCGTTTTCCCAGGCAACACGGGCATCGGAAACTGGTAAATCGATGACACCATTCATCATCAGTCGACCAGATTTATTAGTATCGCCAATCACTAAACATTCAATACGGTGTTCCGCAAAGATGGCTTTAACGTCGGCAATCTTGTCGCGTTTCACTTCCAGAATAAATCCGCCGCTTTCGCCAAATAATTTTTTGCTGAGTGGCAGCGTACCGGGTATTTCAACTTTTACACCGGTGTTATTTCTTAAACTCATTTCAGCCAATGCAGTCGCCACACCACCTTCGGAAATGTCGTGAGCAGCTAAAGCCAGGCCTTGCTGGATCACGTAAGAGACGGCGTGTATTTCAGCGCCGAAGTGCTCGAGATCTGGTTTTGGCAAATTGGCGCCTAGTTCATTATTTAATTGATAATAAACACTACCGCCGCATTCATCGCGACGCTCACCGATCATAATCAGCATGGTATCCGTGCGTTTCAAATCGTAGGTAACAGCTTTGGCAACATCAGGCAGCACACCAAGACAGCCAATCATCGGGCTCGGTGGAATCGCTCCTGAGCCGGATTCATTATACAAAGAAACGTTGCCGGCAATCACTGGCAAGGTTGCCTCAGGATGCTCAACGAGTGTGACTGCACGACAGGCATCAGCAATGCCGCGCACGGATTCAACAAATTCAGCCATTTGCTCGGGCTTTTCCGGATTGCCGAAACACAGGCAATCACTGATCGCGACTGGCGACGCGCCGGCCGCCACCACATTGCGCACGGATTCGACTACCGCATTCACCGCGCCCCAATAAGCATCAATGATGTTATAACGCGGGTTTTGATCGAGAGAGAGTGCAATACCGGTCTGACGTATTTCTTCTGGATACTTATCTTCATTAAACGGTTGCATAACACCGGCGTCTGCCCGTCCGGCTTCAATGACGGTACGGCCTTGCACTTGTTTGTCATACATTTCAATGACTGGCGCGCGTGAAGCGATGTTCTCATGCGCAAGCAAGGTCAGCAGCACATTATTATAGTCAGCAGGCTCGGCCAGGTTCGGCTCTGTGAGCACCGAGGCTTTTTTATCGTACGGACGATCATAGAGAATACCGGTAGTCACGTCGCTCGCTTTGGCACGCACTAACTCTTTGCCGCGATAATTAACAACGTACATGCCATCGGTACGGATTTTGCCAATCACCGCCGCACGCGCACCCTCGGAAACTTTAGGCAAGGCAAAGGTTTCATTGTAATGCTGCAAAATCATGTCAGCCAGGTTTGGCGGTACCACCCACATAAAGCGTTCCTGCGTTTCAGAACACAGGATGACCGGCGGCAGCAAATCTTGCATGCTAACCGGGACTTTTTCCAAATCTACTTCCGCACCATAACCACCGGCTTCTGCCAGCTCAACGCTCGCACAGGCAACACCGCCGGCACCTAAATCCTTGAATCCGACTTTATCAATGAGATTTTCTTCACGCAGTTTTTGAAACAAGGCGTAATTCGCCTTGAGAATGTGACGCTGCAAAAATGCGTTTGGCTCTTGCACTGCGCCTTTGTTACGTTCTTTTTGATCTTCGTGCAGCGTTGAGGAAGCAAAACTGGCACCGCCGAAACCGCTATTGTCAGTAGGCTTACCAACCAGGATGAACACGTAATCATCGGCATTCTTCGGCGCATAAGAATGAATCAGGTGATCTTCACGCACCACGCCTAAGGTGACCACTGTTACCAGGCAGTTTTCATTATAAGCCGCGTCGTAATACACATCGCCGGCAAGATTAGGCACGCCGAGCGGATTACCATAGCCAGCAATACCACCCACCACACCCTCGTGTATCCAATGCGTCTTGGAACGATTGATATCGCCGAAGCGCAGGCTATCTGCCACGGCAATGACTTCAGCGCCCATGCAGCTTACATCGCGTACGTTACCGCCGACGCCAGTTGCAGCGCCTTCATAAGGCACGATCTGTGATGGATGATTGTGCGACTCATGACTGACGACCACGCCGTAACGGTGACCAGCATGATCAGTGGCAACGGTCACGACACCCGCATCTTCTTTGGGGCCGAGAATGACATGGGGGCCATTGGTAACGAATTGCTTGAGATGATTACGGCTGCTTTTATACGAGCAATGCTCGGAGCCTTGAATCGACCACAAGATGCACTCCGCGAGTGTCGGCGGACGCTTTAATAAGGAGTTCTGAATCGTCAGTGCTTCATCAACACTCAAATTGATTTGATAGTGCCGCAGTAAAGATGCAGCATCGTCGCGGGATAAGCCAGTAAAATCAAGCATTTCGGTTGTTTGCGTCATCTGCCCCAAGCCTGCGTAATGAGATTCGTGAATATCCAGTCTGGTGCTGGCAGGAGAATTCTTACAAATTGGGCGAAAATAGCAAGGAGAACTTTTTATCGCTCATTCGCAGCAAAGAATGGTAGACATTAAACCAATTTATCTAGATAATCCTCGCCCTTCTTTTATGATATGCTTTTGTAGTTTCCAAACATTGCTGTGGGGGATTATGAGTTGGCCAATAACGTTGTTGAATTGCGCGGCGTTTTCAAGTCTATCCACGATCTTGACGTGCTGCATGACATTAATCTTGAAGTCCGCGAAGGCGAATTTCTAACTCTGCTCGGCCCTTCTGGGTGCGGCAAGACAACACTCCTGCGTCTTATTTCCGGCTTTGAAAATCCAACCAGCGGCGCAATCTATATTGATAACAAAGATGTGAGCGGATTACCGCCGCACCAGCGCCATGTGCATACAGTTTTTCAAAGCTACGCGCTCTTCCCGCACATGACAGTGTTTGAAAACGTTGCGTTTGGCCTGCGCTGCCAGCGCGTACCACAAAAAGAAATCGATACCCGCGTGGCCGACGTATTGGCCATGGTCAAGCTGGAAAAATATGCCGAGCGCAAACCCAATCAGTTGAGCGGCGGCCAGCAGCAGCGTATTGCAATTGCCCGCGCTGCGGTCAATCGACCCCGCGTGTTATTGCTCGATGAACCGTTGAGCTCACTAGACTATCGCCTGCGCAAAACCATGCAAATAGAATTGAAGCAATTACAGCGCAAGCTCGGCATTACCTTTATATTTGTGACCCACGATCAGGAAGAAGCGCTGTCGATGTCTGACCGCGTGGTCGTGATGCAAGAAGGTTATATTGAACAAATCGGCACACCGCGCGAAGTCTATGAAGAACCACAGAGCCTCAAAGTTGCCAAGTTCATTGGTGAGGTCAATATTTTTGACGGCGAAGTCATGGAAATTCGTGATAACAAACAATTTCTGGTAAAAATTCTCGACCGTCAGCGCTTGATGAAATGCACCCAGCCACTGGCCATCGGCCAACATATTCACGTGCTGGTTCGTCCCGAAGACGTGCGTGTCTGGAGCCCTTCTGAAGTTGAAGACACCAGCGAAATGTTCACTGCTGCGGTGGAAGAAGTCACGTACAAGGGCTCAACTGTCGATCTCGTTGTGCGCCTGCCGAATAAAACACTGGTTGCGGCAACCGAATTCTTTGATGAAGACGATGAACGCCTCGAATACAAACGCGGCGAGCAAGTCTGGTTAAACTGGACATCGGGGTGGGAGGTCGTCTTACCTCATGAGAGTTGATAACCCGTTTAAATCATTTTCCTTATCGGTCGTCTGGGCATGGATGTTCTTGTTTGCGCTGCTCCCGTTTGGGCTGATTTTTGGCGCCAGCTTTTTAAGCCACAGTGACAACAACCTGCTTGAGCTGCCGCTGACGCTGCAAAATTATCTACAGCTCAATAACTCTATCTACCTGCGTATCTTTGAAAACTCCATGTTGATTGCAGGGACGGCCACATTTATCTGTCTGATTCTTGGCTATCCCTTTGCGTATATAGTCACACGCATGCACGGCTATGCAAAAAGCATTTGTCTGATGCTGGTCATCATTCCATTTTGGACCAGCTCACTCATCCGCAGCTACGCCTTGATCGCCATTATCAAAGGTAAAGGTGTGTTAAATGCTGTATTGCTAGCAATAGGCATTATCCACGAGCCACTATCATTACTCTTTACGAATACTGCCGTTATTATCGGCTTGGTTTATAACTTGTTACCATTCATGATTTTGCCCATCATGACGAATATTGAACGCCTGGACTATCGCCTGGTTGATGCCGCACGCGATCTTGGTGCAAATCGTTTTACCACTTTTCGCCGCGTGATTATTCCATTGTCCATGCCCGGCATCATCGCCGGTTGCATTCTGGTGTTCCTGCCTGCCATGACCTTATTTTATATTTCCGATATTCTCGGCGGCGCCAAGGCAATTCTCGCCGGCAACCTCATTCAGAATAAATTCCTGATCGCCGAAAACTGGCCGATGGGCGCGACACTCAGCATTATGCTGACGCTGATTTTAATTGCGTTGATCCTGGTGTATCTATGGTCGATGCGCGGCAACAAGAAAGGAGAATGGATATGATCTCACCCGCCATTTCTCGCGCCTCTTATCTGACGCTGATTTATTTGTTTTTCTACATTCCTATCATTGTTTTGATCGGCTATTCATTCAATGACACGCAATACTCATTAGTCTGGCAAGGTTTCACCTGGCACTGGTACAACGATTTATTTCACGACAGTGACTTATGGATTGCTGCCTTGCACTCACTCGCACTGGGTCTTGCCGCCGCCTCGCTTGCAACAGCCATCGGCATGCTGGCTGCTGTCAGCATTTATCGTTACCGCTTCACTGGCAGAAATTTCCTCTACGGCTTGATCTTCATTTTGATCCTGTCGCCAGAAATCGTCACTGGCGCCGCCTTGTTAATCTTGTTTACCATGCTGCACGTCAGCCTGGGATTTTTTACGCTGCTGCTATCACACACCAGCTTTTGCATTCCGTTTGTAATTGTGACCACCTACGGCCGCCTGGTCAGCTTCGATAAAAATATTTTTGAAGCAGCTAAAGATCTAGGTGCGACCGACGGCATGATCTTCAAGCGTATTATTATTCCTATGCTATGGCCGGCTCTGGCTGCTGGCTGGCTCATGAGTTTCACCTTGTCACTCGATGATGTGATCATCAGCTATTTTGTGGCAGGCCCTGAGTATGACATATTGCCGTTACGCATTTATTCGATGGTTCGCTCTGGGGTTAAACCAGAAATTAACGCTCTATGCTCAGTATTATTTTGCGTCACGCTGACTTTGATTTCGCTGTCGCAGCTTGCACTCAAGAAAAAGAATTAGGAGCAGATTATGAGTATTTCGTCATTGCGAGCGTTGTCATTGCGAGCCACGCGTTCTTTGCGGGGCGCGGCAATCCAGAGCTGGATTGCTTCGTCGAAAAAAACTCTCCTCGCAATGACGAGCGCATGGTTACTCATGCTCCCAATCGCAGCGCAAGCCCAGCAAAAAATCGTCAATGTTTACGCCTGGACCGGGGAAGTCTCAGAGAAACTGGTCAAGCAATTCGAAAAAGAAACCGGCATTAAAGTTAACTTCTCGACGTATCAAAGCAATGAAATCATGTTTGCTAAATTGCGCGCAGGATCGTCCTCGAGCTACGACGTGGTCATGCCATCCAGTTATTTTGTCGACCGCATGCGCAAACTGAATATGCTATCTGAACTCGACAAAAGCAAACTACCTAACTGGAAAAACCTGAATCCGGAATTTTTAAATCCGGCTTACGATAGCGAATCGAAATATAGCGCGCCATTTATCTGGGGCGTCACCGGCATATTCGTTAACAACAAATACTACAAACCCGACTCCATTCATGTCTGGAATGATCTCTGGAATCCGCGCTTTGATAATCAACTATTAATGTTAGATGATACCCGTGAAATATTTTCCATGGCATTAATCGCGCTGGGATATTCATCGAATGACACCAATCCAGAACACATTAAGCTCGCCTTTCAAGCCTTACAAAGGCTGATGAAAAATGTGAAGGTATTTTCGAGTGAAACTGTAATCTCGATTCTTGTCGATGAAGATGCAAAAGTTGGTATGTGCTGGAACGGCGACGCTTACAAAGCCTCGCGTGAAAATAAAGATGTAAAATTTATTTTCCCAGATGACGGTTTTGTGATGTGGGTGGATAATTTTGCGATTCCCGCCTCTGCTCCGCATAAAGATGAAGCACACGCTTTCATTAATTTTATGCTTAGCGCCGAAGCTGGCAGAGATACCGCCATCTTAATGAGTTATCCGGTGGCCAATCTTGCCGGGCAAAAACTTTTACCGCCAGAAATTCGTAACAACCCCATCATCTATCCGCCGAAAGAGATTCTTAAACGCGGACAATTCCCGCGCGACCTCGGGGAACAGACGCTCGATTTCTACGAGAAATTCTGGGAAGAATTGAAGATGGGTGGCTAAATTAAGGGAAATATTTAGCGAAAAATGCACCGACTAACTGTTCGTAATTATCCGCGGGCTCCGCATGCATCTTGCCGTCATAAATAATAATTCGCACTCTTGGATTATCTTGCACCGCTTCTTGCATCGCCGATGCATGCTGGTATGTGACTAATTCGTCATGACGGGAAAAAAGCAGCAAGAGCGGAATTTTACTCGATGCTGCATCAGTCATGGGTCGCACGGTATTGAGATCTATATGCAGAAACAGATAGCCCCACAATCGAAACAATTGGCCGAGGACAAGATTAATGCCCGGGATGGGATAGCGCTGATTCGCCAACCAGTCAAGTCGTGCATAAGGTGACTCGGCCACCATTGCCTTGATTTCAGGTGCACTCTTCATCGCCATCAGCGCCGCAGCACCCCCCATGGAAAGCCCCCAAACCGCCACTTCATTAATACCGCGTGCATGCAGATAATCTAGCGCACCGCGTATATCACGCACTTCGTTACTGCCAAGCGTGGAATAACTACCGCCGCTCTCACCAAGATAGCGAAAATCAAGAAAGAATAAATTATAGTTTTTATGCAGGAAAATGCGCGTTGGCAAGATATCACCTTTATCCGCTGGATAGCCGTGCAGCAAAAGAATGGTTTTGGCATGAGGATGGGCGCTCGGCACAAACCATCCCTTAATTACAACACCATCTGCTGTGCGAAACTCAACGTTCTCGTACTTCACACCAAAAGATGCCGGTGTTATCGAGCTCACAATACGAAACGGTCGCAAAGTGAGATAGAATCCAACGATTGAGAGCAGTAATACAAACACAACAACATAGATCATTGATCTGCACAGTAATGACATAAATCACCTTCAGCTAGCCGCCCATATCACTCGAGCATACATCGATACGAATAGATAGCTATAGCATAATAGTTTAAAATGACATCAGCATTTTTCTGTCGATTCGCCAAAAAGGAATTCAGTCATGTCAGAACAGCCCGTGATGAAGTTTGAAAATTTTAATATGTCCCCTGGCATTGAGAAAAAAATATTTATTGTTGCCAGCATCTTCGCCATTCTGGCTTTGCTGTCATCTAGCGTCGGCATTGTCGGCGCCGGACAACGCGGCGTTTTGCTGCGCTTTGGTGCGCCAACTGGCGACATTAAAAATGAAGGGCTATATTTCAAAATACCATTTGCTGAACAAGTGGTATTGATGTCTACCCAAATTCAGAAATACGCCGCTCTCGCTACTGCTTCCAGTAAAGATTTGCAGGTAGTAACCACCGAAGTTATGCTGAACTACCAGTTAGAACCCAGTCAAGTGACAGAAATCTATCGTAATATGCGTCAAGATTACGAGATGCGCGTCATCCAGCCTTTTGTGCAGGAAGCGGTAAAATCAGTCGCCGCCAACTTCGACGCCGAACAGTTAATTACACAAAGACCGCGTGTCAAAGCTGAGCTGCAAGAATTACTCACCAAACGCCTGGCGACACTCGGCATTCGCGTCATTGAGCTTTCGATTACTGACTTTCGTTTTACGCAGGTATTCCAAGACTCAATCGAAGCAAAAGTAAAGGCAGTCCAGCAAGCCCTGGAGGCAGAAAACGCGTTGAAGCGGGTTGAGTTTGAAGCACAGCAAGCGATTGTCAAAGCGAATGCTGAAGCGAAAGGACTTGCGCTGCAAAAGGAACAAATCACCGAGCAGTTGCTGCAATTACGTAAAATTGAAGTGCAAAGAGCAGCGGTTGATAAATGGAATGGCGTGATGCCAACTGTGGTTACCGGCGGCGCACCAGTACCGGTACTAGATGTCTTTAATTCGCATACGAAAAGCTAAAAAAACAATATGAGGTAAACGCTTAGATAGGGCACTATTGCGCAAATCGTCATTGCGAGGCCGCTTTTCGGCCGAAGCAATCCAGGAAATACTCAAAGTTGCATGCTCAATATTTTCTGGATTGCTTCGTCGCACAAGACGCTCCTCGCAATGACGATTTGTGCAACAACGCGCTTAGATCGCGTTTACCTTCATCATGATATACGGATTATAAACTTCCGTCTTAAATTCAAATTTCTGATACAAGCCGTGTGCATCTTCTGTCATCAAGAACCAGCGGAAGGTACCGCGTAATTCTGGGTGCTCGAAAATATATTTTAGCAACGCTTGTCCCACACCTTTACTGCGATGCTCTTCATCAATAAAGACATCCCATAGAGATGCAAATTCAGAGTGATCGCTGATCACCCGCGAAAAACCGACCTGCTTACCGGCATGAAACACACTGAAGCAAGTTGAGTTTTCAATGACCAGCGGCAAACGCTCGGGCGGCAAGCCGGTTGAATACTTTGATGGAATACAAAGCATATTGTAGAGGTAATCGAGGTCTAACCTGGTTTTATCACAGGTAAAAATATACTCGCCGAAGACGCCGTCAGGATAAGAAAATCGATATGTCATTGTCTTTTAACTCTTTTAATGAATTTGCATTCTAATTATTACGGTATAGAATATCCTACGCAACAGCAAGAATCACTATTTCGAGGACAATTTCCATGAAACGCATTTACACCTCTATTATTGTCATACTTTGCAGCATTGCTTTGGCTGGCTGTCAGAATATGTCCAAACAAGATGTTGGAACCATGACAGGCGCCGTTGCTGGTGGCTTGCTTGGTAGCACAATTGGCAAGGGAAGCGGTCAAATAGCCGCAATCGCAGTAGGCGCAGCTGCCGGCGCAGTCATTGGTAATTCCATCGGCAAGAGCATGGATGACACCGACAAAATGAGACAAAATCAGGCTCTGGAAAACAATAACGTTGGTCAACCAGCTTACTGGAACAACAACAAGACTGGCGTACGTTACAAGGTCACCCCCGTCAAGAATGTTACCATTAAAGGTAATGAGTATTGCCGTGAATACCAGACCACTGCCACCATCAACGGTCAGCAACAAAAAATGTACGGCACCGCCTGCCGTCAGCCAGATGGCTCGTGGAAAGTTGTGAAGTAAGTTATCACGCAATGAAAAAGCCCTCATCTTGAGGGCTTTTTTTTATAAGGAAATATCACGATGGCCAAACCGAATAAGCTCACCTTCAGCTGCCAGACTTGTGGAACCATGTATCCAAAATGGACGGGGCAATGCACGGGCTGTAATAGCTGGAATACCATCGCGGAAGAAATGGAAGCAGCGGCACCTTCACGCTACCAAGGTTATGCCGGCACCGAAGCCGTGATCACACGCATGGCAGATGTGAAATTACAAACTGAAATGCGCCTATCTTCCGGCTCTCCAGAACTGGATAGAGTCTTGGGTGGCGGCATTATCATGGGCTCAGCAATATTAATTGGCGGCGACCCCGGCATTGGCAAATCCACCATCCTCTTACAAACTGTGGCGCATCTAAGCCAAGACATGAATGTGTTATACGTGACTGGTGAAGAATCGCCGCAACAAGTTACCCTGCGTGCACGCCGTCTTGGTGTGCCGGAAAATAAGTTATGGCTGCTCGCAGATACGCATGTTGAAACGATTTTAAATCACGTCAAAAAAGAAAAGCCGCGTGTATTAGTCATCGATTCCATTCAAACCATGCATACTTCATTACTGGCTTCCGCACCGGGTTCCGTTGGACAAGTGCGCGAGAGCGCGATGCAGCTGGTCAGTTATGCAAAGCAAAATGGTACCGCGCTGTTTTTAGTTGGGCATGTCACAAAAGATGGCAATATTGCCGGGCCGCGTGTCCTCGAACACATGGTTGATACCGTGCTGTATTTTGAAGGCGAACAAGACAGTCGTTATCGCATGATACGCGCCGTCAAAAATCGTTTTGGCGCAGCGAATGAGCTAGGCATTTTCGCGATGACGGACAAAGGCTTGCGCGAAGTCAGTCACCCTTCTGCGATTTTCCTTTCACGTGGTTCTGAACCTGCGGCGGGCAGCATTATTACCGCCACTAAGGAAGGTTCGCGGCCGTTACTAGTAGAAGTGCAAGCTCTGGTTGATCAAAGCCATGCAGCGAATCCGCGCCGACTTTCGGTTGGTGTGGAACCGCAACGCTTATCCATGCTGCTCGCGATTTTAAGCAGGCATAGCGGCATTGCCATACACGGCATGGATGTGTTTCTTAATGTCGTCGGCGGTTTGCAAATTACAGAACCAGCAGCAGATTTAGCGATCATTCTTGCCGTGCTTTCAAGTTTCCGCAACAAAGCACTGCCGCAAGATTTAATTGCGTTTGGAGAGCTGGGATTATCCGGTGAAATAAGACCGGTGCCAGGCGGGCAAGAACGCTTGAAAGAAGCTGCCAAACACGGATTTAAAACTGCGCTTGTACCTAAAGCCAATATGACAAAACAAAATGTGGACGGCTTGCAGGT
>CAZWPD010000028.1:18136-23435 GCA_964636145.1 uncultured Coxiellaceae bacterium
GGCACCCACTCTCTGGAGCCATCAATACAGGAACCGCAAACTGCTGGTGAAGAACAACAATTGCGTCTGAGCTTACTATAGTAATTTAATTGAGAAAAAGACGTATAGCCTGCCCCAGGCCTCCAGAGACTGAAAGTGTTTTTTCTTATCCACTTACCTGCCGAATCATATGTGGTCTGCCCTGCACCGCATGCGGGAATTTGATTACTAGGAATCGAGTAGTCTTTAGTAGTCCAACCATTATTGGTTGCGAGAGGGTCTAGTGCATAAACAGCAGTTGGCACTGTTGTCGCTGCCCAGCCCTTTAAGGACTTGGTTTTCTTCATCAGAACGGAGTCAGTACTGGGCTTTGCTGTTCCGGCTTTAAGTTGCTTAGGTTGCTCAGTAGTAGGAGTCTGACCACCGACAGGAGGCCCAGCAGTCGTCGAGTCACCGGCAATGACCGAAGCCGAAAAAACCACCAACCCTGCCGAGGCTAAGCCTGTAATAAAATATCTAGTAATGGTTGATAGTTTCATACAAACATCCCCTTCTATTGTTCCTTGGTTAATTACCCAGTAAGTCGTTGTATCACTTTATGCACCAGATCATATGATTAAGTATAATACAAAATAACCAAAAAATGAGGCCAGTGCCCGACCGATTCTAAAGTGAAAAATGCCATTAATAATCATTCAATTACGGAGCCTGACCCTGCTGTTGTTGCTGATTGACATACTCAGCCGGTGATATCTGCGGCTTGACGTCATCGCCGTGCCAGATAGGCTGCACGCGGCTGCAAATCACCGAGGTTGGCACATCCATGCCAGGCAGAGGTTTTACTGCACCCGGCGTAAAAGAACAAGACAAGGCAAAAACCGGAATACGTACCTTAATGTACAACTGGCTGCAAGCACCACCTGGCACGACCCACTGTTGATAATGATCAGGTTCTCCGCAAGTATCCGTTCGATTACACACACTCGTGGTCATTGCCGGTTTTTTGCATTTCTCGTCGATGTAAGTTGCCATCTCCGAATGAGCGGGACGAGTAAGCTCAGTTGGATTGCAGGTTGCGCCAGTTTTAAAGCCGTATTTATATTCTGGCACCAAGTTTGTCACTTCATACTCGGCTGATTTAGACATCGCAACCGGACCACGATTTGTGTAAGCCGTCCAGGTTGCCGGAATTTTTTTATGTGTGCCCATTATTCTGTCAAACACTGAATCAACACCGGCAAGTTTTGCTATCGCCATAGTCACCACTGAAGACGGCGCACCGGGGCTAAAACTCACACCAGCTTTTACAAATGGCTGCATGCCATCATTTTTCATACCAAAACAACTTCTTTCATCTGGCGCGCTTGTCTGGCATTGATCGCGCCATAAAATGTCATCAGTCATGGCGGTGTAATTGTCTGACGCTAAACGCCCGCCTTTGTACGGCAAACAAACGGCATCGCCGTAATCAATAAATTCTGCGGTGCAATTGTATTTAGACGGATCTTTCCAGTATTTCATGAATTCAACAGGGTCTTTGGTATTCGCGCTCACGGTTTGGCCAGGCGTCGTATTCTTTGTCCACTCATCCTGGACGTTGTAAAAACCAATTTGCACATAACCTGAAGGGCAAACCGCCGGGGCACTGCCATCGGTGCCACCCTTGCGAGTCTTCGTACAAATTGCCGGGCAATTCTTAACGATGGTTGCAGGTGGAACCATTTGCCTCACACCATCTACTAGTATGTAGCCATCCGCATCGGGACAGCCGCTGCTATCAAAAGGACAGCTTGGCGTTGCCGTGCCACCGGGGCCTAACTTGGAATAGTCTTCATCTTTTCGTTGTGCTGCGGGAGGAGAGTAAGTAATGATATCGTGCTTTTTAATGGTGATTTTGTTCCTGCCGGGTTTAGTAGTGACAACAGGGATATTGGAACTGGTACGGGAACTAGCTGAGGTCGAATCGCCAGCGTTGGTAGTCGGCGGCGCAGCAACAGCAGGACTACAGAGCGCAAGCGCTGCCAAAGTGACCACCAAGCTTTGAGCCAAGCCAAACGCACGCATGCTACCACCCCCTCTCATAACAATTATTCCCACGAGCCCTTCACCCGACCACAGACCAGGGAAGTTGGCGCCGGCATCCCGGTTTCTTTTAATACGGGTTGTTTTAGTTTTTCGCACCACAGTTCAAACACAGGAATTTGCATTCGCACATAAATTTGTTTACATGCCCCAAAATCTGTATAGGTTTGTTGAAAATGCTCAGGAGTCCCGTCGGCAGGCATACCGCAAACACTGTGTGCCAGGGCTGGAGTGGTGCAGGAGGAATCACTGTAAGTTTTCATCTCACCTACGGTTTCGGTCCAGCTAAAACCATATCCATAATCGATGGTATAAGTATAAGATTGGCAACCATCTACATAGTTGCCGGACCTACCACCACCCTCTACCTTCCAATTCTCACCATGATACCATTTAGCCCAGCGACCATTGGCAGGAGTAAGATAATTCCTATTGTCCATTCCAACCCAAACGGACGGAAGTTTATTATTAGCTCGAATTTGCTGAAATAGGCCCCTCACACCAGCTGCTGTCTCTTTTGCTGCATTAAAAAAGTTATTCTCTAGATACACTTTGGTCCAATTATTATCTGCTGCATTAGCGGCATTAAGCCAGGCAAATGGTTGGTCGCCATTATCATGCATACCCCAGCTCTCTTTTGAGCACCACTGATCCCGGTAGACCACATCGTAACCTGCTGGGCCAGGCAAGGAACGCAGGGGTGGGCCCACACCTTCACCACCATAAGGGAAGCAGATGGTATTGCCATATCCCACAAAACGTTGCCTGCAGTGGTAGTTTTTATAATCATGCCAATAGCTTTTATAAGTATCGTAATCATTAGTGGGCACCGGAACCGGAGTCGTGGTACCCCCGCCAGGATTTTTCACCCACTCCGCCTTTACATTGTAAGCCACCAACTGTGAATAACCGGCAGGGCAAACCACTGGCGCGTCGCCATCATCTAATGTACCGGTACGCGTCACCGTGCAAACATCTGGACAAACAAGGGCGATGGTCGCCGGACTTAATTTGACGAGCCCGCTCATACTATTCACATCTGGGCATTTGCTTGAATCTGCCGGACAAACTGGTGTCGCGGTTCCATTTGGCCCGAGGTTAAGATAGTTTTCATTCGCAACAGCTGCGACAGATGGAGCAGCGGTGGTCACACCACCCTTTCTAGTCAGCGTACCCTTGGCTTTTTTGTAATTGATATTGGCCGGCACTTTCATGTCAGCACTGGTTTGCAGGGATGGAGCAGGAACCACAACCGGCGCAGTGTTTGCGCTAGTATTGCTGCCTGCTGGAGCCGCAGAGAAGACGGTAGCCGGCTGCATCAGCAGCATGCTTGCAGCAAATATTATCGTCATTCTCTTAACAACCAACAAACTCATGACTGCCCCCTTACACTACTTCCTTCTAACATATGATCGCATTATTGCCACGTCGGCTTGATGCGTCCGCATAATAATGATGTTGGTATGGTTCTGCCGGTTTCTACTAGTGGCGGCGCCTGAATGGAACAGCTTAGTGAGTAAACCGGGACCCTGACTTTGATGTAGATCGGATTACACTTACTGCCGCTGTAATTTCTTTCGCGAGCATGATGTTCCGGTTCATCGCCATACATCATCTGGCCACAGACGCTCTTTTTCCACGCATGCTGTGTACACGCGCTATCGCTATAAGTAATCATGATCGTTTCGGGAGCCTTGTTCGCAACGCAGTTCCCGTTGAACCTGAAACGACAGTAACCAGGAACAGACTCGCCTGGTGTTTCATAAATTCCTGATCGAGCATATTGCGGCATATTATGATTATCCATTGCCGCCCAGACAGCAGGAACTTTGTTTGCTGCAATGATATTATTAAACAGGGCCGTCACATTCAATTTGGCCGCATAAGTATTATTAATGCTGAACGAATTCCACAGCGGGAAAATGCCAGCTGCCGCGTAGGGTTGATCGCCATTATTATTCATTCCCCAGCACGTTGTGTATCCACCTTGGTCCACACACTGATCCCACCACAACACATCATAATTAATAGGGTTTCCAGGCATCTCATCACCTTGGTAAGCGAGACACGCCCAACCACCGTAATCCTCGAACTGAGCGGTGCAAAAATATTGAGATTTGTTATCCCAATAGCTCTTAAATGTAGCTGGATTATTAGTAAGCTGTGGAATCAACCCACTGCCTAAAGCATTAGCAGCCCATTCTTTTTGAACGTTATATGAACCAATTAGTGCATAACCTGAAGGACACACAGGAAACGTGTCACCGGTTGTTAAACTACCCGTACGCGACACAGAACACACTTCCGGACAATTCGCAGCGATCTCAGCTGGTGTGAGTTTCACCCCTCCATTCATACCATTGACATCAGGACACCTGGAATCGTTGACAGGACAAATAGGAGTTGGTGTTCCGCCTGGGCCCAATATTGCCTGACTTTCATCTTTCAGCGATACCGGCGATGGTGACGCGGTTTCTATAGCACCCTTTTTCATAACAGATGGGCGCGCTTTTTTATATAAAGAATTGGTGGGTACGGTTATATCAGCGCTACTGGTTTTAGTAACGGGTGTTGAAGGTATGATCTCTGTAGGCGGAGAACCGGCCAAAGCAATAAGCGGCTGAACGAGCAGCAAGAGTAGAAGCACTAACCTTGGCGTCAACTTCCTGAAAACAAGCGCGCTCATTCTTTAGCCCCCATCAGATGAACCAATAACCACTCAGCAGCATTAAGTGCCATGATTAAGTATAGTACAAATCGGAGAGCCTAAGCGACTATCCATGCGTATGATTTATATGGTTAAAAAAATATACTCAACTGTAGAAACAAATAGCTAAAAAAAATCCCGCCAGAAGCGGGATTTTTAGAGTGATTGATGAGCTAATTATGCGAGCAATGTATTCAACAAGTTCGCTAAACGATAACCTGCTAACGCAGCTTGTTTCTCGGCAACTTGTCTGCCAGTGGTGAGATAAGCAGCGGATGGCGCTTGATTTTCAGGGGTTGAATAAACATATTTTTTCGCGTTTTCAAACCCTTCATGAGCCCAATGCTCGGCATCCAGATCATCCACTTGTGCGCCGAAACTGCTGGCTGGATAAGTCTGCATAATGGTGACAGCCAACTCTTTAGCGTGATCGGTAGCGCGATCATTTTTACTTTCAAAGCTGCCAACGCCGCTGTCCCATAAACTATGGGTATTCATACTCTTGCCACGGTATTCAATCTTGTAGAGATT
>CAZWPD010000028.1:23535-29041 GCA_964636145.1 uncultured Coxiellaceae bacterium
TGCGAGCGAATGGCATCTGGCCAATAAGCCAGATTCAGATACGTCGACATATCGGGGTATTCTTTATTCATCGTACCGACTAATTGATCTACCTTGTTACGCACTTCAGGCTTTAATTGCTGATACGCGATATTCGCGATCACCATATGGCCCATGGCGTTCCAGGAGTAAGAATTAACGGGAATAAAAGAGACTAAAAGACTAAGGGCAAAAAAAAACAGGCGGGCAGTGATCTTTATGCTATGAGATATCATGAGTCTCCCATATATTCTAGGTAGTGAATCATCAAGTTCACGATGAACTTAACATTTCGCCTAGTCTAACTTCATACGTCTGCAAATGCTATCCATAATTTCACTAACCTGCATCGAGGGTAATCACGTCAATTTTAGGGCGAGGGGTCATGCGCGTCAAAATCTCATAAGCTGAGGTCTGACTATGTCGAGCAACACGCTCAACTGGCAGCCCCGCTCCCCATAACACCACCTCATCGCCAATCTGCGCATTGGGTTGATTGCGTAAATCCACTGTCAGCATATCCATGGAAACTCGGCCGACCAACTGGCATTCCCGCCCATTGACTAACACTGGCGTACCATTTTTAGCAAATTGCGGATAGCCGTCACCGTAACCCACGCCGACTACACCAACACACATATCTTCATTTGCTGTCCAGGTACCCCCGTAACCGACTTTGCCACCCTTTTTTACCTTGGTGATAGCAATGAGACGTGACCATAAGGTCATGACTGGCAATAAGCCATGATCGAGTCCAATTTTATCTGGAAATGGAGAAGCACCGTAGATCATTAAACCCGGACGCACCCAGTCGCCGTGTGCCGCTGGCCAGGCAATAATGCCGGCTGAATTCGCCAAACTACGCGGCCCTTGCAAGCCTCGGGTTGCTTCTTCAAAAAGCCTGGTTTGCTCCAGAGTGGCATCGCTAGTGATGGCATCTGCTTCTGCAAAATGCGTCATCAAGCCTATCGGCTGACGCACTGCTGCTGTGTTACGTAAGCGTTCATAAATTTTTTGAGTATCAGCTGGGTCGATACCTAAACGATGCATACCGGTATTTAGCTTGAGCCACACTGAAAATGGTTTATTCACCTTGGCCTGCTCAAGCATTTCAACATGCGGCAGATGATGCACAACCAGGGTAAAGTCATTTGCAGAGGCAATCGCTAGTTCTTCAGGGTGAAACAGACCTTCCATTAAGACGATAGGCTGCATGATGCCAGCCTCACGTAACATGATGCCCTCTTCCAGCGAGGCAACACCCAGCGCATCGGCGCCGGTTAGAGCGTGAGCGATGCGCACAATACCGTGCCCATAAGCATTTGCTTTAACCATGGCAATCACTTTGCGTCCTGATGCCAGCTTCCTCACCCGCCCCAGATTTTTCTGCAGGGCGGCCAAGTCAATTTTCATGTAAGTCGGACGACTCATGTGATCACCATCAATAAGCTGGCTGACGGGTAAAGTTTTCGAAACACGTATATTGTCCCAAGAAGGTCAGGCGCAGCTTGCCAATCGGGCCATTACGTTGTTTAGCAATAATGATTTCCGCTGTGCCTTTATCTGGACTATTGTCGTTGTAAACTTCATCACGATAAATGAAGAGAATCAAATCGGCATCTTGTTCGATAGCGCCTGATTCACGCAAATCTGACATGACGGGCCGCTTATCGGCACGTTGTTCTAAACCACGATTCAGCTGCGAGAGCGCGATCACCGGCACTTTTAACTCCTTCGCCAGCGTTTTCAGCGAGCGGGAGATTTCAGAAATTTCTGCGGTTCGGTTTTCACTATTGCCAGGCACTTGCATCAACTGTAAGTAGTCGACGACGATCAACCCCAACTGACCGTGCTCTTTAGCGACACGTCGCGCTCTGGCACGCATTTCTGCTGGACTCAGCGCCGGCGTATCATCAATGAACAACTTGGCATCAGATAACATACTAACTGTCGAGCTAATACGCGGCCAATCTTCATCATTTAACTTACCCGTACGAATTCGCAATTGATCAATGCGACAAAGCGAGGATAGCAAACGCATGACGATCGCCTCCCCTGGCATTTCCATACTGAAAATCAACACCGGCGCCTGACTCTTAATGACGACGTGCTCAGCGATATTCATAGCAAAAGTAGTTTTACCCATGGATGGTCGACCAGCAACAATAATCAAATCTGAGGGTTGCAAGCCTGAAGTCATTTCATCGAGATCATTGTAGCCAGAAGGCATGCCGGTGATCGCGGAGTTACTGTGAAACAGGGTATCAATTTTATCCATGGTTTTGGCAAGATATTCACGCACATTCACCGGGCCACTGCCGCTCGAACTCTGATCAGCAATCGAGAATACACTGCGCTCGGCATTATCCAACAGCTCGGTAATACTGCGCCCTTGAGCGTTGAAGGCACTCTCGGCAATGCCGCTAGCCGCAGAAATAAGCTGCCTCAGCACTGAACGCTCACGGACGATATCGGCATAAGCAACAATATTGGCCGCACTTGGAGTGTTATTAACGAGCTCAAACAGATAGACCTCACCACCCACCTGCTCCAGCTCGTGCATTTCGCGCAGGGATTCGGAAAGAGTTAAGACATCTATGGGCTTGCTCTGCTCGACGAGACGACCAAGGTGTCTAAAAATCAGGCGGTGCTCATGGCGATAAAAATCTTCTTCACGGAGTTTATCAACAATTTGATCCCATGCTCTGCTCTCAAGCATGACGCCACCCAATACGGACTGCTCAGCTTCCACAGAATGGGGTGGCACTTTTACAGCGCCGGGCGACATCATACGTGCCGGCTGCTGTCGTTTACTTACCTGCATCTCAGTCATAAAAATCCAGTCATTTATTCCATTAAGGTGAATAACTTAAATGTAGCCTGTTTCTATACAGGCTTATGCCATCAATGATGGTCAACAACGTGGAATTTTCGCACTAATGAAGGGGTTTGTCCAAAGGGAGATGCTACAACTAATAGATAATATGTACATAAATCCCGGACACGGTGATCGCATCCGAGATTTTCATATTTAAAACTCCCGACACAAGCCGTGCCGGGACAACAACTAACTAGCCTTCGCCGACAATCTTCAGCTTCACGGAGGCAGCAATATCGCTATCGAGATCGATAGTAATCTCGTATTCGCCAACCATGCGCAGCGTGCCTTCTGGCAAACGTACTTCACGTTTTTCAACTTCAGCGCCAGCCTTGTTCAGCGCTTCGGTGATATCACGCACACCAACGGAGCCGAACAACTTGCCTTCTTCACCCGCTTTCATGGTGATGACAACACCGGTGAGGGCGTTTAATTTCTGCTGTCTTGCAACGGCTTTTTCATGTCTGTCAGCGGCTGATTTTTCCAGCTCGGCGCGACGTTTTTCAAACTTTTCGAGGTTTGCTTCATTTGCATAAACAGCCTTGCCCTGAGGAACAAGATAGTTACGCGCAAAACCTGATTTTACTTTTACTTTATCGCCTAACGCACCCAAGTTGCGCACTTTTTCGAGTAAGATAACTTCCACAGTCTTAGCCTCTCTCTAAATAATATAGTTACTAAATTTTTCTTAATTTTCTGCGCAAATCCAGCCAGATATCGAGCAGCGCCACCATGGCAACAAAAATCATGCTGATTGGCATTGCAAAAATCAGCGTGACATACAACATAGCAATCCAAAACCAGCGAGTCGGTGATTGCATCAAGCCAAGGAAGTAGTGAAATACACTCAACCCTGCACACGTGAACAACATTGCAAGTATTGGCATCATATCCCAGACAACGCTATTGCCCAGATAGAAAAACACCATACTCAATATAGACAATGCGCCAGCCAACGGTGACAGGCGAATGTTATGCAGCTCGCGACGCAAGGTACCTGGGGCAAATAATGTAGCCTGCCACCAACGCGCAACAACCACCTGCAAAATTGCGTTCAGCAAAACCGCACTAACAATCAAGCCACTAGCGTAGTTCTTGGTCACTTTAATGGATTCAAGTTGTGCATCACTTGGCAGATTCGCGCCTTTAGCCAACACATCCGACATAGCTGAAGCTGCTTGCGTGTAATAGCTGGTCAATTGCATCGACCACCAATCAGCAACATCTGGATACGCCAAATGAATAACACTAATAACAAGCACACCAACCAGCGCTGCAACTTGCATAATGCCGCTGAATGTCATCTGTCTATATAACATGGCAGCGAACACCCAGGTCAGCACATTGCTAGCTACTGCCACACCTACAGCGGTCCAGAGCACCAGCGGCAAAGTACTTGGATCATGACTTGCCATCATAAAGCTGAAAATATACGGCAGGGTTGCTGCGACAGTCATCACTGCACCGTCTGCAATACCCTTACGCAAAGTCACTAATGCCGCAAATAGAATCCCCAACACACCCACAACAGGAATGAAGGTGAACCCAAATGTCAGCAACACCGCCCGAAGACGGTGTTCCAGTAAATAATGCGTTAGCCGTTTAAATTTCATGAAATGACTAGTGCCTGTCGCAATATGGTAACAATGCGAGGAAACGAGCGAGCTTGACGGCATTCGTCAATTTACGCTGATAACCAGCTTTGGTTCCAGTGATGCGGCTTGGGACGATCTTGCCGTTTTCCATGATGAACTTTCTCAGCATGTTTACATCTTTATAATCGATCTCTTTGATTTTGTTCGCAGAGAAATAACACATTTTTTTACGACGAAAATAAGCAGCCATGATGGCCTCCCGTTAGTTATTTGGCGCGTGCTTCTTCAATTTCTTCATCAACCGATTCTTCTTTTTTTGCGCGTGGCGCGGAAGGAGCTGAATCGCTGCGATCACGATCGCCACGGTCACGGCCTTCGCCAGACATGTCGATTTCACTGCGGCCTTCTCTTTCTTTAGAGATTGGTGATGGATCGTTAATTGCACGATTGACGCGCAAGATCATGTTGCGGATCACGGCATCGTTGTAACGGAAGTTTTCGCTTAATTCATCAATCGCTTCCTGATTGCACTCGATGTTCATCAGAACATAGTGAGCCTTCATGATTTTGTTGATTGGATAAGCAAGCGGACGTCTGCCCCAATCTTCCAGGCGATGTACTTTGCCTTTATGGGTGTTGATGACGTTGTTATAACGTTCGATCATGGCAGGAACTTGCTCGCTCTGATCTGGATGAACTAAAAATACCACTTCGTAATGACGAAGATTTTCTGCTTCTTTCATTTAAAGCTCCTCGCGGTTTATAGCTTTTACCACCATTGGTAAAAGCAAGGAGAGACACATTTTTTTACACCCTTGGTAGGGTGTTTTTTCAACGGGTATACCCTGTTTTAAGGGGGGTCATTCTACGGAAAACACAGGAGATGCGCAATCACTATTGAATATTACATTTTATCTTGACAAGCCGGGCCGATACTTTGAGAATTAGCCCCCTCAAAGATGGCTATGTAGCTCAGCTGGTTAGAGCGCGGCACTCATAATGCTGAGGTCGGTGG
>CAZWPD010000029.1:0-1705 GCA_964636145.1 uncultured Coxiellaceae bacterium
CACTCCATTAATAATTCAGTCATTTTTAATAAGCTTTGGCGGCAAAAGCAAGCACTGAAGAAATCTTTAGGGATTTGCAAAAAACATGCTATTATCCAGCCCTTTTGTAACCTATTAAAACTAAACTTACGGAGTAGCAAACAATGCACAAAGATCACACAGATACCACACCTAGCCTCACTTTCAACAACAAAATGCTCATCATTGGCTTTGGAAGTGTCGGCCAGGCTGTATTACCGCTTATTTTTCGCCACATCAATATCAAGCCTTCACAAGTCACCATCATCAGCAAGAAAGATGACAACTTACATATCGCCCAAGAATACGGCGCAGAATTCATCCAAGATTCGCTGACTCCAGATAATTACAAACGCATTCTCAGCGAACAAGTAAAAAGCGGGGATTTCCTCCTCAATTTATCCGTCGATGTTTCCAGTGCAGCTCTGATTGAGTATTGTCAGGAACACGGCATTATCTATCTCGACACCTGCATCGAACCATGGACCGGCGGCTATATAGACAATAAATTACACGCCTCACGCCGCTCAAACTACTCGCTGCGCGCTGAAGCGCTCGCGCTCAGAAAGCCAGGCAAAAAAGCCACAGCAGTATTAACCCACGGTGCCAATCCAGGCCTCGTTTCACACTTAGTGAAACAAGCCCTGTTGAACATAGCAGCAGACAATAAACTCGAAGTTAAAGAACCAACCTGCCGCGAAGAATGGGCAGCTCTCGCTCAACGTTTGAACATCAAAGCCATTCACATTGCTGAACGTGACACCCAGGTTGCTAGTATCGCCAAACGTCCAGGCGAGTTCTGCAACACCTGGTCAGTTGACGGTTTCGTTTCTGAAGGCTGCCAACCAGCTGAACTTGGTTGGGGTACACACGAGCTCACCATGCCAGCAGATTCATCCGAACAAGAATTCGGCTGCAAGAGCGCGATTTACATCAATCGCCCTGGCGCATCCACCCGCGTGCGCACCTGGACACCAATTGCCGGCCCATTCCATGCATTCCTGATCACTCACGGTGAAGCGATTTCCATTCCTTCTTACCTGAGCGTGAAGGTAAATGACAAAGTTGTTTATCGTCCAACCTGTCATTACGCTTACCATCCTTGCAACGACGCCGTATTGTCGGTGCACGAACTGGCTGGCCGTGAATGGGAACAACAGCCAGAACAACGTCTCATGTTTGATGAAATCACCGACGGCATGGATGAATTGGGCGTATTACTGATGGGCAACGAAAAAGGTGCTTATTGGTTTGGCTCACAGCTCACCATTCATGAAGCACGTGAATTATGCCCACACAACAACGCCACCAGCATGCAGATTTCTAGCTCCGTGCTCGGCGGTATTATTTGGGCAATGGCAAATCCTGAAGCTGGTATCGTTGAACCAGAAGAAATGGATTTCCGTTTTGTGCTCGACATCGTCACACCATACCTCGGCAAGCTTGGTGGTCATTACACCAACTGGACCCCGCTGGAAGGCAGAGAAAAACTGTTCCCAGAAGGTTTGGCAAAAGAAGATCCATGGCAGTTCTCAAATATTCTTGTTGGCTAACACGAATATTTCGTAACACAAAAACCCGCGCATGAGTTTCATGCGCGGGTTTTTTTATTAAACTGATCTTGTAGCCCGGTCGCGGGGTGTGGGGGCGGGGGTCGGTCATCGGGTCGTCGTCTCCGTCATGCCCG
>CAZWPD010000029.1:1715-28021 GCA_964636145.1 uncultured Coxiellaceae bacterium
TTTTTTTGTGTTTTTTTTTTTTTTATCCGGTTTTTGTTCGGGTTTTGTGTGTTGGTGGGGGGTGGTTTTTTTTATTCACCACCCCCCCCCCCCCCCGCGACCGGGCTACGACTTAAAAACCAAGTATTATCATAACGTTAAGAAATCACCCCTCTCCACCCATGGTATAATATGCTTAATAATAAGGACATTATAAGCACCATGAATCACTCTGAATCCAGGATTGTTGAATTCGATATCGCCAACCATTCTTCACGCCTCCTCACACTTGAAGACATGGTGAGCCTGCCAGCAGATCCAAATAAACTGTTTTGGATACACTGTGATTTGAATGATGCAGCCTTCATTGAACAACTCACCGCCAAGTTCCCCCAGCCAGAAATAGTCTTCGAATGCTTGAATGATGACAGCACCATGCCCATCATGCGCGAGACTGACGAGTATTTGACAATAAAAATTCAGTCACCGCTTGACGCATCATCAGAAAAGAAAAAAAATCGGCATTATATTTTTTCAACTCTCGTGCTGCACCTGACTCACCACTACTGCTTGACATTTGCCAGCGGTCACATTCCTGCGCTGCAAGAATTTAGCAACAATTATCAAAAATCAATTCGTTATGCAAAAACACCGTGTTTTATTTTATTTTTGATTCTCGACAACGTTTTGAATGATTATGCCGAAATACTGTATTTATTCGAATCGAATTCAGATGATATGGATTTTAATGCAAGAGCATCACATCATGCCAGTTATCGCGCAGTCATCAACATAAAAAAGGAATTGATTCGAACGAAACGCTATACCGCGGCGATACGCGATATTCTCATGCGTATTTCAGGACGAAAAATGAATGTTGTTTCAGAACAATGCCGCCGCTCACTACATGATTTATATAATCATTCACAAGTCATCGTCTCGGAGTGCGACTCAGTGCGTGAATTATTAAATGGATTACTCGAACAAATTGATAACAGCCTGATACACAGAATGAGTGAAAGCATGAAGGTGTTAACTGCGTTCGCTGCCATCTTCATGCCATTAACATTAATTGCCGGCATTTACGGCATGAATTTTAATTACATGCCCGAGCTACAATGGCATTTTGGCTACTTCTTTGCTTTGTCGCTGATGTTTGTTATCGGCATGACGCTTTATCTTATCTTCAAACGCATGAAATGGATTTAACTTAAAAACTCGCAAATCAAGCGGTGGAAATGATGCGTGCCCTGCTCCTGTGTCGGTGAATACCTACCCTTATGATAAAACCTCGAGCGCACACCTTTTTGCACAGATTCAACTACTGCTTCATCTTCCATCTCAACCGTATCTAGCGCGCCGCCGGCGCCCTTGCCAAGCTTGCTTTCATCGAACACAAATGACAGAAAAGATACCTTGGTCTGCGACAAACCCATAGGCTGAACAACATTGACTGAGCATCCCCAGGGATAAAAATTCAGCATGATATTGGGAAATATCCAGTAATAATATGCCGCAACTGATTTACCATAATCGATGGAATCACGTGGTAACTCGAAAGCTTCTTCACCCTTACCGGCAATCGCTAACTGCAAATTACAATAGCGATAGCATTCAGTTGTGTACTGCTGAAAATCAATCACGCTACGCAAGCCTTTATGTACAAAAGGTATATGCAAGGCCTCCAGATAATTTTCGCAATATAGCGCCCAGTGAGACTGCACCATATAATCACGTGAGCGGCTGGCATCAAAATGCATCTGGTCGAATGGCATCCAGAATAGCCTCTTCTTTATTTCACCGACAACATCATCGAATGAAATAATAGGATTCAATGCTGCAAATAAAAAGTTGCCGAGATGATTGAATGAAACTTTTGGCAATGAATCAGATGGTGACGGGAAATTTTTAGCGAGCTGAAATTCAGGCATATTCTCAAACTCACCGCCGAGACTGAATCTGCGGCCGTGATATTTGCAAATGATGTTTTTTGCAATACAAGCTTCGTGCACCAAAATATTGGCGCGGTGCGTGCAAACGTTGCTAACACAGTGTAATTGATCATGCTGATCGCGAATAAACAAGAGCGGCTCGTCTAACATGCCAGGCAAAAGTGTATGTGGAATCATTTTGCCACTCGTGTTGAGTAATTCGCGAGAAAAACAGAATTGCCAGGTGGAGGCAAAGATCTTTTCTTTGGATCTCTCATACCATTCTTGTGAAGTATAAAACGATGATGGCAGTGTTGCTGCCTTCTCGATATCTGCTTCAATATATAATGTTTCCATGTTGTTGCCTCCCGTTGACTGCCGGATAATATCACAAAACCAAATACTGACAACGGCTCAATTTATTCATTAATATCATTGTGTTAGCCTCAATATCAGATATTGACTTGACCTCGCAATGTGCAAAATATATACTACCGCAAGCACAAATAACGAGAATAACATGAAAAATAGAGCAAACTCAGATTTGCCGCCACTACTACCATCCACCTCCCCAGCTATCTCGTTTGATATTGATAGCTTTATTGGTCATTTATTCGCGCAAATTCCGGAAGACTTGATGCATCACTGCCTTGCTACCATGCGTGCAGCACGCAAACTAACTAAACTGATTGCGACATCGGCAGAAAAATCAGGTATCAAAGATATAAAACTGATAGAAAAAATCATTTGCAGTCTGTTTCTATTTCCAGAACAACAACAAATTAGTTATATACCCGGTAGTCTATCTGGCCTCGACCGACAGCAACAACTACTTCGGACACAAATCAATCTCGCCTTAAAAGCGCTAAGACACTCTGATTTAGAGACAATAATCAGACACCTGGCATCAACAACTGCTCAACAAACATTTAATGAAGTTGCGCTCCTGATCAAGAAAGCTGTCAGCGAAAAATTAGATATGACATTTTTACCAGACTGGATTGCTATATTAAAATTTCTACATGACACCGATCTGGTCGAAACTTATCTGATTCAACTTGAAGCGGCGCTGCAAGAATATGTAAAACATTCTAATGTGAAAGATTTATTGATTTTACAAGATGACGGCACTTACGTCATGGGCAAAAACGAAAAAAACCATTATCAACGTCATAAAATTTTATCTACTTATCTTTACCGATGGGCAAAAGAAAGTGGCTTTAAACAAAATGCAAAAATAATCAAAGGAATTGATGAAGATGTATTTTTTAGCCTTCTATCCACGCATACATTTTTTAAAGACACAGCGAGCAATGTCGGCAACGATCACGGCGTCTGGTCGCATGCATTGCAATGGCATTTCATAATGAAACATTATGAGCAAACCAGGTTCCTCCGGCACTCGCCATTAGAAGTTTACGCGAGCTTTAGCACGACTCCGCCAGAAAGCGAACGCACAAATAGCGTCACAATCTGGACGTTAGTGCTCGACAAATTCAACACCAATTCATTCTCAAGCCCTGAATATATCACACAAACAATCGGTCACAGGTTGAAATATCACCAATGGCCGTTACTCGCGCAGTCTGTCACACGCAGTCAGGATAAATTACTCTGGAAATTCGGATCAGTTGCTGGCTATGCAAAATATCAGGAAGAAAAACACGCCGCCGAACATGTCGACGGCGTGGTCAGACGCAAATTTACCACTTGATTTGTGCAGGCCTGAAATTATAACGCGATGTTTCACGACCAGGAACGTAGCGCTCGAGTAGCTCGAGGTAATAATTTTTTAATTGTTCCTGGTCAGGCATGGCAGCCTTTTTTGAGTATAAATCTGATTTCTGAAAAGCTTTTAATAATGGCAGGCGCAACCAATCCACTTTGTTAGCCAATTCCTCATAGCCGCGGATACCATTACGCGGGGTATGCCATGGGTAAAATGAGTGGAAGCGTACAATATAAAGTGCCTCTGCAGGTAAATGGTTAACAGTCCTCTGCAGCACTGAATAAAAATATTCGTCGTGCCCCCATGACATATCAACTTTATCTAATCCGCAATGGATCTTATATCTGCCAAATTTCTTTTTCTTGTTATCATCAATATTCAAATCAGGATTTTTAGCGAAAAATCCAAACTCTGCATAAACATTCGCTGTAGAAAATGGCGCGCCAACCGGGAATGTATCACCGACCACTGCCCATTGCGGCAACCCACCCCACTCTTTAGCAGCTAGTACTTTCCCGCAATCATGCAGGAACCCAATTAGCGGCAACCACGACCAGTCCTTAATATGCGGATACAGCTCGTGTAAATGACATGAATATTTTTGCTGCCATTCCACCGGCAAGTCATCCCATTCTTGATTGCTAAATAGCTCTCGAACAGAAATATCCTGTCGAAGCTGACGCTGATCATTTGGATACAAATATGATCGCAAGGCTTCGCCAGTTTGATAGGCATGATAGATTTGTGGCAAATCGGTGTCAGGATCGCTCTCGTCAATAATCTTATCAAGCTCGGTAAATGCATCGACAAAACGCTTACGAATTTTTTTACCTTTGGGATTAGTATAGCCCTCTTCCGTCGCATAAGTTTTTTTCATCTCGCTGACAAATTCGAGGGTCTGACGTTTCTGCATTTTCTTGTACGTCTGCTTTACCTTTTCATCGGTGTGAGCATAGTCTCTGAACTCTTCTTTCTTCCTGTCTTGCATACTATCTCCTGAAATTATTTAAACTAACGATAGGCAGATAGACTTCTGCCAATTTGCGATTCCACCAAGCACCAGTTTGTTGATATTGAGCAGCAGTTGTATAGGTATAGTCGTAAAACCAGGCACGCACATATTGGGGCGGCGCATCGGGGAATGGATTGCCATCCATCAAGGCCAGCACTGTCGGCTCATTTTCTAACAATCGTTTCATGAAACCAGCAAACCACGGGCTACCCTCAAGCGGCGCCAACGCAGCAAACCATAACTGCCAGTCAAGACGTGGCTGAAATGGAATATTCCACACCGGGCGGCGATAAATATCACCAGGTTTATATTTAAAGTTATATTCCCGCCACTCCTCGCCGTCGACCGAAGCTTCAATAATAATTTCATAGCGCTTTTTGGTCATTACAGCAAATGGTCCATAAGTATTGACCATCTGTAACGGCGCGAGAAGATAACCAATCGCAACTGATGCCCGGGGGCTTGCGCCAATAAATTTCAAATTAAATTGCGCGAGGCTAATCACAACAGAAACAACTGTAAACACCCCAGCCAATATAACCGTAAATTTATAAGGGGGTTTAGGCATACGCGGTTGCGATAAATACTGACGTAGCCGCGAGGGTATGAGAATACTTAACGCAGCATCATCAAATAACGATAAACAGAGAATTACAGAAGTGATATTAAAAAAATTATAATTGCCAGTCAGCATAATTCCAGCCTGCATGGCAAGGACGCCAAAAGCTGTAATAAATCGTAGCCGACGCGGACAAAAGATTAAAAATGGCAGCACCAACTCAATCAACAAGGATGCGCCAGTCAATAACATCAGAATGATAGGTGGCAAATAGTATGCGTACCATGCCAATGGTGTTGGCAGCGGCTGAGTCAGAAAATGATAATCAAGGGCGGTGAAGTTCCACCATGATGGATCGCCACTCATTACTTTTACCAAGCCAGATGCCAGGATATATCTAAATACAAGCCAACGCAGCAGCCATATCCCCAAGACACGAAAACGCACTAAAAAAAACGCGATAATCGCCGTTTCCAGCAACAACATATCCCACTGAAACGTCATGAAAACCTGGCCGGCGTAAATCAGCGATAGATAGAGCACGTACAAACCAAGCAAACAAAATCGCGGCCAAATATTTAAAATTAATAAAACAGACAGCGCGATACCAGCATAACCGACTGCGTTAATCATGAGATCTGATGAGTTCAACCAGAATAATACAGGAACATACCAATACGACCAGGCACCGGCCTGAGCGTAGACCGCATTCAGGAAATCGGTTACGGGAACAATGCCATGACTACCAACCAGCCCCAGTGCCTGCGTCGTGAACGAGTAAAATGCCGCCAGAAAAGTCAGGCCAAATAAACGCAAGAACACCCAGGTGAGCAAATCATATGTCGGCGGCTCAGGATCGCGCCCCCACAGGCGGATGCTCCAGCGATACGCAAATTCTCGATGAGTAGAAATGAATTGATAGGCTTTGTCGCTGCAATAGGCAAAACCAGGCAGCCAGCGGTAGAGCGATAACCAAACCGTATCAGCGGGTGAAGTGGAATGACTTAAAGCCATAAAACTGGCTTCTGCCCCGCTCGCGACTTTGCCATCGGCAGCAATGTATTGCACCGCTCGCTTAAATTCCTCGACAGAAATGTCCGGATAATCTTTGGCAACAGCTTGATACGGCTGATAGCCGACACTGGTACCGGTCAGCTTTTGCCAATATTTAACCGAATATATACAAAAGCCGCAGTCACCATCGTAAACCACTAATGGCTGGGAAGTGTTGATTGCTGGAGGTGTCACATGCTCATCCTTAATCATGTATCATCATTCGCATGAAAAATATTCAAAAATATAATACCATTCATAAAATGTGACTAGAACTGATTTCAAATAACCCGACACACTAGTTAAGCAAGGATTTGTGCAATGAGTAACATTATTTGCACAGTATGTTTAAATTAATTGTATGGCAGGAATGACTGAGAAAACATGAAAGCAAAATTATTTGTAAATAAACTGATTGTCAAAAAATCACCGACCCACGGCTATGGAGTGTTCGCTGGCAAAACCTTTAAAAAAGGTGAGCTGATCGAAGAATGCTACGTCCTTCTGACCAGCGGCAAGGAAAAAGCGCTCGAAGATTACTATTTTGCTGCAGGGCGTAAATATGCTCTGTTAACCGGCTTCGGCATCATCTACAACCACTCCGATGATGAAAATGCTGACTACGTCATCAATGCCAAAAAACGGCTGTGCACCATCAAAGCCATGAGAACCATCAAAAAAGGCGAAGAAATTTTCGTATCCTACGGACCAGATTGGTTCAAGAGCCGCGGCCTTACCGCCAAGGAAGAACAACCGAAAAAGAAGAAAGCTAAACGTCGTTCATCTTCGCGCTAAAAATATGATGTGAAAAATACTTTTCAGACTGCATTTCCTGCAGTCTGGATTGTGTGCGCGCGTATTCAGGTACGTGTGAAAGATTCACGCCAAGCAATTCAGATGCTGCAGCGGCTGAAAAAATAACTGGTGTACGCGCATCATAAAGCACATCAATCAATCGTACAAACAATGCCACCGTATTTTTAGCATCGGCAGCGAACACCGGCACGTGAGCAATAAAGACAACACTAAACTGTTTGGCTATTTGCAAATAATCTTGCTGACTCCGCGGCACGTGACAAATTTCGTTGAAATTGAACCAGGCAATCTTGCTGGTGGATTTGATTACTTTAATTGGTCGACCGTGAATCTGCAAAGGATCAACCCTTACCTCCTCATCGTCTTGTAATAATGAAAATATCATTTCCATTTTTGCATGCGCATCAGCATTATCCGGATAAAAATAAACACCGGATTTGCGCAATTGCAGCATGCGGTAGTCCTGCTGTGAACGACTATGCACAACGTGCAAGTGCGCTTTTAATAATGCAATCGCGGGTAAAAATGCCGCACGCTGTAAGCCATTTTTATATAGGTCGTCAGGCGCTGTGTTTGATGTTGCCACAAAGCAAACACCATTAGAAAACAAGGCTTGTAATAAATTCTTCAAAAGCATGGCATCGACAATATCTGTCACAACAAATTCATCGAAGCAAATAACCCGATATTTTTTCGCAAGATCCTTAGCGATAGTTTGCAACGGGTCTTTCTTTCCTTGCAGCTTTTTTAATTCATGATGAATATATTGCATGAAAGCATGGAAGTGCAGACGCAGTTTCTCTTCAAACGGCAGATGTTGGTAAAAACAATCCATCAAGAAAGTTTTGCCTATTCCTACCCCGCCCCACACATACAAGCCCGTCACCAACTTGCGTTTTTGTACACGGGCCAATAGTGAATTTTTCTTTTTATAGGCCGCACACAAATCATCGAGAACGGTCTGAAAAAAATCGAGCATGGCAAGCTGCTGCGGGTCAGGCTGAATTGCCCCGGCGTCGCACTGCTGCTGATAATAGTCGGTAAGTAACATGATAGTTGAATCGGCCCAGTCTCGATACAAACCTCTATTTTAAACATGCACGACGATTAACACCAGAAAAGCCTATCGAATATTCTTGTCATCGCAAGCTTAGGAATCAGATATTCTACATGCTTTTCAAGGTGTTATGGCTGCAGCTGCAGCGTATGATTAAATTTTACATAGACGAGAGTTGCCATTATAATGAGTGTCATAATTATAAAAACGAGCAGCACAGCATGTTCCGACAACCCTCACCAGAAACTACGAATCACGCCTTTAGATCCACATCATTCATTCACGAATGTCAGCAATTTCGTGAGCTTTTAAAGCATTGCACGAAAGATTCGCTGGTGGCACTAGATCTGGATAATTCAACCTTACGACCGACACACGTTGAAGATCTGGGAAGTGATCAGTGGTTCCGTCAGGTACTGCGTCGCGCCCAGGAAAAATCGAACAGCCCTAATGAAGCGATATTGAATGCTGTTAAACTCAATAATTCCGTCCTGGCACTGATCCCAGTTAAAGCTGTTGAGCCAGAGACGGCTAATATTGTCGATTCGCTCCAAAAACAAGGAACACCAGTTATCGCCGTCACAGCGAGAAGATTTGACACAGCAGAGGCAACCGCTAAGCAACTAGATAATATCAATATCCATTTCACCAATTTTGCACGAGAAATCGAAATTGAGATCAGACTTGAAACCGCACCCGAAAAACGCATCATTTTCAAAAATGGCGTGCTGTATTGTGACGGATCAAACAAAGGCGAGTGCCTATTAGAGTTAATTAAAATTCTCAGGCTTGCTATCGATAAAATTGTCATGCTGGATGATTCTGAGAAAAATCTTGTGCTGGCAAAAGCCGCTATGGAAGCAAAAGAAGTAACCTTTATTGGCTTACGCTACAACGTCCTCGATGAACGCGCTGCAGGTCATGTTTTTCAACGCTCGAATAAAAAGCTTTCCGAGGTAAGCTCACTATTCTCACGCTCCGTCGTTCACATTATTGAAACATTAGCTTTAACAGATGAACAGAAAATTGGACAGTCAACATCAACCCAAAAGTTTAACCCCTTCTAAAAGAGGATTGATGATAGGCCATATAAAAAATAACCAATAAGTTCATAATAATCAGCGGCACAATTAGCTGCTCGATTAGGTACTGATGCTTATAGACAACATTATAAGACACAACTGCTGACGTTGTTCCAAACATCAGGACACAAGCTCCGAGACCTAAACCGAATAGTTTACGTTGATAAATATTCACAGCCGCGATAAAGGCAAAGGTAAAATAGAAGAAGAACAACATCGGTAAAATCACAAACCAGGAGTTGATGATGATATCAGGCTGATACTCAATCCACAGCATATAAAGCCAATTGGCTACAACCTGGAGAATGAAAAATACCAGAATCAATCGGGGACTAAATTCTTTGGTGTTATCCATAACGATCCTTAGAGAAATATTATTCTTATGCTACCACAGAATATTCTGCAGTTCGAATCTCTTGAATGAAAAGAACCCATGCACCTGGCACGCTTATCCCTGACTTGCCAAAACGCATGAATCTGGGCTTAAATAGCAACTTCAAACGCCAAGACCGAGAAATGAAAACATGATTCCGCTAAAGTTGAAGTACACATCGATCCCCACCCTGGAAAAAATTAGCGCCCTCGCCAAAACAGCTCATCGCGACGCTCACACGCCCAATCAAGATCCTGAACAAAGAATTGAAAAATCGATTGAAGAAATTATCGAAAATTACTTACTAGTGCCGCATGAAAACAAAATGGCACTTGGACAATATCTACAGGCTTTAAGCAAGGATGAGCTAATCGAAATTCTCGCGTTATACTATTTCTTTGCCAAATTAACTTACGACACAACCGTTGTCTCAGACGAAGATCAGCACACCTTTTGGGAGTTATGCTGTAGCAATGCAAGTGGCGATATTGAGAGAATCGGGTTAATTGAAATGATGGACTACCTCAAAGAGAGGCCGAATTTATCGCAAATTCTTGAGACCGTCGTCATCAATCTAAAATAATTGCTACGCTATGCAGGATTACTATAATCATACGTTTACTCACTAGCTAATTACTGGCTTTAAAGTTGATCTTTTTACTTTTCTGTATTGCTTCCATTTCATTGACAGCATGTTTTCCATATGGCTTCCAAAGACTAAAGGCTATCGCAGCAGCCCCGAAGGTAAACAATGACAGTATCGTTACGATCACTTTCAAGAAAGTGATCCCTACTGTATCCCTGCGCTTTTCTAGCGTCGAGCGATTTTTTTTCAATTTGGCATCAAATGACAACAGCTTGCCTTCGTCATCAAGTTGGCGAGTTAAGGAATTTATTAACGAATGCACAGCATTGTATTTATCGATAACCAGTTTTAATTGTGGATGTTTTTCAGTCAAGGCTGGGGAAATTTTGAATTTAGCTTTTAGATCTACATGGAAGTCTTTATCGGGATAGGTTTTTTGCAGGCTGATCGTGACGGCTTCGTGCAGATAATGGAGGTAATCAATGCAGGCAATTTTTAAATATTTAATTTTCCACGCGTTTAAATCAGAATTACCTTGCACTTGATTCTGCGGTAAAAGAGCTTGATTTTCCATGTCGTCAGATTGCATCTCATCTGCGGAGTCTGACCCAGATTCAGGGTTAATGATATTTCCGATGACTGGCGGCATATTTGCAATGATGCTGTTTATATTCGCTTGCTGTTGCAAAAATATTTTATCGTTCTGACCGGTCTGTCGCTCTACCTCTTCTTTACCCTTTACCGAAGCTATAGCAACCGGCTGCTCATCCGCGATCAGGTTTGCTTGCAAATAATCAAGCTCCTCTTGAGCGCAAGCTAATTGTTGTCTGGCATAGGGGAAATCACCGCGTATCGATATTATCTCAGTGATGCCTTCACTCACGCCCATTTTAATAAACTGATCAATCATATGGTTTATATTATCGAGCAAAAAGCCTTCTTTAACGCCGAGTAATTTTTCCGTAAAGATGGCTCTGGCAGCGAGATCCTTGATTGCCTCAATTTTTGAGGTGAGAAATTGTTTGATTTGGCTGTTTAAGCTTTTTCTCATGTTCAAGTACAGTTGCTCATACACACGCTTTGCTTCATCCGGTACAGCATTAAAATTATATTCATTAATCAATGACCAGGATGCGTAGAGATTGCTAATCGTTGCCAGGAATCCGGTGACAGGATGGTGATTTGCATAGCTGCCGGCACTATTTAATGCTGCAGTAAATTTGAAAGTGGCATTGAGTAAAGCGGCAATCATTTTTTCAGCAGATTTATCCGGCAATTTATTTAATATATAAAAACCTTGTGTGTCCTTCGGCGCATTAGCCAGTAAACTTAGAAACTGGCTGGGAATATCCAGTACTGCGGAATACCAGTTTTCATCGTCACTCGCGCGACTGGCTGGGATTTCATCGACGAGTTTAAGTTGATCCGCTTGTCGTGCGATACTCTGTATATTCTTCATCATGCTTTCATCCATGACATCGTATAATTGGTTGGGAATATACTGGATTAAGTGATGCATTTGGGTAGGTAAAGTCGATAGTTGGGAGAAGATGCCAGTTATCTGACCGTAAACCTGATCAAGATAGCCGTGCTGGAAATGGCTGCGTAACATAATCATGGCTTGATTGGTCTCCTGGACTGATTCCAGTAATTGCAAAATGGCATCCCGCATTTTATTGATCAAGCCAGGTATCCTTCGATAACCATAATAGCCGCCAGATAAAATATGCTGTAGACGGTTCACATGCGCCATCAGGTGTTCAGCGCGTAACATAGTATTGTGTACGGTTTTTACGGCCATCACTAAAGACTTGTCAGTTGGACAGATGGGGAAAGCGCCATCATTCCCGGTATCTTCTAGAAGAGCAACCTGGTCTGGTGATAATATCTTTGCAGCTTGCGCAAGTAATTGCTGGCGAGCCTGTTCAGATTGCAGGATGATCTTGCCTTTAGCCTTATCAAGAATTAATTTTACAACCTCCTCATCGTTCAAATTGGTCAGCGTTGGTGAGGCAGGCGCAGGTTGAAGATTATGTTGGGCCTCAGGGTGCAGAACAAGTTCTGGTTCTACTCTAGAATCTTCTGCGTCAAGCGAGGCATCACTTGCCATCGCACGGAGTTTGTTTAGCACAGCGCTTTCAAATTCAAGATTGTCTTTTATATCTGCTTTTAAATTATCAGTATATTTTTTAAGTGCAGCGATGTCATTGTAAGCATGCGGCTCGTTAGTGTCTGGCACGATGACCAGATGACTTTTTGTATAGCGCGTAAACACTCTTGATAAAAAACCGGGATTCGGAATGAATTTCATGACTGGTGGTAGTCTGCCAATCTGCTCGCGGTCATCGCATGAAAAATATGACGCGAGCATAGCATCTACTTGCGCTTTAACAGCATATAAGCCTCTCAGCTCTTCAATGTGCTTTTTATTTTCAGCGGAAATATTATTTGCATGATCATCAAGGTCAAGCAAGACGCTAGACATCAAGCCATCCTTCGCCAAATTACGCATAATCGCTTTTTCGTGTGTTTTTATTTCAGCATCCATCACATCAGCGCCGACGAATTCTCTGGCATAATTTCGCAAGTAATCTGCATATTCATGGCTGGCATATGAGTTTATTGCTTCCAGTTGTCTGATGATTTGATAGATATTAAATAAGTGCTCTCTTGCAGGTACAGGTGTGCATAAAATATTTACCAAGTCTGCAAGCTCGATTTTCGTCAGCATTTTGATGCGCTCATCGCATTCTCGCATGTTTTTTTCCAAGACCATTCTGCGCTCGCGCTGAAATGGATAGCGAGGGATCATGCTGCCGACATCCTCGCCCAACCTGTCTGCAAGCTCGTGGATTTGCGCATCAATGGGCTGAAACTTCTCGAGTAAATAACCAGCCCTGAAATCCATTTTTATTTCCAGTTCTTGGGCGTAGACGACGGCATCATGGTAAAGAGGTGAAATGATCGCAAATATTTTGTGAATATTGCCGTTGATGGCAGCCAAAAATTCCTGCCTTAATTCTTTGCTATTATTTAACTCTTTGAATTCATTTACCAGTGTGCCGACTTCCTGGAGTATTTCAAATAATCCTGAAATATTAGCGGTAAGAGAGCGTTGCTGTAGGCCATTAATTCTTTCCAGTGTCAATTTCGCACGCAGACTTAAATTGTGCGCCAGCATATAATTACGTTGTGTTGGGGTGATGGCATCAGCCGAGTCATCCGCAGGGATTTTATACATACCCGTGTTCTCAATTAGGTACCTCGCCCTAATTTCTGGGGTAAGCCCGTTGTCAGCAAGTTTACCAATGATTTTCAGAGCATCACTGACGCCCATGGAAAGATGATCTATTTGTTGGCCGTATGGCCCTGTGACCCAGTTATTAAGCAATTGCGCCTGACGATTGATATTACCGCGATTGCGCTGATTAATCTTATGCAGACGTTTATGTTGAGCACAGGCGGAATCCAGTGCAGCCAGGGAGCTTGAAATCTGCTTTATATTTTCATTTAGTTTTATGTATTCAGCGCGCATTTCATCGCTAAGATCTCTCCATTTCAAATCAGGGAAGTGATATAGCGGGTCGTTGCTAATGTTCAGAATAATGAGCGTAGATTCATTAAGTAATTTATTGATATCGCGCGCAAGGTTAAACGCATTTTTAACCGGATCATTGGAAGTCACAAATCGCTCACTATTTCTGTCGAAAGAGTCGGCTTCCTGGTCGGCAATTTCTGCAGTCATTTGTATGATAGCTTCAAGATTACTTTTTAGTGAAACCCCATCAACAGCGTTCATTAATTCATTGAAATCAATTACGGGTATAGCCTCATCTAGCCTCGCTATTGCCTGGTTTTCATGTTCAATATTGATGATGCCAATCGCCTGATTAATGCCAGTCTCGTCGATCGCAATTTTCAAATCAGCAATTTTATTTTGTACGCGCTCGCTGAGAGCGGGCAGATCGGGCAGAATGGCAGTAAGTTTGTTGATATAAAAATAAAATGCCATGATATCTTCATGGAATTGTGTCAGCTTGTCTTTGTCAGCGCCCAGTGCCACAGCAAGATTGATCAGCTGCACATTTTTTTTAAAATTACTTTGCTTGTTAGAGTTCAGGTACTCAGCCAACCTGTCAAATAACTTAGTATTCAGATTGGCCATGGAATGGATAACATTAATTAATAGCTTAATGTTTTTAATCAGATCGGAATCATGCGTTCGCAGGTGATAAGTGCCATCGGGCTTCTTGGCGTCACGAAAATTCTTTATTGTTTCCTCATCAAATACTCTCTGCTGGCTGGCGTCAGCTACCATATTTTCCAACTGACTAGCTAATTGATTAAGGTCTGAGAATTGATTGACGCCCATCAATTCCTGCAATTTCATGAAGAGTGTGGAGGCTTCTCGTGTATACATTGGGCTTTACCCTTTGTTAAGAAATTTGTTTTTATCATGTAAGTATAGTTGAAGCCTGGTATTATTATTTTGATATTAAACAATATCTTATACCACTCTAACGGTGGTTATTATGGAGCTATTCTAGCAATTAATAATGACCAAGACATGGCAGCAAGATGACAATCCTGTTATCTCGGCATCAACTGTTAGTGCCCCCACGTCCGATTTGCAAGCAATAAAAAAGGCCGCATTCCGCGGCCTTTTTTAATTAAATTACAGCGCTATTTTCTGTCGCCCATCAAACGCAGCAAATTGATAAAGAGGTTGATAAAATCAAGATACAAAATCAATGCGCCCAGAATGGCTTGTTGATTAAGTGAATCGCCGGAATTTGCCATTGACTTGATACGCTGCGTATCATAGGCAGTCAATCCTGCAAAAATAACTAGGCCAAGCACACTAAAACCAATTTGCATGCCATTCGTATTTAACCCTGGAATAAAGAATGACAGGAGCATCAACGCAATTAAGCCGAATAAGCCCATCATACAGAATGATCCGACCGGACCAAGATCACGCTTGGTAACATAACCATACATACTCAAACCGCCAAATGCTGCTGCCGTTGTTAAAAACACATTGGCGATACTTTGTTGTGTATAGGCTATAAAAATCAGCGAGAAAGTAATACCGGTTAATACCGAGTACATAAGAAAGGTGATTGCCGCAGCAGTGGCACTGATGCGATTGATCATGGTCGTTAAAAATATAACTGAACCAAATTGCGCAATAATCACTGCCCAGAAAAACACTTGATTTGAAAACACCTTGGCGACCAGCTCAGGGCTATTGCCAATCTGAAACGAGACAATGCCGGTAACAAGAATACCGAGCATCATCCAACCATACACCTTGCTCATAAATGCCGAGAGCACATCGCTGCGCACACCGCTGACAGCGGACCCGAACGAATTACGTTGTCTAAAGTTCATAATGACATTCCTTTAAAAATGGTGATCCTATTATAGTGTTTTTTACTCAATTTCGATACCACCCAGAGTTCATAGATGCGGCATCTCAGGTGATGGATATTCAGTGATAAATGAGCCCTGCTCAGGCTCCGCATCATCGCTTGCAGCAAAAAACCTGCCGTGAACCTGCCGCCGGCGCCGTGACAACGCTGTTTCAATCTCAACAATGCGACTATTAAGGCTTACCAGGTGCGGCAGCAACTGCGGCCTGCTGGTATCTGAACCAGCCGGAAAACCAAGATGGCCCAGATTATCACGTCCACAGCCATAAACATTGCCGTCAGCCGAGAAGAAAAAGGTACAGCTATCGACTTCCATGCTGGGTGAGACCCTCGTTATACGAGTGCCTGGCGGGAACCCGGTTAACTCAGTCACCCTGTCACGACTCTCATTATCGCCCAAGCCTAATTGACCGTATACATTCCATCCACAGGCAAAGACCCTACCCCGCTCAGTCAAAAAGTAACTGTTATATAACCCCGCGGCGATCTCGATCACCTTGTCATCCAGCGGCAACCCTGTAACCAAGCGAGGCGAGGTAAGATTTTTGTGGCGTATCGAGCCCTGCTGTCCACGCATATTGCTGCCACAGCTATATACCTTACCATCGTCAGCAAGAAACAAAGTATGAATATTGCCAGCGGCCGCTTGCACTAGCTTGACGCCAACAGGGAACCCGCTCACCTCAATAAAATCAGTGATATCATCATAACTCTTAAAGCCGAGTTGGCCGAACTCAGAATTACCTGCCGCGAACACCCTGCCATCAGTTGTTACAATTAACAGGTGCTGGGAAAATGATGATTGCGCAATTTCAATATTCGCTGGCAATCCTTTGATCTCACGGATGAAAGCACGACCATCCACCGCAGGAAAGATGTCAGCATAACTGTCAGACTGAACTGACTCGCCAAGTAAATAAACTTTAGCGTCTGCAGAAATTAAGACAGAATCATTCAAATGCGACATGATTTTTATAATATTCGTTGCGGCTGGTAATCCAGTAATTTTCATGAATCCAGATTGATGCTGACCGAAAAATCCAAGCTGACCACTATCACTCTGACCACGACCGTAAACGTCACCATGCTCAGTGAGGCACAACACATGATTTAAGCCACCGGCAATTTGAGTAATTTTAGTATGGCTCAGCCCAAAAACAGGAATATGTTTTCGATGTATAAAATTGTATACCTTACTTAAACCATATGAGCGAGAGTCGCCACAACTAGTCATCCTCCCATTTTTATCTAGAATATAGCTGTGAGTAGATGTAGCAGTGATCTGTAGCGGAAAATTATTCTTCAACACCGGCAAGAATAATCGCTTGGCTAGCTTACGCTGCTGCAAGTGAAGTTTCGGAAAAATATTTTCAAAGACAGTGTCAACACGAATCAGACGAAGCGCTGTTGCCATAACGGCTTGATATGACAACTTATTAGAGCTATTTAGCCACCGTATCACCGCTGCTTCTAAATGTGAATACTCGTCAATCTCAACGAATTCCGCTTGAAATGGCAGACCATTTGCAAATAGACGCATGCTCTCCTCTAATTCGCTTTTACGTCTTTGCAGCTCCTCATCATAATGAGCAAGTAGACAATGATTTTTTTGGGAATCATCTACACCCAAGCGCATGGAAAATAATTTTTCTTGATTCATTTCCAAGATTGCTTCTAAGCCGTTTGCCGTAATTTGCACGCATGTGGTGATACTTGCATGCACATCGCGTAGAGCAGATGCACGTTGCGCTGCGGATAAATTTGTATTGCTTTTAATCTCGTCAATTTTACGTTGCTGATGAAGCGCTAAAATATCCCAGTAATACCAAAAATTATGATGATCATCACGGAGGGCATTCAATTCATCGCGTTGCGCATCAGAAAGCGCGTCATAAACCTGGCCAAAATTCAGGATAGCAAGATTTGCAGGCTCGGTCGCATTCATTTCATTGATATCGCGCTCTTGATTATTACGACTACGATCAACCCCACCCGCACGCAAGCCATCGATCAAAATCTGCAAACATGCCCCTATCGTTGTGCCGTTATGCTTGAAATCGTACCTCTTTTGCATAGCATCATATAATGCACGAGCCGCTGGATGATGAGAAATCACCCGCTGACATTCTTGACTCGATAATAACTTACCTTTGCCATTTTCTAGTAGTTGAGTGTGCTTGAATAACATATCTTCGACGGCAGAGAATAAACACGCTTTCACTTCAATAAAGTTTTTACTATCATCACTCAATACAATATCTGTCACAGACAAATCAACTTCAAGCAGGTCTGTCATCGTGATAGAACTAGAAGCTGATTCAATATCAGGCATCAACAGTTGAAATCTTGGTATATTTAGATAAGGTTGAAAGAAATCCGCTAAGGCTAAATATATTTGATTAGTGGGCGATGACGTATTGTATGGGTAGGCAAGAGGTGTACCCTTCACTCTTGACCAGCGATTTGCAAATAAGGTTTGCCATTTTTGTAACATCTCTTTTGATATCACCTCATCCTTGTCATGCGCCCCTAGTAAAATAGATAATTCACGCTCCGTAATCACTGCCTCTATTGTCTCAGCCCAAGTTTCTGACGCAGATGCATCCAAACGCGATGATTTAATGTTTGCAATAATTTCATGCAGAGCGGCGTAGCGGGGTTGCATATCTAATTTTGTGCGCAGCAAATCAACATCTCCTTTTGCGTTTACTAACCGCGCAGGATTCTAACACGATGCCATTTGAAGTCACACGGATATATATCGACACATTAAGTTGAAACTAACCGATCGTTTCGGTTTTGAGATGACAATCCAGTTGCGCATCGTTCCCTACCGAACAATCTACCGCACCCGGTGGCCCCGCCTCCATTTCAGGCTCGTTCAAAACAATAATTTCAATAGGAGCGCCGTAATTTGGCGTCTCGGCCACAGGATCAATTAAATTCAATGGAAAAATCTGATTATACTGAGGAGAGATAGAGCTTGAGTCAGGTGGAATCGGCTGACTAAACATATCTATCCCATCAAAGAAATGCGTGCCAGCAGTTATCGTATTTAACAAGGTAATCTGACCTATCGCGGCTTCACCGGCCAATCCGTTGACAAAGCCAGTCAAATTCGCTGCATTAGTATTGAGTGATAAACCAGTAACATTCACACCACCGGTGACGTTTGCAGCATTAACAATAACACTACCGGTAGCGTCAATACCTCCAGATCCAAATGCGGTGACATTACCTGCTAATTGATTGAATGAGGTGACATTTAAGACACCGTTATTAATGACATCATTAACGTTAATAATAGTTAATGTACCAAGACGAGATATGGAACCAACATTTTCTGAAAAAGTCAAATCACCAGCACCTGCATCTATATCGAGATTGAATGCACCATCGAGTGCGTGACCGATGGTGACACCATTACCTGTTAGAGCAACTGATGCTCCCAGCACTATTCCGGCTGCGGTTCCTGGTGCAGTAAGACTGATAGAGCCAGCAGATGTCAAATTAGCATTAAGATTTAATGGTCCAGCATTTCCAGTTACATCGGAATTAAGCGCGAGATTACCAACACTGGTAGTAACGGGCACATCAACAGCAATTGCTGCCGTAGCATTTCCAATCAAGTTAGTGAATGTAGATGGATTGTTCTGAAATGATATATTTCCATTACCACCTGTTACTGCATCAAGCGTAATTGTTCCGCTAATATTAACGAAATCATTTGCCGAAACCCCATCCACTAAAATCAAGCCGCTATTTGAATTGGTAATGGTTAGATTTCCCGCGAATATTCGACTCAACTTAGATGAATTTAGTGTCATTGTTCCCGAGGTTAAGCCTAAACCAAACGTACCTGAAACTGCGCGTATGTTCGTCGCGCCTGTGCCGCTATTTAACATACCCGTTGCATTTAAATTTAAATCGAGGCCACCTAAGGATAAAGTGGAATTCGTCGTTGCCAGCGTAACACCATTATCAACAGTGATATTACCATCTGTAGTTACAATCAAACCATTTGTAAACGTCGATGTGGAATTCTGAAATGATATAGCCCCTAAGGTACCAGCAGTCGCAGTTAAAGTAGTCGCTCCTGCAACGTTACTGGTTGCAGTGCCAGTGACACCATCAACGAGTATGGTTCCGTCAATTCCACCCGAGCTGCCAGTTGAAATAGCCAAGGTCCCGGCAGTAATATGTTGCAACTCGGTATTATCAATAGTTAATGTACCAACAGCGTTACCGAGACCAATTGCTCCGATACCAGCAACATTTTGTTGCACAATACTCATCGCAGCTGAACCACTACTCAAGAAACCGGTTGCGTTTAAATTAATATCAGTGGTAGTTAGTGATAATGGAGTATTATTCGTTGCTAAAGTTATACCATTATTGACAGTAAAATTATCCGTCGACATGGTTAGCTGATTACCGATAAGCGAGGAATTATTTTGCGCGATAATAGACCCAGCCCCAGCCGTTGCCGTCAAGGCTATCGCTCCAGCAATATTAGCTGTATCACCTGCGGCAACACCATCAATCAAAATTGATCCATTAGTTGGAGTTGTAAGAGTTAGGGTTGTGGCGGTTAATCTCTGTAATTCAGAACCACTAATTGTCATCGCGGCAGGTGTGTTACCAACACCGATACTCGCACCAGCTAAACTCTGAGCCACACTCATGGTCGTAGTACTAGTTAAAGCACCAGACACGTTTAAATTTAAATCATTAGTCGAGACTGCAAGCGCAGTATTACTGAATGCCGTCACCCCATCTGCTACAGACAACGCACCTGCGGCTGATGTAAATGATAGGCTGCCAACAGTTGTGGTCACGTTTGCAGCGAGTGAAATACCTGCGTCTGCTGTCATCGCCAGCGTCCTGAAAGCTGACGCGTTGTTAACAAATGAAATCGCACCTAATGTACCTGTGGTGGCAGTTAAAGTCGTCGTGCCAGATATATTGGCGCTATTAGCGCTAGAGATACCATCAACGATGATTGCGCCATCGGTAGAGTTTGTAAGTGTTAATCCAGTTGTCGTCATCCTCTGCAATTCACTACCACTAATTGTCATGGTGCCAGATGTATTGCCAAGGCCAATGCTGCCGCTGGCAACATTCTGAGTGACGGACATCGTGCTCGTCGCAGTTAAAGCGCCAGTTGTATTAAGATTCAGATCATTAGCGGTGAGGGCTAAAGTTGTCGCACTAAGTGCCGTGACACCATCAAGCACAGATAACGAGCCGCCAACCGAAGTAAAAGCCATGGCACCGACAGTAGTTGCAAGGTTTGCACCAATTGATATTCCCGCATCACCAGATACCGTTAAGGCTCTAAAACTCGAACTTCCATTAAGAAATGAAACCGATCCTAAGGTTCCAGTAGTAGCTGTCAGCGTCGTTGTGCCGGAAATATTTGCACTATTCAGTGCTGAAATTCCATCAACAAATATTGCACCATCTGTTGAATTAGTCAGAGTCAGACCTGTTGCTGATATGCGTTGCAGCTCAGCACCGCTAATCGTCATGGTCCCAGCTGTGTCACCAAGCCCAATACTGCCGCCAGCGAGCCGCTGAGTGATCGAAGTAGTTGTACCGCTTGCAATTGCACCAGTTGTATTTAAATTCAAATCATCCGCGGTGATAGATAATGTTGTGCCAGAGCCGATTGTTACACCATCTGGCACTGAAACTAAGCCTGTATTAGTAATACTTACAGTTGTTCCACCTCCCGACTGACTGATCCCAGTTAATGTCAGTGGAATAGTATTGATTAACGTAATCGCACCGCTTGTGATGTTAGTTGCGTTGAAGTTACTGATGGTATGATTTGCGAAATCCAATACCACCCCGCCAACAGATGAGGTGGTAAGTGTTGCTGTTGAAATTCGTGCACCATCGGAAATCGCGCCACCAGCGTTAACACTGAAATTACCACTAACCGCAGAAGTGACACTACCAATACTAATAGCATTACTATCTCTCACTGAAACATTGTTACCACCATTAACTGTCAGCGTACTAAAATTATTACCAGCGTTTAATAAGGTAGTATCAAAAGCACCTGAAGCAAGTGTTGTCACACCAGTAATCACCAAAGCTCCACTTTGCGTTAAATTCCCGCCGGCTGTAGCCGCACTCAATGTTCCTGTTAACGACAAAGCTGGCAGATCCATGCCGGCACTATTAAATCTAAGCGACAAATTCCTCAGGCCGGTTGGCAGTGTTGGAACCACTGCGCTAGCCGAATTATTAGCAAGGGTAATATCACGAATAGAGCCCAAACCACTTACCGCGTACGTAATAGTGTTTGATATATTATTCAGTGTATTTGGCATAAGAATATCAGACAATGCCGCAGTCACTTCAAACGTTGCAGCTGCTGCCAACATCGTCACAATACCATTATAAGTTTGCGAGCCTGATGTCCTGACACTACCACCATCAACCGCCAAGGTACTACCGGCGTTTGTTGTGAGACTAGTTAATGCGGTTGTCGCACCAACTGTATTTTCAAATATTACCGTTCCAAGACCCGCGATCGTTAATGCAGCTGCACCGCCATCAATTGTTCCCGTTAAAGTTAATATATCAGGGGCAAGCAGTGCGGAAATGGTTCTAGCTGCCGCGGTACCGCCCAAAATAATATTTCCTGCAAGCTCGGCCGTCCCAGTTGCACTTAAGGTTGATCCGTTGTTGATAGTAACGACTTCAGAACCGATCACGGCATTATTTATTAATAATGTTCCACTAACAATAGTACCACTTGTAGTTGCACCGAGCGCACCGGCGCTTGCCGCCTCAAGTGTTCCTGCGCTAACTGTTGTGACACCGGCATAGGTGTTTGCGCCTGACAGAGACAACCCACCATTACCAGCCTTAGTCAATCCAGCAACACCGTCACTGATTAACGCTGAAATAACTAAGTCATTTGTTGCAACACCATCATTGACTGTAAACGTTCGCGTTGCACCGCCAAGAGCAAGATTACCACTAATTCCAGCACCTACTGCACCAGAACCATTTGCGTTTAATGTCACCGCTCCGCCCAAGGTTAGCGTACCTGCTCCAGTAACAATATTCGCCCCGGATACTGACCCACTATTCATTGTCAGGGTAGTAATTGAATTATTGAAACCATTGAGATTCAATGTTCCAGGAGCAAGAACTGTTAATGCTTGCGCTGTTGAAAACGCATTATTGATGCCAGATAATAGCACCCCGCTATTCACCCTGATACCGCCACTAATAGCGACACTTCTATCTACTTCTAAAGTACCTGCGCCATGTTTCGTAAGGCTGCCTGTTCCCGCAACTGGAACGTTACTTCCGAATAATAAATCTGAAACCGCAAATATTTTTGCTTCAGCAGAACCAAACGCCAACCCACCTGAAGGTGATGTTGTAGTTTGAATGACATTACTACCACCTATCGATAAGACATTCCCGCTCAAAGCAGCGGCGCCTAAAGTCAGGGTATTTGCGCCAGCAAGACTATCAAAGTCATAGGTCACACCACCGGACAATAATAAAGAGTTAAGTGAAAATGTATCATTTGCTGTCCGGTTTGCTGTTAATTTCAAATTCACATTTGCAGCAGGTGCGGCAGCGTACTCTGATGCGAGTAACGGACGCAACCCATTAACTGATCCACCGGTTGGATTATAGGTAACAAAATCAGATCCAGACCCAACATTACCCGCTGCACCACCATCACCAATTGCTCCGCCAAGAATATTAACTGTCGTAGTACCAGATAATGCACCGCCTACGCCTGTTAAAGTTGGAGCCGCCGTGAATACAATATTGGAATTATTCGCCGTGAGAGAAGCAACAGTGTTAGCGCCAAGATTAACGCCACGGAACAAGATACCAGCACCTGCTGTGCGTGAATATGCTGAGAACGTAAGCTGCGTATTAAATCCGACGTCTGGGGTGATCGTTATCATTGAGTATCCAGAAGGTAACGTTAGCGTGCCCACTGACTCACTTGTATTAGCCGCAGCGTTACCAAGTATCTCAAATTCTCCTCCCGTTAAAGTTAACGCGTTGGCGATACGATCAGCATTATTCGTCACAACATTGTCTAAGGTTAATTTGGCACCGCTTGCAACTGAAAACGCCGTGCTCGTTGCTGTACCACCGCCGCTTAGTGTCAATTGACCAGCATTTACTGCCGTTGCACCTGAATACGTATTGGCTGCTGTCAGCGTCAATAGACCATTACCGTTTTTGGTTAGCGTCCCAGTTGTCGTTCCGATAATTGAATTAATTAAAGTATTACCATTACCTGTCAACGTTAATGGTCGCGTTGCACCGGTAATACCGCCTGACAACGTCAACAACCCAGAAACTGAATTAATTGTTGCGCCACCGGCACCTAGCACAACAGCACCACTCCACTCGTTGCTGTTGGCAACATTGCGCAATGCACCGCCTGAGCTAACACCTGTCCCGATCATAGATGTAATTGGTTCTGCTATGTTTAATCCAGAACCATCAATCTCAATCGCCGCGCCACTCGCCACAGTCGTACCACCCGCAACGCTACCAAACGCAGCATTATTTTGCACCGAGACCACACCTGTCGTCACAGTGGTGACACCGGTATAGGTATTTGCTTGAGATAATGTTAATGTGCCAGCACCTTGCTTGGTCACGCCACCTGAACCACCAATTGCCGCAGTCTGCGTTACATTGCCAACTGCATTTAAAATCAATGCTGAACCTGCCGCCCCTGTAGTAATCGCTGCATTTAAAGCAATATTATTTGCGGCGGTCAGTGTTAGGGTATTTGCCGTGAGCCAACTAATTGCATCAACTACAACAATATTTCCCAACCCCGTACCACTTGCATTAGTTGTTGTTACCACAACACTTGCTGTGGCAAGAGCTGCCTGAAGTGTGGATATCGTCAGCAACGAATCAATGATGGCACCAGTAGCCTGAAAAGTTGTAGTGCCGTAATTTGCTGTATTATCAAGGCCTGTCATACCGGCGAGTGTTGCGCTGGCCTGATTTAAGGCGATATAAATATTAGTAGGATCAAGCAACCACGTTCCAGTTTCGCCATTGCTGGCACGCAAATCTACGCTAGAGTTATTTACATCCAAATATTCTTTTCCGGATGTTTCAACCCAACCACCATTACCGCTTTCAGCACCGCCACGAGCAGAAATATTTCCATAAAAATGAGTATCTTCGTCAGACCAGATAACAATTGTACCGCCATTACCGTGTGTATACGCATCGGCATTGATAGCAACATTTTTATTTATAGCAACACTTTTGGCGTTTTGCTCCACGCCTTCGCCATGGGCATTTCCGCCTATTAATACGACCCCACCACCCACATCACCCGATGCATCAATTAAGGCACCTTCTTTTACCGTAACCTCATTACCTAAGACCTTGATAACACCACCACTTTCTCCGGATTTCTTACCTGAAGCCGTCACTGTGCCCGACACTGTTACTTTTCCAGACCCTGCAGAAAATATAATTTCACCATTTTTTATTCCCACTGAATCAGCAACCGCTATCCCATTCATATTTATCGCATTATCCAGCACTTTTGCTCCGACGCTGGCCGCCATTTGAATCTTACCGCCGTTAGCGATAATCGTTCCTGAATTTTCAACTGCATGCTTTAATGACTGACCATTCTGATCATTCGCAAAATCCTGCACATCATTACCTATCGCGAATGTAACAAGTGAATCCCCAGTAAAATCAATCGTATATTCATTACTAGAGGCCAGCACTGCTGTACCAAGATTTGCAATAATCTGACCGCGGTTAACAGCGCCAGGCGCAACTAACGCCGCTAAGCCATTGTTCAGTAGAACGATCATGCCCTCATTTATGACGGCACCATTCCATTCTGGAGATTGTTGAAAATGATATTTCCCTGCCATGAAATCGGCATCACTAATGCCAGCAGTGGTTGCTAGCAACCCTGCCACGTTGACATGCGCACCCGGGCCAAACCATATGCCGGCAGGATTCATTAACCAAACCTGACCGTTGGCCGTGATTTTGCCGTAGATTTGCGAAACACCGCTGGCAGGGTTAATACGGTTAAGAGTGATAGACTGGGGCCCGGGTTGTTGATAAATAACATGTTCATTCTGGCCAACATGATATGACTGCCAGTTAATAATTGCCTTGTCAGACGCTTGGTTGATTTGTACGGTGTTCGGACTGTGTGTAACTATCTCAGCTTGCCCGGCAGCAACCACCCCACCCTCTGGATTCGCATAGGAAATTTGCGTGCAAAAAAATGCAAACGTTGTCAGCATCATTTTTGCAACGTTAACTGTATGATAATGATCTTTAAAAATTGGTCTATTTTTCAACATCATCCCGACCAAAACGTCGGTGCATATTTCACGACCTATCCTCCTATCATCTTGATTTACTTAAGCAACCTGATGCTTAAATTTACATATTAAGTATAGTACATGCCGGCGATTTGTGGGGTGAAATTACGATAATTAATGAATTTATCTACATGATTTAACTGTATTATTTATTCAACATGAAGCTTAGCCTGTCGTCTCAGTTTTAAGGTGGCATTCTAATTGCGCATTATTTCCGACTGAACAGTCTATCGGCTCTTGAGTGAACTCGCCTTCTCCTGGTTCATTTAAGACAATAATTTCGATTGGAGCTTTCTCAGCTGGAGCCTC
>CAZWPD010000030.1:0-27666 GCA_964636145.1 uncultured Coxiellaceae bacterium
AATTTGTTACAAGCTGCGAAAGGTGAGCACGAAAAATTAAAAGACGGTCATCCGTCTTTTGACGCAATCAGAGAGGTTAAGGAAGCGGTAAAAGATTTTACTGCTGCAGCCACAGATTTGCAGAAGCGGGCTAAGTTTAATGAACTCATGCAGGATCCTGCCCGTGTGGAAGCGATGATTGAAATGCTTGGCAGAGTGCCTACCATCGATGAAGAAGAGAAGGAATTGATGGCGCGTTCTTTGCGAGAAATGTCTGAACGTTATCTTGAGTTTGGTCCGGTTGGCTTATTGAATGAATTAGAGTTGGCTAAAACAGCGCGCATGCTGGATACGGTAATTAAAACGATTCAGTATTATCTGGAAAACGAGAAAGGATTTAGTGAAATGTTCAGAACTTCACTGGATCTTTATCTCATGAGCCTTGAAGAATATCGTGCCTATATTGCGAACCGTATGGTGTATTTTCTTGAGATACGTCAGGAAAAGTTGCATGCCAAAACAGAAGACTTTGGTTTTGGTGATTTGTGTCGTTCATGGATGGTGTTAGATCGGGCGCCGCCAGATGAAAAAATCGCGCATCAGTTTGATAATCTGATGGAGAGATTTATCACCACTAAAACCATGCAAACGAAGTGGGAGGAGGGTGAGATTGATTTGCTGCAATCGCTGCCGCAAAACCCGTTATCAGATCATCCATCTGCGACAAATATTAATGATTATTTTTATCTGTACGTAAGTCAGTTTGGTGGTATAGAGGCGAGAATGCGCTTGTTGGGTTGCGGCGCCAGTTTGAGTCCTGAGTATCGCGATGATAGTTGGGGCGCATGGTTTAATTGGATGGGGCGTGGCTTTCAGCATGCTGCTGCGGTTGTTCAAAAGATTCCTAAAGCGGTATTGCCATCAACATCGGATTCTCCGCCTCTGAAAGCAGCTGCAAAGGCTGATGATAAGGGTTCAGTTACAAAATCTGCTGATGAAATGCTAATTGAGCGAAACAAGCGTTTATATGACGCATTGAAGAATGTCATAGACAGTGTGAATTGCTACATGCGCCCGGTTCCTGAAGAGTGCTTGCGTGACCCGAATGAGGTGTTGGCTAATGCTCGCAAACTGATTTCTTCAATTGAGCGGGCACAATGGAATTACAAAGGCGAGCATTACGCCGATCTTTGTCAGAGAGCTTATATGGGTGTATTAGCGTTAATTTTCGAGAATATGATTGATTACATGGGGACGTCACGCGCTAAACTTTTCACACAATTATTATCGAATACTACGTCAGTATACGTGCGTGATCTGAAACCACGTGCGGCCAGCGCCAGAAGTTTTGATGGTGATGAGAATCTCAACCTTTACTATGATCGTGTTGGGCAAATTGAGAATGCCGAAGAGGCCGTGATGCAGGCCATTTTATTATGTGTGAAATATAAAGATTACTCGAACCAGGATCCAGTAGTGATTGCCCATTTTTACGAATTGGCCAGTCGCTTGATGGGTTTAAGGTTTATGACGAACAAAAGTGATGCGGCAGTCATCAAATATCTAGCTCCATTAATGTTGCAGTTGAGAGATTGTGCGGGCGGTGATTTTAAGCGCGAGATAAATGATTTCATCACTGGGCGACTTGGCTGTGACTCAGTTGTGATCGCTGATGATAAACTATCGCATTTGCCCGTCGTGGAGCAATACGAGACATCATTCAGGACATTCGAGTACTTGCTGAAGCTGCGTCAACAGTATTTTCCTGCGGGTGATGGCGAGGGGCGGCAGCATAAACTAAACAGGCGGCCATCATTATTTTTACTCGAGATTTACGAGAAAATGATTCGCAATCAGCTACTCTGTCAGGTGGTCCAGGCCTTGCTGCATGATAAATCTTATGAGGTGCCTAAGGATCTATTGATTGAAACCCGCAATTATCTTGCTGGTAAAATAAAATCGGATCCTGATGATGTGATCTCGCATGCTAAATACCTTTGTCTGGAATGCGCCATGGTGTCGCGTTCTTCTCGGCATGAAAAAGCATTGATGGCTGTGCTGCAAGATCTGGGTCGACTGGAAACGGATTATTATCAGCACCCTGATGAGAAATGTTTTGGCACTGAAGAACGTCGTCGTGAAGTGACCTTGTCACAAAAGAAAAATGAATTCGAAAAGATGCAGTATTTGATGCAATTACTGAGCAGGGTGCCGATGTTAAAAGGTAGTTCGTCTTCTGAGTTGTATGTAAATCCAAGTGACAGGCTGAAATCACTCCAGCAAATTGTTGGCAAGCGCTTATTAGCACTCAAGCAAGAAATGAATGAGTTGACTGCCAAACCTCAAGTCGTTACCAAGAAGTAAAGTCAGTGTTTGTCCTGGCTATGCTAGGCCGGGTTCAATACTTCCAGCATTTCTGCTGCATGTTTCAGTGTTGTGTCAGTGATTTTCTCACCGCCGAGCATACGCGCCACTTCTGCTTTTCTCTCCTGTGGGGTGAGAAAACGCAAACGGGTATGTGTCGAGTTATCAACAAAAGTTTTTTCTACCAAAATATGGTGTTGTCCACACGCTGCCACTTGTGGCTGATGGGTGACGCAAAATATTTGATAGGTTTCACCGAGAGTCCGCAATAATTTGCCGATTTTTTCTGCTGTTGCGCCGCCAACGCCGGTGTCGACTTCATCAAAAATAAGAGTTGGGGTGGAGATGCGGTCAGCGAGTGCAAGATGCACGGCCAAACTCAAGCGTGATAATTCTCCGCCGGAAATAACTTTGGCGAGTGGCTGGAGTTTTTGATCGGGATTGGTTTTGATGTGGAAAACAATTTTCTCGGCACCGTGTGGTGACATCATGTGTTCTTCCGGTTCGAGGGCAATATGAAACTCGCCGTGCGGCAGCGATAATGCGCGAATGGATTTAGTGATGGTTTTTTCGAGTTGTGCTGCGACCTTGCGGCGGTTTTTGCTGAGTTCGCCAGCCAGCTTTTTATATTCGGCAGCTAATTGCTGTTGTTGTTCTGCTAGTTTCAATAAATCTTGATCAGAGTTTTCCAGCGTATCCCATTCTTGCTGCAGGCGTTGATGTAAGGCGGTTAATTCTTGTGGCTGAATTTTATGTTTGCGCGCTGTGTCGTAAATGGTTGTCACGCGTTGCTCGATAAATTGTAGTCTCTCAGGATCGAGTTCAGCGTGTTCCAGATAATCACTCATCTCGATGCGCATGTCGCTTAATTGGATTTCTGCGCTGTTTAATGAGATGAGCCAGTTAGCAATTTTCTTTTCAACAGTTTGTACGGTTTCTAGTGATTTACGAATATCACTTAAGCCGGTTAACACATTTTGCTCGCCGTCATCTAGTAACGCGATGGCACGCTGCATGTGACGCAATAATTCTTCGGAATGAGTCAGTTTATGATGCTCAGCTTCGAGCTTTTCCCATTCGCCTTCGCGCACGTTCAAGGTATTCAATTCATCGAGTTGAAAGCGCAGATAGTCGCTGCGTTCGCTGCGTTTTGAGGCGGCGGCGCGCAGGATCTGGATATCATTTTCAAGTTTTTTCCAGCGGTCGGCGCAAGTTTTAATATCATGCACTAATTGCATGTGCTCGGCGTAGCGGTCGAGTAATTCGCGCTGGTTTTCTGCTTTTAGTAATACCTGTTGCTCGTGTTGCCCGTGGAGGTGAAACAATAATTCGCCTAACTCCCGCGCGAGCTGTTGTGTGGCGGGATAACCGTTGATGTAGCTGCGTGAGCGCCCGTCGTTAGAGAGTACGCGGCGGATAATGCACTCGGGAGCGTCTTGGGAAAAGTCGTGTGCTTGCAGCCACTCGCTGGCATTTGGCAATTTGCTGATATCAAAATATAGGCTGATATCTGCGCGTTCTTTGCCAACGCGAATGATATTTGCGGAGCCGCGCGCGCCGAGCGCGAGTTCGATGGCCTCAATAAAAATTGATTTGCCCGCGCCGGTTTCACCCGTAATCATGCTGCCGCCGTGGTGTAAGGGCAGATCCAATTCTTCTATCGTTGCAAGGTCACGAATGTGAATTTGTGTCAGCATGGCTTTGTCCGTCAGTCTTTATAATGCAATTTGTGTCCCCAGTGCAGTTTGCTGCGCAGGGTTTCGTAATAGTCGTAATCAATGGGGTGGATCAAGTGCAGGCGCTGTGGTTTCTTCTCAATTGTTATGTGGCTGCCCGGTGGTGTATTGATAAATCCCTGGCTGTCACAAGTCAAGCGCGGTGAATGGGTATTGTTTGGTGTGACAACGACAGTAATTTTCTGATTCCCTTCTAGCACAATCGGCCGAATGCTGAGAGTGTGCGGGAACATGGGTACGATCACAATCGCATCCAGCTGCGGGTGCAGAATGGGGCCGCCGCCTGAGAGTGCGTAGGCGGTGGAGCCGGTTGGTGTGGCGATGATCATGCCGTCAGAGTTCTGGCTGCACATGAATTTGTTATCGATATAGATTTCAAATTCATTCATATGCGGCATGGAGTCGGGAATGAGAGCGACTTCATTCAAGGCATTGCTTTGGCCAAGCACCTCATCATGGTGTCTCACGGTCGCTGATAATAAAAAGCGCTTTTCGAGGTGGTAGGTGCCATGTAAGATCGCTTTGATTTTATCGAATTCGGTCGGGTGGATATCGGTTAGGAAGCCAAGGCGTCCACGGTTGATGCCGAGGACGGGAATGTCACCTTTAACGACTGTGTGGACTGCGTGCAGCAAGCTGCCATCGCCGCCTACGACGATAATAAGGTCGCACTGATCACTGAATGATTCATGATCAACTAATGTGAGCGAGTCATCATTTAAAGGGTGGGCGGTTTCTTTTTCTACGACAAAATCTTGCTCTAACGAGCGTAGGAAGCCGATAACTGCCTTGAGTGAATCGATCACTCCGGGGTTTCTGACCCGGCCGTAGAGGCCAACGGTCTTAAACTGTGACGCCATGACTGATCCTCATAAGAATTAACGTATAACCTACCTTGAAAGCCCTCATTTCGTCCATACATAGATACTAATCGAATGGGTTCATTACATGAAGGAGCTTGAGTTAAATGTCAAAAGATAAGCACACTCGCCACGCCGATCAGGAAGTGGATGAGTCAAACAGTGAGCAGATGTTAACTGAATTATCGCATGAAGAGTTAATTCAAAAGCTCAATGAAGCGGAACAGAAGTCGAATGAAAACTGGGAGCGAGTCTTGCGTATGCAGGCTGAATCCGAGAATGCGGCTCGTCGTGCCGAGCGCGATGTGGCTAGTGCTCACAAGTATGCATTAGAGAAATTTGTTGGTGAATTGTTGCCAATTATAGACAGCCTCGAGCTATGTGCCACCAGTGTGCCGGCAGATATGCAGGCAGCGGCCAAGCCTGTGGTTGACGGTGTAGAGATGACCTTAAAGATGTTTAATGCCGCGCTGGAAAAGTTTGGGGTGAAACAGGTTAACCCGGTTTCAGAAGCTTTTGACCCTGAAACGCAGCAAGCAATTTCCCTGCAAGAAGATCCATCGGTGAAGCCGGGCACGGTCATTTCGGTGTTGCAAAAAGGCTATACCTTGAATAACCGGCTGGTGCGTCCTGCGCTGGTCGTGGTGTCGAAAGCAAAAGATTAATGGCTGGGAGGGTTGAAAAAACACGAACCGCCCTCATTTCTATACATATAACGTTAGCTAAAGCGGAGATTAAAGATTATGGCTAGTAATAAAATCATAGGGATAGACTTAGGTACGACCAACTCATGCGTTGCTGTGATGGACGGTGACAAAGTGAAGGTTATTGAGAACGCTGAAGGTGCGCGCACAACGCCATCGATTGTCGCTTATCTTGATGCCAATGAAATTCGCGTTGGTCAACCGGCCAAGCATCAGGCTGTCACCAATCCAAAGAACACTATATATGCTGCCAAGCGTTTGATCGGCCGCCGTTACGATGAAGAGATGGTGCGCAAGATGCAGGAAACCGTGCCGTATAAAATCGTGCGCGCTGAAAACGGCGATGCCTGGGTTGAGGTATTGGGCACTGAAAAGCTGGCTCCGCCGCAGGTTTCAGCGCAAGTCATCATGAAAATGAAGAAGACAGCTGAAGACTATTTAGGTCATGAAGTAACTGAAGCGGTTATTACTGTTCCTGCTTATTTCAATGATTCGCAGCGTCAGGCTACCAAAGACGCCGGCCGTATTGCTGGTCTCGAAGTAAAACGTATTATCAATGAGCCAACTGCTGCTGCGCTCGCATTTGGTATGGACAAGAAGCCAGGTAATCGCAAAATTGCAGTTTACGATCTTGGCGGCGGTACCTTCGATATTTCCATTATCGAAATTGCTGAAGTTGACGGCGAACACCAGTTTGAAGTGTTGTCTACCAATGGTGATACCTTCCTTGGCGGTGAAGACTTCGACCAGCGCATCATGAATTACTTGATCGATGAGTTTAAGAGCTCTTCTGGTATTGATCTACGTAATGATCCACTTGCTTTGCAGCGTTTGAAAGAATCTGCTGAAAAAGCCAAGATTGAATTGTCGTCCACGCAACAGACTGAAGTTAACTTGCCGTACATCACTGCAGATGCCTCAGGTCCAAAACACATGAACGTGAAGATCACACGTGCCAAGCTCGAATCACTGGTTGAAGATTTGGTGCAGCGTTCCATTGAGCCATGCAAAATGGCGATGAAAGATGCCGGTGTTGATGCCAGCAAGATTGATGATGTCATTCTGGTCGGTGGTCAAACCCGTATGCCAATGGTTCAGGAAACCGTTCGCAATCTGTTTGGTAAAGACCCACGTAAAGATGTTAACCCAGATGAGGCAGTTGCAATTGGTGCTGCGATTCAGGGTGCGGTCTTGTCCGGCGCGATTAAAGACGTATTGTTGTTAGATGTGACGCCATTGTCTCTTGGTATTGAAACCATGGGCGGTGTGATGACCAAGCTCATCGAAAAAAATACCACGATTCCAACCCGTGCTAACCAGACTTTCTCAACCGCTGCTGATAACCAGACAGCCGTGACCATTCACGTGTTGCAAGGTGAGCGTGAAATGGCGTCTGCTAATAAATCACTCGGCCGTTTTGATTTGACCGACATTCCGCCAGCTCCACGCGGTATGCCGCAAGTTGAAGTGACCTTTGATATTGATGCGAACGGTATTTTACATGTTTCCGCAAAAGACAAGGCAACTGGCAAGGCGCAGTCTATCCGTATTCAGGCATCTTCAGGTTTGAGTGATGAAGAAGTACAGAAGATGGTAAAAGACGCTGAAGCTAATGCTGCGGAAGATAAAAAATTCCATGAGTTGGTAACAGCGCGTAATCAGGCTGATAACATGATTCATGCGGTTACTAAAGCGATGAAAGATGCTGGCGACAAGGTTTCTGCGGATGAAAAAGCAGCGATCGAAAAAGCTGTTGCCGCTTTACAAGAGGCGCTGAAGGGTAACGATAAAGATAGCATCGAAGCCAAAACCAAAGATTTGACTGATGCATCAGCAAAAATGGCCGAGCGTTTATATGCGGCTGGTCAGGCTGATCAGGCGGGTCAGGCCGGTGCGGCAGGGCAGCAGGAACAGGCTTCATCTGAAAAGAAAAAAGATGATGTCGTTGATGCTGAATTTGAAGAAGTTAAAGATGATGAAAACAAGCGTGGTTCCTAGTTTTATCATTGATAACAGTATGTAATATTGACCTTGTCCCCGCTGCCAAGATAAGCAGCGGGGACATTTTTTAATGAAAGAGCAATCATGACAGCCAAAAAAGATTACTACGATATTCTCGGTGTTTCGCGGAATGCGAGCGAAGAAGAAATTAAAAAGAGTTATCGTCGTCTCGCGATGAAGCATCATCCTGATCGCAACGCACATGACCATACTTCTGAAGAGAAATTCAAAGAGATCAAAGAGGCCTATGAAGTCCTCTCCGATCAGCGCAAGCGCGCCGCTTACGATCAATTTGGTCATGCCGGCATGGAAGGTGCAGGCGGGTTTGGCGGTCCTGGTAATATGAATTTTGGTGATATCTTCGGTGATATTTTTGGCGATATCTTTGGTGGTCGTCAGGCGGGTCCGCAGCGAGGTTCTGATTTGGCGTATTCGCTGGATATCACACTTGAAGATGCAGTATTTGGCAAAACTGCTGAATTGACTATTCCGGCACTAGCCGCGTGTGAGGATTGCAAGGGTTCTGGTGCGCGCAAAGGTTCGTCTCCGGTAACGTGTACGGAGTGTGGCGGCCACGGTCAGGTCAGGTTGCAGCACGGATTTTTTACAGTTCAACAAACTTGCCCAACTTGTCATGGTAAGGGCAAGATGATTAAAGACCCGTGTTCCAAGTGTCATGGGCGCGGTAGAACCAAGCAAAACAAGAAATTATCAGTTAAGATCCCTAAGGGTGTTGATACCGGTGACCGGATACGCTTAACTGGCGAGGGAGAAGCTGGAGAGTCGGGGGCAATGTCTGGGGATTTATACATCCAGATACAAGTACAGCCGCATCCGCTTTTCGAGCGCGATGGCAAGAATTTATATTGCGAAGTTCCCATTAGTTTTGTGATGGCGGCGTTGGGCGGCGAACTGGAAGTGCCGGCATTAAACGGTCGCGTTAAGCTGAAAATCCCGGCTGAAACACAGAGTAATAAGGTGTTTCGTGTGAAAGGGATGGGGGTGCCTTCGGTGCGTGGTAATGATGTTGGTGACTTGATGTGTAAGGTTTCGATTGAAACCCCGATCAATCTCACTGCTAAGCAGCGCGAATTATTACAGCAATTTGATAAGTCGATGTCTGCAAACAACAAACATAACCCGCAATCGAGCTCGTGGTTTGAGAAGGTGAAGAAGTTTTTTGAAGAAATGAAGTTTTAATCGATTTTGCTGGGTGCGCATCAATGCGTACAAGGTAACTACTATATCAAGGTGATGAACATGCAAAAAGTTCCAATGACGGTAACTGGTGCAGAAAAGCTGCGTGAAGAGTTGCAGCGTCTGAAGCAAGTAGAGCGCCCGCGCATTATTAATGCGATTTCCGAAGCGCGTAAACACGGCGATTTGAAAGAAAATGCTGAATATCATGCGGCGCGCGAAGAGCAGGGGTTTGCTGAGGGCCGTATTCTTGAGATTGAGTCCAAGTTATCGAATGCACAAGTAATTGACGTCAGAACGATGGAGAATGAAGGCCGCGTCATTTTTGGAGCGACCATCAAGCTACATAATCCCAAGATTGGTGAAATTGTTTATCAGATTGTCGGCGAAGATGAGGCGAGTGTGGAAGAGAATAAAATTTCTGTTACTTCGCCGGTTGCACGTGCGCTAGTGGGAAAATATGAAGGCGATAGCGTGAAAGTGCAAGCGCCAGACGGTGCTATTGAGTATGAAATTGTTGAAGTGACTTATATCTAGATTTAGGCAGGATTTATGGCAGAGAGAAGCGATAGCAGCCACCGCTGGTTGAAAGAGCATTTTAATGACCCGTACGTCAAAAAGGCGCACGCGGAAGGCTATCGCTCGCGTGCTGTTTATAAACTTCTGGAAATTCAAGAGCGGGATCGTCTGTTTAAACCTGGTATGACAGTTATTGATCTTGGTGCGGCGCCAGGCGGCTGGTCGCAGTTGCTAGTGAAAATGTTAAAGCCTAAAGGCAAGATTATTGCTCTCGATATTTTGGATATGGAACCAATTGATGGTGTGGAGTTTATTCACGGCGATTTTTCTGAAGATGCTGTCGTTGAAGATTTACAGGCACGCTTGTCCGGGGTGAAAGTTGATTGGGTGCTTTCGGATATCGCACCGAATATGAGTGGTAATGACAGTGTTGATATGTCGAAGTCTGTATATCTGGCCGAGCTTGCACTTGATTTCGCTTTGAAAGTGTTACATCCAGAAGGTGGTTTTTTGATTAAGTTATTTCAGGGTGAAGGCTTTGATGCTTACCTGATGGAGATCAAAAAACAGTTTAAGAAGACTGTTATCCGTAAACCCAAGGCTTCGCGTAAGCGTTCTAGGGAAGTCTATATTCTAGCCAGAACGCGCAGATAGCTTAAAAACGGTACGATTTCATGCCATTTCTTTATACCCTGACTATTTTTAGGGTTTTTACCGTAGATAAAAATGGCTTGGTTGAAGAGAAACGGGTAAGTTGCTGGTAATTGGAAGAAAACAGGTGCGCAATTCTGCTTGTTTCCTAGTTTCTAATCGCCAGATTGGGTATGATTAATTTATAATTAAAGTCTGCAAGTCTAATTGAGGTCAGCCAACGTGAATGACGTAGTCAAGACGATACTTTTGTGGATGGTGATAGGAATCATCTTAATCTCGGTTTTCAATAACTTTGGACCGAAGCGCGAGGCGGATGAGCATGTAACATATTCTGCTTTCATTAATGATGTGAAGCAGGGCAATGTGCGCTCAGTGACCATTACAGAACAAAATGTAAATGGCACATTCCAGAATAACAAAACATTTACTACGTATTTGCCGATGGCGCAGGATGCGAACCTGATACAAGCCATGCTCGACAAGGGCGTGGTGGTGAAAGGCAAACAGCCTGACCAGCCAGGATTGCTGACACACCTATTGAACTTGTTACCGTGGATCGTCTTATTTGCAATCTGGATTTACGTGCTGCGCCAGCAGGCCGGCGGCGGCAAAGGCGGAGCGTTTTCATTTGGACGCAGTCGTGCCCGACTTTTGAATGCAGACCAAGTTAAAATTACTTTCTCTGATGTTGCCGGATGTGATGAAGCAAAAGAAGAAGTCAAAGAACTCGTCGACTTCTTAAAAGATCCTGGCAAGTTCCAACGCCTCGGCGGCAAAATTCCACGCGGTGTGTTATTGGTTGGTCCTCCAGGTACAGGTAAAACTTTGCTGGCGAAGGCTGTTGCCGGTGAAGCCAAAGTTCCATTCTTTACTATTTCCGGTTCAGATTTCGTCGAAATGTTTGTGGGTGTTGGTGCTTCACGTGTGCGTGACATGTTTGAGCAAGCCAAGAAGCAGGCTCCATGTATTATCTTTATTGATGAAATCGATGCTGTCGGTCGTCATCGTGGTGCAGGTCTTGGCGGCGGTCACGACGAACGTGAACAGACGCTTAATCAATTACTGGTTGAGATGGACGGTTTTCAGGGTAGTGAAGGTGTTATTGTCGTGGCGGCGACTAACCGTCCTGACGTACTCGATCCTGCATTATTACGCCCAGGCCGTTTTGACAGACAAGTTGTTGTTGGGCTGCCAGATGTAAAAGGCCGTGAACAAATTCTCCGTGTGCATAGCCGTAAAGTTCCTGTGAATGATGATGTGGATGTTGCCGTCATTGCTCGCGGTACGCCAGGCTTCTCGGGTGCTGATCTTGCCAATATTGTGAATGAAGCTGCTTTGTTTGCTGCACGTGCGAACAAGCGTTCAGTGGACATGGAAGATTTCGAAAAGGCAAAAGATAAAGTCATTATGGGTGCAGAGCGTCGTTCTATCGTTATGTCTGACGAAGAAAAGAAACTCACTGCCTATCATGAAGCTGGTCATGCCATTGTGAGTCTCGAAGTTCCAGGCCATGATCCAGTACATAAGGTTACTATCATACCTCGCGGTCGTGCTTTAGGTGTGACCATGTTCTTGCCAGAAGGCGATCGCTATAATTACACGAGAGAATATCTCGAAAGTAAAATTTCCAGTCTGTTTGGGGGTCGTATTGCCGAAGAAATTATTTTCGGCGTAAGCAAAGTAACAACCGGCGCGTCTAACGATATTCAAAAGGCAACTGAGATTGCCCGTAATATGGTAACCAAGTGGGGCCTGTCTGAAAAAATTGGGCCGCTAACTTTGGGTAATGATGATGAAGAAGTATTCCTTGGTCATTCTATTACTCGTCATAAAGAAGTGTCTGAAGCAACTTCCAACCTGATTGACTCTGAAGTGCGTGATATTGTTGATCGTAACTATCAGCGCGCTGTGAAGATTCTAAAAGAGAATATTGAGAAATTGCACGCAATGGCTGATGCGCTTGTCAAATATGAAACTATCGGACAAGAGCAAATTGAAGATGTCATGCAGGTCAGGCAAATTCGTGAACCAGCCAGCTGGCGTAGCAATAAAGATAAAGATGCCGCCAACAAAGCCAAGAAGGGAACCGATCACTTAGTCAGCGATACTCCACTTGATGGCGATAACAAGCAGCAATCGCTGAAGCTGGATGAAGCTAATAGAGGAACGATTCCAGCAGATGGCACAAGCTCAACGAACTAATATGAAAAACACTTCAGGCAAGCGCCGCTATTTTGGCACCGACGGGATCAGGGGTCGCGTCGGTGTTTGGCCTATTACTCCGGAATTTGTGTTGAAACTCGGTTGGGCTGTCGGTAAAGTTTTGGCGCGACAAGGCGACGGTAAAGTTTTAATCGGCAAAGATACCCGTATCTCTGGGTATATGTTTGAATCTGTACTTGAATCCGGGTTATCCGCTGCCGGGATAGACACCCATCTTCTTGGACCGATGCCAACACCGGCGATCGCGTATTTAACGCGTACGCTGCGTGCCCAGGCTGGTATTGTTATCAGTGCTTCACATAACCCTTATTATGATAATGGCATTAAGTTTTTTTCTGCCCAAGGCACAAAATTGCCAGATGAAATGGAGCTTGCAATCGAGGAGCAGCTCGAGCAGGAGATGACGACGGTTGATTCTGCTGATCTTGGTAAGGCGGTTCGAGTTGTCGATGCCCCTGGTCGTTATATCGAATTTTGCAAAAGTACGGTTTCTTCTGATGTCACCTTAAATGGTCTCAAGATCGTAGTCGATTGTGCCCATGGCGCTTCTTATCATATTGGACCAAATGTGATTCGCGAGCTTGGCGCTGAAGTTATTGAGATGGGTGCCGAGCCGAATGGCTTGAATATCAATTTAGATTGCGGCGCGACTCACCCTCAGGCATTGCAACAGGCAGTCATACAGCATCATGCTGATCTTGGTATTGCTCTTGATGGTGATGGTGATCGTGTGGTGATGGTTGATCACCTCGGCCATATCCTCGATGGCGATGACTTACTCTATATAATAGCCAAGGATCGCTCTCAGCGCGGTGCGCTTGAAGGGGGAATTGTTGGTACAGTCATGTCAAATTTTGGTTTTGAGCGTGCGATCAAAGAACGTGGTATTGAGTTTGTCAGGGTAGCAGTTGGTGATAGACATATAATGAGTGAACTTGCCAAGCGTGGCTGGCATTTGGGCGGCGAGCCTTCTGGGCATATCGTCTGCCTGAAGACTTCATCGACAGGTGATGGCATTATCACGGCTTTACAGGTGCTGGCGGCAATGCGCCAACAGGGCCAAAGTCTTGCCGATATCCGCAAAGGTTTAACCAAGTTTCCGCAAATCTTGCTAAACGTCAAGATAGCCAATCAATCTGCTTCTATAGATAACCCGTTAATTCAACAAGCTGTGAAAGATATTGAAAGCGCGCTAGGTAATAAAGGTCGAGTGTTGCTGCGCAAGTCCGGCACTGAACCTTTGATTAGAGTCATGGTGGAAGGCGATGATGAAAAGCGTGTTAATGATTATGCCACTCAGCTGGCGGATTTAGTGAAGGCTGAGTTCGGCGGATAATTTTATGTTCGTTATCCCGAGGCGTGTTTTTATGCCGCGGGATCTCCCAGATGTAACCGTGCACTATCACGTATTTTATATTCCCGACAGCATTGTAGCCCGGGCGCGTTTTTTGCGGCCGGGATTGTAAAATGTTACCGGCCGCAAAAAGCGCGCCTGTGCCACATAATCTGGGAAGAGTTGAACTCAGAGGGGTTTTCTTCTACCCCAAAAGAAAATCCCCTCAATTCGTGAGAAGAGAGGGGATTTTTGTTCGATCCACAAGGGTTAGGTTGTAACCATTTCCTTGAGTTTCTTGAGAGCTTTGATTTTAACTGCTTTGTAAGCAGGTCTGGCCTTGATCATGATCTCTTCGCCAGTGAAAGGATTGATACCCTTACGAGCTGCGCGAGCTGGTTTTTTCACCACATTGATCTTCAGCAAGCCTGGCATAACGAATATGCCTGGTCCACCTGGCTTTACATGCTTTTCAATGACTTCATTTAAGCAGTCAAGAACGGCAACAACATCCTTTTTGCCGAGACATGTAACATCAGTGATCGCTTTGATCATTGTGCTTTTTGATAATGGTTCCCTGAAAGAAGGCAATTTCATCGGGGTTGCTTTTTTCGCTGTTGTCTTTGAAGTCGTTCTAGAAGCCGCTTTCTTGGTTCTAGTTGTCGTTCTAGAAGCAGCGGTTTTCCCGGTGGACTTCCTTTTCATCTTGCTTTTCTTCGCCATGTTTTTTCCTCACTAAAGTGAAAATGTACACGTAATAAAATATCATTTCTGTAGGAATAAGCGAGCATTTTTTGCATAGTATGTGAAGAAAGTAGCTAAAAAATAGGATTTTTAGAGGGTAATGTGGGTGTTTTGACGCTTGGAGCTCTTTGTCAGAAAGAATATTCCCCGATATTTTATGCAGAAAAGGTCTTATTCTTCTTGAAATACTTGTTGATTCCAGAGAGAATCACCGGCGAAAAGAGCGAAGATCCCCGCTATGTCGCTGGGAGGCCTGGTTGCGATATCGCACCATTGGCCAATGATTGGTGTTGCTTGTTTTAGTAGCTTCCTATACAATTCTGGCGCTTTAAAGGGTTTACAGTTTACCAGTAGGATTAAAGATGAAAACGTATTTTGCAACCAGTGAAAACATAGAACAAAAATGGTATGTCGTTGATGCATCAGGAAAAGTATTAGGCAGACTGGCCAGCCAGATCGCCAAGGTCCTGCGTGGCAAGCACAAGCCGGAATTCACACCGCATGCTGATGCAGGCGATTATGTGATCGTGGTAAATGCCGATAAGATCAAAGTTACGGGCAAAAAAGAATCAGATAAGGTATATTACAGCCACTCTGGTTACCCAGGCGGTATCAAGGCCGTAACATTTGACAAGATGATGCAGAAAGACGCTACCCGGGTTATCGAGATAGCTGTTAAGGGTATGATGCCCAAGAATCCTCTTGGTCGCGAAATGTTGCGTAAATTAAAAGTTTATGCCGGAGCTGAGCATCCACATGTCGCCCAGCAGCCAGTTGAAATTAACCTTGAGAAAGCAGAATAGGATTACAGTAATGCCAGCAGCAATCAAAAGTATATATGGTACCGGTCGTCGTAAAACCTCAACGGCTCGTGTTTTCCTGAAAAAAGGTAAAGGCGCTATCATTATTAATGATCGTACATTAGATGAATACTTTGGCCGTGAAACAGCCCGTATGATCGTTCGTCAGCCGCTGATCGCGTCTGATATGTTAACAAGTTTCGATGTTCACGTAACAGTCACTGGTGGTGGTATTAATGGCCAGGCTGGTGCGATTCGTCACGGTATTGCTCGCGCACTCGTTAAATACGACGAAGGCGATAGCGAAGCTGGTGAAGCAGGTTCAGCTTCAGCCGGTGAGAACACGATGCGCAAAATTATGCGTAGAGAAGGATATATGACACGAGACGCGCGCGAAGTCGAGCGTAAGAAAGTTGGTAAGCATAAGGCACGTAAGGGCACCCAATACTCTAAGCGTTAATTTTATTATTGTATTTGGTATGTATCTGCTTGGGGGATCGTCTAGTGGTAGGACCGCGGACTCTGACTCCGCTAACCTAGGTTCGAATCCTAGTCCCCCAGCCATATCTACACTTTTCGCCTGAATGCGCTTCCCGTGTTGTGTGTTAGAGCTTCATCAACCAATAAGAGGAAGGTCTGCATGGCAATTATTACGAACAAACGATCTGTAATGACACTGTATTCTGGTGCGACTGACTTGCATAGTCATCGCGTCCGTATCGTTCTTGCAGAAAAAGGCGTGCCGTACGAAGTGATTAATGTTGAGTCACGCGGCAAACCAGAAGATTTACTTGAGCTGAATCCCTACGGCAGCATTCCAACATTAGTTGACCGTGAGCTGGCGCTTTACGAATCCAGCATCATCACCGAATATCTTGACGAGCGTTTTCCTCATCCACCTTTAATGCCGGTATACCCAGTTGCTCGTGCCAAGGCCCGATTGATTATTCACCGCTTTGATCGCGAGTGGAGTCCATTGATTCGCAAACTGGAAACAGGAAAGATGGCTGATACCCGCGCCGCCGCTAAAGAATTAAGCGGATATCTTTCCCAGTTAGTCCCAGTGTTTCAGGCTTCACCATATTTCTTGGGTGATGAGTTTACGCTTGTTGATTGCTGTATCGCTCCTGTTTTATGGCGCCTACCAATCTGGGGTATTACCTTGTCTCCAGTTGAAATGAAAACGATCAACAAATATGCCGAACGTGTATTCCAGCGTGATTCGTTTCAAGCCAGCCTTACAGAGTTAGAGCAGGAACAAAGAAAATTAGCCAGCGAAGATATGGCATCGTAAGCCAAGGGAGGTTGTATGATTTCTAACAGACCTTATTTACTCAGAGCTTTCTATCAATGGATAGTTGATAGTAGCTGTACGCCAATATTGGTAATTGATGCGGCTGACCCTAAGTGCAATATTCCACAAGAATTTGTCGATGGCGGCGAGATCGTATTCAATATTTCACCAAATGCGGTCCGCGATTTTCAGATAACAAATCAAGAAGTAGAGTTTAGAGCTTCGTTTTCAGGTGTGGGCCACTTAATTTCAGCACCTGTTAGTTCAATTTTGGCAGTTTATGCTGAAGAGAATGGCGAAGGCTTATTCCTGGATGCTGAAGAGCCTATGGTTGATGAAGGTGGTGTTGAGGAAGGTGCGAAGAGAGTGCATTTACGTGGTATTGATGGTACGAGTGCTGAACCTCTTGATGGGCTGACGATGGATGCGCCAATTGTCACGGCAGCCAAGCCTAAGCCGGTTCTTAAGCTAGTCGAATAATATTCATCTGTAACAAACAAAAAAACCCGTTCACTGAACGGGTTTTTTTTTGTTTATAAGTGGCTTGTTTCTAGCGAATCCCTATCCCTAGGTTCTTTTTCGATTCGATGGTTTGCACATTTTGCTGATCTAAGGTGCAGTTAATGGCTTTATCGTTGGCTGTGCTGTGATGCGGTAAGGCGCTAGCAGCCGGGGGGTTAAATGCTGAGAAGTAAAGCGGGTTAGATGTTCGCTGTCTATTGTTCGCGATGGTGCTGAAGATGGCACCAGTGCCAAAAATTGCTTCAGCATGTCTTTGTCGCAGCAAATCAGCAGTGATTTCACGGTTTAAACTGTTCGTGATCAGGCCTGCAACTAAGCCGGCATTTTCTTCAGTTAACAAGCTCAAGTGAGTCTGGTGCCATAATTTCGAGCTAGTGTGGCGATTGAGGCGTGTCACCTTCGAGCTGCACTCATCCCATCCGGCTGCGAATGATATATTCGCTGGTTCGGCTGCGCCATACTTGAGTGAGGTTTCTTTTGTCAGAATGAGGTGAGTATGCGTGGTTTTGTTTAGTTTGCTAATAGTTGGATAGGCAAGATTGCGTAAATTCTGTTTGGCGATTTCAAGGTAGGTATAGAATGAAGCCAAGATATCTTCATCAATATTTGCTGCCTGTCCATGCACAACCTCATCGCCTATGTGGTCAATCCGGTCTTCCAGCTCAATATCTTGTAGCTTGGTAAAAATCTTTTCGTTTAGTTTGATTTCCTGCATGCCGGAGAGACGTGCTGCATAATTTACTATATTGACGAGATCTCTTTTGAGGTCGTCATTATCTTTTTCAATATAAGCTGCGATGCATGCTGGTGAGCCTGCGTCAATGACGTATTTGCGCGGATCGAAGCCACGTGCAGACAGGTGTTCAGCCACCTGATGTACTACATTGCTGCCGTATGAGAAGCCTGCCAGGATATAGGGAAGTTTTGAGTCGCGTCGTATGTATTGCATTTCATCGGCGATGGAAGCGGCTTCCTCGTCCCCTGTCATTTCCAAAGGTGATCCGTTAATGGTCGGTTTATTGTAGATGTAGATTGGTGTGCGGCCTTTGCGCTGTTTATCAATTGCAGCTGCAAGCGCCTGTAGTTCATTGCCATTGCCTAGAATTCCGGGAAAAAGAAAGATTGCTAAATTATCCGGATCGACAGTCTGCGACTGTTCGTAAGAATTATTATTAAATTGTATAAAATGTCCCATACCTGCTCCCCATTACAGAACAATATCTTATTATTTTGTGCCACACAGTTTACGCATTGCGAATATTATAATGATAAAATTGTATTGTCTCTATAACATATTTCGTTCTTATTTTATATTCATTGTTATTTTTTAAAAGTAAAACTTGAGTTTCTTGGGCGATGGTTGGGTTTTGATGTGCCAATCTGTTTCATTCCTGGCTGTTGTGTGTGATCTAGAAACATTGCCGAGTGGTTGCGGTAAATGGGTTTTGCTGGGGCGCCTGAATGTGTTGGCTTGTTAGTAACAGATGAATTATTTTGCACTAAAGGTCGTAAAGCGTTTGCAAGACTATTAATGGTCATATTCCTCGATAAAAATTTCTCGCTTACACTAATTCGCTCTGTCAGCACTAAATGTCGGTTAATCTTGATTTCAAGTATCGCGAGTTCAATAGAGTGGCCGCCTAGTTCGTTGAAACTGGCATTTGGATTAAGTTCGTCAACATCATCCGAGCCGAGAACGTCTTTCCATAAACCAGTTAATACTTGTACGATATCTTGCGAGTTTTGTGGAATATAAGGCTCACGTTTTGGTGGTGCAGGCAATTTTCGATAGTTAATTTTGCCATTGTCGGTGGTGGGTAATTTGGTCATTAAAATAATATGTTTTGGATACGTAACCGGGTGTAGCGGCGTTTGTTTGCGCAAAAAAGTACGTAATGCCATCTTGAATTCCTTGGCAGGCATTTTTCTGACGTCACCATTCCTGACCACGTAGGCAATCAACCCGCTCATGTCTGGCATTGCGGTGACCACAACATCATTCACGTGCGGGAATTTTTTCGTCATGGCTTCTACCCCGCCGAGATTGACGCTGACACCGTGTAATTTAATCGCTCGATCTGTACGCCCTGTACCTTTGAATGAAACCTCTCCTTTAGCGTTAAGTTGATAGCAACCACGATCACCGGTCGCATACAGTTTGATGGCACCAGGTGTGTTTGGCCCACAAGGGAAAAACTTATACTGAGCCTCATCAAGTTTCATAAACAGGAATTTTTTCTCTGTCAGGGCAGGGTTGCCAATATACTTGGTTGCAATACCTGGTCCGCTGACGTATTCATTGCCGGGAATACCGATAGGACAGATGGAGTAATTATCGTCCAGAATAAATTGTTTCATATTGCTGATTGGTGGACCAAAGGAACCTAGAGCTGTTCCGGGTTGATATTCTTGCAGCTCGAGGCAGATTCCTGTTTCAGTATGACCGCGGCCATCGATGAGATGTCGGTCTGGATTTTGGCGATGCCACTCTGCGAATGCATGTTCATCAGGTTCAGAGCCGATGCTGATAAGATATTCCAGCGGTAGAGTTGGCGGCAGCAAAACCATGAAGCTTGGCAATACGACAGCAAAATTAATTTTTTCTTGAGTAATGATTCTGACAGCGGCATCAGGAGACAAGCGTTCGGCGTCACTGGTGAGATGCACTGTGCCGGCATGTGCCCAGGCAGCAACGAAATCAAACAAGAGTGCGTCGAAGGTTGGCAGCGCGGTGCTGTAGATTTGTAAGTGTTGCGGGTAATTTTGCGCAAACAATGCATTGAGTAAATTTACTAAACTTTCTTGTGGCAGAAGCGCTCCTTTCGGGATTCCGGTTGTTGTGCCTGAGGAATACATAATGTAAGCCGGACTGTCTGGAGAGAGTTTTGGTTTATAAAATGTATCATCGTAGTTGGAGATTTTCGCTGCTGCCTCATCGACATTAAGCAGAGGTATGTTCTTGTCGGTGAAAATTCGCTGAGTGTGGTTGTCTGTGATGATCAGCGCTGCATTTGTCGCTGTAAGCTTGTCATCGACAAGTTTGCCGGGATCTGTTTCGAGTGGCGCGATAATCACACCAGCTTTCATCGCGCCAAGCATGAAGGCCGCCAGATTGATTGAGCGTGTAATACTGATAGCAACGATATCGCCTGTTTTTAATTGATGATGTTCACGCAGATAGTTGGCGATCTGGTTGGAAAATATTTCTAAATCTTTATAACTCATGCGCTGCGGTTCACCTGTTGTGGGGTGAAACACGAGCGCCGTCATATCCGGATTGTTTCTTGCAATTGTGCTGAAGGCTTCTGGGAGCAGTTGATCGCCAAAACTTGTGGTGCGCTCGGTTTGGGTGAAGCGAGTGATCAACGAAGCTTCTGAATCGAGCATTAATTGGATGTCAGCGATTTGTTGAGTTGGGTTGTCTGCCGCCGCAGATAAGATTTTTCCAAAATGCGCAACTATATTTTCGATAGTTTTTTCGTCGAAGATTTGGGTGTTGTAATTCATGAGGCCGCTGCAAGAGCCATCATCTAATTGTTCAGTCGTCAGATGAAAATACGATGGAGCAGTATAACCAAGATCAAGCTGTACTGGCGTGGAGGTGGTGAGATTCTTCATCCGCATGCACGGAGCTTTGTTGTTAAACGTAAGTAGAATGTCAAACGGTGCCATGCTCTTCATTACCGAGCGAGTTTCATCTGGTAATGAAGATTGATAAATTTCATTAATACCTAATTGATGCGCCAAAGCTTCTTGCTGAGTTGCACTAATCTCTTGTGCGAGATCTTGGAAGCTGATGTTGGCGTTGAACTTTTGGCGTAATCCAAGCCAGTTAGCGTGCGCATTGATGGTTCGGTCATGCAGCGGACGATTGGCGGTGGTGGATCCCACGGTAATATCAGTGTCACCAGTGTATCGAAATAGCAGCGTGTACATAGCTGCTAACATGATCTGCTCTAGTGAAAGGTTGGGCATGCTGGATTGCAGCTGCTTTACCTGATCTGCCGAGAGAGTAAAGTGGTGATGTTTAGCGGCAGGACGTTTTGCGTCAGGTGCCGGTTTTGCAGCATGAAAATTAATGAACGTTAAATCTTCCAGCTTTTCACGCCAATAATTCTGGCGGGCAATATTATCTTCTGGTCTATCATATTCAGTTGGTCTTATTGGAGTAGGTAATTCCAGGTGTTGCTCGGATATGATTTGATCGTAATAAGAGGCAATTTCATTTAGCCAGATATTGATTGATCGTTCGTCCGCAATAACCGGGTGGCAGACTATGGTAAATTGATGCTGGTTTTTTTCTGTTTTAACAATGGCAGCGCGCCACAGTGGGCCGTTCTCGAGGTCAAATGGTTGATTGAAAAATGTGTCAGCGCCGATTGCATGCAGTGTCTGAGGTAATTCCGATAGGTTCTTTTGAGCAACACAAGTTGCATCATGAGTGGTAATGTCAGGGGCAAATGCTTCAGTTGGTGTGATACCGGTCGTCTGCTGGCCGTCTTGTGTCAGTATATGGCAGCGCAGCATCTCATGGCGTTGAGCAACTTTTTGCATAGCTTGTTGTAATGCGTGGATATTTAAATCACCGCTTATTTCTAGCGCAATGCTTCGATAAAAATTCGTGCTATCAGGGTGCACATTTTGGTATGTCAAAAAATTGCGTTGAGCAGAATGTAAACGAAACATTGAAACCTCGCCGATTTTTATTTTTATATGACAGCTTAGCTTGTCGTGTTGTCTGAGTTGTACTATATACTAATGAACGATTCTAATAAATCAGACATGAGTCTATGAATATCTCGCATGATTTTAATCTAAACAATTTCAGTAATTATTTCTATCGTTTGGTAGAAAAAAGTCAGGATATTTTCTGGATAAGGGATGCGCAGGCAAAAACTGTGCTCTACGTCAGTCCTGCGTTCGAAAAAATATTTGGTATGAAGGATGCTGAGCTGAGTCAGGGTTTGTCTTCCTATTGGCTCGGAAAAGTGCATCCGGATGATCGACTCGAATTTGAAAATAATCTCAATATCGTTTGTGATTTAACGCAAGGCAAAATCAGTCGCGTCCATGAATATCATATTCTCAAAGACGATGGTTCCATGCGCCGCTTACAGGAAACCATGTTTTGTCTGTTTGATGCCGACGAGCAATTTTTTGGGTTGGCGGGAATTACGAAGGATATTACTGTTGAGAAAGAAGGTGTCGCTGATCTTGAAAAAGCGATGCATTATTTTCGGTATTTCGCCGAAAAAATTAATGCAGTGTTTTGGGCGCGCAATAATTCCTATGATCGTCAAATTTATCTTAGCCCGGCATTTGAAAAAGTTTGGGGGCGTAGTCGTGATGAGGTGTATACCGATCCAAATTCATGGATGGAAACGGTTCATCCCGATGATCGTTCGCTTGTAACGGACCATGCAAAATTTCGCTTACTAGAAGAGGTCGGTCTCGAGGCGCGCTATGAAAATCGCTATCGTATTATTCTTCCAGACGGGTCGTTGAAATGGATAAAAGACACCAGCTTTCCAATTCAAAATGAAAATAACCTTTTCATCGGGTTTGCCGGTATCGCTGAAGATATTACTAAAGAAGCTTTATACGAGCAGGAATTGCGTGAAGCGAAGGAGCGAGCCGAAGTTGCCAATAAAGCCAAGTCGGACTTTTTGGCCATGATTAGTCATGAAATTCGAACGCCTTTGAATGCGATTATGGGAATGGCGGAAATTTTGAAAGCCAAAGGACTCTCTGCGGACTTACAAGAATCCATCGATATTATCTCCGGGGCAGGTAATGATCTTTTATCGCTTGTGAGCGATATCCTTGATTTTGCACGACTTGAAGCCGGTAAATTGACCTTTTCGAGTGAGCCCTTCGATATGGCGAAATTATTTTCACAAATTCTGCACGGTATGAAATATTTAACCCTTGGCAAAGAGGTTTCTCTCGTGCTCGATGTTGAGCCAGGCATACGTACTGCGGTAATTGGTGATCAGCATCGCGTCAGGCAGGTGTTGGCGAATTTGATTAGTAACGCCGTTAAATTTACTGATGTTGGCCATATTCGTGTCTCGTTGAATTGTATTGAACAGACAGAAAATACCGGCGTATTTGAGGTCACAGTTAAAGATACTGGCATTGGGATTCCTGAAGAAAAAATTGGTAGTATTTTTGATAAATTTAGCCAGGTTGATTCGATTTACCAACGTAAATTTAGTGGCATTGGTCTTGGGCTCTCTATCACCAAGGAGTTGGTGGAAAAGATGCACGGCAATATTCAAGTGGAGAGTAAGTTTGGTAGTGGGACTACTTTTCGATTTACTCTGACGCTGCCTCTTCAGGAGGTTGCTCCAGACGTTGCCTTGATTACAGATAATGCGTGTGTGGAAACCAAGTTCGATAAAAATATCTTATTGGTCGAAGATAACCTCATCAATCAAAAAATTGCGCGTATGATGCTTGAGGATCTGGGTTGTTACGTTGATGTCGTCAGTAATGGTGCGGAAGTGCTGGATAATGTCGATCGGTTACAAGGCTATGATTTGATTTTCATGGATGTCGGTTTGCCTGATATGAGTGGTTATGATATCGCAAGTGAAATACGCCAGCTCCCATCACTGAAATCTTTGCCAATTATCGCTATGACCGCACACATTCTAGAGCGGGACAAGCGTCAAGCCTATCATTCCGGTATGAATAATATTGTTGCGAAACCAGTGAGTTATGAGCAAATTCGTGCGGTGCTAGAACAGTATAGTTAAACGAGGGTATCTCGCTGCCCGATGATTGCTTCTTCATCGGGCAGGAGAGTGAGGATTATGATTCTTTCTTGGGTTGTGTGTAGATAAAGATTTTAATAACCCGCTGCACGCCTGATGCCTTGCGGGCGATATCGACTGCCAGATCAGCTTGTTCTGGTTTTACAATTCCCATTAGATAAACAACGCCATTCTCGGTGACGACTTTAATGCTGCTCGACTTCAAATTTTGTTCGGCAAGCATTTGCGTGCGTATTTTAGTGGTGATCCATGAGTCGCTGGTGCGGGTCAGTGATGATGTTGGACCTTCAATAGTTAGTTGATTGTAAACCTTGTCTACATCATTTGTGGATTTTGCAATTTCGCCAGCGATTTCACGCCATTCCGCTTTTGGTGTTTGTCCGGTTAATAACACAATGTGATTGAAGGCGGTAACTTCGATATGGCTTTCGTGCCACAGATCTTTGTATGCATTTAATTTGCTGACGATCTTGTTTGCAATTTTGGTATCCTGCAGTGTGTATTCGATAGTGCGGTGGTCGTAAACCATAGCAACTGCTGCTGCACCAGCTGCTGCACCTGCTACAAAGCAGCTTTGTAAGGTTAGTGACATGCCAATTAATGTAATGATGCGTTTCATGCTGCTCCTTCTCCGTGACCAAATAGTCTGAAATCAATGATGTCACAAATACAATGGATAATTAATAAATGGGTTTCTTGAATTCGCGCTGTTTCATAGGCTGGTACGCGTACTTCAATATCTTTTTCTAGTAAATGGTCGACCAATTTACCGCCATCGTAACCCGTCATGGCAATGACTCCCATGTTTTTATCATGAGCGGCTTTGACGGCGTTGATAATATTAGTTGAGTTGCCACTAGTTGAAAAGACTAGTAGCACATCTCCGGGCTGCCCGAGCGCGCGTATTTGTTTCGCAAAAATATCACTGAAGTGATAGTCGTTGCCAATGGAGGTGATGGTCGGCATGTCACAAGTTAGGGCAATAGCTGGCAAGCCTGGTCGCTCCTGCTTGTAACGGTTCAACATTTCAGAGCTAAAATGCATGGCATCACAAGCCGAGCCGCCATTGCCGCATGTTAGGATTTTGTGGCCTTCGAGTAATGCTTGTACAATTTCTTCGCTGGCTTCGGCAATGATATTGATAATGGAGTCAGCCGCATTAATTTTGGTCTGAATGCTTTCGGTAAAACTTAGCCTGATTCTGTCAATTATACTGTTCATTTTTATGCACCTTTTAGCGGTCTTGATGATCAAGACCGCTGCAGGCTGCTATTTTACGCATAATTACCAGGTAGATAAACAGATATTCATGCATTAGTTATATGGAGCCGCCATTGCCAGGTGGTGGTGAGTTTCTTGGAGAGTTGTTTGGGGTGGCTCTGTTACTCCCGGCAGGGTCGTGCATTTGGATGAGGAATTTTGCACGCTGTCCGGTGTCGCCATTTTTGAGAATGTCCATTTCTGTATTGTCCAGGTCATCAAGCGGATCAGCCTTGCCATTGAAAATGTTGATAATGACTTTCTCAGCAACATCAATTTTTTGTTTTCTGGAATATCCAGCATATCCAAAGAGGGCTAAATGTTCCGGTTTGCTGCGTCTATCGTTGATGTAATCGATTAATGATAATGCGATCTGCACAGGCTTGCTAAGAGTCTTGATATCAATTGGATGATCTACTTCAGGTCTGGCACCGTCTTTGAGAAGCAAACGTACGATTGCATCATTGTTTACTTTGGCGGCGATTTGCAGTGGCGTTTTTTTCTCGTTATTTTCCAGGCTGAAATTTGCTCCTTGTTCTAATAATACTTTGACCACATCGGCGTGATTATTTTCAACGGCCAGATGGAGTGCGGTATTGCCGTCGGTATCACGCAAATCGCAAACATGTGTATCATGTTCAAGCAGCCACTTTGTCGCTTCGACAGTGCCTACTCTTGCGGATGCGTGCAGCGGGGTCAAGTCTTTTGTGTTGTTGCGGAGCCGGGCGACGGTGTTATTAAAACGATATAATTCGGCAAGAATATCTATTTTGTTATGTGTTGCCGCATAGTGTCCCGGCGCCGAGCCAAACTTGTCTTCTTCAGTCGACAGCGCGGGATTGTGTGTTAAAAGCGTGCGAACCGCGGCAATATTATCCATCGCCATGGCAGTATAAATCGGCGAACGAGCTTCCAGATTGTCTTCAAAATACATTTCTACTTCTGGTTTGCTGCCTTGTGCAATCAATGCGGTGATGGTTGCTCCGGGTTGGAAGCAGGCAATTGCCCACCATAAAATGGTGCGTTTGTTTTTTGGGTTGTCTATATCGGCTGTGTCAATTTTACCGTCTTTTGTGCGCGTATAATAACTCACTGCCTGTTTATAAAATTCATTCAGCTTATCGAGATTTTTATTGTTTTGCGCATCTTCAAGTGCGGAGCGACCGGTTTCACTGTTTTTAGTGGTGATAACAGAGAGAATATTTTTGGCTTTATCTATTGCCTTCAGCTCTCTGCGGGTTTCTTTGTCAAGGTCATCGGCGGTGCGTTGAGAATTTTTTGTCGTTCTTTGCATGCTAGTGTTCCTTACTTTAATGCTGATGTAAAACAAGGCATGATTACTCTATATCATGCCTCGTTGAAAAGTAAACTTTAGACTGAAAAAATCACTGGAAATGATAGTGATGTTTGAAATAGTTACGCTGTGAATGCATTTTTTATCCAATGTGTCTCCTTTTCGGTTTTTGAAAAATCGATGGCGACAATATCGAAGCGGCTTGGATATTTATGCAGCCATTTTTTCGCTTGCAAGTAGATAGTCGCAGTTCTGATGAGTTTTTTGATTTTTGTTGGCGTCACGCTGTCTGCCGCGCTGCCAAATCTTGAGCGGGTACGGCACCTTACCTCTACGAAGATAATATGCTCGTTATCTTGCATGATGAGGTCAATTTCCCCGAGTTTGCACTCGTAGTTTCTTTCCAGCAGACGCAAGCCTTTTTGTGTGAGAAACTTCAGGGCATAATCTTCGGCGCGATCGCCGAGTGTTTTTTGCATGGTTGGCATGTGATAGTCCTTTTTATAAGTAAATTGATGAAATGAGTGAATGTTATGACAGATGAGAAAATGGGCACTTTGTATATTGTGGCGACACCAATCGGTAATCTTGGTGATATGACTGCGCGCGCGATTGAGGTATTGCAATCGGTTGATAAAATCGCAGCGGAAGATACTCGCCATTCCGCGCAGTTGCTGCGTCATTACTCCATCAGCAAGCCAACTATTTCGCTGCATAATTTCAATGAGCGCGAGCGGCTGGATAAAATCATGGAAGCACTGCGGCAGGGCGAATCAATTGCCCTGATCAGCGACGCTGGCACGCCTTTGATTAGCGACCCGGGCTTTCATCTGGTGCGCGAGGCCAAAGCACAGGGCATTACTGTTTCGCCTATACCTGGAGCATGCGCTGTGATTGCTGCTTTATCTGCTGCCGGACTGCCAACAGACAAATTCATTTTTGAAGGATTTTTGCCGGCAAAAAATGAAGCGCGTAAACAGCATCTGCTGACATTGTTGCAAGAGCCTCGCACAATAATTTTTTACGAAGCGCCGCATCGTTTGCTGGAAACGCTGCAAGCATTTGTTGAGGTGTTTGGTGGGACGAGAAAAGCGGTCGTGGCGCGCGAAATCAGCAAGATGTACGAATCTATTATGTCTGATGAATTAGAAGTTCTAGCTAACTATTATGCTGCACACGAAGATGAATGCCGCGGAGAAGTGGTGTTGCTGTTGGCGGGGGCGGAGGCCGCGGATAATGCCGTAGTTTCTGTGCGTCCGCAAGAGGTTTTAACCATTCTGTTGCAAGAATTACCGCTGAAGCAGGCTGTGACGCTGGCTAGCAAAATAACCGGTGAACGGCGCAATGTTTTGTATGAGGTCGCGCTGGCGATGAAGCCGGGGATGTAGGGTGCTCTGTAAGTT
>CAZWPD010000031.1:0-27550 GCA_964636145.1 uncultured Coxiellaceae bacterium
CAATGCCAGAACGTCCAATTGACAAGCCATTCTTGTTGCCAATTGAAGACGTATTTTCTATCTCCGGACGTGGTACAGTAGTCACCGGTCGCGTTGAGCGCGGTATTGTTAAAGTGGGCGAAGAGCTTGAAATCGTTGGATTAAAGCCAACCGTCAAGACAATTTGCACCGGCGTCGAAATGTTCCGTAAGTTGTTGGATGAAGGCCGAGCAGGCGATAACGTAGGTGTATTGCTGCGTGGTACCAAGCGTGAAGATGTTGAGCGTGGACAAGTGCTAGCTAAGCCGGGTAGTATAACGCCCCACACAAAGTTTGAATCAGAAGTTTATGTGTTGTCGAAAGAAGAAGGCGGACGTCATACCCCATTCTTTAAGGGTTACAGACCGCAGTTCTACTTCAGAACGACAGACGTGACGGGTGAAATCCAGCTGCCAGAAGGTGTAGAGATGGTAATGCCAGGCGATAATATCAAAATGGTTATTAACCTGATTGCGCCAGTGGCGATGGAAGAAGGACTGCGTTTCGCAGTTCGTGAGGGCGGCCGTACGGTCGGTGCTGGTGTCGTTGCTAAAGTAATCGAGTAATAAACATGGCCATAGGAACAAAGAGTCAAAGAATTCGCATTCGGTTAAAGTCGTTTGACCACCGTTTGATCGATAGATCTACAAAGGAAATCGTTGAAACAGCAAAAAGAACTGGTGCTCAAGTTCGAGGACCAATTCCGCTGCCGACACGTATTGAACGTTACACAATTTGTATTGCTCCAAACGGCGATAAAGATGCTCGCGATCAATACGAATTACGTACGCACAAGCGTGTGGTCGATATTAATCGCCCAACGGACAAAACGATTGATGCGTTGATGAAACTGGATCTTGCTGCGGGCGTTGATGTTCAAATCAGCGTCGATGCTGAAAGTTAATCGAAATAATGATGCCTAGGTGAGGCGATAAAAATGACAATAGGTTTGCTAGGAAAAAAATGTGGGATGACACGCTACTTTACTGAAGACGGTGCTTCTGTACCTGTAACAGTAATCGAAGTGCTTCCAAATCGAATTACCCAGATCAAGACAGTTGAGAATGATGGTTATAATGCTATTCAAGTAGCAACCGGTAGCTGCAAAGCTCACCGTGTTACTAAGGCAGCAGCTGGCCATTTTGCTAAAGCTGGTGTTGAGCCTGGAAATGAAATTCATGAATTTACGGTTGAAGATGCCGGTGATTTAGCTAATTTTGCACTTGGTGCTGAAATTAAGGTTGATCGCTTTGCAGCTGGTCAATACGTTGACGTAACAGGTATCACAAAAGGTAAAGGTTTTGCTGGTACGATTAAGCGCCACCATTTTAGAGGCCAGGATGCAACACACGGTAACTCACGTTCGCATCGTGTTCCAGGTTCTATTGGTCAACGCCAATCGCCAGGTAAAGTGTTCAAAGGCAAGAAAATGTGTGGTCACTTGGGCGATGTCCAAAGAACTATACTTTCCCAGCCTATCGTCCGTGTTGATGCAGAGCGTAATTTGGTTCTGGTCAGGGGCGGTGTACCAGGCGCAGTTAACGGATATGTAATTATTCGTCCTGCCGTTAAAGTAGCAAGCGCGTGAGGAGTCGGTAATGGAACTGAAATTTAGTAATTCTAAAAAGAAAATTGAACTTGCCGATGAAGTGTTTGCCATCGAATTTAATGAGCCACTGGTTCATCAAGTAGTAACTGCGTACATGGCCGCTAGCCGCGCCGGTACCAAGGCACAAAAGACTCGTTCCGAAGTAAGCGGTGGTGGTATCAAACCATTTCGTCAAAAAGGCACAGGTCAAGCACGTGCGGGTACAATTCGCAGCCCGTTATGGCGAAAAGGTGGTATCGTTTTTGCTGCCAAGCCACGTTGCTACAAACAAAAAGTGAATAGAAAGATGTATCAGGGCGCTTTTCGCTCGATCCTTTCAGAATTAATTCGTCAGGAACGCTTGATGATCGTTGATTCTTTCACTCTCGAAGTACCAAAAACAAAGCAGATGATTGCTAAGATGCAGGAAATGAATTTGAGCGGAAATGTGTTGATCGTTACCGACTCAGTAAACGAAAACCTGTACCTTGCGGCTCGTAACGTTCCTCATGTCGCTATTTTAGATGCGCATGCTGCTGCGATGGATCCTGTAACACTTATCCGTGCAGAAAAAGTTGTGATGACTGAAGCTGCAATCAAAGAATTAGAGGAGTTGTTGAAATGAATCAAGAACGTTTATTGAAGGTCATTTTGTCTCCTCATATTTCTGAGAAAGCGACAATTGGCACAGAGAAAAACAATGAGTATGTCTTCCAAGTCATTAACTGTGCAACAAAGCCTGAAGTGAAAGATGCAATTGAATTCATCTTCAACACAAAAGTTAAGGGCGTGCGCATTGTAAATGTGAAGCCAAAATCAAAGACCTTTCGTGGTACACAAGGCACGAGAAAAGGTTGGAAGAAAGCATACGTTACTCTTCAGGCTGACCAAAAGCTCGAGGTAGCAGGGGCGCAATAACTATAATTACAAAGACACGCTCATTGCAGTTGATCTGAGCAGCTTTCATATTATAATAGCGCGATTTTATTACTAGAAAATGATTTATTGAGGACGTTATGGCTATTGTTAAGCAGTCACCAACATCGCCAGGTACACGATTTGTGATTAAGGTTACCAACAAAGACCTGCACAAAGGTGAGCCACACCATTCGTTGGTTGCAAAGAAATCTAAAAGCGGCGGACGTAACAACACCGGTCGCATTACCACACGTCATATTGGTGGTGGTCATAAGCAGCAATATCGTGTAATCGACTTCAAACGCGATAAAGATGGTATTCCAGCTAAGGTAGAGCGACTGGAATATGACCCAAATCGTAGTGCATTTATCGCTTTAGTGGTTTATGCCGACGGTGAAAAGCGTTATATTATCGCCCCGCATGCTGTTAAAGCAGGTGATGAAATAATCTCAGGCAAAAATGCCCCAATCAAACCAGGTAATTGTCTGCCATTGGCTAACATTCCTGTAGGTTCAACTATTCATTGCGTTGAAATGAAAGTTGGCGGTGGTGCAAAGATTGCCCGAAGTGCTGGTACATCAGTACAGTTAATCGCTAGAGAAGGTGTTTACGCGAGTGTACGTATGAAATCAGGTCATACTCACCGCATATTAGCCGACTGCAAAGCTGTTATTGGCGAAGTCAGCAACTCTGAGCATAACCTTCGTTCATTAGGTAAAGCTGGTGCAACTCGTCATCGCGGTGTGCGCCCAACCGTTCGCGGTACCGTAATGAACCCGGTAGACCATCCACATGGTGGTGGTGAAGGTAAAACCAAGGGTGGACGTCATCCAGTCAGCCCATGGGGTCAGCCAACGAAGGGCTACAAGACTCGTAAAAACAAGCGTACTGATGCATTTATCAGTCGTTCAAAAAGTAAATAGTTAATAATTATTTGAGTAGAGGTGTCAGCGTGCCACGTTCAATTAAAAAAGGACCATATGTAGATACTCACCTGATTGAAAAGGTGGAAAAGGCCGTTGCTAAAAACGATAAACGACCAATCAAGACCTGGTCGAGACGGTCAATGGTATTACCAGAAATGGTTGGCCTGACGATCGCAATACATAATGGCAGGCTGCATGTGCCGGTTTATATCACCGAAAATATGGTTGGTTATAAACTTGGTGAATTTGCTGCTACACGCACATTTCGCGGTCACTCCAGTGACAAAAAAGCGAAAGGTGCAGACGACAAAGCATCTGAGTAGAGGGTTAGAGAATGGAAGTAGCAGCGAAATTAAAATTTGCAAGATTATCACCACAGAAGACACGATTAGTGTGTGACCAGATTCGTGGTCTTCCAATTGATCGTGCGCTGAATATCTTGAAATTCAGCCCCAAAAAAGTGGCTGGTGTTGTATTGAAAGTATTGAACTCAGCTATTGCCAACGCCGAGCATAATCACGGTGCTGATATTGACGAGTTGAGAGTCTCTAGCGTAACTGCAGATCAGGGACCAACATACAAGCGTATGCAGGCTAAGGCAAAAGGCCGTGGAGCAAGAATCCTCAAGCCAACTTGTCATATAACAGTTGTAGTATCGGATCAGGAGAATAGCTAATGGGTCAGAAAGTTAATCCAGTTGGCATACGATTAGGCATTGTAAAAGACTGGGCATCAAGATGGTATGCATCGTCGAAGGAATTCTCTGACACCTTGATCGCAGATCTTAAGGTTAGAGATTACTTGCGTAGCAAGCTTTCACAAGCTGGAATCAGCCGCATTCAGATTGACAGACCAGCACGTAACGCTCGTGTTACCATTCACACAGCAAGACCAGGTGTGATTATTGGTAAGAGCGGTAAAGAAGTTGAAACTTTACGTGATGAAGTTAGCAAGATTGTTAATGTGCCAGTACATGTCAGCATTGAAGAAGTTCGCAAACCAGAACTGGATGCGAAGTTGGTCGCTGACTCAGTAGCGCAGCAGTTAGAAAGACGTATTATGTTCCGCCGTGCAATGAAGCGTGCTGTTACAACAGCCCTGCGTTCAGGTGCACTTGGTATCAAAATCCAAGTCAGCGGAAGATTAGGCGGCACAGAAATCGCTCGTACTGAATGGTATCGTGAAGGTCGCGTACCTTTACAGACATTCCGTGCAGATATCGATTATGCATTATCTGAAGCGCAAACAACGTATGGTGTTATTGGCGTTAAAGTGTGGATATTCAAGGGCGAAATCATTGGTGACAAATTAGGTCAGCAAGCTGAAGCCACCCCAGAGAAAACAGGCAAGCAGGAGAAGTAATCAATGTTGCAGCCAAAAAGAACAAAATATCGCAAGCAGTTTAAAGGCCGCAATCGTGGGATTGCAACTCGCGGCACGAAAGTAAGCTATGGTGAATTTGGGTTGAAAGCACTTGATCATGGTCAGATTACTGCGAGACAAATCGAAGCAGCTCGCCGTGCGATGTCCAGACACATTAAGCGTGGCGGTAAAGTATGGATTCGTGTGTTCCCAGACAAGCCAATTACCAAGAAGCCGCTTGAAGTGAGACAGGGTTCGGGTAAAGGTAGTGTTGAATATTGGGTAGCACCTGTACAACCAGGTCGCGTAATGTTCGAGATCGAAGGTGTAACAGAAGATATAGCGCGTGAAGCATTAGGTTTAGCTGCTTCCAAGCTACCAGTTAAAACAACGTTTATTGTGCGGACGATAATGTAATGAAAGCAAGCGAACTGAGAGAAAAAAGTGCTGCTGAATTGAATAATGAACTCTTGGCTAAGTTAAGAGAACAATTCAATCTGCGCATACAAAAAGGTACCGGTCAGTTAACAAAGCCTATGCTACTTAAGCAAGTCAGGCTGGATATTGCTCGGATTAAGACCGTAATTACAGAGAAAGGTTCTAACGTATGACGGATGTAAAGGCAGTAGATCAAGTTGCAGCACCAAGTACCGTTATGGGACAGGTTGTTAGTAGCAAGATGAACAAAACCATCGTGGTTCAGGTTGAACGTAAGTTCAAGCATCCTATGTATGGAAAGTACATTAAACGCTCCACAAAAATGTATGTTCATGACGAAGAAAATTCATCACGTGTTGGTGATGTCGTTCGAATCCAGCAAACGCGCCCATTGTCCAAAACCAAGCGCTGGAAACTGGTAGAGATCGTGAAGAGAGAAGAGCAAGAATAGGTCCCTCGAAAGAGATAGCCTTTATTTAACTCAGGTGGGCGAAAATAAACGGCATTTGGCTTTTATTTTTGATTAAACATGTTATATTGGCGAGCTCAAATTGCTCGTGAACGTAAGTCGGAGTGAAGCATGATACAGATGCAATCAATACTCGATGTGGCTGATAACAGCGGTGCACGTCGTGTCATGTGTATAAAAGTGCTGGGCGGAAGCAAAAGACGTTATGCTGGAATCGGTGATGTCATTAAAGTTTCTGTAAAGGAAGCGATTCCACGCGGCAAAGTAAAGAAAGGCGAAGTCTTAAACGCTGTTATCGTACGGACAAAGAAGGGCATCAGACGTAATGATGGCTCAGCTATACGCTTTGATGAAAATGCAGTCGTGCTGTTAAATGCACAATTGCAACCAATCGGAACACGTGTTTTTGGACCGATTACCAGAGAGTTGCGCGGCGAAAGCTTTATGAAAATTATATCGTTAGCTCCAGAGGTCTTGTAGTTAGCAATAAAGAGAGACGATCATGAATAAGATAAAGAAAGGCGATGAAGTCGTTGTTATCGCAGGAAAAGACAAGGGCAAGAGGGGAGCAATCCTCACTGTCCTGGACGATGGTGCAAAATTTATCATCGAAGGCATTAATGAGGCTAAAAAGTCTGTTAAGGCTAATCCAAATACGGGTGAGCGTGGTGGTATTGTTGCAAAAGCAATGCCTATCGATCGTTCTAACGTAATGCTTTATGACGCTAATAAGAAAAAGGGGAGCCGGGTCGGAATCCGGATTCTAAAAGATGGTCAACGTGCGCGTTACTTTAAATCGAGTAACGAATTAGTTGACGTTAAATAGCAAAAGGTGTCGTTATGCCAAGATTGTTAGAAGAATATAAAAAAGTAATAGTGCCAAAACTGCAGAAAGACCTTGGATATACCTCGGTGATGCAAGTACCTGAAATTACTAAAATCACAGTAAATATGGGTGTAGGCGAAGCAGCAGTTGATAAAAAAGTGCTGACATTTGCTCTCGCAGAAATGGAAAAGATTACTGGTCAAAAGCCAGTTCAGACATTATCAAAGAAATCTATCGCTGGCTTTAAAATCCGCGAAAATTGGCCAATCGGTTGCAAGGTTACTCTCCGTCGCGCCAAGATGTATGAATTTTTAGATCGTCTGATTACCATTGCCCTACCACGTGTACGCGATTTTCGTGGCATCAGTGCCAAATCGTTTGACGGAAGAGGCAACTATAGTTTGGGCATTAGAGAACAGATCGTTTTTCCGGAAATTGAGTACGACAAGATTGATGCAATTCGTGGCATGGATATCACTATTACTACCACTGCACAGTCAAATAAAGAAGCCTTTGCTCTCTTGAAGGCGTTCAATTTTCCCTTTAGAGAGAAAGAAGTGAGCTAATACTATGGCAAAGAAATCAGTTGTTAATCGTAATCGAGATCGTAATGAGCTATACACGCGTCTTAAAGCAAAACGTGACGTACTGAAGCAGGCTGTTGTTGATATCAATAGCAGTGATGATGAAAGAGAAGCAGCTGTAGCTGCATTGCAGAAAATGCCGCGTGATTCCAGTGGAACGCGACGTCGCAATCGCTGCAAACTTTGCGGTAGACCACGTGCATATAACAGATTGACAGGCCTTTGCCGTCTTCACATGAGAATCGCCACGATTAATGGCATGGTTCCAGGAATGCGTAAGGCTAGCTGGTAATTAACGAACACAGAGGTAAAGACGATGTCCATGCAAGATCCAGTTTCAGATTTGCTGACCAGAATCAGGAATGCCCAAGCAATGGGAATCCGTGAAGTCAAGCTGCCTTACTCAAACATCAAGAATGAAATTCTTCGTGTTTTAAAGGAAGAAGGCTTTATTGAGTCATTCGAATCTAAAGTTGATGGTGCAAAGAAAGATTTACAGATCAAGCTGAAATATTATCAGGGTCGTCCTGTAATCGAGCGCATCAACCGTATTAGCAGACCAGCTCTGCGTATCTATAGACCGTGCCGTGAACTGCCACAAGTACGAGGCGGATTAGGTATCGCTATTATATCTACTCCTAAAGGGGTAATGACCGATAAATCAGCACGCGGCCAGAATGTCGGCGGCGAAGTGCTGTGCACTGTAGAGTAGGGGTGAGATATGACAACAATAACTACATCACGAATTGGACGTAAACCTGTTGCTGTACCAGCAGGTGTGGATGTCAAATTACAAGGCGAAACAATGCTTGTTAAAGGTCCAAAAGGCCATCTCACAGTAGATTTACATCCGTTTGTAAAAGTAAGTTTGGCAGATGGCTTCTTAACGGTTACGCCTGATGCAGAAAAAAGAAAGAACATTACAGGTATCAATATTAAGCTGTTCCGTTCGATTGCAGGAACAGTGAGAGCGAACATTTCCAATGGAATTCACGGAGTTTCGCAAGGTTTTGAACGTCGTCTGACACTTGTTGGTGTAGGTTATCGTGCACAAGCCAAAGGTAAAGTCGTTGCACTTAGCCTCGGTTTCTCTCATCCAACTGACTATTCAGTACCAGAAGGCATTATCGTTGAAACGCCTACACAGACTGAAATTGTTATCAAAGGTGCGAGTAAAGAGTTAGTGGGACAAGTGGCATCACAAATCAGGTCCATTCGTGGTCCAGAGCCTTACAAAGGTAAAGGTGTGCGTTACTCGAATGAAACGGTAGAGATTAAAGAAACCAAGAAGAAGTAAAAAGAGCAGGTAGTCAGAAATGAATAAAAGAGAATCAAGATTACGCAGAGCGAAACGCACAAGAGCACAAATTCGCTCATTGGAAGCGATACGTCTTTGTGTTAACAAAACTGGCCAGCATATGTATGCCCAAGTGACAACACCAGATGGTGACAGAACACTTGCTTGTGCATCAACACTGGATAAAGAAATACGTGACAAGTTGAAAGTAACCAGCAATGCAGAAGCAGCGAAAGAAGTTGGCAAATTAATTGCTAAACGTGCCCTGGCAGCTGGTGTGACTGCCGTTGCATTTGATCGATCAGGTTTTAGATATCATGGTCGTGTAAAGGCGCTGGCTGATGCAGCAAGAGAAACCGGATTAGTATTTTAAGGGTGACATATGGCAAGTTATGAGCAGAATTCAAAGGGTGACGGCTACACAGAGAAATTAGTAGCAGTTGCCAGAAACGCGAAAGTGGTAAAAGGCGGTAAAATCTTTACTTTCGCTGCAGTGACAGTAGTTGGTGATGGTCATGGCAGAGTCGGTATTGGCCGTGGTAAAGCACGTGAAGTCCCTGTTGCAATTCAGAAGTCTCTGGAGAATGCACGTAAGAACATGCTGACTGTCGTCATCAAGAATGACACGCTACATCATGAAACCTCAGCTAAGCACGGTGCTACACATGTGTTTATGAAGCCGGCATCTGAAGGTACCGGTATTATCGCTGGTGGTGCAATGCGCGCAGTATTCGAAGTTTTGGGCGTGAAGAACGTATTAGCTAAGATTGGTGGCTCAACCAATCCAGTTAACGTTGTACGTGCGACCTTAAAAGCCTTGGCAGCTATTACCCCGCCAGAATATCTCGCAGCAAAACGCGGCAAGACATTAGAAGAACTAGTAGGCTAGACGTTAAGCGTCGTGCTCAATTATTAATTTTTTAGAGGAATTGTAAAGATGCAACTCAATACTTTACATCCAGCTCCAGGCTCAAAAACAAAATCGAAAAGATTGGGTCGTGGAATTGGCAGCGGCAAAGGTAAAACTTGCGGCCGTGGTCATAAAGGTCAACGTGCTCGTGCGGGTGGTTACCACAAAGTTGGTTTCGAAGGTGGGCAGATGCCTATCCAACGTCGTATTCCAAAGTCTGGTTTCCGTTCAAGAATGGCTGCACACAGAAAAGAAGTCTATCTCTCTGATCTGAATGCACTTGAAGCTGAAACAATTGATTTTGCAGTGTTAATTGAAAATGGTTTAGTCCGTTTCAATACATTAGATGTAAAAATAATTGGTAAAGGCGAATTAAATCGCGCCATCACCGTCCGCGGTCTTAGTGTTACTGCTGGTGCGCGAAAGGCGATCGAAGCAGCTAAAGGAAAAGTTGAGGCTTAATCAATGGCGGCAGGAAGGCTGGGTTCAAGTTTAAAGTCGAACGGAATGTCGGATCTTAAAAACAGGCTGATGTTTGTCCTGTTAGCGATTCTGGTTTTCAGGGTAGGTTCGTATATCCCTGTCCCAGGTTTGAACCCGCTACGTTTGCAAGAGTTGTTTAACAGCCAACAAAATAACATCGTTGGCTTGTTTAACATGTTTTCTGGTGGTGCGTTAATGCGATTTAGTATTTTCGCATTAGGTATCATGCCTTATATTTCAGCTTCCATTATCATACAGCTGCTGACAGTTATGTCACCGCAGCTGTCTGAATTAAGAAAGGAAGGTGAAGCAGGGCAGCGCAAAATTAACAAATACACCCGCTATAGTACGGTTGTATTGTCCGCGTTTCAGGCATTGGGTGTATCGAAAATGTTGGCTGTAAATGGTGTGGCAATTTCACCTGGAATCAGCTTCTACATGACGACGACGCTCACTCTTGTCACAGGCACTATGTTCCTGATGTGGCTAGGCGAGCAAATGACCGAACGTGGTATTGGTAATGGCATTTCAATGCTTATTTTTGCAGGTATTGTTGCAGGCTTGCCATCGGCCCTTGGTCATACACTTGAACAGGTTAGAGAAGGCCAGTTGCAAGTTGTTGTATTACTTATAATTGCTGCACTGGTATTTGGTGTGGTGGCTTTTGTTGTGTTTATGGAGCGCGGGCAACGTAGAATTTCAATTAACTACGCTCGTCGTATTCAAGGTGGCAAGGTTTACTCTGCACAAAGCACACATTTGCCTTTGAAGATCAATATGGCTGGCGTTATTCCAGCAATTTTTGCGTCTAGTCTTATCCTGTTTCCGGCAACGATTGCCCAGTGGTTTGGCAGTGTAAAGGGCATGGGTTGGCTGACAACGCTTACAGTTTCACTGCAGCAGGGACAACCGTTGCACATGATCCTGTTCGCAACCGGTATTATATTTTTCTGTTTCTTTTATACCGCCTTGGTGTTTAACCCCAAGGAAACAGCAGAAAACCTCAAAAAATCAGGGGCTTTCATACCAGGTATTAGACCAGGTGAGCAGACAGCTAAATATATTGATACGGTGATGACAAGATTAACGCTTGCAGGGGCAATTTATGTTACATTAGTCTGCCTTCTGCCTGAGTTCCTGATTTTAGCGTGGAATGTGCCTTTCTATTTCGGTGGTACGTCCTTGTTAATTATAGTAGTTGTGGTAATGGACTTTATGGCGCAAGTCCAGGCTCATATTATGTCGTACCAATACGAGTCACTATTAAAGAAAGCCAACTTGAGAGGCGGCAGCGGTTTATCGTCGCCAAGATAAGAAAACTGGGTATGTATTTTTGGAGTTCACCATGAAAGTAGGCGCGTCAGTAAAAAAAGTATGTCGCAATTGCAAGATCATCAAACGCAAGAACATCGTTAGAGTGATTTGCAAAGAAAAGCGTCATAAGCAAAAACAAGGTTGATTTTTTTAGAATTCAATATTAAACTCATGCGCTTTTTATAATATTCGCAGAGTGAAAAGTTAATGTTAGGAGTGATTGAATGAATGCTCGTATTGCAGGCGTAATCATACCAGTCCAGAAGCATGTCGTAATTGGGCTGACTGCGATTTATGGTGTAGGCAGACAGCGTGCAAGAAATATTTGTGCAACAGCTAACGTAGATCCTACCAAGAAGGTAAAGGACCTAACTGAAGCTGAACTGGAATTATTGCGATCTGAAGTGGCTAAAATTCGCGTAGAAGGTGACTTACGCCGTGAAGTAGCGATGAGTATCAAACGTCTTGTTGAATTGGGCGCATACCGTGGTCTTCGTCATAAGCGCGGTCTGCCAGTGCGGGGGCAGCGTACCCGAACAAACGCCAGGACACGTAAAGGCAAACGAAAAGGCAAATAAGGTAGATAAGCAAAATGGCAGAACAACCATCAACAAAAATTGAAAAAAAAGCTAAGGCTGATGACGCTGTTGTAAAAGCTAACGTTGAAGCTGAAGGTACTGAAGGCGAAGGTTCCACCGGTGGAAAGACAGGTGGTGCTACATCGACCCCTAAAACTGCTGCTGCTCCGGCTGCTGCGGGCAAAACCAAAGGTCGTAAAAAAATCAAGCGCCAGATCACTGACGGTATCGCTCATATTTATTCGTCATTTAATAACACAATTGTAACTATTACCGATGTACAAGGTAATGCAGTTGCTTGGACAAGCGCAGCAAATTGCGGTTTTCGCGGTTCTCGTAAGTCCACTCCATATGCTGCTGGTGAAGCCGCTCAAAAAGCAGGCGCTGCAGTTGTGGAAAATTTTGGAATGAAAAGCGTACATGTTTACGTCAAAGGTCCGGGCCCAGGCAGAGAATCTGCTGTCCGTGCTTTAAATTCCGCAGGCTTGAAAATTCTATCAATTACCGATGTAACCGGCGTTCCGTTTAATGGCTGCCGTGCTGCAAAGAAACGTCGTGTGTAACAGGAGATAATCATGGCACGCTATTTAGGTCCCCGTTGCAAGCTGTCTCGCCGCGAAAAAGGTTCAGATTTATCTCTGACCAGTGGTGTTAGAGCATTAGATACAAAATGTAAGCTAGATACCCCTCCCGGACAACACGGTGCTAGACGTGGTCGTGAAACCGAGCATGGTACTCAGTTACGTGAAAAGCAAAAAGTACGTCGTATATACGGCATATTGGAAAGACAATTCGAAAACTATTTCAAGAATGCAACTCGCTTGAAAGGTTCGACTGGCGAAAATCTGCTACGTCTTCTAGAATGCAGATTAGATAATGTCGTGTATCGTATGGGATTTGGTTCAACTCGTGCCGAAGCCCGTCAGTTAGTAAATCACGGCGGTATTCTGGTTAATGGTAAAGCGGTTAACATTCCGTCTTATTCAGTATCAGCTGGTGATGTAGTTAGTGTTCGTGAGCGTTCAAAAGCTCAGTTGAGAATTCAAGCCGCTTTGACTTTAGCTCAAGCGCGCCCTGAAGCCAGCTGGATTGAAGTGAATGCGACTGAACTTTCTGGAACATTTAAATCAATGCCAGATCGCACTGACTTGCCACCGGATATTAACGAACAGTTAATTGTTGAATATTACTCGAAATAATTCACTTCTGGGATAGAGAGGTTGTTACATGCAAAATAATCCATTTGATTTCTTAACACCTCGTGAAATTGCCGTAGATACGATCTCGCCATTTCATGCGAAGATCACTCTTGAGCCGCTAGAGCGTGGTTTCGGCCATACACTGGGTAACACCTTGCGCAGGATTTTACTATCCTCTATGCCTGGTGCGGCTATTACGGAAGTAAAGATTGATGGTGTACAGCATGAATATAGTTCTGTCCCAGGTGTGCAGGAAGACGTTGTCGAAATTCTGCTGAATCTGAAAGGCGTTTCTATCAAGATGCATAATCGTCAAGAAGTAACGCTTAAACTGACTAAGCAAGGTCCAGGAATCGTAACTGCTGGTGATATCGAAGTTGAACACGATGTCGAAGTTGTCAATCCGCAACACGTGATTGCACATCTAAATGAAGGCGGTTCACTCAGCATGACTCTCAAAGTTGAACTGGGTCGCGGCTATCAGCCTGCTACAATCCGTAGTCGAAAAGCTGATGCTAAGATGGTAATCGGTTCATTGCATATTGATGCAAGCTTCAGTCCGGTTAAACGAGTTTCATATGTGGTCGATAATGCCCGCGTAGAACAACGTACTGACCTTGATAAGTTGATTATTGATCTTGAAACAGATGGAACACTGAATCCTGAAGAAGCAATCAGACGTTCAGCAACTATTCTGCAACAACAGTTAGCAGCATTTGTAGACTTACAGTCTGCACCTGCAATTCAGGAAAAATCTTCTCGTGACGATTCGGTTAACCCGATATTCCATCGTCCTGTTGATGATCTCGAGTTGACAGTTCGTTCTGCGAATTGCTTAAAAGCAGAAAATATTTTCTTTATCGGCGACCTCGTGCAACGTACAGAAGCTGATTTATTGAAAACACCTAATCTTGGTAAGAAGTCACTGACTGAAATCAAGAATGTACTTGCCGCGCATGGCTTGGCATTGGGCACCAGGATTGATGGCTGGCGTTCACCTGCTTCCAGCGAAGGCGATAAAAAATAAGTAACGATAGTATATAAGAAGGGTTTTTAGTCATGCGTCATGGTAATAGTGGTAGAAATTTAGGTCGCACCAGCAGTCATCGTAAAGCGATGTTTAAAAACATGATGACTTCATTGTTGCGCCACGAGCTCATCACAACGACAGTGTCGAAAGCAAAAGAATTACGACGCTTTATGGAACCAATCATCACATTAGCAAAAGAAGATACATTGCATCGCCGTCGTTTGGCGCTCGCTCGCTTAGGCGATCGTGACATTGTAACCAAGCTTTTCGCTGATATCGGACCTTTCTATAAGAAGCGTCCAGGTGGTTACACCCGTATGCTTAAGTGTGATAACCGTAAAGGTGACAATGCGCCGATGGCGATTGTTGAGTTGGTTGAGCGTCGCGACGAAGTAGCGGCATAACAGTAATAATAAATCGCGTTGGAGTGTATTCACATGTACGCAGTAATTTTCAGCGGTGGCAAACAATACCGCGTAACAAAGGGTGATACCCTGAAACTTGAAACTTTAGAGCAAGATGTTGGCTCTACAATTGATTTCGATAAAGTATTAATGGTTGGTGAAGGTGAATCAGTTAAAGTTGGTCGCCCATATCTCGAAACCGGCAAGGTGACAGCGACAGTTGTATCACACGGTCGTCATCACAAAATCCGTATCATCAAGTTTCGTAGACGTAAACATCACATGAAATGGCAAGGTCATAGACAGAACTATACCGAAGTCACCATTACAGACATTAAAGGCTAATTAGCTGTACTAGAAAGAGGTTTTCACAATGGCACATAAAAAAGCTGGCGGTAGTACACGAAATGGCCGCGATTCTAATCCTAAGTATCTTGGTGTAAAACGTTACGGTGGTCAGGTAGTGAATGCAGGCGAAATCATTATTAGACAACGCGGTACCAAGTTTCACCCAGGTATGCATGTAGGTATTGGTAGAGATCATACATTGTTTGCGTTAAAGCCAGGCACGGTTGTATTTAGTGTAAAAGGTTCATTACGTAGACGTACTGTTAGTATCCTGGTAGCAAAAACAGATACAACAGCTGCTGCCTAAAAGCAGTTAGTTTGATGTTATAACAAGCCTCGCCTAATATCAGCGGGGCTTTTTTATTTATAAGAAAAAATTAAATGAGAAGCGCACATGAAATTCGTCGATGAAGCAAAAATAAAAGTAGAGGCTGGTAATGGTGGTAGTGGAGCCTGCAGCTTTCTCCGCGAGAAATTTGTGCCATTCGGCGGACCAGATGGTGGCAATGGCGGTGACGGTGGCAGTATTTATTTACGTGCCGACGAAAGTATAAACACGCTCGTTGACTATCGTTTTATTCATCATTACAAAGCAAAAAATGGTGAGGGCGGCAGTGGTTGTAATTGCACGGGTAAAGCCGGTGAAGACCTGTATTTGCGCGTCCCAGTTGGCACCATGGTTTATGATGCCGATACCGATGAATTAATCGCTGATTTGACTGGTGCAGATCAGGTGGTCTGTGTGGCTAAAGGCGGCCGTCACGGCGTTGGCAACGCAAGCTTCAAGAGTAGCACCAATCGTGCACCACGACGCACTATACCCGGCCAGGAGGGCGATAAGCGCCATCTCAGGCTTGAGTTAAAGGTATTGGCTGATATTGGACTCGTTGGGCTGCCAAATGCCGGTAAATCTACCCTGATTACGGCCATGTCATCAGCACGCCCTAAAGTCGCAGATTATCCGTTTACAACCCTGCATCCTAACCTTGGGGTGGTCAGTGTATCTCGCTATCGTAGCTTCGTTATCGCCGATTTACCGGGTTTAATTGAGGGTGCCGCTGAGGGGGCTGGCCTCGGTATTCGCTTTTTGAAGCATGTTTCGCGTACCGGTCTCCTATTTCATGTGGTGGATGTCGCCCCTATGGATGGCAGTGATCCAGTGCAAAACGTCCTGACTATCGCCAATGAACTCGGCAAATATAACGAAGAATTATTGCTAAAAGAACGTTGGTTGATCCTCAATAAAGTCGATTTATTGCCTCCGGATCAAGTAGAAAGCCATTGCGCTGACATCGTCAAACGCCTTAATTGGAAGGGCGAAGTCTTTATCATCTCTGGTCTTGCTAAGGAAGGGCTGGATCTATTGGCGCAAAATGCGATGAATTACCTGGAAGGGCATGGCAAAGAAGTATTTTAGGGGGCATCAGAAACAAAAAAACCGCGGCAGATGTCGCGGTTTTTATTAATGCAGATAGCTTAAGCGGTTGCTGTTGCAGCCTGACCCAGCTTCTTGATGTGGCCACTCAAACGGCTCTTATGACGAGCAGCTTTATTCTTATGAATAATGCCTTTGCTGGCCATACGGTCGATCACGGGTGCTGCTAATTGCATGGCTGCCAGAGCATCTTTTTGGCTGCCTGTGGCGATTGCCGCAGTCACTTTCTTGATGTAAGTACGGAGCATGGAACGCATGCTGGCATTTTGCTGGCGGCTTTTTTCGGCCTGGCGGACACGTTTTTTCGCTTGCTTTGTATTAGCCAAGGGTAGATTCTCCAATATTTTCAATGTGTTAATTAAAGCTAGCGCTTTAACTTATGTATTCGTAAAGATTGCGTAATATGCCGACTTTTTACCGTCTTGTCAAACCTGTTATGCAGGCACTGTTGCGGTTTTTTCTGTGAGGACGGCAATGCGGTCACAGGCTGTATTTAGCATGTCCCAGCACTGCTTTTGGACCACAATCAGACGTTGGTAACGCTCTGGCGAGAGGTGCTGCAGCAGGTTGATCCCCATCTGTTCGTGGTCGCCGTCGACCTCGGCGTGGATAGCAAAATAATTGGTTTCACCATGGGCTTTCATGACTTGATTGGCTGCCGTGAAGAAGATATTGGCACTAGCTTCCAGTACGAGGTGCATGGCCACGACTTTTTCATCATTATCCATCACCAGCATATTCCACGAAAACCAGGCCGACGCTGCTTCCAGGATTGGGTCCCAGACTGGTTCGCGGAATTCACGGTCGCGTTGCAAGTCAGTATTGTGACCAAACTCTTCCTGTAAATGTTCTTCCACAACCGGCGTGTAGCCGCGGTTGGCGCAAAAAATGCTGCGCAGCATCACGGTTTTTTGAAAATAATCAGAAAAGACCTGAATGCAATCCAGTAGTGCTGCGCGCTTGGTTTTATCCGTCATGGCTGGGCTGCTAATCAGGCGCATGAGCTGTGAGTGAGCACGGTATTGCTCGCAATATTTTTTATTGTTTTCTAGTAATTGATGCAGAGATCCATTTTTGGTGCCGAAAATTTTTTCTAGCATATAAACCTTCCTTGGTTGAGAGCTTTCTACTGTTTTAGCAGTGCTTGGTTGTTAGTGCAAGTGACACGTTTTTTGTGTCATCCCGAGGCGAGTTTTTAACGCCGAGGGATCTCCCGGATTTTACCGTGTACTGTCTAGTGCATCTAAACAGCCTCTACCCACCACCCATCATTAATGGCAAAATGACGCCAAGTATTTTTGAAGAATGAGCCGCTATGAGTAAAAGCCTGTTTAAATCCACTTCTGTGGTTGTCAGCATGACGATGATTTCCCGCATTTTCGGCTTTATTCGCGATATGGTTACAGCGAGCATATTTGGCGCCAGCGCATCATTTGACGCGTTTACGGTTGCCTTCAAGATCCCTAATTTTATGCGCCGCTTGTTTGCGGAAGGTTCTTTCTCTCAGGCCTTTGTGCCAGTCTTGTCTGAATATCAAAAGAAAAAATCGCACGCCGAAGTCGAGCGATTTGTAAACGCTATGTCTGGCACCTTGGGGATCACCTTGTTGATCGTCACCATTATCGGTGTGCTGGGTGCGCCAGTCGTCATTCGAATATTTGCGCCAGGTTTTGCCACTGATGGCGAGCGTTTCGATCTTGCTGTCACCATGCTGCGTATCACCTTTCCTTATCTCATGTTGATATCGCTCACTGCGTTTTGCGGCGCGGTATTAAATACTTACAGCCGATTTTGGGTGGCGGCTTTTACGCCAGTCGTATTGAACATTTCCATGATTGCCGCGGCACTCTGGTTTGCGCCACACCTTGCTACGCCAATTACGGCTCTGGCTTGGGGTGTATTCGCAGCTGGTGTATTACAGCTTATTTTTCAGTGGCCATTCCTGCGTAACATTAAGCTGATGCCGCGCCCAAAAATTAATTTTCGTGATCCGGGCGTGCGTCGCGTGTTAAAGCTCATGGTGCCGGCATTATTTGGTGTCTCAGTTGGTCAGATTAACTTATTGGTTGATACTATTTTTGCTTCATTACTGGCAGTCGGCAGTGTGTCGTGGCTTTACTATTCAGACCGTTTGATGGAGTTCCCGTTAGGTGTGTTTGGTGTCGCTATTTCTACCGTTATTTTGCCAAATTTATCGCGTCACCATGCCGAGCAATCACATGAATCCTTTTCGCTGACGCTCGATTGGGCAATGCGCGCGGTATTATTGGTAGGCATTCCTGCAGCTTTAGTGTTGGCTATGTTGTCAGGTCCGATGTTGAGTACGCTGTTTCAGCACGGCCATTTCGATGGCCACTCTGTCATGATGGCGCGGCAAAGTCTCACGGCGTTTGCGATTGGCATCGCGCCTTTCATGCTTGTTAAGATTCTTGCTTCCGGTTTTTACGCACGTCAGGACATGCGCACGCCAGTGACGATTGGCGTTGTGGCTATGCTGTCGAATATCGTATTGAACTTTTCATTGATCCTGCCGCTGGCGCACGCTGGCATCGCGCTCGCTACATCGCTGGCTGCTATCATTAATATGTCATGTTTGTATTATTATTTACGCCGTCGTGGCTTTTATACGCCGCGCGATGGTTGGGGCTTGTTTACCTTGCGTCTGATTGCAGCAAATGCTGCGGTTGGGTTTTTTTTATGGTTTGGTGCCGGTGATATTCAGGTCTGGATTACGCAATACACCATGTGGCGTGTCACGCATCTGTCATTTTTGTTATGTGGCTCAGTCGTCATTTACTTCATTATGCTATGGGTAACAGGAATTAAGCCGCATCATTTATTGATCCCACAAAAATCCCTGTAGAGTCGTTTCTATCTGCCGCCAGACCCTGGTCCTGCACTTTCTGCTTTTGGTTTGGGGGTGGTAGGTGATGTGAGACTGCTTTTGTAGGCTGTATCGACATCTTTGGCTAGTTTGGAGGCTGTCTTTGCAATGGCTTGCCCATCACTTTCTATTGATAATCTTTGTGGCGTGATTTTATCGTTGGCCTCTTTAATTTGTGCGCAGGCGCTTTTTACATCATTAAGCAAATTGCTGGGCGGGGATCCGGCGTTCAACGCATTAGTTAGCTCTTTGGTGATGCTCTGTTTTGAATTTTTTAGTTCGACAAGAGTACCAGCGAGGACCTTTTTTTTGGCTTCCGCAGCATCCAGAAGTCCAATTGTGCTGTCATATTTGCTGACATAGTCGTCAGTGAGTAAACTTTTCTTTGCTTTCGCGGGCATTTCACCAATTTGTTGTTGTGCAGATTTGAATATAGAGTCAGCTTGGTCGAGTGCGCCATAATCAGAAAGCTTCTGGATTTGTTGTTGTAGGCGTCCTTCCGTGGCGACAAGACGGTCTTCTATTTTCGCGATTGCACCTGCTTGCGAGGGGTTTTTTTCTTTATATGCTTCCAGATTGCATTGCGACTGATGTAATGAACGCATGATATTTGCAGTACTAGACATAATCCCACCCCGCATTAGATTGCCGAATTTATATCTTAATTATAGCACCTTACGCAACTTGCTTAACTTTCAGGTAGATAGGTGCAAAGGCGGCGGCTTGCACGAATTCAATTAAATGCTGTTTCAATAATTCCAGCATGCCGAGGAAGGTCACTACCACGCCGAGACGGCCTTCTGTGACATTGAATAGATCAGTAAACAAGACGTGTTCCTTGTCTTGCACGCTGTCCAGAATCATGGTCATTTTTTCACGCACGGAAAGGGCGTCGATCATGACTTGATGGTTAGAGGAGAGCGAGACGCGGCGTAACACATCAGCAAGGGCAGAGACTAAATCTTGCAGCGAAACTTCTGGCAGTGGTTTGTCGACGGCGATCTGGCTGCTGTCGGCTTGCACGCAAAATGTGTCGCGTTCGAGACGCGGCAGTTTTTCAATATCTTCGGCGGCTTGCTTGTAGCGCTCATATTCCTGCAGGCGGCGAACGAGTTCAGCACGTGGATCAGCTTCCGGATTTTCCGGGTCTTCCACTCGCGGCAAGAGCATGCGTGATTTGATTTCGGCGAGAATTGCTGCCATCACCAGATATTCAGCGGCGAGTTCTAAGGATAATTCCTGCATCAAATCGATGTATTCCATGTATTGCTTGGTAACGGAAGCAATCGGAATATCGAGAATGTCGATGTTTTGTTTGCGGATCAGGTACAACAGAAAGTCCAGCGGGCCTTCAAAGGCTGCCAGTAAAACTTTCATGGCATCCGGTGGAATATATAAATCTTTGGGTAGGTCAATCACCGCATGACCGTTAACGGTGGCGATAGGGATGACGTTGCTGGCATCCGGTTGTAACTCGGGTTGTTCAGTAATCGGTGCTGCGGTTGCTAATTCAGATTCGCTCATTTCGTCTACCAGTTATCACGATGCGTTTAAAGTGCTATATTACCGAACTTGCTAACATTTGCACATGCTTAAAACATGATATTACAACTAGAAATAGAAAAAGCAGTAGCGATTTTACAGGCTGGGGGCCTCGTTGCCATTCCCACCGAGACTGTCTATGGTCTTGGAGCCGATGCGCGCAACCCAGTGGCGGTAGCTAAGGTCTTTGCGGCCAAGCAGCGGCCGTTTACTCATCCTCTCATTGTCCATCTTGTTGATTATACTCAGGTGGCTGATTGGGCCCGAGAAACCCCGCCAGAAGCCCTCAGGCTGGCCGCGGCGTTTTGGCCTGGCCCGCTTACCCTTATCCTCAAAAAGCGCCCAGAAGTCATTGATAGCATTACAGGCGGCCAGGATACGGTGGCTTTACGCGTGCCGCGGCATCCGGTCGCTCAGTCTTTACTGAAGGCATTTGGGGGTGGATTAGTGGCGCCCTCGGCCAACCGTTTTACCCGCGTCAGTCCGACCACCGCTGCGGCTGTCCACGACGAACTCGGCGATCAGGTCGATATGATTCTCGACGGCGGTGCCTGTGAAGTGGGGCTCGAATCGACCATTCTGGATCTCTCTGGTGACGAGCCGCGCATCTTGCGTCCGGGTATGATTAGCCCCGAGGCAATTAGTAAAGTATTGGGGCGTGCGGTGAGTGTCATGCGTCAGGATCATCCATCTGAAGTACGCGCGCCAGGTATGCATCATTTACATTACGCGCCATCGACGCAAACGCAGTTGATGACAGTAGAGCAATTGCAACAGTTACAAGGCACTGAACCGGTGGTTTGTTTGACTCATAGCGATATTCAGTTTGCTGGCAGCAATACCATGATGCAGATCCATATGCCGTCAAATGCGGCTGACTATGCCCAGATTTTGTATGCAACGCTGCGTGCGCAAGATCAGCAGCAATTTGCGCGGATTATTATTGAGGTTGTGCCGGATTCTCCGGAATGGGATGCTATTCGCGATCGATTGATGAAGGCTTGTGGAGATAAAAACAGGACATGAACATGCTCACCAAACTCGCTCCAAACGAAACGGCTAATACAGTCACGGGTCCAGCAGGCAAACTGGAAATTGCCATTGGAACACCGACTGGGCCGGAACGTAATGCCATCGGTATTATTTGTCATCCGCATCCGCTGCACGGCGGCACGATGTATAACAAGGTGGTCACGACTCTGGCTAAGGCCTATCAAGGTATGGGTTTGACGACAGTGCGTTTTAATTTTCGTGGCGTGGGTCAGAGCCAGGGCGAGTTTGATCACGGTCGCGGCGAAGTTGAAGATTTGATGGCCGTGGTGCAGTGGCTGCAGCGCGAAATGGGAACGCAGGAATTATGGCTGGCTGGATTTTCATTTGGCGCGTTTATCGCTGCCAGTGGTGCCGTGCGTTTACCGGTTAAAAAACTTGTCACCGTTGCGCCGCCGGTCGAGCATTTTCCGATGCGTGATTTACCGCCAATCTTATGCGATTGGGTCTTGGTGCAAGGCGAGAAAGATGATGTCGTGCCGCCAGATGCCGTATTTGCCTGGGCCGAGAGCCGCCAACCGCAGCCAAAGGTTTTACGTTTTGCTGAAGCCGACCATTTCTTTCACGGCCAGTTGGGTGAGCTGCGGGTGAGGGTGGAAGAGGCGCTAGCTTAGGCATTCAAAACTAAATTTGATTTATGCTAGCATGCGCCATGTTTGCAGGAGGTAGTGATGGAAATGATAGAATTTTTTGCTCAAGTTGTTAACAATGTCGGCCGGCCGCTAGAAGAAAATCAGCATTTTAACCAGCTGGCAGAAGATATTCAGCTGGCTGTGCTGAGACAGGATGGTGATTATCTGAGATCGTTGCTGGATCCAGCCTATTTGGCCAACGAATCTCACGTTGTGCAAGTTCAGCGTTAGTGATTAAGGCATGATAACAGCATCTCTGGTGGTGGTTGGTTGCGGTATCAAGCTGATGGCGCATATGACCGTAGAAGCCAAAGCAAATATTGAGCAAGCTGATAAAGTGTTGTATCTAGTCAATGAGCCATTAATGAAACAATGGCTGCATGCACTAAATGGCAATGCCGAATCATTGGATGAGCTTTACACCAGTCATCACTCCAGAGAACTGAGTTATGCCGCAATCACACAATATATTTTGGCTGAGGTCAGAAAAGGGGTGCGTGTTTGCGTTGTGATTTACGGTCATCCAACAGTATACGCAACTCCGGCGCTGGATGCGGTGATTGCTGCTCGCCAAGAAAATATTGATGCTCATATTCTCCCTGGCATTTCAGCGGAAGATTGTTTGTTTGCCGATTTGCAGGTCAATCCTGGTTCAGCGGGATGTTTGTCATTAGAAGCAACCGATTTGCTGGTGTATCGTCGACACATCGATGTGACGTGTCATGTTATTTTGTGGCAAGTCAGTGTGATCGGTTTGTTGGATCATGCTGTGTCGCACGACAATCGTAAAGGGTTGGAGTTGCTGCAACAATATTTGTCTGAATTCTATGCGCCTGCGCAAGAGATGGTTGCATATGTTGCTGCGCAATATCCGGGGTTTGCTCCCACCATCCAAAAACTGTCTCTTGAAGCTTTGCCACATATCCAATTTGCGCGCACAGCCACGCTCTATATCCCACCGGTAAAAAAATTAGTATGTGATGCAACCATGCTGGAAGCATTGGGTATTAGTCATCAGAAAATTGCATCATGAGTGGTGTAAGTTATGGCGGTTAATTTATTGACCCTTTGCAATCGCTGCCTGCACAGTTATCGCGGCTTATCAAAGTCGTGCTGGCTAGGAATTTCCATCAGTTTTATTCAGTCGGTGATGATTGGTATCTATTATTATTTGTCATCGTATTTTATTCAGTTTCAGCATTTAGCGGTCGATATCTCGGGTTATATTCTTTCCTGTTATGGTGTCGGTGCGGTTTTAGGTGGGTTGGTGGGCGGGTATCTGGTTGATCGGTATTCGCCAGTTAAAGTCGCGGCACTCTTTCTCTTACTGCAGGCATCTGCATATATCATGCTGCTGATATTTTCGAGTGTCATATTGCTGATGGCGACCGTTGGCGTGCTGGGGTTGTCGACTTACGGATTTTTAACAGCGAATCATGTGGCGGTGTTGAATACATGTGCTGAATCCGAGGCTGACAGGTTGAAGGCGATCAATATCCTGGCCATGATGTCGAATCTTGGGTTAGGTGTTGCCGCACTTATCATTAGCCAAACAAATGGTTTTGGTTATCATCACTTGTTCGCGGGTGCAGGGGGCATTCTGTTGCTGGTTTCTGGGCTGCTGTTTACACACGAGATGCTCAGCCACTCTGGTGCGGCGGTGAGATCTCGTGCGAAGAATCAGCCAGCGCAAGTGGAGTCGGCAAGAAAAATTGCAGCATCGCAACAATCAACTCTGTTGATTATATTGGTGTGTGTATTTTTGGTTGGCATCGTTGTGACGCAATTTGGCACGATGGTGCCCGTGCAGATCCAAACCACTTACCCCGCACTAGGGGTGACAGGCGCGAGTTGGTTGTTTGCGTTGAATGCATCGTTAGTGGTGATCTTGGGGGTGCCGCTAGGTAACGTCCTCAAGCAGCGCAATAAGGTGTTGATGGTCGGAGTTGGTGCCTTACTGATGGGCTTGAGTCTATGCCTGCTTGGTTTATCCCATGTCTATGCGCTAGTGTTGCTGTCATGTGTGATTTATACCATTGGTGAAATAATATTTTTTAGTATGGCACAACTCGTATGCTATCAGAGCACTCCTGCCGAAAAACGCGGCCGTGGTCTTGGTGTGTATCGCATGATATATGCTGCAAGTCGTATCACTGGCCCTGCGGTTGGTGGTTTTTTGCTTATGAGGGGCGGGGTAATTTTGTGGATTGTTTGTGGCGTGTTTGGTGTGATCAGCTTTACGTTGTGTTTGGCCATCAATCAAGTCGCTCCTTCAGCGAGTGAGTAATTCATTGTTTAATTGTTAAGTCTCGTCGTTAGTTAAATTATTTCTGCCGATCGTGTATTCGCTCGATCAATCAATGTCCTTCAAATTTATTATCAAAATCTGGGTGTTAAACCCCATTTCAAATATGTACCAATTATGGTACATTCAATATAAGGTATTGGTATGGATAAAACTTCTAAAAAAATCCTGGCTCAATTTTATCGTAATGATCGCGGAGTTGAGCCGGTTAGAGAATGGCTAAAAAAATTATCAAAAACAGATAAAAAGACGATAGGGGAAGATGTAAGAACAGTGCAATACGGATGGCCACTCGGCATGCCTTTGGTGGCTAGCGTAGGGCATGGATTATGGGAGATAAGGGTGAATTTGTCTTCTAACAGGATTGCCAGAATTATATTTTTCATGGATGACAGTGTCATGATTATGGTGAATGGGTTTGTTAAAAAGAGCCGGAAAATGCCGAAGCATGAGTTAGAAATTGCCATCAAGAGAAAGAAAATTTACATCATGAATTCATCTGAAAGGAGAGAGTAGTATGACTAAAAATAAGCATAAGGGCTCAACATTTGAAAGCTTTCTAGAAGATGAAGATTTGCTTGATTCTTCAGATGCGGTCGCGATCAAAAGGGTGATTGCATTTGAGTTGATAAAAAACATGAAGAAACATCATTGCAGTAAGATTGAAATGGCCAATAAAATGCATACAAGCAGATCAGCACTAGATCGCTTACTTGATCCGGATAATACGTCTGTTACCCTCAATACCCTGGTAAAAGCAGCACATTTTCTGGGTAAAAAGTTGTGTATTACACTGCAATAGTTGGTGGCAGCGTTAATGATGCACCTGAATGCTAACACAACCGCGCACGAACGGTGCATCAGTGGCAAAGCTGGCGTCAGGATGGTGGTGTAGTGCTTGATTGAAGCGCGCGTCGTTTAGTTTTATCCCTTCTGATTTCTGAATGATTTTGTGCATGTCATCTTTATTATGGTAATAATTGAATTCAATTTTATCTGCAATCTTGCTCATGACAGTATCAGAGCAAAGACTAGTGTTTTTACCTAATTCTTGAATGAATATTTTTGTGATGCGCTCTAATTCGCGTATCTCCGCCAAGGTGCTTGCGGCAGAGCTGGATTTTGGTGAGAACATATGAGTAGTTGGATGTTGTAGTGAGTAATAGATGGGGTGTTTGTCAGTTTCATAGTTGAAATGTGTAGGTTGCAGAATGGTTGGAAAATACTTTTTTAATCCATAACTTTCGACAAAAATTTTCTGCAGCAGTGTGTTTGGTAGCGCGAGATCATTGGTTGCAGGCATGTATCCGGGTGCAACGCCGAGTGCGGTAGCAATTAAGTGTCGTGCGGTATCAGTCAGGTATGGGTTGGGTTTTAAATTACGTTTTTGCTGTATCATCGAATACGCAAGATCATAATAAAAATGATTACGGTCGTATTCATAGTGCTTCCATGCTAACTCATGCAGATAGAGCTTGATGGGCATCCAGGCTGGATCATGCGCAATTTTCACAAGCCAAGGTTCAGAGAAATATAATAAACACGAACGCCAGTCAGATTTCACTTGAGGTGAGTGCAAAATATCTTTGAATACTTGCCAGTGATCATAAAGCGATTTTGCAGCTTGGCTAGGGATGTTGTAATCGCGGACCAGATTCGAGTGGTGGGTGGCGCAACCAATATTTGGGAGCATGAATACTGAGCGCGTACCTGAAGTCATGGTCATCACGTTATTGGGTGCATAGGTCCTGGAGTGGTTTTTTAAAATACGTGCAAACGGAAAGAAGGCGCCAGGTGAATAAATCATGCGCGGAATTGTCATGCGCTGATCAGGCACGTCAACAAAGAGTTCAAGATTTTTTTCCAGCAAGAGTGAGAACGGGGCGAAGTCTTTGCTATAGCCAAGATGCTTAACAACGTCTTTGGGTGCGTCGGCGTCTGATATGCGGTAATAATTGCCGTTTTCGTTGGGAAAAAATGTGCTGATCGTGTCTCACTTGATGGCGCCATAAGGGTAATAGGCAAGAAATAATGGGAAGTCTCGACCGGGGCTGATGGTGTCTACAATGCTGGTAAAAACGGGCTCAACCGTTGCGACTCTTTCCCGCACATCCTGCCAATAGACTTTGACTAGCCCCGTCATGATATATCACCCCTGTTTTGAAAACGTACAGTAATTTTTATGGGGTGAATTTATATATATAAATTTGTAAATACGCAACAATAAATTGCGAGTTCAATTTTTATCAAGACACGATGATTAACGATGTTTCTTACCGCTCGGCTCCACTTGTGCTAATGGTTTAGCTAAGTGTTTTTTGCTCTGATGTGATTTTCGTGGCTGATGAGGTGCAGGATGATTTTCATCTGCAACGTTCTCGGGCTTGAATAGACTGTGATTTTTATGCTTGTCACGACTTACGCGAATGGAGTTCTCTCGAGTAATCTGCGCAAGTATTTTATCATCAACATTGTGAATACCTAATTCTGCAAGGTGAGTTTTCAGTACACCAATGTTTGTCGTCTTGCACAGTTGTTTCAATTCATTTTCAAAATGCTTGGCGAGAATCGAGTGATCAGTGTGGTACAAAATCTGCAGTTCTTTATCATCAAGAATGGCTTGATAAATTTCATCACCGTGCGTGTCTAATAATTTATATAGCTGCGGGTGTTCATCTCTAGGAAATTGTGGGCTATTAAAATAAAATGAAGTTTGTAAGGCTTCTTCGAGTAATTCGTCTAACTCATTCATGTCTTCTTGATCGCTTACGTTCAAGAGCTCGTCAAGTTCTCTGATGTCTCGGTCAGTGTTGTAGTCATTATCATTTGTTTCATCCGCAATTTTGACGAGATCATCAAGTTCGCTAGGGTCAGTGGAGAAGTCATAGTCATCAGCGAAAACCTTGTCATCATATTGATTAAGGTTTTCATCAAAAAACTTTTTTGCTTTGCTCATAATCACCCCGCTTTATCACTGTATATTTTTCTTTTATGAATAAAGTATAGTCGG
>CAZWPD010000032.1:0-1441 GCA_964636145.1 uncultured Coxiellaceae bacterium
TTAATCCCCAACTCGTTTGGGGATTATTTTTTACAGAGCGCGCTAACAGCATTGCGCTCTCTCGCAGACTTCCCTACAATCGCCCCTCAGTGTGAACGAATAACAGGGTAGTCTAACAATGCGTAAGCGTTTAATCGCCGGAAACTGGAAAATGCATGGCTCCGTGAGTCAGGCAAAAGCATTAATTGAAGGAATCAAAGCAGGTGCGGTGTCCTATCCTGATGTTGATATTCTCGTGTGCCCAACATTCGTGCATCTCTCTTTGGCGCAGCAACTGTTAGAGAAGTCGTCTGTGTTGTTAGGCGCGCAAAATTTATATCTTGGTGCACAAGGCGCGTTTACTGGCGAAGTTGCTGGTGCGATGTTAAAAGATGTTGGTTGCCAATTTGTGTTAGTTGGTCACTCTGAGCGCCGTTCTTTGTTTCACGATGATCTGCATTTGGTAGCAGAAAAATTTAAAGCTGCGCAGCAAGCCGGTTTGACCCCGATTTTATGCGTGGGCGAAACGCGTGCCGAGCGTGAAAGCGGCCAGACTGAGTCTGTGGTTCGTACTCAATTGCAGTCGGTGATTGATGCCGCTGGTATAGATGCCTTCCGTCAGGCTGTGATCGCTTATGAACCAGTTTGGGCGATTGGCACGGGTTTAACCGCCACTCCCGAGCAGGCTCAGCAAGTGCATGCATTTATTCGCCAATTGTTTGCGCAAATTAATGTTGATCTCGCCAAAACAATTCGTATACTGTACGGCGGTAGTATGAAGCCGGATAATGCCGCTTCATTGCTGGCGATGGCAGACATCGACGGTGGTTTAATCGGCGGGGCATCATTAGATGCGAATAGTTTCCTGACAATATGTGCCGCGGCAAGTCAGGCAGAAGTTAAAATTTAGCAATCGCGCGTGCGCGATCACACAGGTTTGAAATGTATCAATTTATTTTACTCATACATGTTCTAGTTGCAGCGTTCATTGTCTTGCTGGTATTAATCCAGCAGGGTAAAGGTGCCACCATGGGTGCATCATTCGGCGCTGGAGCATCGCAAACCGTATTTGGTAGCCGTGGGTCGGGTTCATTCTTGTACAGATTGACCATGAGCTGCATCGCGATCTTTTTTGTTACCAGCCTTGGGCTGAATTACATTGCTACAAAAGCATACAAGCAGGAAAAGATTATTACGTTACCAGCCGCGCCAGTGACACAGCAATCAGCGCCGGTAGCACCAGTTGTTCCTGATGTTACACCAGTTGTACCAGATTCAGGTCAGACCTCGTCGTTAACTGACCAGATTCCTGTTAAGAAGTAAGTTTTCACCTGCCGAAGTGGTGGAATTGGTAGACACACTACCTTGAGGTGGTAGCGGCTAATCATATGCTGTGCCGGTTCGAGTCCGGCCTTCGGCACCACAAAAAGAGAATCCCCGCAGTAGCGGGGATTTTTTTTGC
>CAZWPD010000032.1:1541-8077 GCA_964636145.1 uncultured Coxiellaceae bacterium
TGCCGACATTTTTTGCAAAACCTGCTATTCAATGTGTGCAATACGCGCATCGAAGTCATATAATATGCCGTCGTTGAAATAGAATAACGTGCTTGGAGCGGGAGATGGCGGGTTGCTGAATAATTATCTACCAATATTTGTTTTCATTCTGATCGGCGTGGTCATTGGCTGTATTGCCCCGACCCTGGGTTATTTGCTTAGCCCGAAACGTCCGAACCCGGAAAAACTTTCAACCTATGAATGCGGCTTTGAGCCATTCAATGATGCGCACTCGCCATTTGATGTGCGTTACTACCTCGTTGCGATTCTCTTTATTATTTTCGATCTTGAAACCGCGTTTCTGGTGCCGTGGGCAGTCGTGTTTCGTCATCTCGGCTGGTTTGGCATGGCAGCAATGGGGATTTTTCTCGGTCTGTTAACCATCGGCTTTATCTATGAGTGGAAAAAAGGAGCTCTGGAATGGGAATAACCGATTTAATGAAGCCAGGCTTTTACGTTAGCAGCGTAGAAAATATTTTTAACTGGGCGCGTTCCGGATCTTTGTGGCCGATGTCATTTGGTCTTGCCTGCTGTGCGGTGGAAATGATGCACTCAGCGGCGTCGCGTTACGACCTCGATCGCTTTGGTGTGATTTTCCGTCCTAGTCCGCGTCAGTCTGACGTCATGATTGTGGCTGGCACGCTTTGCAATAAAATGGCGCCGGCACTTCGCAAGGTTTACGACCAGATGGCCGAACCACGCTGGGTGATATCCATGGGTTCGTGTGCCAATGGCGGTGGCTATTATCATTATTCGTATTCAGTGGTGCGCGGTTGCGACCGCATTGTACCAGTTGATGTCTATGTACCTGGCTGTCCGCCGACTGCGGAAGCATTAATGTACGGCGTGATTCAATTACAAAATAAAATCCGCCGCAACAAGACTATTGAGCGTTAAGGTGCCGAAATGACCGATATGCATGTCTTATGCACACAAATTAAAGAACAATTCGCAGATTGGATTGAATCCGCGAGCACAGCTCACGGCGAAGTGACGATTGAAGTCATTCCGCAACATTTACTCGAATTTTGCCGCGTGCTGCGCGACGAAGCCGCATTTAAATTTGACATGCTCGTTGATGTTTGCGGTGTTGATTATCTCCAGTACGGTCTTGATGACTGGCAAACCCAGAGTGCAACCGGCACTGGCTTTAGTCGCGGCGTCACGCAGAAATGGTTGCGTGTTGAGCCAGCTCAGCCGGCACGTTTTGCGGTTGTTTATCACTTATTATCCATTGAAAAAAATCAGCGCTTGCGTCTGCGTGTCAATTTGCGTGATGAACATAGTTTGATGGTTGATTCTGTACTCAGTATCTGGCCGTCAGCCAATTGGTATGAGCGTGAAGCCTTCGATTTATTTGGCATCATGTTTAAAGGTCATCCGGATTTACGTCGTATTCTCACTGATTATGGTTTTGTTGGGCATCCATTCCGCAAGGATTTCCCTTTAATTGGTAAGGTTGAAGCCCGTTACGATGCCACCTTAAAGCGCGTCGTCTATGAACCAGTCAGCATTGAAGCGCGTATACTCGAACCGAAAGTCATTCGTCACGATCACCGTTACGATGTTGACTGCCAATCAATTAAACCAGCTCCGGGGAGCGCATCATCATGAAGAATGCTCCTGAATTTCGTAATTATGTTTTTAACTTTGGTCCGCAGCATCCAGCGGCCCACGGTGTTTTGCGTCTGATTCTTGAGGTTGATGGTGAAACCATTGTGCGTGCCGATCCTCACGTTGGCCTGTTGCATCGCGCCACCGAAAAGCTTGCTGAGAGCAAGCCGTTTAATCACAGCATCGGCTATATGGACAGACTCGATTACGTATCAATGATGTGTAATGAGCACGGCTATGTACTTGCCATTGAGAAATTACTCGGCATTACTCCGCCGGTGCGTGCGCAATATATCCGTGTCATGTTTGATGAAATTACCCGTATTCTAAATCACTTGTTGTGGCTTGCTGCACATAGTCTCGATAACGGCGGCATGGGTGTGTTCTTGTATTGTTTCCGTGAGCGTGAAGATTTACTCGATTGCTACGAAGCAGTATCTGGCGCGCGTATGCACGCAACCTATTATCGTCCGGGCGGAGTTTACCGCGATTTACCGGAAAAAATGCCGCAATTTAAGCCTTCAAAATGGCAGAGTGAAAAAGAAGTTGCTGAATTAAACGAGCATCGTCAAGGCTCGTTGCTGGATTTTCTCTGGGCTTTCACCGAAAGATTTCCGGCATGCGTGGCGGAATACGAAGAGTTGCTCACTAATAACCGTATCTGGAAACAGCGCACTGTAAATATTGGTGTTGTCTCGCCAGAGCGCGCGATTGCACTCGGTTTTACCGGCCCAATGTTGCGCGGTTCCGGTGTGGCTTGGGATTTACGCAAGAAACAACCGTATGAAGTTTACGACAAGCTCGATTTTGATATTCCAGTGGGGGTGAATGGCGACTGCTATTCCCGTTATCTGGTGCGTGTCGAAGAAATGCTGCAATCGAATCGTATTATTCGTCAATGTATTGAGTGGCTGCGCCAGAATCCAGGCCCGGTCATGATTGATGATTACAAGATTGCGCCGCCGTCGCGCGAAGAAATGAAAATCAGTATGGAAGCCATGATTCATCATTTCAAAAATATGACAGAAGGTTATTCTGTGCCAGAAGGCGAAGCCTATGCTGCTGTTGAACATCCGAAAGGTGAGTTTGGCGTTTATCTGGTTTCAGACGGCGCAAACAAACCGTATCGCATGAAAGTGCGTGCAGCCGGTTTCCCGCATCTTGCTGGTTTGAATGAATTGGTCAGTGGTCACATGATTGCTGACGTCGTTTCTGTCCTGTCCAGTTTGGATATTGTCTTTGGTGAGATTGATCGATGATGGCTGAAAATAAAAAAAGTATTTTGTCTGACTATGCCCGCCGCGCGATTGAAGAATGGGTTAAACGTTATCCGCCAGAACGCAAACGTTCGGGTGTGTTTGAAGCGCTGCGAATTGTGCAGGAAGAAAATGGCAATCATTTAACGACAGAATTAATGGATGCTGTTGCCGAGCAATTAGGCATGCCCAATATTGCTGTCTATGAAGTCGCAACGTTTTATACCATGTTTCACGATCATCCGGTTGGTCGCCACGTTGTGGAATTGTGCACCAATGTTTCGTGTTCCCTGAATGGCGCTGACAAAATCGGCGAGCATCTGAAAAAGCGTTTGGGTATCGATTGGAACGAAACTACTCCCGATAACCGCGTGACCATCAAAGAAGTCGAGTGTCTGGGTGCGTGTGTGAATGCACCGGTTTGTCAGCTCGGCAAAAAATATATTGAGAATCTTACGCCGGAAAAAATCGACGAAATTTTGGCGACTTTAACGTAATGAGGCAGTCAGCACATGGCGAATGAAATTTGTTTTCGCACTTTAAATCTGGATAAGCCATGGACCATGGAGACTTACTTGAGCGCTGGTGGTTATGCGCAATGGAAAAAGATTCTCCAGGAAAAAACGCCGCCAGAGAAGGTAGTAGAGGCGGTCAAGGCAGCTGCCTTGCGCGGACGCGGTGGTGCCGGCTTTTCTACTGGCATGAAGTGGAGTTTTATCCGTCGCGATATGCCGGGTCAGAAATACTTATTATGCAATTCCGATGAAGGTGAGCCTGGCACTTGTAAAGATCGCGATATCTTGCGCTTCAATCCACATCAAGTGATTGAGGGCATGATGATAGGTGCCTATGCCATGGGTGCAACGGTGGGTTACAACTATATCCGCGGCGAATACTGGGAACCGTTCGAACGTTTTGAAGCAGCGCTCAATGAAGCGCGAGCTGCCGGTTTGCTCGGTAAAAATATTTTGGGTTCAGGTTTTGATTTCGAATTGTATTCGCACCTCGGTGCTGGTGCTTATATCTGCGGCGAAGAAACCGCATTGATGGAATCACTGGAAGGCAAGCGTGGGTTACCGCGTTTCAAGCCGCCGTTTCCGGCCGCTTATGGTTTATACGGTCGTCCAACCACTATTAATAACACTGAAACATTCGCATCCATTCCAGTGATTATGGAAAAGGGTCCGGAATGGTTTCTGGGTTTAGGCAAGCCAAATAACGGCGGTTGTAAAATATTTTCGGTAACGGGACACGTGAATCGTCCGGGCAATTATGAAGTACCGCTTGGTACACCGTTTAAAGATTTATTGGCGATGGCTGGCGGTGTGCGCGGCGGTCGTAAATTAAAGGCAGTTATTCCGGGTGGCTCGTCCATGCCGATTATTCCTGGCGACATCATGATGACGCTGGATATGGATTTTGATTCCATCCAGAAAGCAGGCTCCGGTCTTGGTTCTGGTGCAGTAATTGTGATGGATGAAACGGTCTGTATCGTGAAAATGCTGCGACGTTTATCGCGTTTTTATCAAGATGAATCTTGCGGTCAATGCACACCGTGTCGTGAAGGCACCGGTTGGTTATACCGATTGGTCAGTGATATTGAGGCGGGTCGCGCCAAGATGGAAGACATTGAGACGCTGCGCCGCGCCGCAAAAAATATGGAAGGTCGCACGATTTGTGCTTTTGGTGAAGCAGCGGCCTGGCCTGTCGGTGGTTGTCTGAAACATTTTTATGATGAATTTGTGTATCACGTCGAACACGGCACTTGTATGCCGGGATGTGGGGAGTAGGGGTTAACATGGCCGACATCGAAATTGAAATTGACGGACAAAAATTAACGGCACAGCCTAATCAAATGTTGATTCAGGTCGCAGATGCAGCTGGTATTTATATCCCGCGCTTTTGTTATCACAAGCATTTGTCAGTTGCTGCTAACTGCCGCATGTGTCTCGTTGAAGTAGAAAAAGCGCCAAAGCCGCTGCCAGCTTGCGCCACACCAGTGATGCCTGGCATGAAAGTATTTACCAAATCAGAAAAAACCATTGCCGCGCAACGCGCAGTCATGGAATTTTTACTGATTAATCATCCCCTCGATTGCCCGATCTGCGATCAAGGTGGTGAGTGTGAATTGCAAGATTTATCCATGGGCTATGGTTCAGGACATTCTGAATATAATGAATGTAAGCGTTCCGTGGCAGATGAAGATATTGGTCCGCTGATTGCGACCGATATGACACGTTGCATATTCTGTACGCGTTGCGTGCGTTTCGGTGATGAAATTGCCGGTATGCGTGAAATGGGCGCAACCTTCCGTGGCGAAAACACTGAAATTGGCACATATGTAAAACATGCTATTAAGTCTGAAGTTTCTGGCAATATCATTGATCTTTGTCCGGTTGGTGCGCTGACCTCGAAGCCGTATCGTTTTACGGCGCGTGCATGGGAACTCGATCAAGCACCATCGATCAGCCCGCATGATTGCATGGGCACTAATATCAACGTGCATACGCGCTACGGCAAAGTCATGCGTGTGGTGACACGTGAAAATAATGCTATCAATGAAACCTGGATTGCAGATCGTGATCGTTACAGTTATACCGGTCTTTATCACTCAGATCGTCTTGATCAACCGATGGTGCGCGTTGACGGCAAATGGCGTGCGGTAGAATGGCAGCACGCGCTTGAGGTGGCGGCATCTGGTATTCATGCGGTGATCGCAGCACACGGTGCTGATCAGGTTGGTGCGCTCGCTTCGCCTAATTCCACAACCGAAGAATTTTATTTGCTACAAAAGTTAATGCGCGGTTTGGGTAGCCATCATATTGATTACCGTTTACGTGAAACCGATACACGCGATCAAGATGCGTTTTCCGTCCACCCAGGTCTTGCTGTGTCGATGGATGAGTTGGTGACGTGCGATGCTGTGGTGTTGATAGGATCGAATTTGCAAAAAGAACAGCCGATTGCGGCGTTACGCTTGCGCAAGGCGAATCGTAACGGTGCGGTGGTTTTGGCTGTTAATCCTGTGGATTACGCTTTTAACTTCAAAGTCAGTGCCAAGCAAATTACAGCTCCGCAACACATGCTGACGTCATTACAGTCAATTTTAAAAGCCTTGAAGCACGAACCAGCCGATGCCGAAAGTCTCGCCTTTGCAGAATTATTACGTGGCAAGAACAAAGTTGCGTTGATCATTGGTGCGCTCGCGATGCAACATCCGCAGGCCGCAGAATTACGTTATGTTGCCAGCCAAATTGCAGCCTTAACTAATGGCTCACTCAGCTTGATGACAGACGGTGCGAACGCAGCCGGTGCATGGCTTGCTGGTGCTATTCCACATCGTCAGGCTGATGGCAGCAAGACTGAAGGTTTAACTGCAACCGGGATGTTAGCCAACCCGCGCCAGGCCTATGTGTTGCTAAATGTTGAGCCTGAGTTTGATTGTGCGAATGCCGAAACTGCCGTGAATGCCATGAATCAGGCCAAATTTGTTGTTGCATTATCAATGTACAAGAATCCAGTGTTAGAAGCACATGCGAATGTCATTTTACCAATTGCAGCTTTTACCGAAACATCAGGCACGTTTGTAAATGCTTCTGGTCAGTGGCAAAGTTTCACCGGCATGGC
>CAZWPD010000032.1:8177-26511 GCA_964636145.1 uncultured Coxiellaceae bacterium
CGTGCTGGTGCGTTACAAAAAGCACAGGAAGTGATGGAAGGCGATGTCAGTTGCGTGCGCATTCATCCAGAAACTGCAAAGAAATATCAATTACAAGACGGCGGTCGTGTCATTGTGAAACAAGGTGATGCTGGTGTTGAATTACCGCTCCTTTGTGATATCCGCATTGCCAGAGATGCTGCCTGGGTTGCCGGGGCGAGAAACACAGCGATTGTCCTCGGTGGATTGTTCGACAAAATAGAAATTCAAAAGGCGTAAGCAAAGATGTTAGAGGCTTTATTAGTCATTGCTCTGATTGTAGTTAAGATTGCCGCCATCATTATCGGTCTGATTGTGATTGTGTTATATCTCACTTATTTTGAGCGCAAAGTTATTGGTTATATGCACGTACGTCTCGGGCCTAACCGTGTTGGACCTGGTGGATTGCTGCAGCCTTTCGCCGACACGATTAAATTGCTGACCAAAGAAATTATTGTGCCGACGGCCTCTAATAAATTCTTGTTTGTCATTGCACCCATGATCAGCTTTGGTACTGCTTTGATAGGTTGGGCAGTGATTCCGTTTGATCAAGGTGTAGTGCTTGCTAATTTGAACGCCGGTTTACTTTACACCTTTGCGGTTTCATCGCTAGGCGTGTACGGAATAATTATTGCCGGTTGGGCGTCTAATTCTAAATACGCCATGTTTGGTGCGTTGCGCGCGGCCGCACAAACCATTTCATATGAAATTGCCATGGGCTTTTGTTTGATTGGTGTGATGATGGCGGCGGGTTCGTTGAATTTCACCACTATTGTTAATGCGCAAAACGGTGGTATCTGGCATTGGTATCTTTTGCCATTATTCCCACTCTTTATCATTTACTGGATTTCCGGTGTTGCTGAAACCAATCGCTTACCATTCGACGTCTCTGAAGGCGAGTCAGAACTGGTAGCCGGCTTCCACGTTGAATATTCCGGCGTGACGTTTGCCTTATTCTTCTTTGCCGAATACGCGAATATGGTGCTGATTTCTGCACTCATTTCCATTATGTTTTTAGGCGGTTGGTTGTCACCATTTCAGGGTGTCCCGTTGCTTGATTCTTTGACGGCATGGGTGCCAGGGCCAATCTGGTTGCTCGTTAAAATCAGTTTCTTCCTTTATTGTTATTTATGGTTCCGGGCCACATTCCCGCGCTATCGCTACGATCAAATCATGCGATTAGGCTGGAAGGTGTTCATTCCTCTTACACTGGTGTGGGTAATTTTGATTGCTTTCGCCGTGAAGTTTCAGATTAGCCCCTGGTTTGCAGGATAAGTTAACGTGGTGACAAAATCATGATGCAACGCATAGTGCGATATATAAAAAGTTTTACTCTGTTTGACTTGCTGGTTGGTATGCGGGTCACGGGCAAATATTTCTGGAAGAAGAAATTTACAATTCAATATCCGGAAGAAAAAACACCGGTGTCACCGCGTTTTCGCGGTTTGCACGCATTGCGCAAATATCCAAATGGCGAAGAGCGTTGCATCGCCTGTAAATTATGCGAAGCAGTGTGCCCGGCACTGGCGATTTCTATCGATTCAGAACCGCGTGAAGACGGCTCGCGCCGTACCACCAAGTATGAAATCGATTTATTCAAATGTATTTATTGCGGCTTTTGTGAAGAAGCCTGCCCGGTCGATTCTATTGTTTTGACGAATTTGCATGATTACCACTTTGAAGAACGTGGTGAGAACATCATGACGAAAGACAAGCTATTGGCAATTGGCGACAAGTACGAAGAGCAGATTGCGAAGGATAGAGCGGAAGATAGTCCGTATAGATGATCGCTCGTCATTGCGAGGAGCGCTTTTTGCGACGAAGCAATCCAGACGTTAACGTTGCAGCGAAGCTCGAGTTTGGATGCCTGTCAGGTTCACGGTTTTGTAATAAAGAGAATATATAAATGCTAGAACAACTTTCCATACATGCAATCTTCTATCTGTTTGCTGCTGTCGCAGTCGTGTCAGCACTATTCGTCATCACCGCAAGAAACCCGGTGCGCAGTGTCTTGTCACTCGTTGTGACCTTTTTCGCGATGGCTGGCGTTTGGATGATTCTCAATGCCGAATTTCTCTCGCTAATTTTATTACTCGTTTACGTCGGTGCGGTGATGACCTTGTTCCTGTTTGTGGTCATGATGTTGAATATTGACCGCGAACAAAAAGTTGGTGGTTTCGTCAAATATCTGCCATTTGGTTTGTTATTAGTCGTTTTGCTCATGATTGTCATGTTAAAAGCTGTCGGCAATACTGCTTTTGGAGCGATTGCAATTCCTGCAGGTGCAGCGGCTGATTACAGTAATATTTCGGCACTTGGTGATGTCTTATATACCGAATACGCTTATCCATTTGAAATTTCTGGTGTGATCTTGCTCGCTGCAATCATCGCAGCTATTACCCTGACATTTCGCGGTCCGGTACGCCGTAAAGTACAAAACCCATCTGCCCAGATTGCCGTGCGTCGTGAAGACAGCGTGCGTCTGGTGAAAATGCCGTCTGAACCAAAACCCTCGCAATCAGGAGGTGAGTGATGATTCCACTTACTGAATATTTAGCGCTCGCCGCCATTTTATTTGCCCTCGGCGTTGCCGGCATCATACTCAATCGCAAAAATTTAATTGTGGTCTTGATGTCTATCGAATTGATTTTACTGGCAGTGAATACTAACTTCATCGCCTTCTCGCATTTTCTCGGTAACACCGTCGGCCAAGTTTTTGTTTTTTTTGTATTAACCGTGGCAGCAGCTGAAGCTGCGATTGGGCTTGCCATTCTCGTGGTCTTGTATCGCAAGCGCGGCACTATTGAAGTACAAGATCTTGATGTCTTGAAAGGATAATGATTGTGGATAATGTCATCATACAAGTAGCGCTACTGATCACCATGCTGCCATTAGTTGGCGCACTGATCGCTGGTTTGCTGGGCAAGCTTCTCGGAACCACCTGGACACACCGTGTGGCCGTATTCATGATTGGTGCGGCGTTTTTCCTGTCTTGCTATCTGTTTAATGCTGTTGTTTTGCACGCCGCACCGGCAGTTGACCATGTATTTTATACTTGGGCAGATTCCGGCATCTTGAATTTTAATGTTGGGTTTTTGGTGGATCGTCTTAGCGTCTGCATGATGATGATCGTGTTGTTCGTTTCCTTCATGGTGCACATTTACACCATTGGTTACATGCAAGACGACCCTGGCTACCAGCGCTTTTTTAGTTATGTCTCATTATTTACTTTCGCGATGTTGGTGTTGGTGCTCGCCAATAACTTACTGCTGATGTTTTTCGGCTGGGAAGGGGTTGGTCTTGTTTCTTATTTATTAATCGGTTTCTGGTTTAAGCGCGAAGCGGCCAATTTCGGCAGTCTCAAAGCATTTTTAGTGAATCGTATTGGTGACGTTGGCTTTATTCTCGGCATCGCTGTGGTGTTACTGATTTTTGGTTCGCTGAATTACGCGGATATTTTCTATCAAGTGCCGGCCATGGTTGGCAAGACCATTGAAATCGTTCCCGGGTTTTCGCCTTCTGCGATCACTGTGATTGCGTTGTTACTATTTATTGGCGCCATGGCTAAGTCGGCGCAAGTACCGTTGCACGTGTGGCTGCCAGAATCGATGGAAGGTCCAACACCCATTTCAGCGCTGATTCACGCTGCAACCATGGTGACGGCTGGTATTTATATGGTTGCTCGCATGTCGCCCGTTTTTGAATACTCGCCAACTATTCTTAGTTTAATTTTAATTCTCGGCGGCACTACGGCATTTTTTACCGGCTTACTTGCTGTTGTCCAAAATGATATTAAACGCGTGATTGCTTATTCAACGCTCTCGCAATTGGGATATATGGCGGTAGCACTCGGTGCTTCGGCTTACGATGCGGCAATTTTCCATCTCATTACCCACGCATTTTTCAAAGCCTTGTTATTCCTTGCTGCTGGTTCTGTGATCATCGCCATGCATCACGAACAAGACATGCGTAAGATGGGTGGTCTCGCATCATTATTACCAGTGACATACGCAACTTTCCTGATTGGCAGTTTGGCGCTGTGTGCGATTCCGCCATTCTCTGGTTTTTATTCGAAAGATATGATTATCGAGGCGGTGAAATTCAGCCAGATGCCGGGTGCCGGGTATGCGTATTGGTGTGTATTGGCCGGCGCGTTTGTGACACCAGTTTATACCTTCCGTGCCTTGTTCATGACCTTTCATACTAAACCACGCATGGATGAGCAAACACGCTCTCATGTTAAAGAGGCATCATGGGTGGTGTGGCTGCCGTTAGTGTTGTTGGCGATCCCAAGTGTGATTGCGGGGCAGATGATGATTTACCGCATGTTATTTGCCAGCCAGACCTTGCTTGGCAATACCATTTTTGTGTTACCAGAACATCACGTCATGGCGCACCTTGCTGAGGAATATCACGGTGCGGTACAAATGGCCTTGCACGCTGGTGCAACGGCTACGTTCTGGATTTCTATCGCCGGCATCGTGACTGCCTGGTTATTTACCGCATATCGTCCAGCATTATCGGTGTGGGCTGCACATCGTTTCTCATTGTTGTATCGAATCTTGCAGCGCAAATTTGGCTTTGATGATTTCAACCAAATCGTGCTGGTACATGGCACGCAAGATACCGGACATCTTTTCTACGACGTCAGCGATGTGAAATTCATTGATGGTTTTTGTGTGAATGGATCCGGTGCGTTGGTGCGCTTTGTCGCTAAGACGGTGCGCAGGATTCAGACGGGTTACCTGTATCACTACGCGTTGGCGATGGTATTGGGTATGGTGGCGTTTCTTGTTTATTTTGCTTGGGGATTATAATTATGTTTGAACAGCTTCCCCTGTTGACGATGTTAACGTGGCTGCCGTTTTTAGGCGGCGTGATGGTTCTTTGCACTGGTGGTGATAAAAACGCGAATGTTGCGCGGGGTATTGCCGTTGCGGTGACGGTGATCAGCTTACTGCTCTGCATACCTTTATGTTTGGGCTTTGATGCAAGTCGATACGACATGCAATTCATGGAAGATCATTTGTGGATTTCAGCCTATCAAATTCACTACGCTATGGGTGTGGATGGTATTTCACTCTTAATGGTGGTGTTAACCAACTTTACCGGTTTGCTGGTGGTCGTGGCTGGTTGCCATTTCATTAAGGTGCGTGTTGCGCAATACATGGCGGCGTTCTTGATCATTCAGGGCATGATCGTTGGTGTGTTTTGTGCGATGGATGCCATTTTGTTCTATGTATTCTGGGAAGGTATGTTGATTCCCATGTATCTTTCGATTGGTATGTGGGGTAGCACGAATCGCTCTTATGCATCGATCAAGTTCTTCCTGTTTACCTTCCTTGGCTCCATCCTGATGTTGGTTGCCTTGATTTATCTCTACAACCAAACCGGCAGCTTCATGATCCAGAACTTTTACGGATTGCCGCTGGGACTTGCCACACAAAAATGGTTGTTTGTTGCATTTTTGCTGGCCTTCGCGGTGAAAGTGCCGATGTGGCCGCTGCATACCTGGCTGCCAGATGCGCATACTGAAGCGCCTGCCGGTGGTTCCGTGGTGTTGGCGGCGTTAATGTTAAAGCTCGGTATTTATGGGTTTTTCCGTTTTAGCATGCCAATTACTCCGCTTGCTTGTCAGAAATATGCCTGGGTGATGATCGTGCTCTCGCTGATTGCGATTGTTTATATTGGTGTGATTGCCATTGTGCAAACCGATATGAAAAAGCTGATCGCGTATTCATCGATTGCTCACATGGGTTTTGCAACGCTAGGTTGTTTTATGGTCTACCATATCGTTGCAGATACCAACTCATTGCAAAATGCTTACATGAGTCTCGAGGGTGCGGTGATTCAAATGATCGCGCATGCATTCGGTTCGGGTGCCATGTTCCTTGGGGTGGGTATGCTGGCTGACCGTATGCATAATCATAGTCGTCAGATTAAAGATTACGGCGGTGTGGCCAATACCATGCCGATGTTTGCCGCGTTCTTTATGTTATTTGCCATGTCGAACGTTGGCTTGCCAGGTACGGCCGGATTTGTCGGTGAATTCATGATTATCATGAGTGCCTTGCAATCGCATTTCATGGTGGCCTTATTTGCTTCGTTGACGCTGGTGTTAAGTGCTTCGTATACGCTCTGGATGTATAAGCGCGTATTTTTCGGGCCTGTTGCCAATGATCATGTCGCAGAATTTCCTGATATGACTTATCTGGAAAAGTTTAATTATATTTTGCTGGCGGCGGGTGTATTTTTTCTTGGCCTCTATCCTGAGCCGGTCATCAAAATTTTACGCGTCACGATTGGACATTTGTTGTTGCAAAGCTTACCGCCGGAATTGGCGATGAATGCGCCGCAGACAATGTATTTATAGAGATCGAGGATAACGATGGAATTTACCATACCGCAATTTTCTTCCGCACTGCCCGAGATATTTTTGCTCAGCATGGCGTGTGTCATTTTAATCGTCGATGTATTTGTAACGGCGCGTTATCGCTTTGTCACCTATGCCTTGATTCAGGGCGCGGTTGCTGGCGCGTTTTTGCTGACCGTGTTGCAATACGGTGAATATCCCACGCCGATCATCACGTTCAGTGGACATTACGTTGTAGATAAGCTCGCGGTGTTAAGTAAGCTCTGTATTTTCCTCTTCAGCTTTTTTGCTTTTGCCTACGCGCGCGACTATATCAAGTCACGTAACATTGACACGAGCGACTATTATTTGCTCGGCTTATTGAGCATGATCGGTTTATCCATCATGGTTTCAGCCAATACTTTCTTAACGATCTTTCTTGGCCTGGAATTATCATCGCTGTGTTTATATGCCATGGTTGCCATGTACAAAGAATCGGCCGATGCTTCTGAATCAGCCATGAAATATTTTGTACTAGGCTCGCTTGCATCCGGTATTTTGCTCTACGGAATTTCCTTGCTATACGGCTTGACTGGCAGCATTGAATTGCACACCGTTGCGAGCGTTCTTGCTGATCGTCATGATGCAGCTGCATTGACGGCGATGGTGTTTATCATTGCCGGTCTGTTATTCAAATTCGGTGCCGTTCCATTTCATATGTGGGTGCCAGACGTTTATCAGGGATCACCAACCTCAACCACATTGTTCATTGCGACAGCGCCAAAAATAGCGGCATTCACCATCAGCGTGCGTATTTTGCAGCAAGCATTACCAGGATTGCAGGCCAGCTGGGTACCGATGTTAATCGTCATTTCCATTGCCTCCATGCTATTTGGTAATTTGATTGCCATCGCGCAAACCAATATCAAACGCATGTTAGCGTATTCTTCGATTGCCCACGTTGGCTATGCCTTGTTAGGTATTTTGGCTGGTCCTAACTCATCCACTGGTTATTCCGCGGCAATGTTTTATATTGCTACTTATGTGTTAGTGGTGGCTGGTGCGTTTGCGATTATCACCATTCTTGGCCGTTCTGGAGTAGAGTTCGACAAGCTCGAAGATTTTCGCGGCTTGAATGCGCGTAATCCGTGGCTCGCCTTCATGATGTTGTTATTATTATTCTCCATGGCCGGTGTGCCGCCGACAGTCGGTTTCTTTGCCAAATTAGGTTTACTCGAAGCAGTTGTGCAAGCAGGCTATGTCTGGCTTGCGGCACTTGCACTCGTGTTTGCACTGGTTGGTGTTTATTATTATCTGCGCGTTGTCATGCTCATGTATTTTGAAGAACCACATGCCGATGCAAACTCTCACATTTATTTATCACGCGGCATGCTGGCTGCTATTAGTATCAATGGCACCGCCGCATTGATCCTCGGTATTTTACCGAGCTCGGTAATTGATCTTTGCCGTATTTCGGTGGGGTAGATCTGTCGTTGCTAAAATTGGCAGTTCGCGCTTACAGCGCTCAATGCCATTTGAGATATAAAAATTGATACGATTTTCACTTCCCAGGGTTACGGCGCGTAAAGCGCGCCTAACCCTGGGCTAGTATGAGGCCTACGGCCTCGTTGATGCGTTGTCATCATTGTTAACACAACACATATATTTACGTGTGCAGACACATCTCCCAAACACCTGGAGAGTTCATTGCACATATCATCATTATGTCTCCGCAGTACAATTGACTCACAAGAATCTCTCTTTAACAGGCTGAAAGCCTGTTTCATAGCCCAGGGTCAGGCGCGCTTTATGCGCCGTAACCCTGGGTTAAGAATGTGAATGTAGAACGAGCGCTGAAAGCGCGCAGTTACTGTATTCAAAGTTCTTCTGTTGATAGACAGTCTGAGTTGCATTCCATACAATGGGGGATGGACTAATTTTAATGCAGGTAACGTCATGCTGCGCATTCCAGATAAATTTATTGCCCCAGTATTGTTTATTGTTGCCTTGAATTTGGGGATGACTCTCGGTGGGCTGGTGGCATTCGTCATAGCCGGTGGACGGGACCCCGGCCAACTCCCTATTTTTACATCAATTCCCGGTATCGCTTTGACTCTTTACCTCTCACAACTGCCTATTCTTACCCCGCGCAAGCGCATGCACATTATGTTCGCCATTATTGTGGTGCTTACGGTAATCGCCTATTTTTTTATACCCCAGCCTTCTAGGGATCCGCACGCCAACTCGTACGTACCAAGTGATAAAGATGTTCTCGAAATGCCGGAGTTTACGCAGCAGTTAAAGCGAGATTAGTTCGTGATTGACCTATTTCAGCGTCGGCAATGAGTAACTTCGCTTCGCTGCCGCCGAGAGGAGTCTGGATAAGTTGTGATCCGGATTCTCTTGGACAAATTTATTAGCGATTATAAACCGGCGATAATCGTTGGGAGCTTTCTCCATTTCATGAAGTAATCGCACGTCTGGCCGCTCGGAAAATAGTTGGAATACGTTAAGCATTCTGCTGGGGCTGAGCGAAGCAATATTTGATTGATGCTGAGCAAGTAATTTTTGCACCACATCCTTCTCAATACATCCGCAGCGACTGTCGACCATATCATCCAGCAACTGTAGTAGCTCTTTCTGATCAACAACATCGGCAATGGCGGCTAGTAGCGGGCAGACATTGTTTTTAAGATATTTAAAGTCTTTGTGATCAGATTCCAATTTACTGAGGGTGCCGTAGTCTACAATAAATATTTCGCCTTCATCATTCATGGTGATGTTTTTAGCTTGCACATCATTATGCGAATAACCTTTTTTATGGAGATCTAGCAGCTCGCGGACGCACCCTTGAATGATTTCCACGGTTTGTGCACTAGTGATTTTGTTGCCGTTCTGAATCGACTGACGAATCATTTGCATGAGGTTAGTGTTGCCGCGCAGTTTCATGACATGAAAGGTCAGCTGTTTTTCACCTGCTTTGATGACGCCCTTCCCGTAGTATTCGTTACATGAGCGTAAAAATAATTTTTCTAACTTTGAAACCCGGCCAATTTTGATGGCAAACGGTTTTCCGCATTCATCCTTGGCTAACACCACCTGCCCGAATCCACCTTCATCAAGATGTTGGATAATTTCTAAGGTTCTCTGTTTCTGGTTTGTGTCAGCCCGATAACCGCAGGGGTGGTATTTTACGAGCTTGGGAAGTGCAGGCTCTTTATCATTATCATTATCGCCATTATGTAACATGAATTGTGCCCCGGTTTAAGTGGTCAATTTAAGTATAGGCGAGGATGGGTAAGAAAGGGGTTGGCTAAGTTGTTGATATTATTTTATATCTTAATATTTGATTAGAATGCTTTTAAGGCCGAAGGCCTGTCGCTAGCCCAGGGTAAGGCGTGTTTTTTACGCCGCCACCCTGGGTTAAGAATGTGAATGTATACTGAGCGCTGAAAGCGCGATGCGAAACGGGAGTCGCGCTTTCAGCGCTAGGTTCTTTCGTGTATTCATCCCGGGGTGGCGGCGTAAAAAACACGCCTTACCCCGGGCTATATAAAAGCGGCCTTCGGCCTTATTATCAAAAAAATATGAGAATATCAACAAGTTAGCTTATATCCCAACTTGCGAAATTCCGCTTTTTCCCCGCCCACTCATACGGTAAACTACGCACGAATTCTAACCACAATAATAATAAGAATTATATGCAATTATCCGACTTCCATTTTGATTTGCCCGAAGAATTGATCGCCAAATATCCCGCCGCGAAGCGCAGCGAAAGCCGTCTGCTATGTCTCGGTGATGGCTACAACCTTGCACATATGAAATTTCATGAATCTATCCAGTTACTGAACCCCGGTGATTTGCTGGTATTCAATGACACGCGTGTCATTCCCGCTCGTATTTTTGGGCAGAAAAGCACAGGCGGCATTGCCGAAATTTTAGTGGAAAGGGTGTTGAGCACCGATCGCATTCTCGCGCAGCTGCGCGTTAGTAAGCCGCCGCGTACCGGCGATTTTTTATTATTTCCGAATAATGTCCAATTACAGGTAATGGGGCGCGTACGTAATTTTTATGAGTTGAGATATGCATCAACCAGCAAAACCATTCTTGATGTGATTGAAGAAATCGGCCAGATTCCGTTGCCACCGTATATGCGTCGCGAGGCAGAAGAGACAGATAAAGAACGTTACCAGACGGTATATGCACGTCATAAAGGTTCGGTTGCGGCGCCAACTGCCGGTTTCCATTTTGACGAAGAGTTGATGCAGGCAATGAAAGCGAAAGGCGTGGAGATGGGATACCTAACGCTGCATATTGGTGCCGGAACCTTTCAGCCGGTACGCGTCAAAAATATTCACGAACATCAAATGCACGCAGAATACTTGACGATATCTGAAAGTTTATGTGAGCAAATTCGAGCTGCCAAAGCACGTGGTAATCGTGTGATTGCCGTTGGTACCACCAGCTTGCGCGCACTGGAAACCGCCAGTCAAAGCGGTGAAATTGCACCTTACGATGGTGAAACCAGTATCTTCATTTATCCCGGCTATACCTTCCGCTGCGCTGATGCACTGATTACCAATATGCACTTACCAGAGTCAACCCTGCTGATGCTGGTGAGTGCCTTTACTGGGTATGATCGTGTCATGAATGCGTATCGAGAAGCTGTCGCACAGAAATATCATTTCTACAGCTATGGCGATGCGATGTGGATGGAAAGACAAGACCGTTAGAATCTGGGTTTGATCTCAATATCGAAATCAGCTAGCAAGTTTGTTGTCGCAATGATTTCATCATAAGGTGCAGGAGCCATTTCAGAGTCAGCTTCGTTGCCCGAGTCATAACTTGGGTTGTCGATGTTCGCCACGAACTCTTCTATGGTGGAACCGTATTCTGCCACCATGTGTTTATCGAGTAGGGTGATTAGCGAATGCGGTGCTGGACTTGTGAATGGATTTTGCCATCGGACTAATTCGTAAATCTCATGGACGATGCGCGTGTAAGGCTTTACTTGTGCTTGCTTGATGTGGGCCCAGATCGTGTGTGCACGTTCGGCACCTTCTTTGCCATGGCTAAGGTTATTGGTTTTCTTCAAAAAGTCACCGTTCCGGTCTTCCTGTTTATCCCCAAGAAATGAGAGATACTCATTAATCGCACTTTCAATAACGCGATGAAAGCGCTTAATGGATCCAGTTTCCGTGTTATCCGGGTGGAAGTGCAGGATGGCTTCCGGAGAGTCGGTGTTGAATTCGAAGTGATGTTGGTGGTTGGAGGTGTGGAGCGTAATATCAAACTTGTCAGCTTTGGGCGTGTGACTGATGACGGCGAGTCCGTGTTTTTTCATGAAGCAGCCCATATTATGCTGTTCAGTGAACTTGGAACGTTCTTGCAGTGGGCCACCGCCGACACCGGCGGTTACCTGACAAATTTTATAATCAGCATCCGCATCATTTTTATTATTGTAGTAATACATATTGTGATCGTGTGCGGCGAGTGTCAGGTCAAACTCCAGATGTTGTTGTTGCAGGCAGGCAGTCAGGAAGGTGTTGTACGGTGTCGTCTCTTCCGCTTGCATACCAAAAATTTGCGGTAATAGTTCGATTTCTGGTTTGCTAAGATAAATGCCGAGATCATTGTGATACGCACGCTTGCCTGGTGTATAAATTGGATGATGCTGCGCAAGAATAATTTTGCGACCTGCGGCTTTAGCGCTTGCCACTTCTTCAGCGAGCCAGGCAGCTTGGTTGTTGGTGGCATTCATGGTATTCGGGTTCATGGCCAGATCCAGATAGTCTTTCACATATGTACTCGAATCCACGCAGAAAATCTGGGTCTCACCAGCAATGAGCGAATAATAACGCCGGGGCATATTGTATGCAGGCAGATCGCCAAGATGCAGAGCTGGCATTTGATAGATGTGTTTCTTCATTTCAAAATCATATTTCTCGTCTGTTATCAGCGAGTGTGCAACTTCATGCATACTGCGCTTGATGCCAGATTCGGGTTTCAGCATTGTGCCTGATCCAGGATGCAGTCTAGCCATGTTCGGATTCTGAAGATTGCCGTCGTGATTACCAAGGATAAAGAAGAATGGCATATTGCGCAGATGTTCGAATTCGGGTCGTAGATAAATGTCGTCAAAACATTTGCGAATATTTGGATCGGTGGCGGAGTCGGCGCCCCAGTCATAAACATTGTCGCCGAGAATCAAAATAAAATCTGGTCTGGTCGCGGGGTCTGCACATAACTCATTCATGAGGCGCGCAACTTCGAGTTGGTGTTTGTCGCCGCTGCCTTGACAGCCGACAGTGATGAAGCGCAGCGGACGCGTGGCATCATCTTCACCTTTTTTGTGTTTTAATCGAAATACGCGGCGACCGGTAAGCTCCGCCTCTTTGGCTGCCTCTTCGGCATCTTTTGCCAGGTCTGCGAGTAATTTCTGCTTGCGCAGCGCGTCAGGAGAAATTTCCTGTTTTTTTCCGAATAGTCTGTCGAACATTTACACATTCCTCGCGTCGCGCGTGATGATTCATTTATTGGTTGCGATTCTAGTCCGCGAAGCTTAGCAGAGTATTAAATTATTGACTAAAATGCCTATTTTTAAGGGTTTCACGAGACAAGGAAAGCGCATATAATTACGCACAATGTAATCTAAGGTGACTCATAATGGAACAGTTATTAAATGTATTAATCAGTCCAGCTTACGCGGATGGTGCCGCTCCTGCAGCCGCACAACAAAGCCCCACTTCTCTTGTTGTCATGTTTCTGATCTTTTTTATCTTTATTTATTTTGCCATTTGGCGTCCGCAAAACAAGCGTGCAAAAGAGCAACAAACTCTGCTTGCGTCTCTGGCAAAAGGTGATGAAGTCATGACCTCAGGTGGGGTGATTGGCCGCATTGCTAAACTGAATGATCAATTCCTGACATTGCTAGTTGCAAACGATGTCGAAATTATCATGCAAAAATCTTCGGTCGTCAGTGTGCTACCAAAGGGCACGATCAAATCAATTGAATAACTAATCACTCACAGGATGATGAGCGCTCATGGCAGGACCAATCAATAGTAATCCGCTCTGGAAATATATTTTAATTATCATTGTTGTCGTTACGGCATTTATTTACGCCGCACCAAACTTGTACGGCGAATTCCCTGCTGTTCAGGTTATGGGTAATGATGCGGTGGTTGTCGATGATAATGCCTTGCAAACGGCAGAAACAGCGTTGCAAAAAGCTGACATTACTTATCGTGATGTTAGTTTCCAGAATCAACGTTTTCTGTTTCGTTTCGCCTCTACCGATGTGCAGTTGAAAGCTAAAGATGTGCTGCAACAAGCATTGGGCGATAATTATCTGGTGGCATTAAACTTGTCATCAGCAACACCTGAATGGCTGAAATCAATCGGTGCTGTGCCAATGCGTCTTGGTCTCGACTTGCGCGGTGGCGTACATTTTCTGTTGCAAGTAGACGTGAAGTCTGTGATGCAGCAGCGCATTGAAGGTGATTTGCGCGGCATCGGCCAAGCCTTGCGTGAAGGTAAAATTCGCTATTCCGGTATTACCCGTCAAGCAGACGATAAAATTGTGCTGCAATTTCGTGACGCTGATAATCTTGATCAGGCTTATGACTTTGTTAGCAGACGTTATTCCGAATTCACTTGGGAAAGAAATAACGCGAACAATACGCTGAGCGGCGTGTTGGCACCGGCTGCTTTGATAAAGGTGAGAAGTGATATTCTCGAGCAGGCCATGAACACCTTGCGTAACCGTGTCAATGAGCTTGGTGTTTCAGAAGCGGTGGTGCAACAACAGGGCGAAAGTCGTGTTTCCATCGATTTACCTGGCATTCAAGATACGGCAGAAGCTAAAAATATTTTAGGCAAAACAGCAACGCTGGAATTCCACATGGTGGATGTCGAGCACGATGCGGCAATTGCCCAGGCCTCTGGTACAACACCGCCAGATACACGGCTCTATCTGCTACACAATCAGCCGTTATTATTGAAGAATCAGATCGTATTGCGTGGTTCTTCGATTGTCGCGGCAACTTCAAGCTTCGGTGAAGATGGTCGTCCAAACGTACAAGTCAGACTTGGCGGTGCGGGCGAAAGTCTATTTACTAAGACGACGGCAGAAAACATCGGTAAACCGATGGCGATTGTTTATGTTGAAGTAAAATCGACACCGAAAATTGAGAACGGTGTACGCACCATTCAATATCAAACTGAACGACGCATAATCAGTGCGCCAGTTATTCAAAGTGCGCTGGGCGGGAATTTCCAGATTACTGGCTTAACCAGTCCTAATGAAGCTCGTACGCTCGCACTCTTGCTGCGTGCTGGTGCTTTGCCTGCTCCGGTTACTATTATTGAAGAGCGTCAGGTTGGTCCAAGTCTTGGTAAACAAAATATTCACATGGGTGTGCTATCTGTTGAAGTCGGTCTGGCACTTGTCATTGTGTTTATGGCGGCTTACTACGGCGTGATGGGGTTGTTTGCTGATCTTGCTCTCGCGATGAATCTGATCTTGATCATGGCATTGTTGTCGCTCCTGGGTGCGACCTTAACCCTGCCAGGTATCGCCGGTATTGTGTTGACCATGGGTATGGCGGTTGACGCAAACGTGTTGATCTTCGAGCGTATTCGTGAAGAGTTGCGTCGTGGTGCCGGTGTGCAGGCGAGTATTTATGCGGGCTACGAGCGCGCATTTGTCACCATTCTCGATGCAAATATCACGACATTAATTGTGATGATGATTTTATTTAGTCTGGGTTCTGGTGTGATCAAGGGTATTGCTATCACGATCACCATCGGTTTAATCACATCGATGTTTACTGCGATTCTGGGAACACGTTTGCTCGTGAATCTGGTTTACGGCAGAGGTACCACCAGAAATATCTCAATAGGAATCTAAGACCATGGAATTTTTCAAACATAATACAAAAATTGACTTTATGGCGCAGCGTAAGTGGGCAGCGCTTTTGTCTACCATTGCCATCATCTTTTCCCTGGCTTCCATGGCAATCTATGGGTTGACTTGGGGGCTTGATTTCACTGGTGGTACGCAGGTGCAATTGAGTTACGAGCAGCCGGCTGATTTGGCAGTCATTCACGAAAATCTTGAAAAAGCTGGCTTTGGCGATGCCGTTATTATCAGCTACGGTACTTCTAAAGATGTGTTAATTAGTCTGGTGCCGAAAGATAAAACTGAAATTGCCCAAGATGCCAAGGCGCAGGCTGAAATAGTTAAACAAGTGTTGGCGGCATTGCCGGGTGCCAAAATGGAACAGGTGAATTACATTGGGCCGCAAGTTGGTGCAGAAATGGCGAGCAAGGGTTTGCTGGCTATTATCATCGCACTCTTTGGTACCATGATTTACATCGCCATTCGCTTTGGCTGGTACTTCGCGATTAGTTCGACAGTCGCGTTGCTGCACGATCCTATCATTATCATTGGTGTGTTTTCATTTTTCCGTATCGAGTTTAATTTAATTTCGCTCGCAGCGGTGTTGACTGTAATTGGCTACTCACTGAATGATACGATTGTTATTTATGACCGTGTGCGTGAAAATTTCCGAAAATTACGCAAAGCTGACACCCTTGAAGTATTGAATCTGTCGATTAATCAAACGCTGTCCCGAACTATTATGACTTCAGCTTTAACGTTGACTGTCGTGTTGGCGCTGTTTTTCATGGGTGGAACATTGTTATATGGATTTTCACTCGCGTTGATGATTGGTATCGTGGTTGGTACGTATTCTTCTATTTATGTTGCCGGCTCGTTAGCTGTGAGCCTCGGTCTTGCGCGCCATCACCTGGTGCCGGTGCTGAAGGAAGTGGACGAGACACCGTAGAGAGTTGTTGTATTGTCCCGCGGCTTAAAACCGCGGGACAATGCTGTTAAGCAGTTACCGCTTCGTGATCAACGCTAACCTTGGTTTTTACTGAGCAGGAAATAAAGCACATATCATGGGCTTTATGGAATAAATCCTGTAACAATGCTGCATCTGGCTGCTGGTTGTTTTCAAATACGAGTGTTGGTTTGATCGATACTTCTGTCATTGCCATTTTGCCTTCCGCATTCTTCCCTAAGATACCAGTCGCTTCGGCGGTATAGCTTTCCAGCGCTAAATTCTTTGTGCATGCCAGATAAATAAAAGTTAGCATGAAACAGCTGGAGAGTGAGGCTACGAATAATTCTTCCGGATTGACTAATGCGGCTTTGCCTAAAAATTCTGGTGCCGCACTGCCTTCGATTTCTGTGCCGCCGCCAAATTTGATACTATGAGTGCGGTCGTAAGTCTTGGGCGTGAAAGCGACATCGCCGCGGTTCCAGGCAAGATGTGAGGTGTATTTCATGAGATCATCCTTTTATATAGTTTAGATGCGAAATATACGGCTAGTTGCGCAGAAGATCAAATGTGGTCTGGTAGTGAGATGCGGTCGTTAAAATTTCTGCTATGATCATGTAGCTCTGGCGCTTTTCGCGTCTGGGATAATTCCGATGCCGATATCTCGGAAGTTGAAAATGTCCGCATCGTATTGACAGGGAAGTGAGCTCACCATGCACATCAGTTTTCTAGGCGCCGCCGGCACCGTTACCGGTTCAAAATATTTGCTGGATTTTCCTACACAGCAAATCCTCGTCGACTGCGGTTTGTTTCAAGGCTTGAAAGAATTGCGCTTGCGCAACTGGAACCCGTTGCCGGTCAATCCACGAGAAATTCAGAGCGTGATACTCACGCACGCGCATATTGATCACTCTGGTTATTTGCCGCTGCTGCATAAAAACGGTTTTACCGGCGATGTGATGTGTACTCATGGCACCAAAGATTTATGCGATATTCTCTTGCCGGATAGTGCTTATCTGCAGGAAGAAGAAGCGTTTTACGCCAATAAGCACGGCTATTCCAAACACCAACCGGCAAAGCCGTTGTATACCGTCAACGATGCGCTTGGTGTATTAGACCGCTTTGTTTCTTATCCGTATCATCATGTTGTACAACTGGATAGCGATACCAGTTTTAGTCTACTTCCAGCCGGCCATATCATTGGCTCATCATTAATTCATTTACAACATAAAGATAAATCGATTTTATTCAGCGGCGATTTGGGTCGGCCGCATGATTTATTGATGAAAGCACCAGATGCAGCGCCGGATGCCGACTATCTGGTGATTGAGTCGACGTACGGTAATCGTACTCATGGTAAGACTGAGGCGCTGGATGAGTTAGCGGAAGTCATCAATCGCACCATTGAGCGCGGTGGTTCTATTGTGGTGCCGGCGTTTGCTGTTGGTCGTGCGCAAATGCTGCTTTATTATTTATATCTCCTGAAAAAAGCCAAACGCATCGTCGATATGCCGGTGTATCTCGATAGCCCCATGGCAGTGAGCGCGACTCATCTTTTAAAGCGCTATAAAAACGAACATCGTTTGAGTGAAGAAGAAATTGATGGCTTATGCCACGTTGCGACTTATGTTAATACTCCGGATGAATCGCGCCGCATTTCCGAGATGACCACACCAAGAATTATTGTTTCGGCGAGCGGTATGATCACCGGCGGCCGCGTGTTGCATCACGTGAAGACTCTCGCGCCTTATGCACGCAATACAATTTTATTTACCGGTTATCAAGCTGCCGAAACACGCGGCGCACGCATCTTGAGCGGTGAACGCAACGTTAAAATTCTTGGCGAAAATGTAGCGATTAATGCGGAAGTGGTCTCGCTTGAAAATATGTCGGCACACGCCGATTCTGAAGAGGTGATGCAGTGGCTTTCCAGCTTCAAGCGCGCACCCAGTAAAGTGTTTATCACTCACGGCGAGCCTGACTCTGCACAAGCACTGAAAAATTTAATTACCACTGAGCTTGGCTGGAATTGTCTGGTGCCGGAATATATGCAGAAAGAGGGGCTCTAGTTGTTGGCAGTAGGCGTTGTTGCGTAAATCAATTAATGCTGAAGTTC
>CAZWPD010000033.1:0-26495 GCA_964636145.1 uncultured Coxiellaceae bacterium
GAAAGCGCATCGATCATGATTGAATATTCATCGATAGGCTTGATGACACCTTGTTCATTGACCACCAGAATCGGATCATACTCACCGCTGTACGAACGATGCGGTGACTGCAACAAGGTTAGCTGCCAGTCTTGGTAAGCAGGGTGCTTGGATTTGAATTCTTGCAACTCAACGCCAACGGACTCGAGATCGGCATAATCAAGGCGTACGATCTTTGGCATTTTGCGATATTGCAGACGATCAGCGATTTGTACGGCCGGATGGTTGTCATCCATATTCGATAACTGTCGAATCAGTGCGAACACATCGTAATCGCATAAGTCTTTATAATTTGAATAATTATCTTCGAGGAATTTGTGTTTGATTTCATCAATCTGCTTGGCAGATTCCACGCTTAAATTATAAGCGTTTGCAGCCATCAAAAATTGGCCGAGACGCGTATGACGAAACTCGGCAAACGGCGGGTGACGCTCCATACTTTCCGCGAGTGTCGCAAATAATTGAATCATGAGATGTTCAATCGCGAGTTTCTTTTGTAACTGATAAATATTGCGAACCATCAAGCGGCGCGCCATCAGGTAATGCTCAACGACACCAATACCTTTATGCGTAATGCCAAGTCTGTCGCCATCATCTGATTTGACGATGGTCATGCAATGCAGCATCCAGCGCAGATCAAATTCGCCGTAACGCACGCCGCAGAAATGCGCATCGCGTAACAGATAATCAAGACGATCGGCATCAAGCTGTGAAGAAACAATATCAGCGAGCACGTGCTTCTTGACCGGCTTATGCATAATCATGTCGGCAATCAAACGAAACTTGTCGCGGTTCAGTGGCGCACGTGGATTGAGTTTATTGTAGCTCTCGAAAAATTCGTCGGTTTCAAATTCCGCGAGAAAATGGCGCGTCCATAATTCATGACGAATAATGCTTTTATGAAAGATGCCTTCAAACGCATGCGAAAACGGGCCGTGGCCAATATCATGCAGCAAACAGGCAATGATCACCAATTGACGATCTTCCGCACTCAAGCCAATTTTCTTGGCGATCTGACTGCCAACATAACAACAACCAATGCAATGGTTGAAACGTGTGTGCACTGCACCCGGGAAAATTAAATCGCCTAAACCCATTTGCTTGATGTGGCGCAAACGTTGAAATTGCGGGCTATCAATAAACGGTTTGATCCAGCGGTCTTCTTCCGAAGAAAATTGAATTGTGTCGTGAACCGGGTCTTTCATAACGTGAAATATACTGGCAACCATAACAACCTCTTGTTTTAGCGATGCAACATTCCCATCGCTTGTTCGTACGCGTCATAAACATCATCACTAAAACAAACAAAATCTACTGACCCGATTTCAGGATGCATGGCGATAAAATGTGATACTTCTTTCACGGCAATTTCAGATGCCTGCTTGATGGGATAACCATAAATACCACAACTAATCGCAGGAAACGCGATTGTTCTAATATTGTTTTTCAGTGCCAGCTTCATGACTGATGAATAACAATCTGCGAGTAAACTCGCTTCACTTTTTGCACCGCCGCGCCAGATTGGTCCGACGGCGTGAATGACAAATTTGGCTGGCAGCCGATATCCTTTGGTGATTTTTGCCTGTCCTGGCGCGCAATCGCCAAGTTCGCGGCAAGCTGCCAATAATTCTGGGCCAGCTGCGGCATGAATAGCACCGTTAACACCAGAACCATCTAGCAGGGAAGAATTCGCAGCGTTTACAATCGCATCAACCTGAATCTGGGTGATGTCGCCCTTTAATAAATGTATTTTTTCTTTCATCAGTAACTCGTTTGGGATTTTGCTCTTGCCATTCTAAGTTTAAATGCGCGCACAAGCAAAAAGAGTTTATTGGCAGACAGCTTTGATTTTTATAGATTCATTTGTTATAACCAAGTCTCCAACCTTTTTCCTGGCGTCTACACATGTCCAATAAACCCGCTGTAATTGATTCCGCTTCTGGCAGTATTGTCGCTGGCTCCGACCAACCATTCATACTCGCACTCAAAATCGGAGAAAACTTGTTCGAGGCAATCACACGCTGCGCGCAAGATGCAAAACTCGAGTCTGCTTCCATCAGCGGCCTCGGTGCACTCGATGATGTCACCATTGCTTATTACAATATGGAAACCAAAACCTATCAGACTAAATTATTCACCGGCATGTTCGAATTAGTCTCATTGAATGGCAATATTGCGGTTCTTGATGGCCAATATTTCACCCACATTCATGCCGCCATTGGTGATGATCAATATCAAGTATTCGGCGGCCATATCATGGATGCTACCGTCGGACCTTCTGCTGAAATTACGGTCATTCCGCTTTGCTCAGAAATTCACCGCAAATACGATGAGCGCACTGGTTTGAAAATCATGTGCCCCATGATTCACGCCATCTAAATCAGGCTGGGCATAACGCTACACGATGCAAAGGAATATAGTGCGAGCCATCAGGATGTGGCTCGCTCTGAAACAACACGACTTCCTCAATATTAATTTCACCAACCGACGGCGGCGCCACATCAGACAGAAAGCTCAGTGCATTCATTTGTGCAGTTTTGATTCGCCCAATCGTCATATGCGCGCGGAACGCTCGTTTCTCAATCTCATAACCAGCCTTTTGAATACCCTTACCGATCATTTCTGATAATCGGGCTAATGCTGCTTGCGGCGCTATGTCCACAACTATCACGCGTGGACGGTGCGGATCAGGATATAAATGCAAATCTCGTAACACGATCTTGAATGCTGGCGTGGCGGCAATTAACTCAGCCTGCACCTGTTCAAGTATGAGAGCAATATGCTCACTCTTCACATCCGCTAAAAATTGCAGCGTGATATGTAAATTTTCTGGTCGTGACCAACGGATCTGATTTGATTTCGAAATCTTTCTCAAGGAGTCTATATATGTAGCAAGTTGGCTCTTTATGCTATCTGATAAATCAATCGCAAAAAAAACGCGGACTACAGGTGGTAAGATCATTCCATTTTCTCCCACTATTGATTAAGATGTTTACGAACAGATAGACAGGACTCCATTATGGTAAAAAAACGCGGCCTAGGTAAATCTTTAGATGCACTGCTTGCCTACACCGGCGCAGATGTTTCGACTGCAGATACAGACAACAGTATCGCTGCTGGCGATACGATGCAACAAATGGATGTCACACTCATTCAGCGCGGCAAATATCAACCGCGTCGTGATATTGATCCACAAAGTCTGGAAGAATTGGCCAGCTCCATTCGTACACAAGGCGTCATTCAACCATTAATTGTCCGCCCGGTTGGCGATAAATTTGAAATTATTGCTGGTGAACGCCGCTGGCGTGCCGCTCAGCTCGCTGGATTAAATGAAGTTCCAGTGATCATTCGTCATATTCCAGACGAAGCAGCCATAGCGATAGCGCTGATTGAAAATATCCAGCGTGAAAACTTAAACCCAATTGAAGAATCGATGGCACTCCAACGCCTCATCGATGAGTTTGGCATGACCCACCAGGAAGCAGCTGATGCGGTTGGCAAATCACGTGCCAGCATCACTAACTTGCTGCGCCTGTTAGCATTGCCTGAAGAAGTCAAAAGTATGCTAGAACGTGGTCAATTAGAAATGGGCCATGCGCGCACACTAATTACCCTGCCAGAAGCAGTGCAATTAGAAACCGCAAACCTGATCATCACGCGTGAATTATCGGTTCGTGAAACAGAAACCCTGGTTCGTCAGCTGCAAGCCAACGAAATCCCAACGATCAAGTCGGCGAAACCCGCTGACCCAGACATCGTCCGCCTGCAGGAATCACTTTCGAAACGCTTACATTTAAAAGTTGCCATCAAATGTAATGCTAAAGGCCGCGGCAAACTGATTATTCATTATCGAAATTTGCGTGAGCTGGATGAGTTGATGGAACAGTTTCAAGGGCAAATGGCGTAGGTAGTCTGGTTTTCGCCTCAGACTTTGTGGGGGCTTCGGTGCGAACCTTGGCCTCAACTGTCGCACTATGACCTGGCTTCATCACCAACATGAATGCAGCAAAGAATAAAGTCCATTTCATTAAAATATTCATGACCACTCCTTTGTTCTTATCTTTCTATTATATCTGAGTTGCCAGCGCCTCGGCGCAGCCAGCCATAACGAATTTCAGAACATAAAATATACAATCTACCGGATTAATGGTTGACTTTTGCGCACACCGCCTCTAGAATGAGCACTAATTTATCAACCAGTATAAATAATTCATGTCATATTCGCTGAGAAATATAGCTGTAGCTGCGCTCGCCTGCGCTGCAACCCTAACCGGTTGCTCCAGCAACATTGAGCCCGTTGGTGAACTTGGCCCCAGAAAACTCAAAGTCTTTGCCATCAAGAACAATGATTTTTTCAGCGCGAGTCGCATGCTGGTTATTTTGGACAAGAAAGGCAATGTCTCGGCTTATAGCGGCGGCACGGTTGCAGGCGGCGGAACCATCGGTATGCAAGCTGTCGATACCGTTGTCAGCGCCGGGGCCATCGTTGTAGGCGCACAAGCGATTCAGCACGGCCTGCAAAATACGACCATCAAGGGTATTCCGCACTCATTAAAAGTCAAAACTGACAGTAGCATTAACGTCTCGGGACAAATCCTCAACAAATAACGAACTATCCACAGATTCTGTGGATAACTCTCTTAGTAAGTGTCTAACAACCTGTACACACGCCGTGGTGACGGGGTTTGCGAGGCCATGTGCAAATACTGAGCTTGTGCAAAATTCTGTGATTTTTTATCGTGAATCACTACTCTTACATATCCACAGTTTCTGTGGATAACTCTCTGAGTAAGTGTCTAACAACCTGTACACAGGCCGTGGTGACGGGGTTTGCGAGACCATGTGTAAATATTGAGCTTGTGCAGAAACACACTTTTTGGGTAAGGTCTTAATCCGAACCGAGCCCGCTGGTTGATAACAGCGTCTTTGATTGTTCACCCGGCGTTTCACAAACCAGACGCGGCACCAGGTAGCCGGGCAAGATTTTCGCAAGATCCGCATGCAGCTCGCGGGCGAGATTCAAATCCATATCAAAATGTGCCGCACCTTCAACTTTATCCAGAACGTGCAAGTAATACGGCAAGACACCTGAAGTAAACAACGCCTCACTCAAATCTGCCAAAGCCTCGGCACTATCATTCACACTTTTCAATAATACCGATTGGTTCAAGAGCATAATGCCGGCTGAGCGTAATACCTGGAACATCTGCTCAACTTCATCATTTATTTCTTGAGCGTGATTGACGTGTACAACCATGACCAGCTGCAAAGGCAGATCTTTCGTCCAGGCAATAAACTCTGGTGTAATGCGCTCTGGCAAAACAACTGGCAACCGCGTGTGAATTCTGAGCCGCTTAACATGTGGGATCTGGGTCAACATATCTGTGAACTGGCGCAAGGTGCTATCGCTAACGGCTAATGGGTCACCGCCGCTCAGAATCACCTCGGTAATCGCGGGATCTGCGGCGATGTATTCCATCATTTTCACCCAACCACGGCGGCCGGGGTTGTTTTCTGCGTAAGGAAACGAGCGGCGGAAACAATAACGGCAATGCACTGCACACGCGCTGGTCAACATCACTAGCACGCGGCTAGCGTATTTATGTAACAAACCTGGCACCGGATTAGCTTCTTGCTCAACCAGCGCATCGGGAAGGTAGCCAGGAACATGAGCCAATTCGGCACCCAGGGGCAAAATTTGCCTCAAGAGCGGATCATTGGGATTGCCGTGCGTCATACGTGCAGCAAAACTTCGCGTCACCCGCAGCGGAAATAGGCGCGACGCGGCCTTAGCGGCATCGAGCAGGCCTGGATCCAATTGTAAAAGTGATAGCAGCTCAGCCGGATCAGTGATCAAGTCTGACATTGCCTCCTGCCACAATTGCTTTGTTTTCAATAGGTTATGTGCGTGCGCCATGTGTGCGAAAACTAACCGTTTCTTAAGTGAATGAATGTGTTCTAAAAATAAGCCAATAGTAAAAAATTGCTATAATCGAGTATAGGTATCAAATAGTCAAATTAAGAATAACTAAAAAAAACAAAAGGAGTACGCCGTGTTTGATGCCGATCGCCCCATTACTCATAGCAGCCAAGACCGCTTGGGACGTGCTCAATTCGCGCGTTATCTGGCGCGTTGCCTACTCGATCATACCGACCCCGATAGCATGGTGGTTGGCCTGTATGGCGGCTGGGGTGTTGGTAAAACCTCGGTAATCAATCTAATCGTCGAAGAATTAAATGTCGCGTCCAGCAATATGCTAGACGAAGATAAGCCCATCATATTGAACTTCAGTCCATGGAGTTATTCTGGGCAGCACCAATTGATCTACAGTTTCTTTCAACGCCTGAGCTCGGTATTAAGGGAATCACAACAATTAAAAAACAAAGAACAAATTATTCATTTGCTGGAATTGTATGCGTCATTTTTCAGTGAAAAGCCCATCCCGCAAGCCATGCTCAAGAAACGCAGCTGGCGTGATAAATTAACATTTCGAAAAAAAGAAAAAGTTCGCGGCTGGGAGTCTGGACGAGATCTCACTCAGGTCAAAGCAGAATTAAACGCTATACTTCGTCAAGAGAAGTGCCGCATTATTATTATCATCGATAATATTTCACGATTATACGACAGCGAAATCAAACAGGTATTTCAAATCGTCAAATCCATGGGCGACTATTCTAACACATCGTATTTGCTCGCCATGGACAAACAACATGTCATAAACGTCATCAATAAATTTGACGGGAGCGGCGGTGAAGAATTTGTTGAGAAAATCGTGCAGCTACCTTTTGATATTCCACCAATCACCCAACAAGATATTGAGCCCATACTAATTGACAGACTCTCTGAAGTTGTCGCCATGGTTCCAGAAGATGCGTGGAACAATGAATACTGGGCTGATATTTACTTCAGTTCTTTAAGATATTTCTTCAGCAACTGCCGCGACATAACACGCTATACAAATACTTTAGGTTTTGGATATTCGCGCCTACGAGATGTGGTTAACCCCATCGATTACTTCGCGCTCACAGCTATCGAAGTTTTCCTTCCTAATGTTTATGCTGGCATCCGTGACAACAAAGATTTATTTACCGACTTGCTAGACAATGTTTATTTGCCCGACAAGATGCAAATTGAAAAAGAAAAAATTCGGTGTGATGAAATACTGTCTCGTGACCCGGAATTTTCGCACGAGGTTTTGCTAGATTTGCTCATTCGATTGTTCCCTCGCCTGCGCAACATCTACCAGCCTGAGATTCGCAGTTATCATTCATCATCAATTGCTCGCAAAGCAAAACGATTATGCTGTCCTGATTTATTCGATGTCTACTTCCGCCTGTCGATGATATCCGGCAATATGCCGCTCAGCGAATTCAAAACCATCCTGACCATGGCGCAGGATCCCGAGCAATTTGACCAAGCCCTATCAAGATTAAATCAAGACGGTCGTATTATAAAATTTCTTGATTTATTTGCTCATAAAACCATTAAAAAAATCTCCAAAGATCACATACCAGCTATCGTTTCAGCATTAATAGATAATGGAGATTTATTCCCCGCTAATAATGGCAGCGGCCCACTTAGCCTAGAAACACCGATGCGAATACACCGGATTATTCATGATCTACTACATCGCATTCCGACTCCCGAACAACGCTTTACCATTATGGAAACTGCTATCAACCATGCAACAAAGAGCATTTATATTATCGTGCATGAATTACGTGAGCAAAGTCGCGAGCATATCGAAGGTGAAGATACATTTCTCCCGCTCGAATATCGTGACTTTACGCCTGAAGAGCTGGCGGCGCTGAAAAAGATATGTGTAAAACGAATTGAGTATTGGTCACAACATGACATGTTGCAAGATTATCCACTGCTCCTGCCGGTATTATACGCATGGCAGGAATGGGGATCCCCTGCAGCATGCAATGCATTTGTAGTATCGCTTACAAATACAGACCGAGGCATTGTTAGCTTTCTGTCAGCAATCTTGAGCGAAGCGATCACTGAAGCGATGACACGTTATGAAAAAAATCAGTCTTGGGAAAAATATCTCGATGATATTAATGATTTCATCCCTCCCAAGCAAATCGAAGCTCATGCGAAGTTACTATTCGAAAATGAATATTTTGAAAAACTTCGAGAACGTGAGCAGCTGGCATTGATGATATTTTTGGATTTAATGAAATCCGATACTAAAAAAGAAATCCGCAAAACAACCGCAGACTAGGTCATCAACTAAATGAAGCAACCACGCTAAAGAATGTTCGTGGGCGCCAGCCGCGACCAATCAACTCTTCTGCTGCAACTTCTTTCGTCAAAGGTTGTGCCCACATCAGGTTGCCACTGACGAATTTGTTCATCGAGAAGCGCACACCAAAGCCGGTAGAAGTTGCACTGACTTTTTCTGGGGAACTTGAGTTCACTAAAATATTCCAGATCGCACCAGCATCATAGAAAGCATAAAATTGCATGGAGCGAATCATGGTATTGGTACCATAGTCATAGCGGAGCTCTAAACTTGCTGATGCACCTCTATCACCGATTAATTCTGCAGGATCATAACCGCGACCAAGTGGGTTACCACCAAAGGTGAATTGTTCAGATGAAAGCAATGGCACGAATGCCCACTGCCCACGCGCGACAGCCAATAACGATACCGGGCCTTTGATCGCTTGCATGCGACTCAATTGTACCGCCACTTTTTGGTAAGCTGCATAACCGCCAGGACGCGATGTTTCCGCGGTAAATTGATTTGTATCTGAAGAATAGCCGAAAAATGGCAACCCTTTACGGAAGTTGAAGGCAATCATATTCGCGCCGTAGTAACGATCCGCAAAATTATAATTAAAGCCAAGATCCAAATTGCGAATGTGATCGGTGTAAAGATTAGTATTGCCTAAAATGGTTGTATTACTATCCAAATAACTAAATGCTCCGGTTAAATTTAACGACGATGAGCGATTACGGATATAAGGATAGATAATACTTGTATAGTAGTTACTGTTAAAGCCATCGGTTTGCGTAGGCTGCAACACAAATAGCGGGTGCGTATGGACACGCGTACTTCCTAATAACCAGCGAGTGCCACCATCACCAAGCGGACCATTGTAATTCAAGTCCATAAAGGTCAACTCACCACCCTTAGGTGTTTTGGTGAAAGTGAATTGCAAGTTATCGCCGGAATTAATTGCGGAATATAACGCAACGTTACCAGTCATCTGTTGTGGGCCAATATAGCGAGTGCCGTAGTTATCATAGGAAAAATACGCACTGACTGGCTTTGTATAAGTTTCCATATTCAAGTCAGCCGCACCCGGTGCGTCTTTTGCAGGTGCCAACACCGCTTTGACTTGTGTATTGGGAATTTCATTCGCCAATAACATGTAATGTTCTAATTGAGTTAACCTCAACGGCGGGCATCTTCTGATACGGTATCCAAAACCTTCCACCAAACATTTTGAACCACCTGGCTGCCCAGTAACATTTATTTGATCGAGATAACCCTCAATCACTTCAATTTTCACAACTCCGCTTTGCACGTGCTGCGGCGGAAGAATCGCACGAGAAATGATATAGCCGTTATTACGATAATAATTAGTAATATTCTGAACAACCTCGAACAAATCTGCGACGGTGATTTCTTTGTGGAGTTTGTCTTTATAAAGCAGTGCCAGTTGATCGCTAGCAATAACGTGATTGCCGCTAAGAACAACACCGTTTAATTTGAATTTTATTTTTTGGGCTTCGGGACTTAATGCCGGCCCTTTCTGTGGAGCCTCTTGCACAACGCGCGGGGCAGCAACACCGGTTGGCACAGTGCTCATCTTAGGTGATAGTTGCTTCGCAACTTGTTCGGGATAGACGGAGCCAGGCAATAGATCTGCAAAAGCCGCATCAGAGAGCATTAGCGCGGCTGCGACACCCATCAATCCATGTGAGAACTTGAAATGCATCGAAACTCCCTTTCACCGCCTCTCTCGGTACCTTTTAAGATACCGCAATTCGCTCACTTTGTAACCATATGATAGCAAAAAACTTTTAAATCTACCTAATCTCATTTAGGCGCCGGCTATTACCTGCATAACGACATGTTTTTATTGATTATTTTAGATAGTTTTTTATTCTGCGCATCCAATTTAGAAATCTCATCAATACCCACCGACTATCACAGCGTATGCAAGTAGATTAAACTGAAGATTCGCCGCCATGATTTTCAGGGATGAAACATGAATAAACGCCTGCCTATTTTCTTGGGAATATTCCTAACCGCCTTAGCAGTGTGGTTTGAAATCACCTCCAATCATTTTATTAGCACTACACGGGAAAGCATCGAGAATCTCGGCTATGACTTGCAATTAAAAACTTACATTTACCGCAAACATCCAAGACCATCCGCAGCTATTGCGATCGTCGACATTGACGACAAAAGTCTTCAAGCCGAAGGCCACTGGCCATGGGCGCGCAGCAAATTAGCTGACCTCATTACCCGCTTGCATAATAACGGCGCAGTTGTAATAGCTTTCGATATGTTTTTCTCGGAAAAAGAACCTAATATTGCTGATCAGGTTTTTACAAAAGTAAGTGTTGATCCGTCTGCTACTCCAGAAATCTCGGATTTTCTAAAACAGCAAATACCGCAATTCGACAATGATGTAATCTTTGCAAATGCTCTTAGCAAAGGCATCAACATTCTTGCGATTAGCTTCTTACCACGACCACAAATGCAAAATGCATTACCTCCTGCACTGCTCCCGATAACAAAGCAACAGTCGAAAGAATTTAACTTATATAACGCTCAAGGCTTCATTGCCAGTATTCCTGAACTACAACAAGCTGCAAGACTTGGTGGCTTTATTAATATCTTTGCTGACGGTGACGGCATCTTTAGACATGTACCGCTACTGATTGAATTTAACAATAACCTCTATCCGTCACTCGCACTGCAGGCGGTAATCAGCTTCATCGGTGCGCCCATCCAGTTAGTCACGCCAACTTATGGCAACACACAAGAACTAGAGGGAATTCAACTCGGCAACACACTCATCCCCATCGATATCAAAGGACAGGCACTAATTCCATTTATAGGCAAAAGCTTCACGTTTCCTTATTACTCAGCCACCGACATCTTGCACGACCGCATTCCGAAACAATTGATTCAGGGAAAAATCATTTTTGTCGGCACCTCTGCTACTGGACTCGGTGATTTAAAACCAACTGCTGTCGAAAACCCCTATCCGGGTGTTGAAATTCAGGCAAGCATCGCAAACGGCATTCTTGATAATCAGTTTTCTTACAAGCCCGCTTGGACTTATGGAGCAAATTTATTAATTACAATTTTATTCGGTCTATTGTCTGCATTTATATTTCCTTATCTAGGCGCACGGTCGTCTGGCCTCATCATTGTTATATTGCCACTAGCCCTTTTATATATTAATAATTTGTTATGGGAGCAAACAGGCCTGGTTTTATCGGTATTGGAACCGTCTTTACTCGTTTTGATTTCAGCAATTCTAAACCTGATTTACGGATATTTATTCGAAACTCGACGAAGAGAGCGTATCAAAGCCATGTTTGGTCAATACGTTCCTGAAAAGCATATCGATGAAATGCTAAAAACCACAAGCGAATATGGCTTGCGGGGTGATGATCGTGAGATGTCAGTATTGTTTGCAGATATTCGTGGATTTACAACCATCTCCGAAGGATTAACAGCTTCTCAGCTCGTAGATTTATTAAATACCTATTTCACGCCGATGACTGAAATTATTTTCAAAAATCGCGGCACCATAGACAAATATGTCGGCGATCTAATTATGGCGTTTTGGGGCGCTCCTTTGAAAGACAAAAATCATGCGCGTCACGCCATTGAATCAGCGATCAGCATGCAGGAAAAAACCAAGGAAATGGCAAAGCTTCTCAAAGATAAAAACTGGCCTGACATTCACATAGGTATCGGCATCAATAGTGGCATGATGAGTGTCGGCGACATGGGCTCACAATATCGTCGTAACTACACCGTATTGGGCGATAACGTCAATCTGGCTTCACGCGTAGAAAGCCTGACAAAATTCTATGGTGCAAACATCATGGTCACGGAAGCCACACAACAAAACCAGACTAAATTTATTTTCCGGAAGCTTGATAGAGTACGTGTAAAAGGTAAATCTCAAGGTATCGAAATATATGATGTGCTCGGCCGCATTGATACACTCACACCTGAACTTGAAAACGAACTAAGGGAGTACAATCGAGGTTTAGATGCATACTTCAATCAACAGTGGGATCTCGCGGCTCAAATAATGGAAAGCTTGCACCAGCAACATCCTGACACGAAAATCTACAAAGTGTACATTGACCGTATCAATGAATATAAACAACATCCACAGCCTGCTGACTGGGATGGTGTTTATACTCACACATCAAAATAGTTATTGTATACAGAAACCGGAACCACCTGAACCACCGATGTTAGTATCAGTGTTAGTAAACGTGACAGGAACAACCTCGACATCGACATTAAACACATCAGGCTCTTTGGTTAAAGCAACTGGCGCTGACCCTGCACTGGCAACTTGTGCATATCTTTTATTTTGATCAAGACACATTCCGTTAGATGGCTTACCTTTACCTGGATTAGCCACGCAAGGCTCACCCTTGAAACGCTTTACAAACAGCTCGCCATTTTTGGCGATCACAACCGAATATTCTGTGCCGCGCACACCAATCGTAGCTACCGGTGTATTAACCTGGTAATCATTAGGATTGTTTTTCGCCACCAATCCGGTCACGGTTCTAAATCCACCTTTAATTAAGTCCATGACGTATTTGCCCGTAGATTTTTTAGCGTCTTTCCCTGACTTTGGGTTGTAGTTATATTCATTGATATAAAAATTTGTGTCTGGGCGAAATGTCATTGTTGAGTTGTCGGTAAACACAATCTGAGCTTCACTGTTACTCTCAGTTGTTAACGTATCATTCATGAAAATATGCGACGATGTTTTCAAAGCTCTTTTGTCTGTAGAACCAGGGGCGCTTGCCTCAAACTTCCCTTTCACCCAAACCACTCTGCCCACTAATTTTCTGTCAGCAGGATCTTTTTCTTCTTGCTGAGCGCTAGCTTCAGGCTTGCTTGATGCGGCATCTGGAGCTGGTGTAGTTGGTGCGGGTGTCACGGTAGAGGCTGATTGAACAGGCGAGCTTGATGTTGGTGCCACAGGAGCAGCCGATTGCATGGCAGCATTTGGAGTCGGTGATACTGACGCGGCAGGCTGAGAGGGAGTACTTTGAGTTGGTACCACCGGCATAGCTGATTGGGCGGGAACAGTTGGTGTTGTGTCTGCTTGCTCTGGTGCTGGTGCTGCTGGTGCAGCTGGAGCGCTAACAGCGGTTGTCGCCTCAGCTGGTACAGTTGCAGCAGGAGCGGTTGCAGCAGGAGCAGTAATTGCCGATCCTGGTGTAGAAATCGCTGATGATGGCGCCGCAATAGCTGGTGATGTTGCCTCAGCAAAGCTTGGGGACAACAGTAAACATGCGGCAATCAACCCGGTAATCGAAGCCAAACGCAGCGTACTGATAAACATTGAAATCCACCTCCGTATGCCACTCATCCTTATAGTATAAATCATTATGCAAGTATTTGCGGCCATCAGCTCCGCCATCTTGCAATATTTTTAATATTTACAACATGTTAGACAAATTTATCTTGTACCTGTCTGTATTATTATTAAGTTGCAGTCCCATTTACCAGCCTATAAAATCCACTAACCTGCAAACACCATTACTCTCGAGGTTTCTATGACCACCGCTGCCAATCTGGCTCAATCACTCTATCAAATCGGCGCCATTCAATTTGGCGAATTCACACTTAAAAGCGGCCAGACTTCAACCATTTACATCAACCTCAGAGTGATTATTTCCCACCCCCATCTGTTGCGAGAAATTGCTGAGGCAATGTGGGAAAAAGTAAGTGGAAGCCAATTTGAGCTGGTATGCGGCGTCCCATACACCGCGCTGCCGATCGCTACCTGCATGTCACTGGATCACAACATTCCCATGGTCATGCGTCGCAAAGAAAAGAAAGATTACGGCACCAAACAGCTTATCGAAGGCCAATTCAAACCTGGCCAGCACTGCCTGATTATTGAAGATGTCATTACAACCGGCGGCAGCATCATTGAAACCGCTGCAGATCTACAGGAAGCTGGCTTGGAGGTCCGTGACCTGGTTGTGTTAATCGATCGCGAACAAGGCGGCAGGCAAAATCTCGAGAAAAATTACCACGTTCATTCCATTCTAACCATCAGCTCCATTCTCGAAACTCTCCTGCAGTCTGCCAAAATCAGCGCTAATGAACGTCAAATTATTGAAAAATTCATCGCGGAACGTCACGCCATATGAGTCATTTACCTTATCAACAACGTGCCAACATCTGCGCCTCAGCAGCTGGAAAAAAACTTTTTCAGCTGATGGATAACAAACAAACCAATCTGGCTCTATCCGCAGATGTCACCACTGCTGCTGAATTACTCCACCTTGCCGACCATCTCGGCTCGGAAATTTGTTTACTGAAAACTCATATCGACATCATTCAAGACTTCACCCCCAGCCTAACTAAAAAGTTAGCCGAAATTGCAGCAGCACATCAATTCATGATTTTTGAAGATAGAAAATTTGCTGATATTGGCAATACCGTCAAACATCAATATGAGGGCGGCATTTATAAGATCGCCGAATGGGCGGATCTCACCAATGCTCACACTTTACCTGGCCCAGGTATCATCGAAGGTCTCGCTGCAGCCGGCAAAAAGCATCATCGCGGTTTGATTTTACTGGCTGAAATGAGTTCTGCTGGCCACTTGATGGACCAGGCCTATATGCAGGCAACCTTAAAGATGGCGCAGCTTTACCCTGATTATGTGATGGGCTTTATCACCCAGCACGCCCTTGCAGATGAAGCTCAATGGATTAATCTCACCCCTGGCATCAAACTGAAAAGCGGCGTAGACGCTCTCGGCCAGCAATACAACACCCCGGAAAGAGCCATTCTTGAAAACGGTACCGATGTCATCATTGTCGGCCGAGGCATTATTAGTGCTGAAAATCCTCTCGCGGAAGCTGTCAAATACCGCACACATGGATGGGCCGCTTATTTGCAGCGAACTGGTCAAAGTTAGACCAGTCCCGGCTAATTAATGTCTTAGTAATAATCATCACTTTTGGTACAATACCGTCGCTTTTATACCGTCTACACCCTGAGATAGAAGCCCAAACAACAACTGACTATCAGGAGACACGTGCAATGGCTCTGTCCGCTAAAGAGGTTGCTACCATGCAAACACATGTGAATTTATCCATTAAAGAATTGGTTGATGCTGCGCTTACCCGCGGCGAAGGTGAACTTGCCTCCAATCAGGCGCTGGTTGTTAAAACCGGATTGCGCACTGGCCGCTCGCCAAAAGACCGTTTCATCGTTCGTGATGCGACTACCGAAACGCAAGTAGACTGGAATGCGATCAATCAAGCCATCAGCACAGAAAAATTCAATGCTCTCTGGCACAAAGCCTCTGACTATCTCGCCACTCGCGATGAAAACTTTGTTTCTTATCTCAAGGTCGGCGAACACGCAAACTTAGGTGTACCGGTTAAAGTGATCACTGAACTCGCCTGGCATAATCTTTTTGCGAATGTTCTCTTCATTCGCCCGGCAACACCTGCCGTTACCAACGAGCCCAATCAGTGGACAATTTTAAGCGCGCCTGGTTTCAAGCCAGATGGTGCTAACGACGGTGTAAACGGCGATGCTGCCGTTATTCTTGATTTTACCCAGCGCCGCATTCTCATCACCGGCACGTACTACGCTGGCGAAATGAAGAAAGCCATGTTCTCCGTCTTGAACTTCTTGCTGCCAACGCACGACATTCTACCGATGCACTGTGCTGCAAATATAGGTGCAAATGGCGATACTGCGCTGTTCTTCGGTCTATCCGGCACCGGCAAAACCACACTGTCTGCGGATCCGGAACGCTTCCTGATTGGTGATGACGAGCACGGCTGGGGTGAAGACGGTGTCTTCAATTTCGAAGGCGGCTGCTATGCTAAATGTATTGATCTCTCGCAAGAACGTGAACCGTTGATCTGGGATGCTATCAAGTACGGCTCCGTTATTGAGAACGTCGTTCTTAATCCTGCTACCAAAGTGCCTGATTATGCTGATGCCAGTCTCACCCAAAATTCACGCGCTGCTTATCCACGTGAATATATTCCACAACGCGCTGAGCATAACAGCGGCGCGCAGCCAAATACCGTGCTATTTCTAACTTGCGATTTATTTGGCGTCTTGCCGCCAGTCGCACGCTTATCACCAGAACAAGCGGCGTACTACTTCCTGAGCGGCTACACTGCGCTCGTCGGCAGCACGGAAGTCGGTCAAGGCAGCGGCATCAAGCCAACCTTCAGCACCTGTTTCGGCGCACCTTTCTTCCCGCGCCCACCAGCAGTTTATGCTGAATTATTAATGAAACGTCTGCGTAATCACGACACCGACGTATTTCTAGTAAATACCGGCTGGACCGGCGGCGCCCATAGCAAAGGTGGCAATCGTTTCTCTATCCCAACCACTCGTGCCGTTGTCCGCGCGATTGTGAACGGCGATTTAAAATCAGCGGAATACGAAACCTTGCCGGGCTTTAATCTCGACGTTCCTAAAGCGATTAAAGATGTTGATGCGAAATTATTAAACCCACGTAAAGCCTGGTCTGATGTTGCAGCGCACGATGAAAACGCCAAGACCTTGATTAACTTGTTCGTTGAAAATTTCAAACGCTTCAATGTTAGTGACAAGATTAAAGATGCAGGACCACAGGCTTAAGCTGTCATTGCGAGCCCCGCGTTTTATGCGGGGCGTGGCAATCCAGTCTTTAGGCGGATCAATATAAAAGGATGGGCTGGATTGCTTCGTCGTAAAAAGCACTCCTCGCAATGACGAATACGGAAACATCATGACTATTGCTTCCAACCTCGCACTCATCAAATCTCAAATCACCACCGCTGAAGCACAATCATCTCGACCAGCAAATTCCGTTGCACTCATTGCCGTTAGTAAAAAACAATCGCTAGAAAAAATTCTCGAAGCCTATCAAGCCGGCCAACGCGCATTTGGTGAAAACTATTTGCAAGAAGCTTTAACAAAAATTACCTCGCTTGCGCATCTATCTATTGAGTGGCATTTCATCGGCCCGATTCAAAGTAATAAAACACGCCGCATCGCTGAACACTTTCAATGGGTACAAAGCGTTGACTCGCTGAAAATAGCGCAGCGCCTGAATGATCAGCGTCCAGATGCACTACCACCGTTGAATATTTGTCTCGAGATTAATATCAGCAAAGAAACGAGTAAGTCTGGCATCGCTCCCGAAGAAGTCGCAGCCCTTGCCAAGGCGTGCAGCAAACTACCGCGCCTGAAACTCCGCGGCTTGATGACTATCCCCGCGCCGAAAAACGCACAACAACAATTTCATGACATGCATACTCTCTGGCAGCAACTACGCACTCAAGGTCACGCACTCGATGTACTGTCTATGGGTATGTCAGATGATTTTGCAGCAGCAATTGCAGAGGGATCAACATTAGTTCGAATTGGCACAGCGATATTCGGCAAAAGATCATAATTTAACCAGCCAGCCTATTATACCATAATCACACACCCCTAAATTGGAGGATAATGGAGACATAATAATAATTATTAGAGGTTGCCAATGAAAAGGACTTATATAAGGATGGCGCTCCTCGGTTTGGCCTTGTGTTTCTTCACGATTCTGGCTCACGCCGCCGATAAGGAGATGAATGTAAAAGGGATTTATCTCACCCAGTATACCGCTCAAAACAGATCAACCATGGAGTATCTGATCAAGCAGGCAAAAGCCTCAGGTATTGATACCTTTGTGATTGATATAGAATATCCCAGCAAACAGACCAAAGATAACATCGCGATGGTCAAGGATAGCGGCATCAAGTTCGTTGCCCGAATCACTATGTTTCCTGGCGGCGGTACCCCTGCTCAAATCAAAAACCCTGAGGTTTGGCAGAAAAAGTATAACCTGGTAAAACTAGCTTTAGACTATGGCGCTAGTGCCATCCAGCTCGACTATATCCGCTATAACACCAAACAACGCCCTTCTCAGGAAAATGCTCAAGATATTTTGAAAATTATTTCCTGGTACAAGAGCAAACTGGGTAACACGCCATTACAGATTGATGTATTTGGTGAAACCAGTTTTGGCGAATCCAAGTATATCGGTCAAAACGCTAAACTCTTTGCTGAAAGCGTCGACGTCCTGTGTCCGATGGTATACCCATCTCACTATCGCCCCTACCAGTCACATTCTAGCAAACCATATGAAACCGTTCATGGCTCATTAAATAGAATGCAAGATCAGTTCGGCGAAAACAGACCCGTTAACATCATCGCTTATATTGAGATGGCTAATTATCACTACCCGAAAATGTCTGGTGCCAAACGCATGGACTACATCAAAGCACAGATTAAAGCGGTAAAAGATGCTGGTGCTGAAGGCTGGTATGCGTGGAGCGCCAATAATCACTACGATTATTTATTCAGGGTATTACAGAATCAAAATACCACCGCCGAAAATTAATCGTAACCAATTAACAAAACAGGCCTCAAATTAATTGAGGCCTGTTTTGTTGTTGCAATACCCATGCTTGTTCTATCCTGGAAGCCGCGCGTACTTGCTTTAATATTTCATTCACAACACTTCTTTGTATCGAGGTTGTCTCCAGTCTTGCTTGAGGGTCAAGATGATTTATCCAAAACTGCACCGTGATGCATTCAGTGAGAGCCGAATATCCTTGCACCCAGCGTTTGTCATCATTTTCTTCACTGCATCCCGGCAAGTCAGGATCAGCTCCGCGGAATAGCAAAAGATTAATAATATTTTCCATGGCGCCAAGTTGATTATTACTAGCAGAATAAATAGCCTGATTTCTCAGTGTCGCTATAGCAACCGACAACGGCGTCTTATAAATATCTTTGCCTGCGATTGTTCGCAAGTAGCCGAGTGCATTCACATCAACGCCGAAATCAAGCAAAACTTGCACACACTCTAGCTCGCCGGAAACAACTGCGCTGCATAAAAGACTGGCGCCGCCTTGTTGCAGCAATTGTTCGCGCAGCTCAGCATTCAATTTACTGAGCATGACTCGCAGCGACATATGCGCACCAGAACTTATCAAGGTATGTAAGCCAACGACGTTGATCACATCCGGTGTCAGCTCGGGAAGTCTTACTTTGTGTATGCTTTTAAACACCGGACTCAACATTGCCTTCGTCATGTTAGTCGCAATTTGTGCGGGCTCTGCGGCGACCAGCGATTCATAACACGCCTTTGCACTTGCTTCGTAATCACAAAGCTCACCTAGATTGACATATTTATTCGCCAGCTCGTTCGCCAGCGCAAGAAACTGCGGAACATGCTGGTACTTAAATGATTCATATAATTTTTCAACATCTATGTTTACTGTAAATCTCTCATCTTCCCCGGCATCATGACCAATTTTATTCGAATACGCGGAAATCGATAATAGCGCACGCAAAAACGCTACAAAAACTTTTTGTTCTTGGCCTAGGCGCACGAATATTTCTTGGTAATATAATTTGGCATCGTAATCACGCGGTGAGGAAAAATGAAAATCCTGCCGAACTTTATAACGCCAAAAATCGTTGTCGTTGGAAAGGTTGGCAAGGGCGCAAGACGTCTTGAATACGTTCGCCGTGTCCTTCATCGACAAGAAAGAAAACACATGTAATTGTACATCTGCTGGCAAATCATCATAATTAAGTGGCACGAACTTCACCGTTATTTATAGTTATTCTGGCGTAATTTTAACATCGCCGTTTTTTTACATCTATCTCCATCTATGGTTAAATAGTGCCGCATTCTCATTTCAGAAAGAGCAAACAATGACCAAACCAGTAATTGCCATGATCGGCGGCGGCAATATGGGCGGCAGCCTGATTGGCGGTATGATTAAAAACGGCCATCCCGCTGAAAAAATAATCGCAACCGATCCCAGCCCAGAAAAACTGCAACACTTGCAGCAAAGTTTTTGCACGCAAGTCACAGCCGATAATCTCGCTGCTGCGGCCAAAGCTGATGTCATTATTTTTGCTGTGAAGCCGCAAATTTTCGCCGCCGTTGCCGAGCCCATGAAAGACATCGTGCAACAGCGCAAACCTCTTGTCATTTCCATCGCCGCGGGTGTGCGTGAAGCTAGCATGCAGAAATGGTTAGGTGGCAACACCGCCATCGTACGCGTAATGCCAAACACACCGGCGCTGATCGGCGCAGGTGCGAGCGCACTTTATGCCAACTCATTTACCTCAACCGAACAACGCAATACCGCTGAGTCCATCTTGCGTGCAGTTGGTGTCGCGGTATGGGTAGATAGTGAAGCACAAATTGACACCGTCACAGCCTTGTCTGGCAGTGGTCCGGCTTATTTCTTTTTGATTCTGGAAGCATTGCAAGCGGCCGCTGAAGAACTTGGCTTACCCGCGGATACTGCGCGCATGCTCGCACAACAAACTGCGCTCGGCGCCGCACTCATGGCCATCGACAGCGTCCATACACCAGCAGAACTACGTAAGCACGTCACCTCCCCTGGTGGCACCACAGAAAAAGCTGTCTCTGTATTAGAAGAAAATCATCTTCGCGACATTTTCAAAAAAGCGCTGGTTGCCGCCAAACAGCGTTCGGAAGAGTTAGCCAATTTACTAGGAGATAAATAGAATGTCCGCCATCAACGATGCCACCATGTTTTTAGTCACCACCATATTCGACTTATATTTATTTATTTTGGTGATACGCGTCATTCTTGCTTTTTCAGGCGCGAATTACTACGACCCTATCACCCAGTTTGTCGTGCGCTGCACCGATTTCGCTATCAAACCACTACGCCGCATGATTCCCAATGTACGCGGTATTGAGCTCGCTACGGTGGCGCTCATTATTACACTCGAGTTTCTGAAATACTTGTTGATCAGCTCGCTCGGTTCCCAATCACTAGCCCTTCCAGGACTCCTGATTATCGCGCTGGCCGATACCATCAAGTTATTCCTGCAAACTTATTTCTACGCCATTATCATTCAAGCCATCATGACATGGGTGCAGCCTGGCTCACCGACCAATATGCTACTCTATCGCATCACCGCTCCTATCATTCGACCGTTCCAACGCTTAGTTCCAAATGTTGGCGGCGTTGATATATCACCAATTCCTGCCATGATCACACTGCAGCTATTAATTATTGTGATCGTCAATCCATTGATGGCGCTAGGTCTCGGAGTTTCGCTTGGTTAACTATTCGAAAATTGTTTTGGCTACGAGTAACAGCGGCAAAATAAACGAGCTGGCAGCTTTATTGCAGCCACTGCAAATTGAAGTGATTCCACAATCACATTTCAATATCTCGGATGCCGATGAAACGGGCCTAACATATATCGAAAATGCCATTATCAAAGCACGGCATGCAGCAAAATTATCTCGACTTCCGGCGCTTGCCGACGATTCCGGGCTATCTGTCGCAGCACTAAACGGCCGGCCCGGCATTTACTCTGCCCGTTATGCGGGTGCTCGTGCAGCTTCGCCAGATAATATCGCCAAATTATTGGCTGAATTACGCGACGTACCCGATGATCAACGCCAGGCGACTTTTCACTGTGTGTTAGCATTCTTAAAATCTGCCGATGACCCATCACCACTGATTTGCCATGGACGCTGGCATGGAAAAATTTTACGAGAAGTAAGCGGAACCGGCGGCTTTGGCTACGATCCTGTTTTTTACGTACCAACTGAAAACAAATCAGCTGCCGAACTCGGCGCTGAGTTAAAAAACCAAATCAGCCATCGCGGCATGGCATTACGATCATTTGTCACCTTATTAACGGATCAATCATGAGAGCACTTGAAGTTAAAGAGTTAAGAAAGGTTTATAAAAACGGCCTGACAGCATTAAAAGGAATAGATCTAAATGTTGAGCAAGGAGATTTTTTCGCCCTGCTCGGCCAAAACGGTGCCGGCAAATCAACCACCATTAGCATTATTTGTTCGCTGGTCACCAAAACCAGCGGTAATGTGCGTGTCTTTGGTTACGACACTGAAACTCATACGGCACAAGCCAAGTCACTCATTGGCGTGGTACCGCAAGAAGTAAACTTCAATTCCTTCGAAAAAATTTCGCAGATTCTCATCAATCAGGCCGGTTATTACGGGATTCCCAGAGCCGCTGCACTAGAGCGCATGGAAAAATACTTAAATGAAATGGGCTTATGGGAAATGCGCGACCAGCCCGCTATTCGCCTGTCTGGCGGCATGAAACGCCGTTTGATGATCGCGCGTGCATTAATGAATGAACCCAAATTATTAATTCTCGATGAGCCCACCGCAGGTGTAGATATCGAATTACGACATCATTTGTGGCGCTTCCTGAAAAAGCTCAATGAAGCCGGCACAACCATTATTCTCACCACCCATTATCTCGAAGAAGCAGAGCATCTTTGCAAAAATGTCGCCATCATCGATCACGGTGAGATAATTGAAAATGCCAACATGAAAGCATTAATCAACCGACTAAATGTGCAAACCATGATTCTCGATATTGCCCAGCCACTCACTACGTTACCGAAGCTTGATGAGTATACCTGGCGCTTGCAAGACGACACATCTATCGAAGTTGAAATCCATCGCCAGCAATCGTTGAATGAATTATTTAGTCTGCTCAGTGCGCAACAAATTCAAATCAGCAGCATGCGTAACAAAACTAACAGGCTCGAAGAATTGTTTATCAGCCTCATCACCCAAAATAAAAAACAGGCGGCCAACTCATGATTACCCGTACCGGCTTCTATCCGAATTTCATCGCCTTGCAAACACTGATGAAAAAAGAAATTTACCGCTTCATGCGTATCTGGTCGCAAACATTATTGCCGCCAGCCATCACCATGAGTTTATATTTCCTTATCTTCGGTAAATTTATCGGCTCGCAAATCAATGACATCGAAGGTTACGCCTACATTCAATACATCGTACCGGGTCTCGTCATGATGTCTATCATGACCAGTGCTTACGCCAACACCGCATCCTCATTCTTCCTGACCAAGTTCAACAAAAGTATTGAAGAAATGCTGGTTTCGCCGATGCCAAATCTGATTATCATGATGGGCTTTGTGCTAGGCGGCGCACTACGCGGCATCCTGGTTGGCACCATCGTGTTATTCATCTCGTTATTTTTTACGCATATGCCTATCTTTCATCCCTCGATCGTTATCGCCATGGCAGTTCTATCGGCCATGGTATTTTCTATGGGCGGCCTCATTAATGCGGTGTATGCAAAACGCTTTGATGATATTTCCTTTATACCGACGTTTGTCTTAACGCCCTTAACCTATCTCGGCGGCGTGTTCTATTCTATCAATCAACTTTCACCAGGCTGGCGTTCCATCTCATTATTAAATCCAGTCTTAAACATGGTTGATACCTTCCGCTTTGGCATTCTTGGCATCTCTGATGTCAGTCCATGGTATGGATTCGGACTCGTCAGCATTTTCTTTGTCTGTTTATTCACATGGGCGTGGTATTTGCTGGAAAGAGGCACCGGCGTCAAAGTTTAACTTTACAAACTAAATGGGCACAATTAACCTTCTGCTTATATTGATACCGCTTGCGCGGTTTATGGAAACTAGCATCATAAGGACAAGTCATGATTAAGCAGATTCTTTCTTTTTTCACCGTTATTGCTCTTAGTGCCCTCGTTGTTTTGTTCATGCCTCAAGCCCAACAAGCCGTGCAGATGCTCGTTTCTGCTCACGACTGGGTGGCTGAAGTTCTCACCAATGTATTCAACGGTGGTAATGTTGGAAATATCGCCCGCGAGTTAACCGCATTAATTAGCATCCCGCTAGTTGCCGGCTTAGTTCCCGCTTTATTTTATTTCCTGATTCGCAAACGCTGGTTAGGCTGCTTCATGGAAATTATCTGGATTGTCTGGTTGTTGCAAACTGGTGCTCTCGTGATGGTTTATGCAGGCCCCGCAACAGCAGCTGCAGCCGCCATTGTCTCGCCATCCACACACGCAAGTCAGCCCAAAGAAGAAAGTAAGCCTGCGGAAGTTGAAGAAGCCCCTGAGCCAGAACCCGCCCAGTAATCCTCTTGGCCCGGGCACGCTGTGTGTGTCCGGGAACTATGGTGAGTTACAAATAATACGCCGTCTTGACCATTAGCTTCGATGTTAACGCCATCACTGATTTGATATATCCCGGTAATTCGTGCGCGCCAGCGTGAATCGCCTGATCGCGATGATGCGCTTCATCACGTTCCATTCTTTCCAGAATCGTATGACTGCGCTGATCTTGCGATGGCAACAAATCCATATGGCCGGATAAATGCTTGATGACCTGACGCTCGGTTTCAGCAACAAAGCCCAAGCTCCACTTGTCACCGACCATCCCTGCGGCCATACCAATACAAAACGAACCGGCATACCAGATTGGATTTAAGTAACTGGTGTGACTGCCTAATTCATCGAGACGTTTCTTGCACCAATCTAAGTGATCGCCTTCTTCTAGTGCGGCCTGCTCCATTTTTTCTTGCACATCACTGCCTCGCGAAGCTACGGCCTGACCGTGATACAACGCCTGAGCGCATACTTCACCGGCATGGTTGATACGCATTAAGCCCGCTGCATGTTTGCGCTCGGCATCACTCATCTCTTCTTCGGCAACGGAGCGCGCGGGATAGGCTTGACCGCTAGTGAGAGCGTTATCGGTGAGCGTACGAATGGCCTGATCGACACCCATACAGAGTTTGTCGAGCAAGGTGTATTGTCGGTTTGCCGTCATGTTGCTGTTTCCTTATAAATTCTATCTGCAGAGTGCGTGTAGCCCGGGCGCGTTTTTGCGGCCGGGGATCATTCCCTTATTGTCCCGGACTCAAAGAACGTGTCCGCTACGGAGTGCGTCATCCCCGCGAAAGCGGGGACCTCCCTCGTCGTTCCCAACTAATTCCCGCGCATGCGGGAATCCCATGAAAGTAATTGCGCCTTCTTTCAGGAGCCAAGCTATCTACCGATGATATCGGCCAATGGCTCGTCGGCCTCCGGCCTCCTGCGCTTTACTTGGCCTCATATCATCGGTAGCCAGCTTGGCTTCAGCCTCTATCGAGATCACAGCTTTGCTCAGCATCGGCATAAAATGTTACAGAAATTTCCCTCATCAAGCTATATAATGCCGCGCTATGAACAATACATTCCGCTCCGAATTGGTTAAAAAACATCCGACATTACCGGCCCGTGTCATGCGTATGCAGACACCACACGGCGAAGTGCTCACGCCCTCGTTTATGCCGGTTGGCACCAGGGCCATGCTCAACTATCTGACGCCTAACGATCTAAAAGACAATGGCAGCCAGATTATTCTGGGCGGCAACACCTACCACATGCTAGTCACACCCGGCATGGAGACCATTCAGGCACTGGGTGGCATGCATAAAATCATGGGCTGGGACCGAGCCATGTTGACCGACAGCGGCGGCTTTCAAGTCTTTAGCCTGTCGAAGAAAGGCTCCATCTGCATCATTGATGACAAGGGTGCTGCATTCAAACATCCCGTCACCGGCAAGATTATTCATCTCAATTCCAAGACATCGATCGAAGCGCAGAAAATTATTGGCGCCGATATCATCATGGCTTTCGATCAGTGCACACCAGAAACCGGCGGCCGCGAAGCCGCGCTTGATGCGCTTGATCGTACCCATCGCTGGTTACTCAATTCGATAGAAGTACACGAGAAGCAACCATGTTCGCCGTACGGCTTCAAGCAAGCCTTGTTCGGCATCATTCAAGGTGGCAGCTTCCGTGATTTGCGCGAGCAAAGCGCCGAGTTTGTGTTGAAACAAAACCTCGATGGCATCGCCATCGGCGGTGAAGTCATTGGCTTCGACATGGTAAAGACCATGGAAATTATCGAGTGGTTACGTCCCGGACTACCGGACAACAAAGTGCGTTACACCATGGGTGTGGGTCTCAACCCACAAGATTTAATTGATGTGGTCGGCGCCGGCATTGATGTTTTCGATTGTGTCGCGCCAACTCGCAACGCCCGCCACGGCACGCTATATCACGGTCGCATCATCGAGCGCGACGGTTGGCTCGCCTTCGAAAGCGATACCGACAAAGCCCACATCCACATCAAAAAAAGTATGTATGCCAAAGATGACCAACCCATCATGCACGATTGCGGCTGCTACACGTGTAATAACTTCTCCCGCGGCTATCTGCATTACCTCTACAAAGAAGGCTTGATCGCCTACTTCCATTTGTCAGCGATTCATAACATCCACATGATGCAGAAAGTTTGCACCAGGATGCGCGAGATTATTTT
>CAZWPD010000034.1:0-4537 GCA_964636145.1 uncultured Coxiellaceae bacterium
TGGGTTGAGTCTGAATTAGGTAAAGGCTCTACTTTTTATTTCACCATTCCAGATGCGTAAGACCTTCATTAGCATGCTCAGCCCACACCATGGTTTCAGTCTTGGATGCTACCAAAATCATGCATTTAAGCTTTTGCTTTCGCTGTAATTGTTTCAGCCATCTTGAGAATCGCCTTCCACTCGCCTTCACTGACCGGCGTAATGGAGAGTCGATTACCCTTGCGGAGTATCATCATATTTTCTAATCGTGGGTTTTGTTTTAAAGCATCTAACGGTATCAGTGCCGGAAATTTCTGCTGAAATTTCACGTCGACCATATACCACAACGGCCTTTCTTCTGTAGATTTTGGATCAAAGTGTTCAGAGTGCAGATCCCATGCAGTGAAATCAGGATAACCTTCTTTGACAACTGTTGCAGTTCCAGCGATGCCTGGCGGTGTGCAATTGGAATGGTAAAACAGGATTTGATCACCGAGCTTTACTTCATCACGCAGCATATTTCGCGCTTGATAATTACGGACGCCATCCCAGTGTTCAATACTGTTTTTGCGTTCGCGCAGATCATCAATACTGAAACATTCGGGTTCTGATTTGAAAAGCCAGTAGCGCATATATGTCCAGAGTTAAAAATGATCCCGGACGCACAAAGCGCGTCCGGGCTACAATTTAAAATCTCTTCATTGCATCAAAAAATTCATCATTGGTTTTGGTATCTTTCATCTTGTCGATGAGGAATTCCACTGCGCCCTCTTCCATTGGCTGCAAGAGTTTTCTCAGAATCCAGATGCGTTGCAATTCTTCTTTTGGTACGAATTTTTCATCACGACGTGTACCGCTGCGATTAATATTCATCGCTGGGTAGACGCGGCGTTCAGCAATACGTCTATCCAGATGGATTTCCATATTACCAGTACCTTTAAATTCTTCGTAAATCACATCATCCATCTTCGAGCCGGTTTCAACCAATGCGGTTGCGATGATGGTTAAGCTGCCGCCTTCTTCGATATTACGTGCTGCACCGAAGAATCGTTTTGGACGTTGCAAGGCATTTGCATCGACACCACCAGTTAACACTTTACCGGATGCTGGAACAACGGTGTTGTAGGCACGTGCGAGACGCGTAATAGAATCAAGTAAAATGACAACATCTTTCTTATGTTCAACAAGACGCTTGGCTTTTTCAATTACCATTTCTGCAACTTGGACGTGACGGCTGGCTGGCTCATCAAACGTACTGGCAATGACTTCACCCTTTACAGAGCGCGCCATTTCGGTGACTTCTTCCGGACGTTCATCAATCAGCAACACCATCAAATAACATTCAGGATGATTATGTGCGATAGAATGCGCGATATTTTGCAGCATCATGGTCTTACCGGCTTTCGGTGGCGAAACAATCAAACCACGCTGGCCTTTACCAAGCGGTGCAACTAAATCGATGACACGTGCAGTGATATCTTCAGTACTGCCATTACCGCATTGCATTTTCAAACGCTCTTCAGCAAACAGCGGTGTTAAGTTTTCAAATAAAACTTTATTCTTGGTGCTTTCTTGAGACTCAAAATTAATTTCATCAACTTTGAGCAATGCAAAATAACGTTCGCCTTCTTTTGGCGGACGGATTTTGCCGGAAATGGTATCGCCGGTGCGCAAATTGAATCTGCGGATCTGGCTGGGGGAAACGTAAATATCATCAGGGCCTGCGAGATAAGAGCCTTCAGCAGAGCGTAAAAAACCAAAACCATCCTGGAGAATTTCCAGTACGCCGTCGCCGTGAATATCTTCACCGCGCTTTGCATGTTCTTTCAATATCGAGAAAATTATATCTTGTTTCTTTGAGCGGGCCATATTTTCCAGCCCATATTGTTCAGCCATGGCAATTGTTTCAGCTGCACTTTTACGCTTTAGCTCACTTAAATTCATATTGGGAATAACCTTAAAAATGATGGTGAATTGATTCTTGGGAAATGATGAAAGTAGACCATGAACAGGCTCATGGCACGCCTGATAACCGCTATCTTTAAACTTGGGTGTTTTACAGCACGGGTGAAACGAGGTTATCTACGGAGATAACATAACATCATTTTTATTGAATATCCATACCCGATGCTACCCCGTAATATCATTAAAACATCGTATAGCACCCGGACACAAAAAGCGTGTCCGGGCTGCAAATTACGCTATATGTCCATCAATAAATGACATTAAATCCGCTTTGCCAATCAAGCCAACTTGGGTTGCTTTCACCTGACCGTCTTTAAACAGAATGAGGGTAGGGATGCCGCGTACACCAAATTTAGGCGGGGTAGAAGGGTTGCTGTCGACATCGAGTTTCACGAATTTTACCTTGCCGTCGTATTTTTGCGATACGTCTTCGAGCACGGGGGCCAGGGCCTTGCATGGACCACACCATTGCGCCCAAAAATCAACAATGACAGGTACGTTGGAGGCAATGACTTCATTTTCAAATGAATCATCGCTGACTTCATGTAAATTGCTCATATTTTTACCTTTATATTTGGGAATTTATGGGTTTATTTCGCCATTTGAAAAGAAATCCGCCTGATTTGCAAGCGCTAAATCTGTAACTAGCCCTCAAGAGCAATCGCTTCTTGCTTCACTTTAACCGGCAGCAACAGCAGGGCACCAACTACAAAAAAGACCAAGACCGTCGCCATACCAACACGCTGGCTGGCAAACGCCAGCGTCATGGTGCCGAGCAGCCACGGGCCAATAAACGCGGTAATTTTGCCAGATAAAGAATAAAGGCCAAACATCTCTGCCGACATGCCTTTTTCAGCTATCAGTCTCACCATCAGTGAGCGGCTCGCAGATTGTACCGGGCCGACGAATAGGCACAGCAACAGGGCAACCGCCCAGAATACATATTTATCATGCAGAAAAAGCAGGGGGATACCAAACAGCGTCAGAAAAATCAGGGAAACAATTACTGTTAATTTTGACCCAAGATAATCATCGACCCAACCTAGCGACATGGCACCAATACCGGCGGTGACATTCATGGTAATACCAAATAACAATACTTGTTCAAACGTCAGGCCGTAGGTGCCTGCTGCGTATATTCCACCAAAAGCGAACAAGGTATTCAAGCCGTCGGTATAAATCATGTGTGAAACCAGATACAGCAAAATATTTTTTTCTTGCGGTAGCTTTTTCAGAGTTGAGAATAATTCTTTGCAGCCAGCGTGTACCGCTTCGCCAAGCGGTTTAGATTTCGAGGATATTTCTGGCACGAGAAAAAACATGGGCAGGGCAAATACTAAAAACCATACTGCAGCAAACGGACCACAAATACGAATTTGTTCCGCTGTATCTGCATTCAACCAAGACGCACTGCCTTTCACAAAAACAAATAGTGCGATTGAAAGAGAAATAATCCCGCCAAGATAGCCAAAGCCCCAACCCCAGCCAGAGATGCGGCCGATGTAAGACTTAGGTGCCAATCCTGGCAAGAAGGAATTGTAAAACACCAGCGCCACCTCAAAACCAATTGTCCCAATCACCACTGACGCCAGCGTGGTGTAGACATAAGCAGGGTTGGGATAAGCAAACCACAGGGTCATGGTTGCGAGAATACTAATTGCCGTAAAAAACAATAGCCAGCGTTTATGATGACCGCCGTGATCAGCGATTGCACCAACTAGCGGGCTAGTCAAAGCAATAATGACACCAGCAAGAGAGGTGGCGTTCGCCCACTGAAAGGTACCGAGAATCTCATTCTCAGCTACCTTCGTTGTAAAGTATGTGGCAAATATAAAGGTGACGACAATAATTGAAAATGAGGCCGCAGCCCAATCATAAAAGCACCAAGCCAATACCGGTAATAAATTTTTAGGTGTTCGCTTGTTAATAATTTTTTTCAACCATCTCTCCGCTAATCCATAGGCTCCAGTACCAAACATTCTACTTGAAGCCTTGATGAAAATACGTTTTATATCGCCGGTTAACTGGCTCGCTTTGGCGGCTTTGGCGCAACAGTATTTGCAGCAATCAAATCGAGCGATGTTTCGCCGCAGTGCTTGGCTACCTTGGCTCTCACTGTTTGGCGCAAGCTGGTGATATCCTGCCAGTCGTTACCGGTTGGCATCACAGGATCACATACAGTGACACGTATGCGATTCGGCCGCATTAACCAACTGCCGTCGCGCAGCATTTTACGCGCACCGCGAATAGCAACTGGCACCACTGGCACAGATGCTTCAGCAGCAATTTTAAATGCGCCCAAGCGAAACGGCCGCAAGCCCGCAGCATAACCAAAGGTACCTTCAGGGAATATCAACACAGAATTACCATTTTTCAGTGCTGATTCAATCTCAACGGTATCTTCGAGACCGCGCGGCAAATTGGTGCGATCAACAGAAAGATATCCCATTTTTGTCATGAAAGTACCGACGATGGGTGCGCTGAATAATTCCTTCTTCGCAACAAAGCGGGTTTCCGGCGGCATCAACGCCAGCGCAAGCAGGGCATCCATATAACTGGCATGATTCGCGGCATAGATCACCGGCTTGTCTTT
>CAZWPD010000034.1:4637-21718 GCA_964636145.1 uncultured Coxiellaceae bacterium
AGCTTATTCTCAAGATACATTGTCTTGCATGCTGCGCGCTGCAGCTTGCCGCTAGATGTTTTTGGCACTGACTTAGGCGCAGTTAATTTGATGTGATCCGGCGTAATATCCAGTGCACTGACTACTGCCTCAGTAATCGCGTCAGTAATTCTTTGCCGGGCAGCCTTACGCTTTTCGCGCGTTTCCGCAACAATCACTAATTCTTCCGTGCCATCTTCATGATTGGTGACACCAAATGCTGCGACACAACCTTGTCGCACACCAGGCACGTGTCCAACTAACTCTTCGATTTCGACTGGGTAAAGATTGCGCCCAGCCTTGATAATTAAATCTTTGCGACGACCGGTAATATAAATTTCACCTTCTGCTTCATAGGCGAGATCACCGGAATCAATCCAGCCGTCATGAAATGCTGCCCGTGTTGCGCGCTTATTATTGTAATAACCCTGCATATTCGAAGGGCCACGGAATTGCAGCGTGCCAATATGGCGCTCTGGCAACACACGATCTTCTTCATCGACAATTCTAATTTCATGATCTTCGATGGGACCGCCGCTACTGACAAATTCCAGTGCCAACTTGCTTTCGGTTGGGATCGCCTGACGATCTTCTTCAAAGGATTTACGATCAATGCGATCAATCAAATAACCGCGATCAACTGGCGGAATAGTTAAGCCAACGGTTGATTCAGCGAGGCCGTACACCGGCATCAGCGCCGTCTTTCTAAAGCCGTAAGCACCGAATTTTTCCGCGAATGCATCTAATGTACGTGGATATACTTTTTCAGCGCCATTTGCAGCGACGCGCCAGGAACTAAGATCAAGACCTTCGATACGTGCAGGATCAACTTTTCGCACACATAATTCATACGCAAAATTTGGTGCACAGGAAATTGTGCCGCGATGATAATGAATGGCCCACAACCAGCGCTCTGGATGACTCAAAAATGAAAATGGCGTCATAAGGATGAGTGGCACACCGTAATATAAACTACCGAGCCATGAACCAATTAAGCCGAAATCATGATACAGCGGCAGCCAACTAACAACCACATCATCAGGACGCACACCAATTGCTTTGCCGTAAGCGCGAATATTGGAAAGTAAATTGTGATGTGACAACAACACACCTTTCGGATCGCTGGTACTGCCGGATGTATATTGGATAAAAGCTGAATCTTCTTTTTTAACTTGTGGCAAAGTTGTCAGTTCGCGCGGCTGCATCAGTTGATCAACCGTGGTGACTTCTTTAAGACTCGGCACAAATCCTTGCAGCAAGCGGCTCAATTTTTCCGCGCGCTCAAAGGTAATCAGCATGCGAACTTCAGCATTACGCAGAATTCTCGCTTCGGTCTTGGCATAAGCTTCCAGCATATGCATACGAAACGGTGGATAAATCGGCACAGGAATCGCGCCTGCCAGCAAGATGCCGTAGAATGCATAGAAAAATCCCGGCGTAGTTGGCAGCATAATCGCTACCGTTTCACCTTCTTTTAAGCCTCGCTCTCGCAAGCTGTATGCCACGCGTTGCGAGGTTTTCAACAAGTGGCCGTAGGAAATAACTTCATCACTACCATCTTCGTGTTGAAAATAAATATGGGTTTTATCGGGTGTATTCTGGCCGTACATCAGCAACACATCCTGGAGCGTGTTTGCTTGTGCGAGATCCAGCTCTGGCCGCTCGCCGTGTGTTTGCAACACTTCACGCTGTGCCGGTTGATCAGTGCGTGGTTTGGCTGCCGCAAGAAAATCGAGTAAATCATTTAATGTTTCTGCTTCTGCAAGCAAACGATCGGGCAGGGTGACATCAAATTTCTTTTCCACACGTCGAAATAATTCTGCGCGGCCAAGGCTGTCTATGCCGAGATGTCGCTGCAAAGAAGAATCCAGCTTGATTTCCCTGCGGTATGGCTCTCCAGATTCAGCCAGCAATTCCTGTGCGATCGTAATTAATTCCATATCAATACGCTGTGGCATCATATTTCTCATAGTTCATACTGCTTCATTAAAAGTGAGGGAACGCGACCAGATCGACCTGTCATCAACCCCATGAATTTCTTTTTCGCTGGTGTAAACGCGTTAAACCCGGTCATACCAAGTGATAATAATAAATTTGCCGGCACAGAATTATTGGCAAAAATGCGAGACAGCCAGTGCGAGACACCGACACTGACTAATAGCTGATTTCGCGATTGCTGCAGCATGGCTTCCAGATCAGCAGCAGTGACTGATTCTGAGCGATTGAGTTTGTCCGTCATCCTTTCGACCAATACTGCCACCTCGTAAAGTGCAAGATTAAATCCTTGTGCAGCGATGGGGTGAAGTGTATGCGCTGAATTGCCTAGAAGCAATACTGAACGATCATGTGTGCGCTCGGCGCGCATCATTTGCAATGGAAAAACATGGCGTTTTTGCACACCTTGCAAACGTCCAAGTCTAAATCCGAACACCTTCTGTAATTCAGATAAATAATTATCATCAGACAGCGCAGTGAGACGTGCGATCTCTTCCGTGCTTGCAGACCAAATCGAAGCGCACTCGTGATCTGGTAATGGCAGCATGGCAACCGCACCATGCTGATAAAACCGTTCGTAAGCAATACCGTTGTGGTCGCGGCTTAATGCAACGCGGGTCACAATCGCAGATTGCTCGTAGTCAACAACATTCACTGGTATATCAACTAACGCCCTGACTGTTGAAGCGGTCCCGTCAGCACCAATGATAATTCTTGATTGCAGTTTAATTTCACCTTCTGCCGTTTCCAGAGTGACTTCTGCGTCATCATCAGTCTGATGCAATGATTTCAAACGTGCTGGGCGGTACAAGTCAGTATTGGGCAGGGCAAGCAATGCGGCATTCAAAGCCGATTCAATATAGCGAGCAGGGATCACATGGCCAAGTGACGGCAAATCGACATCATTGTGATGCATGCGCACGGCACCAAAGTGGCCTTGATGTGAAACATGTACTTGTTTGATCGGCGATGCGTAGGGCGCAAGCTCGGGCCAAAAGCCAAGGTTTGTGAGAAACTGGCAACTACTAACGTTCAAGGCAAATAGTCGTGGGTCATCACTCGACGGCAGACGCGCATCGACCAGAGCGATGCGCAATCCTGAGTCTTTCAGCGCCACTGCAAATCCTGCGCCAACCAACCCGCCGCCAACGATTATGAGATCGTAGCGCATAGTTAACTTCCTACTTTGCCATCAATGCTTCAATTTCATCTGCATCTTTTGGTACATCACGGCTTAACACATCACAGCCATTACTGGTCACAACCACATCATCTTCAATTCTTACGCCAATGTTATGCCAGCGCTTGTGCACACCTTTAATATCAGCAGCAATATATAACCCTGGCTCCACCGTCAACACCATGCCAGGTTCAAGCTTGCGCCACTTGTTATTGACGCGATAGCGGCCGCAATCATGTACGTCGAGACCCAGAAAATGTCCGGAACGATGCATGTAAAACGGCAGGTAAGCCTGACGCTCAATTAAGGCATCGAGCTTGCCCTTCAAAATGCCAAGGTCAATTAAACCCTGTGTGAGAATTTTGACGATGACTTCTTGTGGTGCAGTCCAGGCTGCGCCTGGTTTGACCGCCTTGATTGCCGCCAACTGTGATTTCAACACCAAATCATAGATAGCGCGCTGCTCGGGAGTGAACCTGCCATTAGCTGGAAAGGTGCGCGTAATATCAGATGCATAGTTTTCATATTCGCAACCGGCATCGATTAACACCATATCACCAGTATGAATTTTTCTGTCGTTACTAATGTAATGCAAAATACAGGAATTATGGCCGGAACCAACAATTGAATTATAAGCAGCAAAACGTGCGCCGTTACGAACAAATTCATAAGTTAATTCAGCTTCAAGCTGATATTCGTGCATGCCAGGCTCGCAGGCTCGCATCGCGTTGACATGTGCTTTTGCAGAAATCTGTGCAGCTTTACGCATCACCGCAATTTCATCTTTGCTTTTGATAATGCGCATTTCATGAATGGAAGGAGCAATATCAACAAACGATGATGGTGATTGTACGCCACCACGCACTTGTGCACGCACACGGTTCACGGCACTCATGATCACTGCGTCAAAATCACGGTATAATCCGAGTGGGTAATGAATCGCTTCTCTGCCTATCAGTAGATCTGGCAGCATTTTTTCAAGTTCATGAATCGGGAAAGATTGATCGGCGTGAAATTCTCTGCATGCACCTTGTTGTCCGGCACGTGGGCCATCCCATATTTCGCGGTCACGGTCACGCACACGATTAAATAATATGTATTCGCCTTCTTTACGATTCGGCGCCAACACCACGACGGCTTCCGGCTCATTGAATCCAGTCAAATAATAAAAATCGCTGTTTTGACGATAAGCATATACCGCATCTGCATTACGTGCGACTTCAGGTGCAGCAGGAAGAATGATAATCCCAGCAGCGCCAATCTGCTTCATTAAAGCTTTGCGACGTTTGGCGTACTCAGCCATTTTGATCATGACAGACTCCTTTACTTGTTAGTGCAGCTGACCACCGGATTGCGCGGATTTTTGTGGCATCGAGCCTTCACGTAAATCCTGATAAATCAGAATCGCTGCCATGCGAACGTATTCTATTAATTCTATATAAGCTTCTTCATCTTCTTCACTATCCATCACCTGGTCGTAATTCATTTTCGCGATTTCTACCAGATCATCGATAGCTTCTGTCAACTCGCCAGCATCACGGCCAGTAATAGGAATTCCTGCCGCCTGTAAGCCAGTCAAAAACCCTTGGCACCAAACAGTTAATGCTTCAGCGCGTACTTGCAAACCTTCTGCTTCGTCTGGCATCACCATCTCAAACTCAAACAAAAACTCTGCCAATTGGCCGGCTGAGACTACGTAAAGTTCTTGCAGGGTTGTACGTGCTGCATCTGGCAACTTCTCGCCCATCACCAATTCTTCCCAATCGGAGTCCTGATTAAAATTCCCGCACAAAATACCGCTCATCAAACCATGCACCTGTGAGGCGTGTAATTTGAGCTCAGTGTGGCTAAGGGCCGTGGTTATTTCGTTGAATCTTGGCAAAGATAATATTGGTTTCATTGGGCACCAGCTTTAATATGCATAAAATTGACAATCTTATCCAAAATGGTATGAGATAGAAAGCCTGACAGACCCAAGGTTGAAGAAAACTCTGATGACTACTACCAAACCTGTATTATCTGCGATTGCGGCGATGGCCGAAGACCGCGTGATTGGCAAAGACAACCAAATGCCGTGGCATTTACCAGCAGATTTGAAACATTTTAAAGCAATCACGACTGGCCACCCCGTGCTCATGGGTCGCAAAACCTATGAATCGATTGGCAAACCACTGCCAAATCGCACCAATATTATTCTAACTCGTGATACCACTTACTCCGCACCCGACTGCCTGGTTGTCACCAGCGCCGAGTCCGCGCTCAATATGGCGCACGAACAAGAGATGAATGAAATATTTGTTATCGGCGGCGCGGAAATTTATCGCCAACTCATGCCGAAAATCCAACGCCTTTATCTGACGCTGATTCATCACAAATTTGCAGGCGATACTTTTTTCCCCGAATTAGCTGGCGAGTGGCGCGAAATCAGCAGGGAAAACCATTCAGCAGATGATAAAAATGCATATGATTATAGTTTTGTGGTGATGGAGAGGGTTTAGGCTATCGGACTTGTAGCCCGGTCGCGTTTTTTGCGGCCGGGGTTTTATATCAAACACCAGACATTCGCTAAGCTGTTGATATTATGATAATTTTATTTCCTGGATGCATCTTCCCCGGGTCGATAAAGCTGACCCGGGCTACGTGTGCCATCATCCGTCACATGGAATAGCAAACCTCATATTATCTTCCAACCGCATCGCCGTGAGTTTATTCCCCCACACGCACCCGGTATCCAAGGCAAAAAGATTCGGCACATCGACCACACCTTCTAATGCCGCCCAGTGGCCGAAAATAATTTTCGCATCGGCGTTGGCACGCGGCACAACCTCAAACCACGGCATTAAGTGCTCATCTTTGTCTTTTATTGCGCCCTTGTTAGATAAATTCAACCGCCCATCGGCATGACAAAAACGCATGCGCGTAAAATAATTAATGATGCAGCGTAGCCGATCATAGCCAGTTAAATCATCACGCCACTGATCAGGTTGATTGCCGTACATATGTTCAAATAATTTTTTCGAGTCATCGCCGCGTAACACGGTTTCAACTTCTCGCGCCAATGCTTGCGCCTTTTCAACTGTCCACGCTGGCGCCAAACCGGCATGTGTCATCACAATATTTTCATGCTTGATTAACAGCGGACGATGCCGCAGCCAATCGAGTAATTCAGCTTTATCAGGCGCCGACAAAATATCAGTTAGCGTATCACCGTCACGCTGCGTTTGTGTGCCAGCTGCCACTGCCAGCAAATGTAAATCATGGTTGCCGAGCACGGTTTGATGCTTGTCACCCAGCTCGTAAACAAAACGCAGCACCTCTAATGACTGCGAACCGCGATTGACTAAATCGCCGGTAAACCACAATTTATCTCGAGTTTTATCGAAAGATATTTTCTCAAGCAATTGCAGCAATGGCTGAAAACAGCCTTGCACATCGCCGATGACGAAAGTAGACATGTCTATCCCTGGATTTTACTAAGTGTGTTGCTGATATCGACGAAATCTTTCACGGTTAAGACTTCTGCGCGCAAATCAGAACGAACCGGCATTTGCTCCCACGTTTCAGCATCTATTAATTCCTTGAGACTATTACGCAGAGTCTTGCGGCGATGACCAAATGCATGCCGCACAATCTCGGCAAACAAATCATAGTCTTTCGCAATGTGTGGCAGTTCACGATAGGGTGTCAGACGCACGATGCTGGAGGTTACTTTTGGCGGCGGATGAAATGCACTCGGCGGCACATCAAATAATAATTCAACGTCGCAATGATATTGCACCATCACACTTAAACGTCCACGCTCGCTCGAATCAGCCTCGGCAGCAAGGCGCTCCGCCACTTCTTTTTGCAGCATGAAAACCATGTCGGCAAATAAGCCTGAAAACGACAACAAATGAAATAAAAGCGGCGTAGAAATATTATAAGGTAGATTACCAAATACACGCATCAAGCGTTTGCCTTGCTGTAACTGGGCAAAATCGAAGGTGAGTGCGTCAGCTTCATAAATTTGCAAGCCGCCGCGCGCTTCGGTACGCGCTTCGAGCTCGGGAATGAGATCACGATCAAGCTCAATCACCGAAAGCTTATGTGCCAGCTTCAATACTGGCAGCGTCAACGCACCTTGCCCTGGGCCTATCTCCACCATGTTATCAACGGGGGTAGGCCGAATGGCGGCAACAATGCGCTGAACCACGCCTTGGTCTCGCAGAAAATTCTGGCCAAAACGCTTGCGCGGGATATGCATGCCTTACCTCATCATGTGGTATAGCGGGTCAATGCAACTTTTGCAGGCTCAAACCCCGTTGATGCGGCTTGCTTGAAACATTCCATCGCCTTTTCTTTGCTCTGCGTGGTACCTAATCCGTGCATATATAGCAGACCGAGATTATATTGCGCACTAGCAAGCCCCTGATTTGCAGCTTGGTGATAGAAGATAAACGCTTTGCCATAATCGCGGTCAGTGCCTTTACCAGCAGCATACATATAGCCAAGCTCGTTCTGGGCTATTGGGTCACCCTGATCGGCCGCTTCACTAAAGTAGTAAAAAGCACGCTTGTTATCTTTAGGCACACCGCGTCCTAATAAATATTGAACGCCTTTATCAGTTGTGGTCGATGCGCGTCTGAATCCATAATACGTGTCACCATATTTATCGGTTGAACAGCTTGTGACCAGGAACAGCATCCCGATAAGTACGACCAGCCTCTTGATTGTCATGCCTCATTAACCTTTTTTGGATTTGAGAGAGGTGCCATTATAATGAAGCAGGCTTGGATTGAAAATATCTATAATTAATAAGTATTGAAGGAAAATAATGTCGCGCACCTACACCCCGTTATTAACTGACTTTTATCAGCTCACCATGGCATCAGGTTACTGGCAGCTCGGCATTCACAACAAAGAAGCAGTATTTCACCTGTTATTTCGCAAAAACCCATTCAAAGACAACCATGCATTGAGCTGCGGCCTCGGCAGTGTTATCGATTTTTTGCAAGACTGGAGCTTCAAGCAAGATGATCTCGATTACCTGGCGACACTCAAAAACTCCAAAGATCTGCCTTTATTCAGGAAAGAGTTCCTGGACTACCTCGCTGGCATGCGATTTAGCTGCGACATAGATGCCGTACCTGAAGGCACGATTGTCTTCCCGCACGCGCCGCTCTTGCGCGTGCAAGGACCGCTTATCCAGTGTCAGCTGCTGGAAACTGCGCTCCTCAACATCATGAATTTTCAAACCCTGATTGCCACTAAAGCAGCCCGCGTGTGTTTGGCCGCGCAAGGTGAACCTGTCGTTGAATTCGGTTTGCGTCGCGCCCAAGGTCCAGACGGCGCCTTATCCGCGAGCCGCGCTGCATATATTGGTGGGTGCGTTGCCACCTCCAATACACTCGCCGGCAAACTATATGATATTCCGGTGCGCGGTACGCATGCGCATAGCTGGGTGACGGCCTTTGATGATGAGAAAACAGCATTCGCCGCCTACACCAGCGTCATGCCGCATAACAGCGTGTTACTCGTCGACACCTACAACACACTGGAAGGCGTGGCACACGCAATTGAGGCCGGCCGCGATCTGCGCGCGCAAGGCGCTGAACTCTCGGCAATTCGACTTGATTCTGGTGATATGGCTGATCTCAGTATCAAAGCACGCAAAATGCTTGATGATGCGGGTTTCCAATCAACCGGCATTATGGCCAGTAATTCATTAGACGAATACGTCGTCGCTGCGCTCAAACAGAAAGGCGCGAAAATTTCTTCATGGGGCGTTGGCACCAGTCTCGCGACAGCTTACGATCATCCAGCTTTAGACGGCGTTTACAAGATGTCGTCATTGAAAAATGATCATGGTAAATGGGAACATAAAATCAAACTATCAGAACAAGAAATCAAGATCTCCAACCCTGGCCGTCATCAAGTGCGCCGCTTTTTCAGTAATGGTAATTTCATTGCTGATGTCATTTATGATCTTGATCTCGGCATACCTGAAGCACCAGATGTCACCTTATTGGATCCAGCACTGCAACAAATCCGCATCAATGACTACGATGCTGCGGTTGATCTGCTTGAACCGATCTATCGCAACGGCAAGCTAGTGCAAGAACCAAAATCAATTCATGATACACGCGCTGAAGCATTGAAAGAAACGCAGGCCTTCGCGTCATCTTATATCAATAAAGTTTATCCAGTTGGGCTTGAGAAAAAACTGCACGAAATCAAATTAGCGCTAATAAAAAAATATCGAGAATAAGCTTTACTATAATCATCACTAAAATTAATGTTAAATTTTAACTGAACGACTTTCTATAAACAGAGAGGAGTATAAAGATGGGTACAGGTCACGCAACGGCTCACGCAGTAGCACACCATGCAGCACCAGCACACCATGGAGCACCAGCACATCATGCAGCACCAGTACATCACGCAGCGCCAGCACATCACGCAGCTCCAGCACATCACGCAGCTCCAGTGCATCATGCAGCACCAGTACATCACGCAGCTCCAGCACAGCACGTAGCGCCAGTACATCATACAACCGCGCCAACACATACCACTGCTGCCGCACATCCTGCTACTGCAACACATCCCACTTGTGCGCCACAACATCCGGCACCCGTCTGTCACACACCAGCACCGACACCTCACCCTGTGTGCACAACCAATCCACATCCGACTACTCCTGCACATAACACAGCAGTCATCATTAATGCGGGGTTTTTCGCGCGCAAACGTCGCGAGGCAGACGAAAAGCACAGCCAAAAGCAAAAAAACCGCGTTGCACATGCGAGCAATCATGCAGATGCTAATACTCAAGCAGGCGTCGACGCTAAACCATCTCAATTTTACGATGACGATATAGGTAAAAACATGATTAGCGTAGAGTTATCTCGAACTGAAGTGGAGAAAGAAACATCGAGCCTTTGCTGTTTCAAACGAAAATAATACATCACAAACATAATTGAAGTTGGTGGTTGGCGCTCTGCGCCAACCTACCTCCGCATGACCGGCATCTTCTCTGTTTCACGCAACAAAAATTCTGCCTGCAATTTCACCTGCTCCAGAATGATCGCATCAAGCTGCGCTATTTTTACCTCGCGAACCTGTCGAAATACACGACGCATGAATCCCGCCATGCCGCCATTGGCGCCACCGGCACCACGCTCAGACTTGGATGCGCGATATACGTGATAGATCGCACCTGAAACGCCGAGCCATGCAGGCGGCGCTGGAAATACTGGAGTACCATCACCAAGTTTGGCATCACGCTTTGGCGCAAGCGTATTTTTATAATCAGATGTCGGCCACCATGCACGTGGATCGCAAAGTAACTGCAGGCCAAATTTAGGCAACGCTTTCTGTGCGTCTCCGACTCTTTGCTGCCAACAAGCATCGTTTTTAGCCCAATCACGCGGGTCAAATTCATCCATGTAGCATGTGTAACTCGCCTCCAAGCTGTGAAACGCAGCCAAAGCCGGTCCATGCTCAGTGCCAATCGTTTTTACCTGCTGTAACTGCTCAATCACAAGATGTCGATGTTCTTCAGGAATATATGTAAACAATTCATTTAGCAGGTATGTATTTGCAACTCTCGGGACCTGATGATGAATGAAATCTCCAGACCAAGCCGCAAACATAATGGCACTCACATCTCGCCAATGTCGTTCGCAGTGATTTTCAAAACACGTTGTTTTCGCTAATAGCAATTTCCAAATATTATTGCCGTAGATTTTCTTCATGCTTGCAAGCTCTGCTTGCACAGACTCTGGTGTGCCATTCATGACTTCATTTAAAATGATGTTAGCATTTTTACGAAGCTTGATTTCATCCTGAAAAATTTGACAAGTACTCCATGAAGACTCTGTCAATGCTTTAATAGCAGAAACGCCAAGATCAGGAGCTAGCTTCGCCTCGCACAGCGGCTTTGAAAAAAAATTAAATCCGTTGAGGGAACGGGTCACTGTCATGATTGTGATAAGGCCAGTTCAGCAGCTTTCACATTTTCTCGCAAATGATCTGCATTGATTGTGCCGACCACAACGCTTGTCACCCCCGGCTCGGCGAAAATAAATTTCATCGATGCCGCCACAGGGTTGTCATTTGCAATTTGCTGCAAGTGTCCGCTGGCAAGCGCTTTCTTGATTAAAATGCCTTTACGATTTTTTCTCGCGTGTTCAATGACAGCGAGTTCATCGGTATATCCTGGATAATACGTCACCATCGCCACATCGGCATGATCAACGGCCAGCATGCCGCCGGCTACTGTTTTTGTCGACATTCCAAAGGCACGGATTTTTCCCTGCTCTTTCAAACGCTGCAGCGTATCAAACACACCGTCTTCGGTAATGATGTGCTCATCTGCACCGGATGAATGAATCAACACCATATCGAGATATTCACTTTGCAAACGTCGCAAGCTGCGCTCGACACTCCTCACCAAACCCATTGCCGAAAAATCAAAAACAGATCTTCCATCCACAAATTCCTCGCCAGCTTTTGTGGCAATCACCCATTGCTGACGCTGTCCTTGTAATAATTTACCGAGCCGCTCTTCGCTCACACCATATGCTGGTGCGGTATCTAAAAAATTGATGCCGAGCTCACTCGCTAAACTCAACAAATTCAATAATGACTGATCATCTGGTAACTCGAAATGTTCGGGATATTTAACACCCTGATTGCGCCCGAATTTCACGGTTCCCAACCCAAGCACACTAACTTCAATGCCTGTGCTGCCTAATTTTCTTTTTTGCAAAATGCTTCCTCCCAGACTGGAGATGCCACCGGCGGTGCAGGCCAGCCTTGCAGCGCGCCAAGATCTGACGCACGCGGTGTTAATTTATTTTTCGCTAAATTTTCCATTACTTCTCCAGCCAACTTCGGCGCCAGTGCTAATTTAGTCGGCCATGCAATGGTTATATTCTGAATAGTTTTCGCATAGGATGTTTCTGGTTTTAACATGCCACGCTGTTTTGGCTCGGCACGGTCCACAAAAAAGGTTGCGAATCTGGCGCTGCCAAAATCAAGCCAGGGAAATAATGATTTTAACTCCTGACGCGTTGCTGCAATTTGTTCTGCTTCACTGCGTTCGATGCCTTCTTCTGCCAATTGCCCGCCCAGATACCAGACTGGTTTGCCATCTTCAGTATGATGTGTCGTGATGGTGATACGCGGGCGGTTACTCAAACCCATACAATGAGCATATAGCGGATAATCAAATGATGTTTGCACCATTACCATGTGCAGCGGCCGTAACTGCATCGCGACTGAATCATTTTTCAATTGTTTGGTAATCATCTCATTGCCGCTGCCGGCGGCGAATACAAATTGCTGCGCAGAAACATCTAACGCTTTGCCTTCGTGAGTAATCGTTACTTTCAGCAGATTATTATTTGCATCAAACTTGAATGCTGCGGCTGTCAGCGGCTCAATTTGGATCAGTGCATCTTCATGTTTTTTAGCTAACTCGCGCACCAGCACGGGAATATCAAGCACCATTTCATTTAAAGCATAGACTTCACCCTTAAAGCCGGGATTCTGAAACACAATGGGGTAATCTTTTTTAGGTACTGTATCGACTTTACTAGATAGGGCGGCACCAGCCAAAAAACCGGTGAGCTTGGAGGCAAAGCGCTGCGGCGACCAAAGATATTGATGCTGAGAGAGAACTGGCACGGCTGATAAATCCAACTCGCCTTTACCCTCGAGGCATGCACGCCAATATTCGGGCATATCTGCCATGGCCAAAGCCTCGGCATTCAATGCACCGGTCAGGGCATACTTCATACCACCGTGAATGATGCCTTGCGACTTACCTGTCTGACCGCCGCCCAAAGCACCCGACTCGAGTAATAACGCTGAATAACCAGCGGCACGCACCCGGTTCAACAACCAAAGACCTGCTATACCGCCGCCAAAGATGACGATATCTGCCGATGCTGTATTATTCATGCTGACCCTCTTCAACTGCCGATTTCAGCCAGAAACGCTGATTGACCCGCATCATAGTGTAGTTGTTGTTATTTTTCCAAAATTATATACACCGATAGTAAATTTTTAAAGCAACAGCTAGAATACGTTTCTTTTTGCGGACAGCGTTTGAAGGCTGTGACTGCCTATTACGATATCATTCCGGACTCGATATACTGCGCTCCAGATGATGAATAGCTATCACTCAGAGACGCAGACGGCTCATGATATAAGGCCGAATAAAGCGCAGGAGGCCGGAGGCCGACGAGCCATCGGCCGATATCATGAGCCGTCTGTGTCTCTGAGGGCACTGATTTTTTAATGAGATATGTGCTTTCAAGTGAGCATGAGAAATATAAATGACTGATATAAATAATATATTCGACGTAATTGTAGTTGGCGGCGGTCACGCCGGCACTGAAGCCGCGCTTGCGGCTGCGCGTATGGGCGCTAATACCTTACTCATGTCGCATAACATCGAAACCCTCGGACAGATGTCTTGCAACCCTGCCATCGGCGGCATTGGCAAGGGTCATCTCGTCAAAGAAATTGATGCACTCGGTGGCGCCATGGCACGAGCTATTGACCAGGCCGGCATTCATTTTCGCATTCTCAATGCCAGTAAGGGTCCTGCAGTCCGCGCCACCCGCGCACAGGCTGACCGCGTCCTCTATAAGCAGGCTATTCGCTCCATTTTAGAAAATCAGCCCCACTTGAGCCTGTTCCAGCAAGAAGTCTGCGACATCTTGATTGAAAACAACCATGTCACCGGCGTTATCACCAACACCGGCTTTCAGATTCGTGCGCGCACCGTTGTCCTGACCGCCGGGACGTTTCTGGCTGGCAAAATTCATATTGGCTTACAAAACTACGAAGGCGGGCGTGCCGGTGACCCACCATCCAAATCTCTAGCAGCACGTCTGCGTGACTTATCATTAGGAGTGGGGCGCTTGAAAACAGGAACGCCGCCGCGCATCGATGGCCGCAGCGTCGATTTTTCCGTAATGGAAAAGCAGTTTGGCGACACGCCGACACCGGTCTTTTCCTATCTGGGCAAGGTGAGCGAACACCCCGAGCAAACTTGCTGCTATATCACCCATACCAACCAACAAACTCACGACCTGATTCAGGCTGGCTTATCCCAGTCACCCATGTATACCGGCGTGATTGAAGGCACGGGGCCACGCTACTGCCCATCTATCGAAGACAAGATCGTGCGTTTTGCAGAAAAATCATCGCATCAAATCTTCGTTGAGCCAGAAGGCTTGTCTACACACGAACTTTATCCTAACGGCATTTCCACCAGTTTACCTTTCAGTGTGCAATTAGATTTCGTACGCTCTATACGTGGCTTTGAGAACGCGCATATCACCCGACCCGGGTATGCAATTGAGTATGATTATTTCGATCCGCGCGGCTTAAAACCTTCACTCGAAACAAAAGCGATTAATGGTTTATTCTTTGCTGGCCAGATTAATGGTACGACTGGTTATGAAGAAGCGGGCGCACAAGGTATCATTGCCGGCCTCAATGCTGCTCGTTACACACAAGAAAAAGAAGCGTGGACACCACGCCGTGATGAAGCCTACATCGGCGTCTTGATAGATGATTTAATTACGCGAGGCACAGCAGAACCGTATCGCATGTTTACCAGCCGCGCTGAATATCGCCTCATGTTGCGTGAAGATAATGCCGATTTACGTTTAACTACTATAGGCCGCGATCTTGGCTTGGTTGGTGACGAACGCTGGGCGCGCTTCAATCAAAAACAGGAAAACTTTTCTGCAGAACGTGAGCGTTTGCACGCTGCCATGATTCATCCTAATACTGACTGTGCCGCACGAATTCAAACATTTCTCGAGAAACCATTAGCGCGCGAACATCGCTTATTGGAATTATTGCGCCGTCCAGAATTAACGTATGCAAACCTGATGACACACACAAAATTTGGGCCCGGTATTGAAGACCAGGAAGCCGCGCAACAAATCGAAATTCAAGTAAAATACGCCGGCTATATTGATCGCCAAGAAGAAGAAATTGCTAAACACAGCAAACAGGAAGTCATTAAAATTCCTGAAGCCATCGATTACGCTGAAATCACAGGCCTGTCCAATGAAGTTCGCCAAAAACTCAGTGCAGCACGACCTGCGACAATCGGCATGGCTTCGCGCTTGCCGGGCATGACACCTGCGGCGGTTTCACTATTATTAGTCCATCTGAAAAAACGCAAGGCGGCTTGCTCATGAAAGAATTATTAATTAGCGCAGCGCGGGATAATCAACTGACCCTCAGTTCCGAAGCCATTGATAAACTGGTGCGCTATCTTGAATTACTGCAAACCTGGAATCGCGTCTTTAATTTGACGAGCATCACCGAGCCACGTGAAATGGTCTACCTGCACATCATTGATAGTTTACTGACCGCCCCACATCTCAGTGGTTCACGTTTTCTTGATGTCGGCAGCGGTGCCGGACTACCTGGGATTCCTCTCGCGATCTTGCATCCCGAACAACAATGGGTACTACTGGATAAAAATAACAAGAAAACTCGCTTTATGACTCAAGCGATAGCAGAGCTAGGATTAACAAATGCTCAGGCTGTGCACAGTCGTGCCGAAGATTTTCATCCAAGCGATTGTTTTGATGGTATTCTCTCGCGTGCCTATGCAACACTCGCCTTATTTATCAAAACAACGCGACATCTTATTTGCAAAAATGGTACATTTATTGCCATGAAAGGTAAGTATCCGCATGAAGAAATCGCGGAACTGGAAGGTCTCGCTGGCGACACCAAGATAACGCCATTGGCCATGAAAGGGATGACACTAGATCGGCACATCGTCTGCATCAAACCGAACATATTGTAAAAAGGAATGAGCATGGGAAAAATCATCGCAATCGCCAATCAAAAAGGCGGCGTGGGCAAAACCACTACGACCATCAATCTCGCAGCTTCATTCGCGGCGATGAAGCGCAAAGTCATGTTGATTGACCTTGATCCGCAGGGCAATGCCACTGTTGGCAGCGGCGTATACAAAGACCAAATTGTGTATTCATCTCACCAACTGCTCACCGAAGAAGCAACGCTGAGTGACGCCTTGATTCGCACTGAAAGCGGCTTTGATTTGATTGCTACCACCCAAGATTTAATCGTTGCTGAAATGCAGCTATTGCAAGCAGCGAATCGCGAACAGCGCCTAAAAAACATTCTAGCTCCAGTCGTCGATGAATATGATTATATTTTAATTGATTGCCCGCCATCTCTCAGTGTCTTGACTGTGAATGCACTAACCGCGGCGGATTCGGTGTTAATTCCCATTCAATGTGAATATTTCGCGCTGGAAGGGTTAAGTGCGCTGCTTAACACTATTGAACAAATTCGCACGACCATCAATCCGAAATTGCACATCGAAGGCTTGTTGCGCACCATGTACGACGGCCGTAATCGCCTGGCGATGGATGTGTCGGCGCAATTACTCGCGCATTTTCCAGATCGGGTCTATCGCACCGTCATACCTCGTAACGTGCGTCTGGCTGAAGCACCGAGTCACGGTGAACCTATTTTGCGTTACGACGAAAAATCACAAGGTGCAGTAGCATATCTGGCTCTTGCCGGTGAAATTTTGCGACGCGCTGAAGGGCCAAGTTCGCAGGTTGCGTAAGAGCAAAAATATCGCTTGCGCCTCAATCACTCTGTAATAATTTTTACAGAAGAAAGGATGCATCTTTGCATACATAGGCAAAACCATGACAAAAGAAACAGAACAAAAAACCACACATTTCGGCTTCCGCAATATAAACAGTGATGAAAAAGTTGGCCTCGTTGCCGGTGTATTCAAATCAGTTGCCCCCAAATACGATTTAATGAATGACCTGATGTCACTTGGCATGCATCGTTTATGGAAGCGCTTCACCATCAAACAAGC
>CAZWPD010000034.1:21818-24139 GCA_964636145.1 uncultured Coxiellaceae bacterium
TTCAATGTCATCCCCAAGATTGGCGCCGTTGTTGCCAACGACAGAGACAGCTACCAATATCTGGTTGAATCCATACGCATGCACCCCGATCAGGAAGCGATGAAAGCCATGATGCAAGAAGCGGGCTTTGAAAACGTTGATTACTTCAATTTAAGCGGTGGCATTGTTGCCCTGCATCAAGGATATAAATTCTAACGCCATGAAGAAATTCGTCATCAAGTCCATCGAAAAAACGCTGAATACCTATTTACTGAGTGACACCGACTCGCATAAACGTCTGTCCACCATGGCAGGAAAATCTGTTGCTGTGGAATTGACTCCGCTACAACTTGTCTTTGTTTGTGAATTTCATTCACAAGGTGTCTACGTCAATTTAAACGATGATGAAGCAGAGCCGCACACCAGAATCAAAGGCAGCCCCATGCAGTTAATGGGTGCGCTCATTGACAAAGAGCGCCGTCATCAATTTTTCGCGGATGATTTAACAATTGAAGGTGATCCGGAATTTGCCCAACAAGTCATTAACCTTTTCGATCAGGTATCTATCGATTGGGAAGAGCATGCGTCACGAATCATCGGCGATGTACCTGCATACCAATTAAGTAAACTTGTCAGCGGCGTACGTGGCTGGCTAAAGAAAACTTCTTCTAATTTCAAGCAAGATGCCAGTGACTACCTGCACGAAGAAGCTGAATGGTTCCCAACCAGAGAAGAGCTGCAAGAATTTTTCTCTGACATCGACAATATTCGCATGGATACAGACCGCCTCGAAGCACGTATCGCCCATGTTAAGTCCCAATTGGATAAAGAGGGTAAACAGTGAGACTAATCACTCGCACATACCGCCTGATTCGCATCAACTATATTCTGATGCGCTACAATATTGATGAAATTGTACTGGGAACACACTGGTTTTTCCCGTTGCGTTTTATGGTTTTTTTCAACCCGTTTTATTGGACAGTCGGCCGCAAGTTGCCGCGTGCAGAACGTATCCGCATGGCTCTCGAGGAATTAGGCCCCATCTTCGTTAAAGCAGGGCAAATACTATCGACACGCCGAGATCTACTACCCGATGATATCGCCAATGAGCTTGCTAAACTTCAAGATCGAGTCCAGCCATTCCCTGGCAAGCAAGCGAAAGCAATCATTGAAAAATCGCTGAAATGCCCTATCTCCAGCGTATTCAGCGAATTCGACAAGCAAGCCCTTGCCTCAGCCTCCATTGCGCAGGTACACGCTGCAACCTTATTGAATGGCGATAAAGTTGTGGTAAAAGTCTTGCGGCCAAATATCGCCACCATCATAAATCGTGATGTTGATTTACTGACGACCATGGCGAATCTCGCTGAAAACTTCTGGGAGAGTGCACGTCATTTCAAACCAAAAGAAATAGTTTCTGAAATCGCACAGACTCTCTACGACGAATTGGATTTAAATCGCGAAAGCGCCAACGCCTCGCAATTAAAACGTAATTTTGCCGGCTCAGATGAGCTTTACGTCCCTAAAATTTACTGGGATTACTGCCGTTCCGATATGCTAGTGATAGAACGTATCTTCGGCATCCCAATCCATGATATTGAACGCCTGAAACACTCCGGCATTAATATGGAAAAACTCGCAAGGCGTGTGATTGAAATATTCTTCACACAGATTTTTCGTGACAGTTATTTTCATGCTGACTTGCATCCTGGCAATATTTTCGTATCAGATAAAAACCCGGAAGATCCAACAATCATCACGGTTGACTTCGGTATTGTTGGTTCGCTTAATCATAATGACCAACGTTATCTGGCTGAAAATATGATTGCCTTCTTCAAGCGTGATTATCAACGCGTCGCGGAATTACATATCGCCTGCGGTTGGCTGCCCCCAGACACACGCATCGATCAATTTGAAGGTGCAATTCGAGCGGTTTCAGAACCGATTTTCGAACAGCCATTGCGCGACATTTCCTTTGGTAAATTATTGCTGCGTCTTTTCCAGGTGGCGCGCCGCTTTAACATCAACATTCAACCACAACTAATTTTATTGCAAAAAACCCTGTTGAATATTGAAGGCTTGAGCCGTCAGATCGCCCCTGATTTCAATTTATGGGAATCTGCTTCGCCGCAAATTGAAAAATGGCTGAAAAAGCAGGTGGGAGTGGTGTCATTTATTAAACGCATTCGCGACAACCTGCCTATGTGGTCAGAACAATTACCAGAAATGCCGGGTATGCTTTATGAGGTTTTACGTGAAGCAAAAAATCAACAAGAAATCGCTCGCTTTGAGAAAATGGCAGCGAAGCCAGATAAGAATAGCAATTCAGTCAAAACAAAATT
>CAZWPD010000034.1:24239-26191 GCA_964636145.1 uncultured Coxiellaceae bacterium
CCTCGGTAGATACCGCGCTATCTTCTGCCTCATCAAACTTAGCGAGTGCCAGTTCTCGTGTACGGTTTAACAAATCCAAACCATCAGCTGTGTTTGCAATTTCATCCAGGTAAACATTTCGCGCTTCAACAGGGTCATCACACGTGGATTTTGTTAGCAATAGTTGAAATACATCTTTTGCGTCTAGAACTTGTTTGAATTGACTGACTCGATTTGAGTGCATAATCATTCCTCTTTTTATTATTACGATTATTTTAATTGTTATTAGCTAATCAGGCATCATTATATCTAGTTAAGGCTGTCGCGATTTTATCTTCCATTGACTTATAACGCCAATGCAAACCTTTATTGCCATTGATAATAATGACAAACGCTAGCTGGTCTTTGTAATTTGTGGTTGCATAACCGGCAAGACTGACCACACCTGATATTGTTCCAGTTTTGGCTCGAATCTTGCGAGCGATATTGGGCATGCGATGCTTCAAGGTGCCATCAACTCCTGCAATCGGCAGTGCTGACATAAAGTGTTCGGCAGTTTTCGGATTGCCGTATGCATACTGCAAAACCTGCATAAACTGCGCAGGTGTTGCGAGATTATCCACGGATAGACCTGAGCCATCCAAGAGACGCAAACCACTGGTTTGTACGCCTGCTTGCTTTGACAAAATCTGTGACACCGCCAAACTGCCGTTTTCCCAGCTACCTGGTCGGTTAGAATATAACTGACCGATTTTTTTGAATAGCGCACCGGCAATGACGTTATCTGATTTCTTTAACATAATGCGTATTAAATCAGTCAACGGCTCAGAGTTATGTGACGCAATCAGCGATAAGGTTCTTGGCGCCGAGCCAAAGGTTACCGTTCCATAGACATCTACTGGTAATCTGCGCAACAAACTCTTAAACAATGTTCGGTTGTATTCAGGAATATCTGTCACGACATAGTTCACGCCCCAACCTTCATTATTTTTTGACAAGCAGCCATCAAGGCTAATACTGCTATTCAAACTTGTTGTCATCCGCAAAGAGCAATCTCGACTACGACCGGCTCTGGTCACGACACTATTTTGTATGCCTGGATAAAAATGTTGCGATGAGGTGATAACTCTAGCCATCTTGCCGGAAACAGGAGACGGCTGCACCGAGAGTGGCAGACAATTATGATTGATAATGCTGGCGCTGATAGGTGCACCATAACAATAATTTTTATCTTTACCTATCCATCCTGGTCCGTAAAATTTTTGGTCATAGGCGGTATTATCTATATACACGTTGCCAGCAATGGCCGTTATGCCTTGTTTATGCAGGTTAGTCATTAACTCAATCAAGTCGGGATAGGTGAGAGTGGGGTCACCACTCAATACAATGTATAAGTTACCCTGCAAGACACCGTCTTTCACACCTTTGGCATCTGTTAGTAATTGTGTCGAGAACCGATAAGTTGGCCCTAGGTAGATGAGAGCAGCCTCTGCCGTCAGAATTTTCATAATGCTGGCAGGGGTCAGCGGCTGATAAATGTTTCGTACAAACAGGGTCTCGCCAGTTCTGAGCGATTTCACATAAACGCCGATATCAGCGCTACCTGTGTCTGATGAGGCGATAATTCGATTCAGTACATAAACCAGCTGGTCTTTACCAGAGATTTGGGCTGGCACCTGAATGCCGCTGCTCTCAACCACACGTTTGCGTGGAGTGCTGCTGACAGTGCGATAGGTGTTGTGTGAGCTTCTGGTGCTATGGTGCTTGGCGGCAACATGCCTGGCTGAACTCGATTGATGCTTCCCGCTAGCAGCTAACCCTATGTTAGTTAGGCTAAATATTAACGCGGCAGTCAGAAAAAAATAAGAAACCCTCATTCACACTCCATTCCATATATATCCTCCTTTCTCTGCAGGAAGCAGGATTCACGATACTAAAGTTAACTGGTGATGTAAATTAGCTTTTGCTTTTGC
>CAZWPD010000035.1:0-8822 GCA_964636145.1 uncultured Coxiellaceae bacterium
ATCCAGACAATATTCATAGCTTATAACTTTGAATATTGCCTGGATTGCTTCGGCTGAAAAGCAGCCTCGCAATGACGATTTACACATAAACGCCGGCGGCATCATTTATCTATATGTTTTATATAACAATATTATTTTACCCTACTTATATACAACCATATTTAATATCTATCACCATTAAGATTCCTTTAAGCCAGAAATGATAAATTACTGAACAGCTCTGGCTGTATGAATAAATACTAGAAATAACCCAAACATAGGGCCGCACATGTCATCAGTCCGTATCAATGCATTACCCGACCATACTGTTCCCAGTACTGTTAGCCTATCGGACGAGGAAGTCATCGCCGTTGATGGTTTTGAGAATGTTGAGACTGTCGCCGAGCAAAGACGCTGTGACCCGATCATCGTGCCAGCCTACTCCATTCCAGTGGTAAATGCAGGGCTTGGGTCGGTAAAAGTTGCACTGGGGTTAGTTGAAAAACATAGCCATTACCCATTCATTGCTTATGTCAGCGGCGTGAACTTTCTCGTCATGCTGGGTATGAACTTACGCTACACCATGGATGGCATCAAAGGCACGGTTTCGTATTTACGCACCCGCAAAACCCCAGCGAATTGGGTTCCCATTTCAAATGCTAAAAGTAATGCCGCCCTGACGCTAGCACTAGTCACCGCTGTGACAAAGGCCAGTACCGATGCCGTGTTGAATAGATATTTTGTGACACGCCTACCCATCAAATTCCAATTCGCTGATTCGATCAACATACAAGGCTGGGAAGTCTTCGGCTGGAGTATGTCAGGATTTACTTTCGTCGGCACACTGGCAAGCGGCGGCATGGCGATGTACGTCAAATTACGCAATATCGTTTTTGGTGGTGAACGCTCGAAATATAGTAATAAGTTCAGTCATTACGTCAGCCCTGTCATTGGCACCACCTTGAGCCTCACCTATGCTGTCAGCAATCTTGGTGGCACGATTGTCAGTGTCAGCAGCACGTTTGGCATTACCTCTGGCCCTGGAGTCGCCGGCGTTTGCGCGTTGGGCATGGTCAATGCCGTCAACAGTCAATTTACCAATATTCCATTTAATGTTAATGCCGTCGATAAATTTCTCGGCTCATTCACTGCAGCAGAAGGTGAAAAGCCGGCGTATAAAGATCCGTATACGATTGTCAGCTTTAGCTTTGCGATTGCTGCTGGCGGCGTAATCGCCTATTCATCCCGCGCCTTAACTAAAGCACTACTTAATCATTCACTGGAAACACTTGGTGTGAATTGCTCAACAATAACCGACCCGATTGTAGACGGCATTTCAGATACCACCATTGCAAGCAATCTATTATGGGTTGGTGGTGCGTTAACGCCACTATTTTATGACATCACTACCGGTGCTGTCAGCGCGCTATCAAAGTGTTGTCAACGTCGCGAGACAGTCGAGGTGATGGAAGAAGTTGAGCCGCTGATTGTCGAGGCAGATACTGCTAACGATGACACCACCGAAATTGATCTCGAAGCACCGCGTGATCCATCAGCCAGTCCAAAACTGGAAGGCGCGCAGTATCGCTTGTTTCAGCAACCAGAAGAAGATCAAGTGCCACCGAAGCAGGAATTTAAACAAAGTAACAGTTGTGGAATAATGTGACCCGCTAACCTTATTGATGCCGGCGCTGAGCCACCTGAAGCCTCACAACACTGCACGACTCCATAACATTACCTCAACTATAAAACTGCGCAACGCGAATATCTAACCCACCCTGAGTGAGATGATAGGTGTCGATCGTCGCGCCTGTTAAGGTTTTGCAAAACTCAGACCAAGACTCTTCACTCGGACACAAGATAAAACCAGAGACATGTGTCTTGCGCTTTTTGGCTAACTGCATCAATACTTTAATCTGAGCACCGATTTGCTTGTATAACTTCTCGGTGTCATTAGTTTTACCCAAACGAATACCGTATGGTGGATTAAGCGGAATAAAAATATTGCCGGGCAAATTAGCAAACACCGCCTCCATATCCGCCTGCAAAAAATTCTCTTCATGAATAATTTGACTATCGCCCAAGCCATTGCATGATAATTCTTGTGCGACAACTGCACGTTTGAAACTTTCGATATTTTCACTCAATGCAATATTCGCAGCTTCCGCGTTATCTACACAATAGAAATTAGCCGGGACCAATTGTGCAATCGAACAATTTTCTCGTGCCTGCTTGAACAAGAATTTGAAATTATCGCCGCGGAACAAGGGCATGGCTTGCAATGCATAGGTTCGATCAAAAAGTACTGGTGCGAATAGATAATTCGCTATCAGATATTCAATCAAGAAAGTTCCTGTTCCGGAAAACGGAACCAACAAGGAGTCAGTCACAAAATCATCATTATTTTCTGCACCAAACTGCATCGCTTTGAGAATAGTACAGGCGGCAATATCTTCACGCAGCGGCGCACTCTTGCTTAATACGGAACGATATCCACGCTTGTAAAGTGAAGCACCAGCGAGGGAAAGACTCATGATGGCATGATATTTGTAGGCGTCGATGTAAAGCGTTGTCGTTTCTTCAGCATCTTCACCAGCGACAATGCCTGCCACCTTATCTGCCAACCCTTGCACAAGCATCTCTTTCATCGCGCCTTCGTGCAAAGCTGGGCTCGCACCGACATCGACCTTCACCCGCAGGGACATTTTCTGGGTCAGATAAAAGTCCCATGCGACTTTTTCGCACTGTTTTTCAAAGGCAGGCATATTTGCCGCCTTGCCTTCACTGACAATCAAGCGAATATCAGTAAAGCACTGCCCGCGCATCAACAGCTCGACTACCGCGAACATATGAATCTTATCAATGCGTAGCGCATTCCTTAATACGGTGATTTCGCTGTGGAATTTATTCTGAAACCAGAGGTTATCCAGAATAAAACGAGCCTCATCATGAGCGATATCTGATAATCCTGCTGGAAAGACCACCAATATTGACTGAGGCTTGCCGTAAATATTTCTTTTTATTCTTTTATCGAAAGTGTCTTGTTCTGCCATGGCTGCACGCATAGTAATTATTATATGAGGATGATAGCACAGCAGGGTTAATAGTGAACGTGATAAATCAACGCTAGATGCCTTACCGGGGGGTTACGCTGCTGACCTACCCAACTAGGTGATAATAGCCGCCATCACTTCAGTGCTGCGGCAGGCATGGCACAATCGAAGCATGCGGAAGACGTCACACGGTGACGAATTTCTTCCGCATTCTCACATGCTCAATACCGGCTTCTAGGTAAATGTCACTGATCGTTTCAAAGCCAAGAGATTGATAGAATTTTTCCAGATAATATTGCGCCGACATTTCAATGCCTTTGCCGGGATATTCTTTAGTCAGATAATCGAGAACAGCAATCATCATCTCCCTACCGAGACCCTTTCCTTGCACCTCAGGATGCACGACGATACGACCCAGTTTCAATTTTTCATCAACGAAGTATGCGCGCAGATAGGCAACCAATTTATCTTGCTCGTAAATCGTATAATGCAGTGCAGTGCGGTCAACATCATCCATATCACATTCAGTGCATTGCTGACCAATCGTGAACACCAGTTCACGTAATTGTAAAATATCGTACATCTCTGCAGAGGTGAGTTCGTTAAATTTGTGCCAAGCTGAAGATGACATGGTAATTCTCCATCGAAATTCATACTAATAAGTCGCTTAAACTAACGCCGCAACATTAAAATTAAATCCTTCTCCTGTAAAGCAGGCGATCGTATTTTTTGAGCCAAATAGCTTCAGACCAGCAGCATACAAAAAAGCCACTTGCGGTAGCATGGATGGCTGTTATAATGCAAAAAAATATAACAATTCAGATAATGAGCTTAAATGGACCAATTATGCTGCCGTTTATAGATAAACCCATTTATAGACTGATGACAAAAATATTCCGAAAAAGAAGTCTAAAAATTGTTGAAGCAAGCCTTCAGGAATATATTGAGAAAAATCATCCCGACGAAGACACAATCGAAGCATTAACTAAAACCCTCACTGGCGAAATGATTCGCGTCTGTGACTTTTCAGATCGCGCCATTACAAAAGCACGTATCAAACAAGCACGCCTTACCTTCTGGTTGACAGCTATTATAGGCACAGGCATCACCATTGCTGTCGCGGTCCACCCATTAACCGTACCACTGGTCGTGTTATTCGTACCACTCATGATGGCCTTTGTTACCTGGTCAGTATCAATAGCAGCCATACCTTATTACTACAACGAACGCATAAAAGGTGCGATGATTTCTGCCATCGGTCAATTCGATAAAGCGCTCAAAGAAGGCAAACAATTATCGCCTGCGGCAACTGAATTAATAGTCTTGAAAAGTCTGCTCGCGGAGATGCAGCAACATAACAATGCACTAAGCGAGCGCATTACCGGTCTGACCGCTCATCAGGAAATGCTGACGCAACGCATTGATGAATTAACCGCAACAACACAGCCACAAAACTTCGTTCGCAATGCTACGTTATGGCAACCAGTGGCTAACCCTACAACCAATAATACTGAAGATGAGGATCAGCTTGAAAACTACAGTCCATATCTTAGCCGAGGCATGAATTAATACTTTGTTACGATTCATATCAAATGCAGAGTAAAGATCGTATCTTCAAATTAATAATTATTTCTTACCAGCAACAAACAACTCTGGATATCACCATGCGCTCAGCAAGAATAATAACGAGAATGACAGCAGGCAACAGACTTGCGAATAGATTAGTAGGTCACCATTCACAACAACACGCAAGCAGAAGCTCAGATTTACGCGGGCAACTGGCATTTGCCGCCTTCGCAACCGGCATTGCACTTTTCTCGTATCACCTCAGGAAAACAAATCGACAAGATCCAGTACTGGATAAATCAGTACTGAAATATACCGATCTCGACGCCGAACATCTCTATATCGTCAATGCTCTGCATTTGCTGTCTGCCAGTCATCATGTGACTAGCGGCAGATCAGCCGGCCACCGCGTCACGCCGCGACAAAAACATTTATTACACGATAGTGAGTCCTATTATTACAAAGAACCATTTGGCAGAAAATGTTTGCTCAATGAACTCGTGTATGGCGCTTTAGGTCGCACACTGATCGGTAAGGAATTCCCCGAAGTTTATGCTGTAGAAACGCCGCTTAATGATCTTGAAGACACTTCACGTTACAGCTTCATTTCCGAAAATGTCGGTGATGCGTTGGAAAACTGGAACCTGGAAGAATGGGCCGTGCGCTTTGTCAATAATCAGCACGAAGGCAGAATGCCGGAACGTCTTGGCGTAGCACTCGCGTTTGATCTGCTGTTTGGCAAGTCTGACTCCAAGCTAGCTAACTTAGTGATTGTCAGCGATAACAATTTAAGTCGACACGGCGCGTGCTACTCCATCGACCATGAATCCTGCGGTGATGATCCAGCGCGATTTCTGACGAACCCGGAAGCTGGCTTGGTTAAGATCGGCGAATACAGCAAAAAAACCTGCCTCGATGTCGCATTCAATCAGCAAATGGAAGGTACTGGTATCAAATCAGATGACAACCCTCATCAACCGTTAAAATCCGACGACAAGGTGAAAAACAGTGTTGCTCCAGTGTTATACGAGGCCATGGAAAATGAAATCAACAATGGCAAAGTCATGCAGATGTACCAGCGTTTTGCTGCCATGACACCCGAGGATATTGACGGTATTTTTGATCGCTACGGTACGCTGCTAAATCCTGAAGAGCGGCAGGAATACATCGCCGATATTCTCAAACGTCAGGCTGCTACAAAAGATTTTTTAGCCAAGCAAAAATTGGAAAATAGACCTGTAATAGCGATTCAAAAGGTTGAAGATCATGCTTCATCACTATCGCGCAAATATTGATTGATCGTAGGTTGGGTTAGCGCGTTTTTGGCGCGTAACCCAACATACAACATGATTCTCACCGCTACTTCAGAGCTATCGCAACTTGATGCTCAACAACACAGTCTTGATAGTTAAACTTCGCCTTAAACTCCTGCAAAACCTTAGCCAATGTTTTTTGCTTAGGCTTAAACAAGGCCAAGCCTGATTTGACGAGATTATTTAATGCTGCGGCGACTGGATGATCGTCATTTTTGGCATTGTTATTTGATTTTTCTTCCGAACTAGCAGGTGGCGCAATACCGGCCGCAGTGAGCAGCTTAACGATGTCGCTATTGTAAATTTTACCAACTTCATAAAAGGAAATATTAACCCGACGGTTGTTTGCATCCCCAAACATCTCTTCTTCAATCCCGAGTTTCTTCAACACGATCTCTCTGACAATCGTAATCGCCGCACAAAGCTCGCGATTCGTCAGCAGAGCAACCATTACTGCTTTGCGCTCTTCGTCTGACTTGTAATACGAACTCCAGTAACCAAATAATGAGAACTTGTCGAGCATGCCGGCATTAGCACCAAACTCCAGGCGGTGATCGCGGGCGAGATTGAAATTCTCGGCAGTTAATACACCTAATTTTCCAAGTAATATGGTCATTTCCGCCATTTCTGGATGCGCTAAAACATAATTACTGTGCTGATTCAGTAACCCGGCTTGATGCAGATGATGCATAGCTGTAATAATCGTTACAGCAGCACCATTCATGGTGAAACGCACCGTGACATCATTCAGCAGTTTGCGTTCATCTAAATCCTGAATCATTTTGCCGAATGCCTTATTAGCTAGTAACAAATCCTTGTACACACTTAGCAAATTAGCTTTTTCCAGCAAATCGACGGCGATGATTGAATCCGGACTCACACCAGCTGCAAGATAATCCATAGAGGCTTTATTCAGTAATTTTTTGTATCCAAGCGCAGATATTGCTTCGCAGCATTCTGGATGGGCAATAACATAGTCTTTATAATCTAGATACAAATTGGCTTTATGCAATTTTGCTAACGTTAACACTGCTTTTGAGTCAACGCCCGCCAGGACGTGCTCCAACATTTCAGCATTTAGCGATTTTGCAAATTCCAAGTCACTCAGCGTCGTGCGAATTTCGCTATGGCAATGATTCGCCTCAGCATACGCAAATACACGCTGGCGATATCCGACCAGGACTTCGTCATCTGAAAGAAATCGCATGATATCAAGAATCGAGCTGAAATTATCATGCAAGTGATCCATCACATATTTGAAATCATCTTTGTTCATAAAAGCAAGGCCGTGCGAAGCGGACGATTTAAATCTTCGCAACATGGGCATAGAAACCATCGCGAATATATCCCAGATTGAAACTAATTCACGTGGGTGCTCAACTTTATTTAACATATACATGACGGAATCCAAAGTCTCATCAAATGCAGAAACCTGAGCCCTGATATTGTCAATATAAATGGCTTTCGTATAAATTTTTTCAGCGAGTGCCGCATCAAGTTTGCCAGCATGTGCAAGCAGCTCCAGTGTATTCGCAAGTCCTTTTGCCGGAACAATATCATCCACAATGGCTTGATGTAATTTTTCTGTGAGTAAACACGGATGATCGTCATCCACCAGTAAGAGACGGTGCAATTCCACCAAATCAGCAAGCGTATCGCGTGATTGCTTTTCATTTTTATTGTCAGGTTTTTTGGTCACCTCAATACACGCATGGATAAGATTGGCAATCAGGAATCGATTATGCTCCATGTCTGCACCGAACACGTGCGCGGTTTGTAGCATGCCGATAATAGTCTCTAATTCCGGGAATTGCTTGATAAACACTTGCATGGTTTCTCTTTGCAATAACTCGGAAATAGTTTCTTCCTGCACGGGGGAAACCAACTCAGATGAAACAGCTGGCGTAGCAGACAGAAGAGCAGGAGCAGCTAACTGAGACAACGACAATTGCTCACGCAATTCTCCCTCATTCAGCAATACACCTAAAGCGCGCAATCGTTGCGAGCAAGCAGGTGTGAAAATAATTTCCTTGTGAAAATCACAGCCATCTTCAAATTCCAAATCCACACCATCCATCTTGCCCAGAAAGCGCATTTCGGCTTCAAAGATCGCGTGATTGCGAGCATGGGCGGCGTAGTATTGGTCGTAGCCAGAATTGTTTTCATGGGTTAGGCATATTCTACCATCTGCCTTTAAGTGAAATTTAGCATCTTTTAAAAAGCTGAATTCCGTGTAATTCGAATTATATTTACCACCATCTGCAGCTGGCTTACCGATGACCTGCGCAATAACATGCCCAACGAAAGAATCTTGTATGGCTGGCAGAAAAGATGCAAATGTTTCAAGATTACCGTCTTGCATCATCTTCTTTTCCATGCGCATTGCCATTTCCAGCCGCTCGGCTAACGAGCGCTTCATGTCGCGCAGAGCACGAACATCTTCACCTAAAGCCATATTCAACACTTCCACAGGCTTAACGGCAAGATTGGTCGCATTATTTGTGATTTGCTTGAGTGTGCGCTGCACCTGGCGATAGCCAGGTAAATTTTCTGCGCCGATCAACGCCTGCCCTATGACTTTCGAAGCAGTTAGGTCATTATTCACAGGCTGTGACGCACGCACGAATTCATCTAAGGCGAGAGGTGTCGGGTATTCGACGCGATATCCATCCTCGCCTGCCCCCTCCATCCTCGCTTTGCTAATTAATAATTCGCCGCATTGACTTAAAACGGAATCACGACCAAATTGTACATGGCTGAATGTTGTTTTTTGATCGCTGTTTTTTAACAAATGATCCAGCCAATTCAACAAGCGCATGCAATGAGAAACATTGTTAGCAGGCAGCGTGAATTCATAAGCTGTCGATTTATACAACCCAGTTTCACCACCGACACTACCATTGAAGTAAAT
>CAZWPD010000035.1:8922-25036 GCA_964636145.1 uncultured Coxiellaceae bacterium
CACGTACCAAGACGTTTTCTGGCATGTTGCCCGGTGCGAATGCCTTTTTGTTTACCTGAACGCTCTGAGTACAGCTCTTTACCCTGTGCGAGCAAATCCTTAATGCTAGTGATGTCGACCAGAGGAATGAATTTAGTTGGTTGCGATTCCAGATGATATGCATCTTCATCAAGCTCTTCTTGCGATAAACCGGTTAAGTAGTAAACCACTTCCAGATTATCTTTATCTTTTGACGAAGTCTTAACATTCGCCGACACTGAATAATCATCGAGATCACCGTGACCAAAGCCGCCGCGATGTTTCACTTCGGCAAGGACAATTAACTTGCCATTTACTTCATGCACGGATTTCAATTTAAAAGTGCGAAAATCAGAGGTATTGAGTGTGGCTACGACGCGCTGTCTCATTGCATATTATCCTTGTTTAGAATCCTGTGAATGCCGAGCATTCTATGTAGTTCAATATCACTCAGCAAGCGCCGGAATTGAAAATAGGCAGATAACCGCAAAACGTCCGTACCCGCGATTTTTTTACAAGATTTAATGGATTCTCACAGCCATTGTGGCTAACATAAGCACTGAAAATTATCGATCAGGCCCTGTGCCGGGTCGCCGTAGATATGATGAGGTGAACGATGAAACCAGGAACAAAAGTAAGACGCGCAAGACTTAGACGTAAGAAGCTGAAAAACAAGAAGTAAATCTTCAGTTGGCAGTCGCGCCTTTGCTCAGCGAGCAAAGGCGGACTGACCCAACATATCTGCAATGCCTGTCTTTTTAGAGTGACTTAGAAAGAGTCGACCCCGAGTTTTCCAGAGCAGCCTGCCCTTCCCCAAGACCACGCCCTTCCGCCTGCACAGCCGGCCGAGGAAACATAGTTGGCACCGCCCCACTCATCGCCACAGCCGCCGAATTGAGATCTCGCTCAGCTTTCAGGTCTTGCTCCCTACCCAGACTGGCACAAATTTTCCTCACAAAATCTTGTACAGGTAAACTGTGGAATTGATCTACCACGAATTCTCCAGACCTAACTTGCTTGGCATTAATTTGAGATGCCTCGCTGGTGAAATCAACAACGTGACGCCCCATATAATCACCAAATTGCTGACACAGCTTTTTCACATAATTACTGCGGCCAGGCTCAAAGACAAAACTGTTAACAACCTGACTCACTACCGGATATTTGCATTGCACCGCCGCACTAATATACGGCTCCATGAATTGCACCAATTTATTCATGTCGGCGTAGACAATGACATCGACATCACTCGCAAGCAGCGAGTGGTAAATATCGAGATTGCGCTTAAGGAACTCACCACGGATCTGGGGCCACGTCCAACCGGCTTTTGGACCACCGACCTTATTATCTGCCGCAACTTCTTCATTCACCTTGGCAATATTGGCATCGCTGCCAAAAATAGCTGCCTTCAAGCCTGCTTGTTGTAATGCGCGCATTAGTTCAATGGCATAAGCGTTATAACCATCCGTACCACGTAACATGACGTGAATTTTTTTATTGGAACCGTGAGCAGCAGGTTCTACGCGTTGGGTGATAAAATCGGTGTAATGATGTTGCAAGGTATTATTTTCTTCTGCAGCATACTCTTCTACATTCGCATACACACGACTAAAATTCAGGCCGCAGGTAAATCCAACCGTTCCGACATTGTCGGAATTGATGAATAAGGTATAGCAATCCTCTGGTAATTGCTCTTCACGCGGATAAACAACCGCACTTCTGCCTGTTATGACATTGCCTTTTTGACTACCAGATGTATATAAATAGCATGCGTAGCCATTCTGGGTGATAAGCAGTGAATCCTGATTATGACGGTGCGCAATCGCTTCTACCTTCTTGACCATGTCACTCTGCAACACATTCGCCAAGCCAATTACTTTGTTATTGAATGGGATAAAATATGAATTTTCAGAAACACCCATATATTTACCTTTGATCAACACATGAGGTAATTTTTCTGCTGCAAGCATGCGCTGAATATCTAACTGACGCTGCAGCTTTTCTTCATCAGATAATGTTTCACCGGCTGCAGGGTTTTCACCGGTGCCAATGCAGATATAACCGTAATTCTCGTGCAAATCCATAAACACATCTTCCGGCTTTAAGCCCTTAGCTGCGGCTATTTTCTCAAGATCAAGATTTTGCTCTTCGCCCAAAAACACGCTTTGCAGACTCTCAAACAGTGGATCATCTCTCTCGGTATGACGATCAGAATCAGCCTCTGCAGCATCTCTGGTTAACACCCAGTTACCGTCTTTAAATACTTTACCCATGGTCGCTTCCCCTTTATTAGTAGGCGAAGTATAGGGACGGAGTGAAAAGGTCTCGTCAGTAAAATTACTGATGAGTTTGTTACTTTTGTGCAATGTTGCGCAGTGAAAGCAGCTTGATGATTAATTCATTTTTGGTGCGGCAATGTAGTTTGGTTTTAATACGTTCGATATGAGTTTCCGCGGTTCGGATCGATATATTCATCGCTGCGGCGATATTTGCAGTAGTGGACTCTTTGAGCAGATAACCAAGACATTCATTCTCGCGCGGCGTTAACCGTTCAAACTTTTGTAAAAACTGCGACATGACGGTTGATTCAATACCGGTTGATTGTAAAAACAACTCGCGCTGAATATCTTCACTTGCCGGGATGATGACCTTGGCATTCTCCTGCCTGACAATGCGCTGCTGGCCGCATCCTCTCAATATAGTACGAGCTTCTACCTTAAAATAAGCAGCGAACCTCTCGAGCAAATCCAGATTATTAATATAGATATCGAGCATCGCCTGATTTTCTTTACCGCTGGAAAAAAAGAAAAACTCGCAGCCGTCATCGACTTGCTGGCAGAGAGTAACGCCGTAATGGCTGTTGAAATAATCACGGCCGTGCGTAAAAACCGGCAAGTCACTGCCGCCGTGCCACCACTTGAATCCAGATTCATACTGCTCTGGCTGACCTTCAAAATAGCTACTATCGTGCAGCTTTAAGTCATAATAATCTTGCACCCACTGCGGATCAGTGGAGAGATTAATTTGCGTGCCATCGTGAAAGCTTTTCATATACGTAAACATGTGCGTCTGCAAATATTGCAATGGCTTGCAAATCTGCTTGATGTGGCCGCCAGCACTTAAGAATCGGTGATTTTTACGCAACTTGATCATGGAATGCACATTTGCTTTTATTATTTGAGCATATGTTACTATATTTTTGCCGAGTATACCTAAGCCATGAGATCAAAAGCGCAACGCAGGGTGGTCTAATTGACACTGCATCGACATGAAACTACAATTCTGGCTATTAAAATATCACCATAAATAAACAATCATGCTCTCACATCACTCAAGCCCCAGCCCCGACCAAAAGCTGCAAATAAAACTGCAAACCGCATTGAAATATGCACGAGTAACTTGCGCGCTTGGAGCTTGCAATAAATATGATGATTACATCAAAACTAACGGTTGGGCGAATATACAGCCGTATCTGACATTTAATAATGGTGACTATGTAAAACACGGCGACCTGAACAAACCCACAGGCAGATCGGCGCTCAAAAAAGATTTTGACGGCAAACGTGATATTGATCTAAACCCTGAAGTTAACTTCAATAATAACAAAGGCAAAAAACCAGATGTTGCCAATCATCATTGGTTTTTTCGAATCAATTACTATTCGTGGATCAACAGGTTCGAACATTATACGCAGATAGTACAAGTGCAAGAGGACCCTGGTGAGGCAAGTAGTAATTACCATTATCTAGATCCCGTGGATGATCCAAGGTTTAAAGTGAACGAGAAAATAAAGGGCGTGATCAATCGCGCGACGTTATCGCGTATAACACGTCAGGGCACGTGTACGAATTATGCGGCGCTCATTTTCATGTATCTCTGGCAGCATTCAGAAGGCATCCAGCGCATCGAGATTATGCGCAAACCAGGCTTCGATCATGTTTTCGTGGTCGTCAATCGAGAAGGATCGCCTGATGACCCAAGCACCTGGGGTGATGCGTGGATTATTGATGGCTGGTATAAGGAAGGAATTATTTATCATGCCCGTGAATATTTAACGAAAATAGCTGAAATTGAAACTGTGTGCAGCAGTGATTTAGATAATTTCCTCTTGCACATAGGAGTAGAGAAAATCGAAAACCCAACCATTCATGAAAAAAACGCGCTAATAGCGGGAGTCAAACCAGGAGAAGATATTTATCCCACCTATGATCGACACAAATCGGTGTTTGATTACTACGAGTTTACCGATGGAAGATTTTTACCGCTCAAGTCCTTCGATAAAATCAAAGATTTAGAAACCACACATCGAGACATGATGCAGCCTGCGTTAGCAGATGTAAGATTATTCAAGAATCACCGATCGCTGATCACGCCATCGACAATACCTGAAGAGAAAAAAGGATATTACGCTAAAAAATCAACATCCAGCTGTGGTCACAGTAACGAGATATAACCCACCCGCAGAAGCTGCCTGATCATACCGCGCCTCACAACTTGTCACCAATCTGGCGCCGACAGCACGAACACGAATACTGCCTGCTCCTGGTCCAGTTAACACTTCCAATAAACCTGTATCTATCTGCGCAGCACGTATGATGCCTGCCGCAGTTGCACGAGGATATCCGTAAGCAAGTGTGACGGATTGACCCTGCATCGCAATACTATTACCCAAACCATTCCCCCCTGCCGGGCCGCTCTGTGTATTACAACCAGGTGTAACAGTACACGCCCCATAGACGATGGAAGCAGCGGAGCTCATGGCTCCACCTGCCGCCCTGACACTTGCTGCCCGGGAATTTGCGAGCATATTCTGATATTTAGGGATAGCTATTGCTGCAAGCAGAGCAATGATCGCTATTACCACCAGCAACTCTATCAGCGTAAAACCAGTCTCGCCATGAATAACCGATCCATTCGTTTCCATAAGAAGCCATGCAGAATATGGGATTCTTCTATTATAGAGACTCATACACGGACTTAACAGTTATTAGTTCGCAGATACGTATTAAAGTACGCGTTGGAATCTACTCAACAGCTGACGACAAATCGGCAGCTGCAACTTGATGATCGAAATGATTATAGCTAGTAATATAAGGAAATGCTCCGATCATCACCAGCCCAACGCTACCAATCACAATATCCGGATAAAATGTTTTGCACTTTATCCGGTTTGGCTTTTCACTGTCATTTCATTGCATTTAAACTCGGAGCCGAGGGCACTGGCGGATCGTAGTACTCGCTTGGCGTGCCGCTATCATCTCGAACCGGATTGACCTGCATATCGCTGCCAATTTCAACGGCTAAACGCTCGAATTTATCATACGATTTCGACAATCCACGTTGAAGTCCGCTAAAGAATGTGAACATGCCGACAATCACTCCAGCGCCACCAACTGCAATCATAGGTGCTGCTATTGGTAATGAGATGCCAGGAACGAGACCGGCAAGTGCGAGACCACCAACTAATGCTGCTGCAGCACCGATGAATGACAGAATCGCGCCTATAACTTTACGCGCAGTGGACGGCTCACCGATCTTGTTGTGTTGTGTGAGCGTCTGCAATTCAGCGCGGGCTAACGCATCATCAGGATGCTGTAACACAACGCGTGAGAGCTGGAAAATCCTGGTATGCAAATGCATATCGAAAACTGGCTCACCCGGTTTGCGAACTCGAGTTTGCTGCTCATGCAGGCAGACAGAGATGCGCTTGCCACTGGCGTAGAAATTCTTCCACTTGCGGTCATTATACAGCGGGCCAAGTGCGACTAAATCATCGAAGTCTTGTTTTGCCCGATTATATTCATCAACTTCATGATGCAAAACTTCAGCTTCAGTCATGTTGCGTAATTGCTGTTGCGAGTTTGCTGCCAATTCATCAAATTTGCGCAGCACATCGTTTTGCTCAACGACGCGGTTCTTCAATAAACTGAGCAGCACATTCCTGTATGAGACATCGTTATTGACGAATTCAGCTTCGTGGCGCAGCAAACCTGATAATTGATAAAACCTGGTGCGCTGTTTATCGTTATCAGTTTCGCCGTCGACATTATCATTAACAAAGATGAAATTTGCACGCTGGACCAAGGTTAACAAACTGGCATACGTCTGCCAGCACAAATCTGAATGATGAGTTTCAGCATACTCTTTGATGGTATTGACTAAGTCAGCATGTAATAGCTTTAATTGCTCAGACGGATTTTCATATAAGCGCATGAGCAAATCACTACCTCGCAGATCACGCTGTCTTTTAACATCCATATCACGTTCACTCCGCAGGCCGCTCAGCTCTGATTGTTTGGACCTGACGCGGTCACGCTGGATCTTGAGCCTCTGTTGCAAACCTTCATTTTCGCGTTTCGCAGCCTCTAATTGCTCTTGCAATCCAGACACATTGGTTTCGGCACAAATTGTCTGGAATTCGGGTTTCGAATTTTCAATCGTTGCAGTCGCTGCACGCAGCCTCGCATCAAGAGCATCGATCTCACCCTCTTTCGACCGCTTTTCAGCAGTTGTATTTCTGGTGATACTGTGACACTCGTCGATTTTTTTAAGATACGGCGCTGCCAGATTGGCTTGCACCTTATCCATTTTCTCAAGAGTCTCACGAGAATACTGGTTTGCGTACTCATTATCTTCAATTGCTTTTTCCGTGACTTCAATCCAGTTCGTTTTGCTTTCGATATCACCTGTTAAATATAAAATTGATTGATTAGTTTCATCTATCTTTTGTGCTGTGCTCGCCACTTTCGAATTGAGATCATTATAGTTGCCAGCATCTCTAGCATGTTCATTATAAGCAGCAGTACGCTGACGGGTCAGATTGTCATCTTCTTGACGATTCTGCTGCTGTATGAGCTGTAATCTGGCTGATTCAGACGTAAGATTTGATTTGGTGTGTTCAATATCTGTTTGCAGTGTAGATAGCTGTTGCGCATAGGCGCGCACTTGATCAGTATAGTTTGCTGCTTGTTGAAACGCTTCCTTAGCTTTTGTTTCGAAATTGCAGGCATCTGCATGCTCTGATGCTGCCTTGCGCTCAAATCTTTTCGCTTCATCTTCAGCAGATTGAATGCCACGCTCTAATTCTGCGATTTTTTGTAAATGCCTGGCCAAGATAGCATTATGATCCGGCCCATTTGCTGCAGGCGCAGGAGTGGGACTGTTGTTTGCCTGACTGGAGCTATAACCGCCACCTTGACTAGAGCTATAGCCACCACTCTGGCTGGAACTATAGCCACCCTGACTCGAGCTATAACCGCCTTGCGACGATGGCATCACTGGCACGGTGACAAAACCGCCTAATCCAACTGGTATGGTCATCGTATTAGCGGTAGTGGATGGCGGTGCAGCATCACTACTTGAACTATTGCTGCCAGGGCCGCTAGTGTATGCTGCGGTTTGTTTAGCTGCCTCATACGCTCTTCGTTCGCTCTCCAGCTGACTAATCAAGCCACGCTTATTTGTGTACGCAGCTTCTGCATTGGCAAGAAGTCTTGACTTATCTTCATATGCCTGCCTTGCTCGTTCCTGATTCCAGCGCTGAGATTTTTGCTGGTCCTGTTGTTGCCTGAGTGCGTCGGCCTCACAACGCGATGCAAGCTTGAAGGATTCTTTCAATTGCGCCAGGCGGGCATCTATCTGATTCACATGATCAATCACTGGTCGCTCTTTTGCACGATGCTGCGCTCGCAGATCCTGTAACTCCTGCTCGTATCGATTCAATTGAGCCATCGATGCTACTTCAACAGCACCCGCTGATTCGCGACGCCGCTTCAAATCAACAATTTTTCCTTGTAATCGAGTTAATTCCGCTCTCTCATCCTGCAAATCGGCTTTTGCACGCGCAAGCAAACTTTTGTACGATGAGAGATTATCGTGTAAATCAATTGCCGTTTTGATTTTCTTGCGCTCATCCAGATAAGGCTGAACGTTTTTCTCATTGTCTAAACGCAGCTTCAGCGCATCAGCAAGGGTTGCCTCATCGACTTTAACCAGCTCTTTAATCGCGCTGATCGTGACAGGCAACTCCAGCATTTTGATGCGCGCGGAGATTGCAGTGATTTTCCGGTTTGAAAATGGGATCTGGTTATTCGCAAAATCCAGCTCTACCGCTGACAGCTCGTTTAATGACGTTGCAGCTGAGTCAATTTTACCCTGTTTATCTGTCAACATTCCTGGAAGCGTGTCCAGTTCTGCAATATTTTCAGCAATGCCTGAAATGGTGTTGTCACGAGGTGAGCGATTTTTCATCTGCGAGTCTCCGACTTTAGTTTTATTGTTTATTCTTTTTAAAGATGCTAAGGCGGAAATGCAAGGTTAAAATACAGAATGACAGGATTGTAATATATTTGTAATAGAAGAATAGCACTCGAAATATTAATTCATTCGCACCAGATCATGCAGTATTGTTTCTCTGCATCCGGCCGAAATGAAGTTCATTTCGGCTGGAATACATTTACCAACAATTACTACTTCAACAACAACCAGCATTCTGTTACTAACTCTGTTTCCGCAACTTCATGATCGAAATTGTAGTAGCAAAAGATACAAGGTAAGTCACCGAGTTCTTCGCCAGAGTCAGGTAACCAATCACGGTATAAGGCATACACGGTTTCACCAATGTTATCGCGTGAGCCTTTGTGTACCGCTACCGCATAACGACCCTCGGGTAGGTATCGTTCAATGATGTCACCCTCAAGTGCTAACTGCTGAGGTACCGTGATACCAAGATCAAACCGGAATTCAGCTGCTGCTGTTGTTTTTGGATCATCGTAGGCAAATCCAAATGCTTCACCGGCTTGAGGCTTCACATTGATTGGTTGTGCTTTCGCCCAGCCTATCAATTTACTCACGCTCTCGCCCATTTGGTTTGGATCACCGCGATGTTCAACCACCGCCAAACGTCTAGATTTCATATTTTTAGTTATAACGTTCATCGCTATTTCACCTCGTTTCGGCAAACAATACGGTGGCTGTTCCCAGATTGCCATACTCATGTCGCGTCTAAATTCACTTGGGCTTACGCCGCAAGTTTGTTTAAATGCACGAGTAAAAGCCTCATGTGACTCAAAGCCGGCATTGAATGCAATTTCAATAATAGATTTGTCTTTATCAACTATCAGTTGATGCGCCGCACGCTTTAATCGCAGCCAGCGAATATACTGTTGTAGAGACAAACCGGTATATGCCGTAAATAAACGATGAAAATGATATTTTGAAAAACACGCGATAGCGCTCAACCCAGTTAATGTAAGTTCTTCATCGAGATGTTTCCCGATATACTCAATTACTTGATTTAATTGGCGTTGATAGTTCATGTGTCACTCGCTCTCATCTCATTGTTTATTCGACCCGGACAAGGCTACCGCATCCAAAAGGTGATTGTTTGACCAATATTGCTAACTATATTCCATTTTTTCATGAATCGATATCATCACAGTATTGGCTGTCAATGAAATGCGTGACAGGGCTTTGGGATACCGTAGAAAGGCTAAGCCTAGAGATGCCGCGGTGATGTTGCGTTTGCTTACCTTGTATTCTATTCTTTACGGTACGTTGACTTAAACTTATCGATTAAACATCAAGGATGATTATGTTTAGCTTTTTCAGAAATAATGATTCGGACAGTGAAGAGCAGCTGGCTAGTGATCAGGAAAATCAAAGTCACTCCAGCGAGCAAGAGGAACAAGAAGAGGCAGCAGCAGAGCCTAAATCCATGAAGGATTATTACGACGACCTCGAAGCCATCATAGCCAGGATCAGAAAAGAAATAAAAGGCGCCGACAATGATCCCTCCTTCCGTCACGCCGCCAAGGTACTAACAACAGTCATCAATTTATGCAGGAATATCGAATCCAGCGTCAACCCCGCGGCGGTTTGGCAAACAAACAAGGAACGTTCGAGATTATTAAAAACCCTCGGACCTGACGGACTGATTGAAGTAAAAGGTGAAGCATCGAAAATGCTGGTCGTCAACTATCGGCAATTGATGATTGAACTAGCCGATGAAAAATACTGGCCTAAAGCACCTACATTACTTGCACCCATTGTGAATGCCACGTACTCAAGCGAGAAGGAAAGTCATGCTGAACAAACGCAGCAACGAATTCAAGAGTATCAACGTCGCATTGATGAATACGAAAAGGCGAAAGCGAAAGCCAACGAAAGACCTCGAGAAATGAACCATCGGCACAAAAAGTGAATCACAGCCCGGATGAGTCGCTTGTTAAATTTCAGCCGGGCCTGACCTGTTTACTGATGAGCTGGAGATTGATGATCGAATCTTGCACCTGCATTTTCATTTGGCCGATTCTCGCACTCTCTTTCTGATTTGTGCTTAGAAACTGTCGTCAGATCTCGCATCGATGCTGAAATGTTGGAGAAACGAATCAGGTTCTGTTGTTTATAATGTTGTTTGTTGTGCCACTGCTTTAATTCATTCGTTAGTAACTCAATATTACTGTTAAGATCAGGTCGGTCTTGCGGATTTTCACTAATACCCTTCGTGCACAACCTGGAAATCGAAGGGAACTGTTTATTTATCACGTTTAAAAAATTCGCGTCACGCTGCCCTCGAAACGCAAGGCTTAAGCCGAATGCATGTGCAAGTGAATAAATATCCAGAGATGGCTCAGCAGGCAATATCACCTCATCATTCCTTATCAATTCTGGCGGGGTAAATAAATTTTTCCCGAAAGAGATTGGCGCATCTTCATTGCGATTCGATGCAGATCCAAAATCAATGAAATGGACCTTGAATACCGGCAAGCCATATTCAAATGCTGGTGTTTTTTCAATTAGCATATTATTGAGATTAATGTCGCAATGAATAATCCCCAACTCATGCAGCCGATGAATTTCCTGCATGACACGCAAGGCCAAGGCTGCAAACTGAGCGGGGTTTGCAATGATATTGATTACCGTCGTTAGCAAATTGAGCCCCGAAACAACCGGCATGACTGCACGATAATCCAGCCGACCTTGCTTATCGTAAATAATCTTGACTCCATACGGTGACTCGCCTGGATAAGCTAATTTTAAAAAATGCATTTCCATGCCAATCGCGAGGACGTCATGTAGCAATCCGTACTGATCCTCGCCAACGAGATCGGAATTAAAATTCAAACTTTTTACTGCTAAGGTACGCGCTGGATTACTCTCATCACGAAACAATCGCACGCGACCAAACCCACCTTTACCAAGAAGGCTCTCTGGTTTATATATCCGTCTCTCTCCAGTATTTAGAGATGTCAACTCTATAAATGATTGTTCTCTGGTTATCTTTTTACGACGATAGTTAATTTCAGGGTTAAGAGCATTTCCAAGCTTGTATGCGCCACCTAAAATTCTGATCGATGCCTTGTCGACTGGTAGACCAAACCCTCCGTTCTCGCGTGACAAGATTAATAGTCGTACCATTTCACGATGCCCTGATTTCGCGGCAAACGAAACGGGAGTCGATCCTCGCTTTGTGATATTGACATCCCAGCCAAGACCACCTTGCGATTTCGGCTTGTCGATTAATCTCATACATTCGAGACTGCCATTTTGTGCGGCAAAAAGTATAATATCAGCGCGTGTGTCGAGGTCAATTACACGGAAGCATTCAACATCAGCAGCAAGCCAACTCATCACATCCGAGCGGTTATAAATGGCTGCATAATGAAATGCATGATTACCGCCCTGATCCCTATACGAGAAATCCATACGGTGAGCGAGTCGCTTTAAATCTTCCAACTCTCCGCCCACACAAAGAGCGAGATATGCCGCATACCTGATACTTTTGTCTAAATCATCATTTTCGATCAAATAAACAAGCTCGTGATTGGCAAATACTTTTTGCGGATAATCCACCAAAAGCTGATCTACAATTTCAGCTTTAGTGTGAGACGCAATCAGAGTTTTAATGCGTTCAATATTTGAGTTAGTCTTAACTGCATCTCCCATATTGCTAGCACTTGTACGCTGCATCATACCTAACATCCTTTAACGTAAACTGAGATCCACGGATTTTATTGGCAACGGTACTTGAATGCAAATCATACCTAACTTAGTGTTTATGGGAAAAATGAAAAACTTCCTCGACCTTCTGTTTACTCCGCTCGGCGAATAATTCATGATTCTTAGCAATCAGTCTTGCTCTATTTTGGAGTAAATGAGCTCGCTCATTTTCATATTGTGCATTCAATCGTGATAACTCCACCTCTCTTCTAGCCGCCAGCTTTTTAAGATCGGCATCGATTACCTTAATACTTGCATCAATGTCTTCGTTGAAGTCATACGCGCTTAATTTGAAGGTTGTGGAGGTCGGCCTCACTGATGTTAGCGTTAAATAATCAGTGATATCAGATTTGCCGACATAAAGCATCAGCGGCTTATTGTTTTCTGATTCCCAGCTGTCGAGAACCATTTCTTTTCCCGCTAGAAAATCGGCATCTAGTGATGAATGCCACATCGAACTAAACATCGCTGACCAGAGCCCTTGTTGATTTTTACCAGGTTTATCTATCAGACGAACTGGAAAAACACATTCGGTATTAGAATGGATGGTTTCGATTAAATCGAAGTCACGCAACTCAGCCAGGTTATTTCTGGCCCAATCGAAAGTTTTAGGATAACAACCGCTGTAGTCAGCTGTTTTTTCCAGCAGCAACCATTCGTCGTCTTGTGGTGTTGCGAGTTTTTCTGTGATTGCTGAAATCACCTCTTTAGGGAATATGGCAGCTAGATAATGCTCAGCTTCATCTCGACTTTTAAAATAAAAGTTCAGATCAGCATTGCCTTTAATGTTGAGTTGGTAAACATTGATCACTGGTCGCGTTTGCATAAGGTTTTCCTGTAATGATAAAGCGCGTGAATTCGTGGCCGAAGTGCGATGAGGCGAAGCTTAGCAATGGAATCAGGATCAAATCAAGCTCGCAAATAAACATGTAAATTCAACACCTTAGAACAGATAGCCTACTACAGCGCCATCTGGGGTATTATTTGACCAATTCGCCGCATATGGCATATAATGCAGCATCATAAAAAGACTCAGCGCCTCCGCACTGGTGCCGCCCAAGGTCAAGATAATTAAAAAAATACATGACAAAACGAGAAACCAAACATGTTCCGCAGCTTATTCTTTTCAGAAAGTGAGCATCCCTATCAGCCAGTGCTAACGGTAGAGCCGGCGGTAGAGAACATACCGTATGCTCCATTCACTACATTAGATCTTAATCTTGTGACAAAAATTACCGGCCATCTCGCTGACGCGGGCGATTGGAAAGCGATTGCAGCATTGAGTTTAACGAATAAAAGATTTTACGCCATGCTGGCAGATGATTCGGTATACGGTAAATTAACGATGCCAGTGACGATTGACAACCAACGTCATTACTTGCCGATGAAAAATATTAATCATGTGGTACTAGCGAATTATTACGTAAATGTCGAACAGCATCAGCAACAGGTAAGGAATGAGGTTGAAGGTGCAGAAATTGCAAAGACAAAAGCAGAAGAACGTTGCGAGAAAGTGAATAACGTAGTGGGCATTGTCGGCATTGTTGGCCTTCATGTTGGCATGATGTTGCTCTGCGATTGGGTAATTTTGCCAGGCATTGCGAACATATTACCGGGTAATTGCTTCTCGGCGTGGTGTCCCGGCTTGATATACAATTGTAATCCTGTGAACGCTCCAGATTGTTACTCCGCTTGCTGCTGCTCGTGTTGCTGTGGCGGAAGCTTGCCATGTCAAACCTGTTGCTCTAACTCAATATTTATGACAACAAATGTAACTGCATATAATATAACGGCGTGCGTTCCAGATGTTTGTGGTGCCAAGGTAGTTTCACATATGCAGGAAAAGCTTAGCGATTATTACGACCACAAAATCCAAAAGAAGCAAGCAGCATTAGCAGAAATAACCGAGCTTGCGCCACTCAGTGATCCTACTCAAAAATTAACTACGAACATGATCGGGAAGCTATTTCAAATGAATGCAGTTATCTGCCAGCATAAGAATAACCGCCATCAGCTGCCGGAAGCGCTGCGCATGGAGGATGTGCGCACTAAGACACATGTTCCGTCTAGACTCAGAATGAATTAAATATATCTCACAAAACGAGAAACCAAACATGTTTCGCAGCTTATTCTTTTCAGAAGGTAATCACTCCTATCAGCCAGTGCCAACGGTAGAGCCGGCGGTAGAGAACATACCGTATGCTCCATTCACTACTTTGCCGCTTGATGTCGTGTTGAAAATAGCCGGCCATCTCGCTGACATGGGCGACTGGCGTGGGGTTGCGGCATTATGTTTAACCAATAAAAGATTGTACGAGCTATTGAGAGATAATTCGAAATACGGCAATTTAACCATGCCGGTGACAATCGACAAACAGCGTCATTACCTGCCGATTAAAAATATTAATCATGTAGTACTGGCAAATTATTATGTGAGTATTAATCAACATCAGCAAGATGTACACAATGAAGTGAATGGCGCAATAACAAGCAAAGAAAAAGCAGATTGCATTTGCTGCATAGCCAGCTGTGCTACAGGAATTGTCGGCTGCATTGCCTGCCATGTTGGCACGAGCTTACTCTGCGATTGGGTGGTCCTACCTGGCATTGCGAAAATACTACCGGGTAATTGCTTCTCGTCGTGGTGCCATGGCGAGGTGTTCTCTTGTGCATACAACCATACTCCTAATTGTTACTCCGCTTGCTGCTGCTCGTGTTGCTGCGGTGGAAACCCGTGGCTGCAAATGAGGTTTGCTGATTTCGGATTTCTAATTTCAAATCTTTTCGCATACAATGCAACAGCAATTATTCCGGATATTTGCGGCGGCTTAGCATTGTCGTATATTGAGAGAAAATGTAGCGATTATCATGAACGCAAAGTCACAAGGAAACGAGATGTATTAGCAAAAGTAACGGAGCTTGCACCGCTCAGTGACCCGCATAAAAAAATAAGCGCTAAAATCATTGGGACGTTATTCCACATGAATGAGGCTATCTGTCGCCATAAAAATAGACGCCATCAGCTGCCGGAAGTGATACGCATGGAAGATGCAAATAATGAATCACTGATGCCGCCCAGAGTCAGGATGAATTAGAGAATGATGGAACGGGTTACCCTTGCTATTTTTGTATGTATTTGTGCACAAATAAAAGCAAGTGTAGAATTTAATGATGACAAGTGCCGCGCGAACTGCATATCTGGTGGATGAACAATGAAACAACCGATACAAAGTTTTGAAATAGAAATTGCAAGAAAGGCAAAAGATTTATTCCCATATTCTCTTGCCGCAGAAGTGCTGCTTGCCGAAGGCGAGATTCTCAATAATGCCATCACCATCACACTCCATGGCTCTGGTGATAACAAAGAGCATGGACGCAATCTCAAAAAGAATGAATCCTTACTAGGCCCGGTCATGATCTTTAACTTTCCAGATCATGATATTCCCGACTGGAACACTTATGATTTTCAGAAAAGTACGTTTGGCACAATCGATGAACTTCTGCCGGTCATATTTCTATTAAAACAATGTCTTGATTTCGGAATCAAAAAAATAACCTTGTATGGCTTTTCTGCTGGTGGCGGCGCTTTGATTAATGTACTTGCTGTACTGAACAGTGAGAAATATAGCGAAGAACTGAAACGAATCGGTGTCACCCAACAAGATCGCAAAGCGATTATTGATTCGCTGCGTAATGGACTTATTATTCTGGATTGCCCGCTACGGTCTGTTGATGAAATTATCGATTTTCGCGGAGCATCCAGTGACATGCTAATTCTAGCAAAAAAATATCGTGATAACGATATGAGGCCAATTGACAGTCTCGCAGGATTACACGACCTAGGCTTAAATATTTTGCTTCATTTTAAAAATGAAGATGAAGTTTTTTCTGACCGCGATGTAAGTATTTATATTGATCGTCTGAAAAGATATAATCATACCGGCAACACCACGGTGATACTCGGATCATCAGGCAAACATCATGATCTGTCCTTTCCACTATGGGACCATTACCGTGAATATATCCGTCATTCTGTTGCGTCGCGACGATCGCTTAAATAGCAAGTGTAGCCCGGGTGATTTATTTCATCCGGGGT
>CAZWPD010000036.1:0-5062 GCA_964636145.1 uncultured Coxiellaceae bacterium
GGGAATCTTGAAATTTGCAACCGCGTGCGTGACACAAAACTGTTCTTGCTGCAACGGGAAATATTCAATCGACATATGTTCATCACTCAACTGGCTGGCAAAACCATGCTTACCGCCATCGGCCTCGACAATATTCGCAAATGGAATTTGACGTCCGCTGCCGAGGGTAATGACATGCTGCAATTTATCGATGTGCTGAATGCTCTCGAAAGATCCCGCACCAACATCAATAATTTCTACTGCACCCGCCTCAGCGTACTTGTCGAGCACGGCACGCAGCAACGATTCGAGCTCTTTGATTTGAACATGAAAGAAACGCTGACCAGACTCACCATCATAAAGAATTTTATCCGTTCGAATCAATTCCTGGAAAACATCTGCGCCAACCAGTGACTCAACATATGATTCTAACGATTCTTGGATTCGCACCACTTCACGGCGCGTATAATCGCTGCGATTGTGGAAGGCCACCACTTTGCGGTGTTTGCTGTCACTGCGGCAACATTCAATGGCAGCAGCAAGACCTGCTGGGCCAAGGCCAATAATGACATTCTGACGGGGGTCAATCTGCGGCTCACTTCTGCCCATCGCATCCTCGGATTTATTATTTTTATTATCAGGATTTATTGGGTAAGTATTCTAACAGAGGAAGATTTATTGGCAACTCATGCGTACACACAAAATATATGAGAATATCAACAACTTAGCATGTACCGGTGTCGTTATTGAGGCTATCGTCAGTGATAAGCGGTCCCTCGTGTCCGCAGAGACTCATAGTCGATCCAGATCAGCCTTGGTCAGATCACAGGTGACATCACCGGTATTTAATGTTGTTTTCGGCTCGATCAGCATCACATGCACTTCGTTTTCAGCAATTGGCAAATGTTCAACACCCTTGGGGATCACCAGAAAATCACCTTCATCGAGATGAATATCTTGATCTCGAAACTTGATGAGCAATTTACCTTTCACCACGAGGAATAGTTCATCTTCATGATCGTGTTTATGCCAGGTAAATTCGCCGTGCAACTTAGCCAGCTTGATATAGGAATCATTGAGATCACCGACAATTTTCGGCGACCAATAATCTTTAAATAGTTCGAGCTTTTCTTTTATATTAATTTTTTTCATGGTGTCACTCGTGTGATATTTTCTCTATACATTGTTCATTATTATAAGCCACGCGATTCATTTTCGGCGTTACCGGATAACGTCGCATGCCCGCGTAGGCTTTCGGACTTGCGGCCAGCTGCTTGAGTGCAGTTGTATCGTTCAGGTTCGTATCCAGCGATTGATCGTATTGATCAGGCGTAATAATACCAGGCATGCGATCGTGTACCGGTGAAACAATTTCATTTGCTGCCTCTGTGATAATGCAACAACTATCTATCGATTTATCATCCGAGATCCAGCGATCCCAGATACCTGCCAAGGCAATCGGTTGGTGATCTGACGATGCAAAATAATACGGCTGCTTGGGTGCAGTCGTTGCATCCCATTCAAAAAATCCATTCGCAAGAATCAAACAGCGATGGCGTTTAAAGGGAGTACGAAACGATGGCTTTGTATCAATGGTTTCCAGTTTAGCGTTATTCAACACAGTGATTTTTTGACCTTCTTTATGCCACGCCGGTATCAACCCCCAGCGCATGGGCACGATGAATCTTTCCTTATCCAACGCGATCAGTACGGCGATGGTCGCGGTTGGGGCGATATTATACGATGTTGAAAATGAGTGGTTGAGTGTAGCCGAGAAATAATCGGCTAGATACTCAGGTGATGAATATAAGGTATATCGGCCGCACATACTGTTACCCTCTATCACTTCGCTGGATGTCAGCGAATTATTTTTTACGAACCACCGGCCCAGCACCAGTCCCAGTATTATTAAACGTCGGTGAAGATTGCCGATTACTCGGTGAGAATGCACCAAAATTCCGGCTTGTAGGTTTAATTTTTCCAGCATCTAGCTTGGCATTCAATTTAGTAACCTCATCTAGTAATTCTGCAAGAATTGCAGGGGTTATTACACCCCGATGGGTTTCTACGAAATCCACCATACCGAGGTATTTTTCAATCAAGCTGCGTCTTGAGGCAGCATCACTACTACGAATTTTTTGTAATATCGAACCCAGGCTTGTCATGATCGTATCAATCTGTCCATTCGGAATTTTCTGAGCATTTAGTGCCTGAAATAATTCCAGAGTGAGATTTACTGTTCTCATCAATTCTGGCAACGTTAAGCCGGAATTCGCCGCACCCAGCATCATGAGACTCGTTAGATAATGCTCGGGTACATCACCTTGAATAGCCGGAAGCTGGACGCAGCCACTCATGACCTCTGCCACGAAATCTGCATGACCAGTATCGCGTAAATAACAAGCCAGTGGAATCATACTTTGCAATGCATAACTCAAAGATGGAATATCATTCTCGACATTTTTTGATGTATTGAGCAGTACACTGCTGTTTGAAACTTTATTAGTTAATTCTATGAAGGCAATCAAAGTTATTGCAAGATCTTTCCGTTCCTTACCATTCATAACCCTCTGAGTTTCAGCCGCTATCATTGCTCTCGACGCTGCTTCAACGCCGCGCTTGAACATAGGCGCTATTGAAAGAGAAGCATTTAAAAGCGTTTCATCTCCTATGTTGTTTGGATCCATCAATAATGGCTTCAATAATACAAGCACCTCTCTTGCAGGGAAGTATGAAAATAGAGAATGCGCCAGAGGACACATCCTCTGACAGTCATCATATTGGCGGAAAACCATTGTCATTTCATTTAAACTAGATGCTTCATTGATGCAATTTAAAATGTATTGAACACCCGCATTCGATCCATAGCGCGTACATATTTTCGCACATAGGTGCACAAGCTCGTAAAACTCTTTACTGTTTGTTGCCGGGTTGAATTTTTGAAGCATGGCATCATAAACCTTTTCGCCATCGTTAATTTGCTTGATTGAAATAAAACTTTTAAACAACATTGACCGCATCACATCTTCTTTAACATTAACCAGACAATCGGTTAACTGTGCTTTTAACCTGGAATCGTTATTGACTGCTATATATTCACTCATTGCCTGTAAAAATTGTCCACGGCTCTCACACATATTCATCATGCCGTAAATCAATTTCATGCTATATGAAGGATTATCTATCTGACGGAAAATCGCATCTACACACGTCCAAAACATATCAAAATCATCTTTCCCTATCATTCCTCTCTGATGTGAATCAGCAATCAGTTTTACTGCCTGATCAGGATTGCCGCGAAACTGATTGACGCTTTGTATCAGCTTCCTCAGATATGGAAGATCTGATCGTTTATATACGATAGCCCTACAATTGATGATTTTGTTATGCAAGAATGCTTGCCTGACAGCTGGATTATGTTCTAATCCCCATAATCCAATTTGCGTACTCAACCATTGATCGGGATTCACTGATGGCAACATGGCAGGCTGCAAATTAGACAAATTTTCGCGCTGCTCTTTAGTGCCCGCCTCGGCAATATAATTCAAATACCGGCAAACATCTGCCCCGCTAAGCGTATCTATACCTTGCTCCGACTTTCGCGCCGACTCTTTAATAACTTCTATCGTTGCTGGTTTGAATTTTACATCAGATTTTCCTTTCGCATTTTTCACCAGATTCACTTCAACCGCCGGGCATTCGAAGCTTTGCTCTGCTTGTACAGAATCAATTTCAATTACCGCGGATTCGACATATTCAGTCAGACGTTCACACATTTCTGCGGCTACCTTTTTTCTCACATCAGCCAATAATAATCTTACGCCTTGTATACATCTATATAACTGCAGCTTTTCAAGTGCCGTCACATCTATATCATTCAGCGAATCACACATCCTCTTCAAAATATTTTCACAATCTTCGATATTGAAAGCCACGTCTAACAAACGCTTATTCCGGACTAATTTTAAATCTGGCAGCAGACGTTCTTCTCTAAACATCGATTTCATCAATTTAAATAATTCTTCTTTCTTGGTTTCCGTGTTCACCGGGAGCAGCTTCTTCATCAAGACATCTATGCTTGTATGCGTCGTTAACACATCGACAGCTTCAGAAAGAGTTGAAAGCTTTTCGGCAACTGATCTGATTGCTACCATATGATCGGCTTGCAGCTTTGCCTTGTCAGCGTCTCTTTCTTGCGGCTTCACTGAAGAATTTGCACGGCGAGGAAGTCTAGCCGCTATATATCCTACCGATGCGCCAACCGCTCCTTTAACTTTACCCGCAACGTCGGTTTTCTCTGGCAGGCCAACTGAATCAAGGATTGCGCAATCGGCGTACGTGCCATAGGTTCTAATTATATTGATATAATCCTGAAAACACTTTGCATCTGGCGTCATTGTCATGAGCCGGGCAATCATAGCTGCGAGAATTTCAAATTTTAATCTCTCTATTTCACCAGCACGTACTAATGTATTCAGCTCAAGCTTCTTTCTTGCCGAGTTGAGGATCGTTGTCTTATCAGACCCTACGATCATTTCAGCCATACTCGCAACTGCTTTTTTTTGTGTGCCACTTACCGGCTGCTCATCGAACAGTACATCAGGCCTGACAGTGGATATATACATAAATATTGCAGCGATAATTTCCGGCTGATCGTTTATTAAATTCTGAATTTCGACGACGAGTTGCTGACCATCTACTCGCGCAAGTTCGATCAACCTCTCCAGTTCTTTTCTGTTCTGGCCGCCAGCGCTCGCCGATTGCATACGAACCTCCAATTATTCAATTCCACTCAAAAGTATAGGTTCAATCCGTTAAAAACCCAGCCTCGAACCTCTATGAAATTATTGATAAAATCAATTAATGTTAATTTAAACTTTGAATCTCGCAGCTGCGATCTCATCATTAACGCCTCACGCTGCGCTACTAACTACGCCCCATTCTTGCAGGCACGAGTTCATTTCTTCCTTCAAGCCTTGTAGAAAGATCTGTCTTGATCTGAGTGATTTTTTGCATTTGCACATCAATCAGAGCCGTGTTTGCTCCAGGCTTAGCTCTTTCTTCTTGCAATCTTTTCGCTTCA
>CAZWPD010000036.1:5162-13408 GCA_964636145.1 uncultured Coxiellaceae bacterium
GAGATTTGCTATTAAATCGCCGCCGCCTAATATCCCTTTGGTTTTAGAAATTAATACCGTTGCATCCAGAGATCCATTGAGGCTCATCAGTGCATTAGTAAGGCCGGCCATCACCTTCTCGGGTGAACCATCTGCTAATTTACTTAAATCGTACTGCGAGCCAAATCTCTTTTTTGTTGCAGGTGATTCTTCAAGTTTTTTTTGTAAAATTGAGACCATCGCATTAACAACACCTTTCGCCTTGTTAACCGTTGTTGCTTCCGCATCAGGTGATTTAGATTCAGGTAACGCAATCGTCGGTTTTTCGCCTCGTCTAACTAAATTATCAACATTAATAATAAAGTTATTAGCCTCAGTGAATAATTGCTTTGCCTTTTCAGCATAGGCAGGATCTATCGCTGACAAAATTTCTGTTTGCGCATCGCTTAATATTTCTAAAACCTTAGCCGGGAAATTTTTGTTAATTCCTTCGAGAATCCCCTCCAGCATCTTGCTCATTTCCCCTGTTGCGGTATTTCCCAAGGATTCTCGCAATGCTACCAGCGCCGCATTCGCGACCTGTACTTCTTGCAACAGTTTAATGATATCTTCCTTCAAATCTGGAACGAGCTCTGCAACCTTAGCATATACCTGACGAACACCCCCAACATTACTCTTGGCATTCATCACACCGGCAAAACTGAAAGTCAAATTGCCCAATGCCTCCGTGCCTTCCGTCAGGTATTCAGTCGCTTGATTCACCCTAACCATTAGCTTCTCTAATCTGGTCATGGTATTACTCATTTGCTTGATGTTCACAACCAGCAATCCATCGCCAGGTTGTATTGGATATATCCCGTCTGTTTTATTCGCATTACTCAGTGAATTACGTTGTGTGTCACTCAAATATGATTTGGCACCTTCAATCATTGCCGTCCTGTTTTTTTCAGACTGTACCAAGACAGGACCTCTCTTTCTATCGATGATGGCCTGAAAAATATCGTTATCATCTTTCGTTTTTACTTTTTCCTGTAATCTCGCAAAACCTTGCTCACGGCTTGAATTTCGTTGCGCAACAATGTTGCCACGCGTTTCAGCAATTGTTGTTCCGCGCATTGTGCCGATGGCTCTCAATCTGTCTGTCTTTACTTCGTTTGTTGCACCTAGTATTCCCTTATTTTTAGCCGCCAGCTCATCCAGACGTTCAATATTTTTTTTCTCGGCATTGACCAGCCCATCAATATCTTTCGCCGCCTCTTTTGCTGCCGCATTAAAATTTTTCGGCATCGATTTGATAGCATAGCCGGGCCTCAATTCGCCGACCCCGGTTTTTTTACTTGCATAATGCTTCATTTCCCAACGACCGCCACTATCGATGTTTGCCTGTATTTCATCACGCATCGCATATAATTCCTTTAGATCTGCCACAGCTTTTTTTTCTATTTCGGGAAGATTCGCGGTATATTCTGACTCTGGCAACTGGCTCAGTTGATACAATTTGTTTTCCGCTTTATTAATATCTATTTCCAGCGCATCCATCCCCGTTATCTGCTTCGCCAAGAGTTGAATGGCGGCCTGATAGGCTGCTCCGTTAGGCGTTCTGACAGTGGCATTATGCTCGAGCATGTGTTCTATGTCGGCAAGCGAGGGCACCAGGTCATTTCCATATGTACTCGAAATGCGTTCACGCTCACTCATATAATCTTTCGCAGCTTCTAAATTACGAATTCTCTGCAGAGACTCGCCTTTCATTTTCTTAATAACAGCATTTTTTTGTTCTGGATAGGGGTAGCGTGTCGTTACAGGAACATCAAATTTTTTTGCCAATGGCTCGAACTGCTCAGCAATCGCTTTTAGATTTTTCAGTAAATAATCATCTCTTAATCCAATCCTTAATTCTGCTTCCTGAGCGATTGCTGCCAATTGCGGTAAATTCGTGCCAATTGCACCAAGCACTTCCTTGATCGCCTTAGCCATATCTTGTCTGATCAATTGTGATAATTCGCTATTATCCAGTTGCTGAAAATCCTTCACCATTTTGCCAACTTTATTAACCAATTCGATCATCGCCGGCACCTGCGAAATCGGGAATTCTTTAGTTTGATTCCAGGCATGCATAAATTCGTTGATACGTGCGATGGTTTTTCCGGAACGTGCAGATAGATTGTAGGCAATCATCATATTTTGACTCGAAGGTGGCGGCGAATTATCACCTTTTTTCTTGACTGGCAGATCGTATTTACCTTGTTCTGCGTTGTAATATTTTTTTTGATCTTCTTGCGTTACTCCACTGACTGCAGCGTCTCTGACTGCCTGCAGTGTTCGTTCTAATCCGGTCATACTTGCTTTCTTTGCTAGTGCATTGATGTTATCCAGCGCACCTCCTACTGCATTGCGATTATCACTCATCTCCTGTACCACAGTAGCCGCTGCCATTGCCGAAGTTTCATTCAACGCGCCTTGCAATCTTGTGATCGTCTGCTTCACTTCATCACCAAGGTTAGAAAATTCTGGAAGGAGCGTAGCAAGCTGGCCCATATAAAATTTTAGCGCTTGCACATCACCCACCAAACGCAAGCCGACATCAACGGTAGTCTGGGTTGGCGCATTATAGGCATTAGGCCTGCCATCAGTCTCAGGCACCGTACGTTTGGTCGCGTCTGTCCATTTAGCCGCAAGATACTCGCTCGCTAATCCGGTAACACCAAACAGCGCTGCTTTTGCTGTTTGCAATTTTGAAGTTGCATTCATGTTTTCAACGATTCCATCGATGATAGGCTTGGTTAAGATTTTAGCGGCTGCGTCAGTGGAGCGCAGGAGATTAATCACTGCTTTAACGCTTTTGATGCTCTCGATTTCGTCGGTATGAATAGTGAAGTGGCCGTATGCGTCTCTAGAGTTCCTCATCCGGCCGATTACCTCATCATCGTACATGCCATATGGGGCCATCACTGCAGTTTCTAATTGGCTAGCAATAACCCTTAAGGCACCCCCTTCCACAGCATTTATAATGCTCTTCAGTTTGATGGATACTTCGGAAATCTCCCGAGAATTCATAAGCCTGAGTCTTCTTTATAAGTGCTCATATAAAGAAGTATAGGCTATGTTGTGGTTAATTTTTGTTCAGTAAAAGCATTGGGTTATGCATTGATATTGAACAATACGGAGGCGATTGCTTATCGGGATGACAGGTATTCAACTTAACAGCCGGGTGATGCGTTACGCACAACCCGGCCGCTCTATACCTTAAAAAACTAGATGATTATTCAGTTATTTCCAGCCAAAGGGAGGTTTGAAGGCAAGAGAGTTTTCTGCATCTTGCGGCGGCGTCCACGTCATGGCATTAATGACGCCATCTTCGCCGTGATATAAACAAATCCAGACATTATTATAAACTTCCGGCCCGCCACCAAGCTCAAGTCTGGCGATAGCTGCATTGGCTTGCGATAGCGCCTCGGCTTGATCTTCTGTCTCAAATGGGCCAATCAAAAACGTCCATTCTTCATCGGTGTCGTAACGGTTTTTCAATTCATAAGCATCCAGCGATCGCGGCGAACCTGTCGACTGATGTGTCATCTTGACACCAACACTTTGCAACGCAGCCACGCTCGGACACTTTGCTGGCTCGTGACTGCTACCAGCAACACTTGCTTGCGTCGCAAGCAAAGCCAGACTAATCATTGCAGTTTTTAATTTCATGATTGTTTCCTTGAATTAGTAGTTATGAATCAGAGCCAGCTCCAGTCAGCTCCAACAGCAGTTCCTTGCCCTCACCTGCCAACAGATTTTTCATCGGCAAAAATAAATTCTGCGGTAATTTCTTTACATCAATCCATTCCCAGGCCGCAGTTTTTTCCGGCTCGAGATTTTCAACGGTTTGGTCTTCGGGATAATGCGCGCACATGAAAATCGTGACGTAGTGCTTATCGTCATCTTCAAAAATGTCATTCGTGACGGCTAAAAATTCCGGCATCGAAATCGTCAGCCCTGTTTCTTCTTTGACTTCTCGAATTGCACAGTCTTCGAAAGATTCACGTAATTCGAGATGGCCGCCAGGCGGTGCCCATGAGTCAATGCCGTGACTCGCTTTGCGTTTGCCGAGTAAAATTTTCTGTTCATTAAAAATCAGAACGCCGATGCCAACTTTTGGGTGGGTCATTGTTTATACCTTTGTGAATATTACCGATGGCGGATCTTAACATAAGCGCATATTGGCGTGATATCATTGCCACTCAACAACGAGACAGAGTGAATAAAGATGCATCACCTACAGATTTATTTAGCCTCAGCGTCACCGCGACGCAAAGAACTATTAGCGCAAATTGGCATCAAGTTTGAGTGCCTGACGATTGATGTGCCAGAAGAAAAAAAACCTCATGAAGCGCCGCAAGCATACGCCGACCGCCTGGCATTGAGCAAAGCACAAGCTGGCTGGGAATCATCTGAAAGAATTGAGAACTGCCCGGTTCTGGGCGCAGACACGATTGTCGTGATGGACAACATCATCCTCGAAAAGCCAATCGACAAAGATGACGGCGTGCGTATGCTGCAGCTATTGTCTGGCAATACGCATGAAGTCATTACTTCGGTAGCAGTGATGCACGGCAATCACATTAAAACCGCATGCTCTATCAGCCGCGTCAAATTTCGCAAGATTTCCGCTCACGAAGCTGCAGCATACTGGGAAACCAAAGAACCCACTGATAAAGCTGGCGGCTACGGGATTCAAGGTAAAGCTGCCGCATTTGTCGAGCATATTGCCGGCAGTCATTCCGGAATTATGGGCTTGCCGTTATTCGAAACTGCAAACATGCTCAAGGAATTTGGGATCAACGTGTTGGAAGTGTAAAGGCAAGCTAGATGCGAGCAGTCAGCAAGGAAAGATGGCATGTCAATCTGGGATGAATTTTCCGATGATGAATTAACAATCATTCTCGAGTGCGACAAGTTCAGCGAAATTAAACGTAAATTTCGTCGCAAGTTTAATCGTGAACGCTGGCTCGCATATGCAAGATCGTATTACGAACTCAATCACTTCCCCAAGTTTGACCCAGAACGCATCATCCTTACCATGAACGATGGCAATATCGGCATTTTAACGCTGCTGGGGATCATCGGCAGCATCGTCGTTGCTCTTATTCCACTTAGCATCATTGCGCCGATTTTATGTTTATCTACATTTGTGAGTAGTATCATTTTTTATATTAGTGCTTATCGTGAAGGAAAAGATAAGGCACATCAGACTGTCAAAGATTTTGATCTTCTTGCTCTCAAGATCCAATGTGCGCATGAACTGATTCAAAGAAAGCAATCCGAACTGAGGCATACAAGCATTGATCAACGAGAGATTTCGCGACTGCAGCAAACTTATCGAGATCAGGCATTGCCAGCATTTGAATACAAAAGCAAAACGCCAAAATTCAGCCCGACATTAAGATTCGGCATGTTAACTAGCTCCATATTATTTGGAACGTATTATTGCGGCCTAGCCATTACCTTGCATGCATTCGGTGTGCTCGCAATCTCCGCTGCGATGCTCGGAGTGGTCGGAGTAAGTATTGCAATCGGGGTGGCAATCGTAATTGGAATATTTTGCGCCTATAAGCGTTATCAAGCCATTGTGGCACAAGAGCATATCGATCAATTTAAAGAGTATCAAAAAGAAACATTGAAAGACCTGCGATCAGAAAGCGCCAACCTCGAGCGCATGACAAGCGCCATCAACGCGCAACCAACGATTGATCGCCAACCTCTCACGCGCTCTTGGTCTGCGCCGAATGTCGCATTTTTTCATTCCGGCAACACGGGCCTGCCGACCGAAGCTGCTACGACAACAGCGGAACACACATTGAGCATGAGAAAATGACCAATGGATGTTTTGCGATGAGCATGGTAACGAAGGTACAATGTTTCTGAAACACCTGACGCTTTGAATTTTTTATGCACAGATGATAATTGCGCTGCAAGATTGGAGACGAGAACATGGCCAACAGCCGCTTTAGTTTAACTGAATATTTCGCGCATATTGGGTTACCAGACTACCAGCCCAAACCAACTTTCGCCTGTTTACGGGATATTGTGTGGCAGCATCTTCTTACCTTTCCGTATCAAAATAGCCGATTGTTTAAGGAAGGCAAAAAACCTGCCGAGAAACGCCAAATGGCCAGCCTTGATCCTGATGTCATCTTCGATGAAATGGTCCGCAAACAAATGCCCGCGTATTGCTACCAAAATAATGGTTTATTATATGCAGCATTAACCAGAGTTGGCTTCAACATCTCGAGGCATTTTTCAAAAGTAATTCTGGAGGCGCGTGACACAATTGATCCCGCTGCTATCGCCCAACAACACGACACTCATATCGCCTTGGTTGTAGTAATAGGTAAAAAAAGCTATCTCCTCGACACAGGTTTCTCCAACGAAAGCTTGCGTGAACCGCTGCCATTAACCGCTGGCATCAAGAAACTTGGCAGCGATGAGTACCTGCTGGAAGAATTCGATGATCACTGGCGACTGAACTCTTTACGCTACGGCCAGGACAGGACAGCATACTGGTTTTGTTTATATCGGTTCGACAAGCACGTAGTAAATAACAAAGAAATCGAGATGAAACATCGTGATTTATATTTTGCTGAACCAATATCAATACGCGATGACCTGTTATTATTTTCCAGGGTCACTGAGACCAAGCGAAAATACGTTTACTGGTCTGCAAGTGAGAAGTGTGGGATATTCAGATCAGTTAAAAACGATGGCAGCATCAGGGACGTGAAGAAATTCGACTCAGAAGCTGAGACCATTAAGTTTGCTGAACAGAAATTCAAGTTGTAACAGGATCAATTCGTGAGCGGCGCGCGACCCACCAGCATTATTCGAGATAACGTGGCGTATTGGCGTGCTGTGTACTTTTCACGCTATCAATCAGGTGCTTATCAATCAAGTCTGAAATTTCAGCAGTCAGCTTCATAATCTCAGGTACAGTTTGCACTTCCTTTTCCAGCTTCTCTATAATTTGTGTTAGCTGCTTTTGATTGGAAGGATTTTGTAAAACCTGCTTGAATATCTCTTTGTGTGTATCCAGTATTTTGTGTTCCCTTAATAAAGTATCGCGATAAGCATTATCAAAACCTTTCGGTTTAGACACGCCATGCTTCTTCGCTTGCTGAAGAACATCATCTTTATGGGTTTTGGTTTTCATCAGGTTTTCCAACGACTGAATCACAGCCGTAAGCGGATCACTAGACGGAAGAGCATCAGGATTAGATGTAGCAAACATGGCGTATATATTAGGATCCATTTGACGGCCAGCGCTGGCGAGCGCATCACTTAGTTGATTGCTTTGAGTCATACCACTGTTAACCACCATCGTACCAGTGTCTGGCATACCAGACTCCTCTTCAGGCAATGGATGACTTGGAATAGCAGTTAAGACTGGGTTTAATGCAATGAGTTTTCTTAACTCATCTGGCAGAGTTTCATGAACTTCACCAGCCAACTCAAATGGCTTGCTAATTTTGCTGCCCTTTTTTTCGAGGGCACGAAACAGACGTGGATTAGTCTTTTGCAAGTGAGCATCAATAATTACTTTGGATTCATCGTCGAGAGCATGGTAGGCTTCTTGTAATTTCCTCAGCTGCTCAATGATACGAGCCCCGTTAGATACCTTGTGTTCCGGGTCGCGTAATTCCAGCAACGCATCAAGTGCATTAATCATCTTCTGCGCATTAGTCAGAGGCGCACTGTCATCATGCGAACTTTTCATATTGTTGCTCCATAAGCGTATAGCTTAAGTATAGCAAGGAGAATTGATTATGTTTTATATTATTATTCAGATTGTTACGTTACAGTAACCATAGATTGGCTTACCACGGTTTTTTGCGCGCACCCCAACAACCGTCTTTCGAGATTGGCACGTTGGGTGACGCAAAAACGCTAACCCAACCTACGACTAGCATGATTTTTTGGAATCTCTGCACATCGCGAAAAGAAAGTCCCCTCTCCCGCCCATCACACTTTATGTGTATAGCTGGTGGCTGCGGGAGAGGGAAAGGGTGAGGGAAAACCAATGCCTTCGCGACACACATTCACCCTCACCCCGGTCCCTCTCCCGCAACCATTTTTTGCAACCTTGTCAGCTGCGATGGGCGGGAGAGGGGGCCTGCTAATTCTATTTGGAAACACTTTCTATAACAGTTGTTGGGTGACGCAAAACCGCTAACCCAACCTACGACTAGCATGATTTTTTGGAATCTCTGCACATCGCGAAA
>CAZWPD010000036.1:13508-21686 GCA_964636145.1 uncultured Coxiellaceae bacterium
CGTTGGGTTACGCGAAAAGCGCTAACCCAACCTACGGTTCATATTTTATTTTCAGGTTCGAGATGAATTCCAGCAATCATGTGTTGAATGGTACTGAGCGATGACTTACGCGCAAAGAGACCGCCAATGGCGTGATTGTAAGTAGCAGCTTTAAAGATTTCCATCTGCTCGGCTTTTTGCAGCAATGCAAGCTTATCGCGAGAATTCGGGAGAGCGGCGACATCATTCGTCAATTTTGTTTCTGCGATCTCCTGCAATTTCTCTACCATGTTTAACCAGGCAGCTGGATGGTCTGACGGGAATAGAGCTTTGTGCAGCTTCATGTCAGAACTTAACTCATGCAAATAAGAGTAATTATGCATACGTAAATGGTTGAAAATCGCATTCAAACAAGACAAGGAAATTCTCTCGTCACTCATTTCGGCAACAATATATTCATAATGTTTCAGCACATCATCTTCAAAGTACATTTTGGTGCGTAAGTTTACTAATGCAAGTGCCGCATAGATTTTATCGGCTGGTTGATTGGATTGTTCAATGGCAGCGATAATTTCATCCTTAATATTACATCGGCGTTCATTACTGCGGTAGTGATCAATAGTTGCAAAAAAACGTGTAAAGTTAATCTGCGAGGGACTAGTAGACACGGTGTGTAATAAATCAAAAGCAAAAGTGCTTATCAGTTCTTGATATTCTTTATCAGCGAACGCGACCATTTCTTCAGTTGTTAAGCGACGGCGACCAGAATCCATTGATTTCCCCTTGTAATCTTTCAAATCGATCAATTTTGATTGTAGGTTGGGTTAGCGCGCTCTATGCGCGCAACCCAACAATACATAGCACCACTTAATGTGATGCGCCAAGTGTGAAGTTTTTAATTTCACTAGTTTCTTCGACAGGTTCGTCTTCGACAACCGCAGCACCACCCTGCTCTACCGGTTTATTGAACAAGGTTGCGGCAACTTTAGTTACTGATGGCGAACTGACAGCAACTGGTTGCGCAAGGCTTGCATCGCCGCCGAATACCTTAATGAGTTCATCAATAGTATGATACGCAGTGATATTATCGCCGAAATAATACGGCGCCAAGCAATTACTCTTCTCGTAATATCTCAATGTCATTAATGGATGCCATTGGTGAATATCGGATGAAATTTTCTGCTCATCCTGTGCGCTGAGATTTGCTGTTTCTTTACTGCCGTAAATCATAAGATCCAATCTGGATAGAGTTAATGCTGCAACTAATTTTTCATCCAGGCCTTTTAGTTTCACCTCTAAATCATGGCTGGTAACCTGATTCATGATAAAATCAAATACCGTCTTGCTATCTTTACCGATAAGAGCTGCTGGAAAATTGGCCTGTGTCTTGTCATTTTGCAGCCAACCCTGCATCTCGGCAAACATCAATTCGCTATACTGCTGATACCACATATCAAATGTTTCCGGGTGCCGCGCAGCTTCAGCGAGTTTCTTTAACACACTCATACCGTAAGCGTATATGTTGTTATATGCCGCTGTTGACGCTGGATTCATGTCTAGGTTGAAATGATCAGCCGAGAAATTGCCACAACATACCAGCGTATTAGCCTGACGCGGGAACGGTTCTGCCACCAAAGATTTGGTTGCCTCCATGTATTCATAATGGAACAAATCATGTTGCATAACTTCACGTAATAAAATCTCCTTCCCTTCCTCGGTTATAGCAAGTGATTTGATATAACGCGCAACATCAGCGCTAATGATGCGCTGAAATGCAGCAAGCTGGGCTTCGATATGAGGAGTAGAGCCACCAAGCTCTTGAATGAAGGCTTGTGTCACCCTGGTTATTTCTGCGGATAACTCCGCATGAGACTGAGGGGCAATCATGCGCGCATCGGTAAATATATTTACCCCATAATTCGTGTCAATCAGACGTGCGGTGGTAAAATCTGCATTCGTAAAATTCGCATCATACGTTCCATAGCTGCCTGAGAAAATTAGCTGGGTATTAGAGAATACTGCACCAGTGAAATTCGAATCTCTGAAACAACCCACACCTATTTGAGAGTTGTTAAACACGGCACCGCTAAAATCGGACCCAGACCAATCTATGTTACTTGCAGTCACCGCATCGAATCGCGCACCCTTGGCAATGCAACCATGCAAATTGAAATCTGCATCTGAACCTCTTTTTGTCCTATTGGTGATATTAGCAAATGTCGCATTGCTGACGTCGCTAAAACGAATTTTGAGGAAATAAAAATTACTATTAGAAAATTCTGCGCCACGCAAATCACAGAAACTAAGGTTAGGAGAATGACTGCGATATTTCGATTCCTCAGTACAGTCCAGATTTGCCAACCGAATACCAGCCAAATTCAAATAAACCGGGCGCAGGGCATTTTCATACGGTAAATCGATGCCTAGCTGACCAATTAATTCTTGGTGATATCTTTTGGTCTCATTCGGCGTGGTTGACTGGCTAAATCTTAATGCCGCAGCAACAATAGTTAAATTTCTGCTTAAATTATAAGGCAAATCCGCATACTGCAAAATACTCGCCAAGATATTTGAATCCAGAGTTTTAACGTCATCGGTTACCAGCGCGTAAAATAAATATTCGTACGGGGAAATTTCTACATTGCCTAATTTTTCTTGAATGGCCTCGTAAAGATCAGAATTGCGGGCATTATCTAATGCCAATGACGCACGTTCACATCGTTTTTCCAGGCTCAGGTTGCTGTCTTTTCTAATAGCGAGTTCTGAATTTAAATATTGAATATATTGTTTTGCTTGAATTTCATGAAGTGAGTTACGAGTGTCCATAGAATAAAGCTTCCTGTTAATTAGTATATTGAGTAGCTAGCAAATTGAGACTTTAATACCTGCTTTTTTATCTAAATTTTATCGTGATATTTATTTCACTATTGTTATTGCTGAACGTTGTCACAGCTGCCGCGCAAGAGAAATCAGGTAATGTTGATTGATTTCTGGCAGCAGAATTAATGGCGTCAGCATATCCAGCCTGAAACCATTCTTCCAGCATACCGGTGCGTGAAGTAGTGAACCACGCTGTTCTTTGTTGCATATTAATCCTTTAAAATATGGCGAGTATGTATGTCTGGCTAAGCGCGAAGATATTAGCAATGACAATAATGAATGTCATTAGAATAAATTATCAGTTATAACTCACGCCGATGGTCGATCTGTCTTCATATTTGACCATCTCGGCATCTAATACCTTCAGGACACTAGTATTTCGATTAACGGTTTTGAGTGCATCTATATATGTTTCAGCAAGCTTGATCCACAGCTCGTGGAAATGAACGCCAATACTGTTACCAAGGTCAGCATATTGTTCAGGAATTCTATACGTTGTTGTCATCGCTTTAATGCATTTCGAAATATCTACTGAACCAAGCCGTCCTGAGGCTTGAGCATGTGACAACATTGTTTCTTTAAGATGAGCAGCAAGCTTTCTGCATTGAACGATCTCTTCCTCTATGATTTCACGTGCTGCAGGCAGGTAATTTGCTCTCTGCTGATCCTGCATCATAAACTTGATAGCATCTGCATTTTTGTCAATTCCTTTCTCGTATGTGTCAATCAAGATTCTGGCACACAAGTGAGCACCTTCAGAGTCTCGATAAGTCCAGGAGTTTTTGTAAAAAGGATCGCGGTAGAAAAACAAATCTTTACGTGGCTGCATACTTAATCGTCCTATTTGATTATGCGTTAGTACAAAAACTATTTTCGATCAGTATTTAATAACTTTATTACCATTCACACAATCCCTGAAATAATATCCTGAAGATGTGTTAGCTCTCTCCTCGTTTAAGACGGCATTGGTGATATTACACTCATCGAACTTTGTCTCGCAAAGAGAAGAGGTGATGACACTGGCGTCGACCATATTACATTTTTTAAAGACGCATTGATTGAAGTTCGTGTCATCATTCGTTTTAATCGCAGATAAGTCGCAATTTTCAAAATGGACATATGGAAACATCGCGTTAGAAAAATCAGCACCATGAAAGTTAACCGAAGGGAATATCACATCCCAAAAATTAAGCCAGGCAAGGTTTGCGTGTTGCAGATTAAATCCAGCCACCATCGGCACACGTCTGTTATACGAAGCACTATATTTTGAGAATCTGGATTCTGTATATTCAATCGCATAACTGGTCTCGCTGATGCACATAAAAAGTCCGCACTCAAACCACAATTGCATATAATCCCGCAATATTGTGCCTTTGCTGTCTGGTGATAAAACACTGGTATGCTTTTCAAGGAAGTCTTTGGTGAACAAATACACGTCGTTAGCCAGGCTTTTTAGGTCGCTGTTATCTTTCTGAGCCTCAGCGGAAATTTCCGCGAATTTGCGCTTAATAATATCGAGATGATAATTATTAGCACCCGAACCATTCGTTTGCGAAAATAAACCAGTGTCGGAGGTGTAGCCTGTTCTTTGCATGATTACTCCTGATTATTGTACGATCATCAATTATGCTGGACTTGATATTAGCTGCTGGAATAACAGCTCATGAAGCCTGGCATTAATTACAATCGCAGAAATTTAGCGGATGCTAACAGAAATATAATCAGGTCTCTAGGGTATAAGATCCTTGATTTGCTGTTCATACATTTGCTAATCTTTTGCATTGTCGTGACTGACGAGATTACTCATCACCCCCCCGCACTAAACAAATCACAAGCATCGCTCTAACTATTACTTCCACAAAAACCGATACGCATTTTAATATGGCTTTTTAGCCATACATTAATATTGATAATTACCATTACCAAGGCTATACTACTTATGAAACAGAGTAATTTTGAGTGGGATCCAAACAAGGACGCCATCAACAGAGAAAAGCACGGCGTTTCATTTTACGAGGCACAATCGGCATTTTTTGATTCAGATCGAATTATTTCCGTAGATGACAATCACAGCCATCACGAGAAACGTTACTACTGCTTTGGGCAGGTTAATAATAGGGTGATGACCGTTAGATTCACCTATCGCGGCAACATTATCAGAATTATTGGCGCCGGCTTCTGGCGCGAAGGAGAAAAACTTTATGAGCAAGAAAACCAGAAAATATACCGATGAGCCAATAGGCAAGGTGAGAGTTATTGCTGATTTTTTACCGCGCCCAGATGACTTGGTACTAAAAGATGAAACTGTAAAAATTACATTAGCACTATCGAAATCAAGTGTTGATTATTTTAAACTTGCCGCCAAAAAGCATCACACGCAATATCAAAAAATGATTCGTAATCTGCTCGATCGATATGTACAACATTATAACAAATAACGCTGAGCTAACGCCCCGCTTTTATGAGCGCATCCTTCACATTGGTCCAAACCAACCCAGTGTAGCGTTGATTATCAAGATGCGATGGCTGCCCCAAGCCGCTAAACATATTGTGCAGATACTGCATACCCTGCCAGACAGGGTAAGTACTCTGCTTACCGGGAGCAACAAAGCGCGCTATTTTTATGAGTGTAGCGAGCATTCCCAAACTACCTGCTCGCGTGGCAGTGAATTTTTCGCCGCGCACTTCACTAATAATCGCCGCGAGTTGCACTGCATTTATTTGGTCACCCGCCACATGCAAGGCTCGGGGCGTTGACATATCTAATGCGGCTGCCGCAGTAAATGCCGCCGTATCATCAATCGTAGTAAAGTTCATGATGACGTCTGGGCTTTGCCAATACAAAATTTTCTTCCATTTCCACAATATGATTGGAGCCGGTCCGAGTAGAATTTCGGTGAAGGCGCCATTATAAATGGATGTTGCCGCAATCGGTGCACACTCCAATCGCTGATGAAATTCACGACGTAGATCAAAATTACGATTGGATCCGACTGGCAGCTTGGTAAAATCAACCGAGTAATCAGAGGGAATGAAGCGTGGCACGCCTGCTTTGACGGCCGCATCAAGCAGTGCCGTCTGCGTGTCGACGATCACATCTCTTAATCCAGCTAATGCAGAGACCACACAAAGCGCACCAGAAAGAGTTTTAGCGGCTTGGGAAACATCAGTAAAATCGACCTCTACAACCTCAGCACCGGTTGCACGAATACGTTGCAATTTATCAAGCGCAGTATTACGACGCACAAGTGCGCACACGCGCGCTTGTCGCGCAATTAATGCCTTCGTAATGCGCAGACCGAGATCACCAGTCGCGCCAGCCACCACAATCATAGGATGATCCATGTGTTAACCCTGATAAATGAAAGTATTTAAGACGATAAATGGTCCAGGCCATCATGTCCATCATTATAGAGAAGAAAGCAGACGAATCGACATCAAACTCCTGCGCCTATCGCATACCTCAGTTGCGCCAGAGTAATATTGTAGTTACGAACAGCGTCAACATAGCGAGTTTCAGCTTCAGCCGTAGATAATTCACGCTGATTCAATACAAACAAATTACTCTCACCGTGAGTATATTTAATATCTTCAGCTTTTTGCACACGCAGAGCCATTTCGGTTTCTTGATGGGTATAATTGATGATCGACTTAGAAGCCTGAATCTGCGCCAAAGATTGGCGGATTTTGACGGCAATTTGCTCTGACTGCAGCTTACGTTCGTTGTCGATTTTGATTAAAGCATTATTAGCGGCTTCGATTTGGCCTCGCGCATCACGCTGATTAAAGGGCAGATCGAAGGTCAGCTCGTAATTAATAGTTGTACGATTTAAAGGAGGATTACCGCCACCAAGATCTTGAGCAATGTAGATCTTATTATTCAACATCGGCATTAAATTATTATTTGCCTGCTTTAATGAAACCAAGGCCATTTCATGCTGTTTTGATAGTAACTGAATACCAGGATGCATGGTAACGGCTCCTTCTATAGCTGAAGGAGTAATTTTTGCTGGTGCAGTGAGCGAATCAGCATTATTTACACTAGGAAGACTATTGATATCTGGATATATTGGCTTACCTGATTGATCACGATAATAGAGAGATAACAGTAGCGAGCTTTTTTGTAACAGCGCTTCATACATACGTACTGCAGCTTTACGTTGCATAATAATGCGCTGATTATCAACAGAGTCGATTTCCGCCGCATCGCCAGCATGAACACTATGATCAAGCGCAGTTTGTCTGGTAAGCGCGATATTTAACATGTTTTTCTGAATCAGGTATTGCCGTCCATCGGCAACCCAGTCCCAATAACTTAATGTTGCCTCAAGGTTGGTTTTGAGCTTTGTAATGCGAAAATCGTCTTCGCTGATTTTCTCACCAAGACCTGCCTTCATTATTTTCGCCCGACGATCATCAATACTACGATCGCGATAAAATGGCATTTCGATACCAACACGAAATTCACCGTAGTTGAAGGTTTCTCGATCTTGATCATAAGGTGGGTAGTTTCCACGTCCGATTCGATAACCGGTAAATACTTTATTGCCCGAATCAGGAACTGGGATGTTCAACTGCGCGTTTGCCAATCCATTTTGATAAATCCCGTTAGGAGAAATCAGCACTTTAGAATTTATACTTGGGTCAAAAGCACCTTGACTACTTAAATATTCAGCTCGAGCCTTCTCTATGTTCGCCTTCGCAGCCATAATCATTGGATAATTGCGAGTAACCGATGACAAAATATCCGCCTCGGTGAGAGTTTTTGCTTCGCAAACACCCCCGAACTGCGAAAGAATGAATAATGTAAACGTAATTTTCTTAATCATGTTTTTGATTCTGCGTTGGTGGAAAACCGTTAAATCTACGCCACAACTCAAACCACAAACTTACCCTGCCCAATAATACCCAACCATGTGCCCTCACACCCTGCCTTAAATATCTGGGCTCAGGCCAAACATCATTTTTACCCGGGACAACCAAGATTCGAAATTCACCGGTTCCGTTATCAGCAGCATCGACAACTGCCACCGTACCACCAAAGGTTCCAATTGCGATTGATGGCCAGCCACTAAATTGTATGCCAGGCCACCCTTCGAATTGTAGCCTCACTTCATCGCCAACATTAATCAGAGGAACATCGTTACCATCTACCAGCATTTCTACCGCTCGAGAGTTGGTATCTGGGACAAGTTCCGCGATGATATCGCCTGCTTTGACCAACACTGATTCTTGACCCGAGTAACGACGCAAGATGACACCGTCCATGGGTGAAACAACGCGTTGACTGTGTTGACGCGATAATTTGACCTCCATACG
>CAZWPD010000036.1:21786-24842 GCA_964636145.1 uncultured Coxiellaceae bacterium
TATATATCGATAATCGGCGCGCCTTTTTTAACATGCGAACCTTCTTGCACATACCATTTACCTAGCCTGCCATCGACGGGCGCTGAAATATTTTGTTGGCGCTCAGTTGGAGAGTAAGCAATCACACGTCCAGATCCGCTGGCAGTTTGCTGCCATGGCAAAATTGCAATTAAGAACATTAGTATCACAAACAGCATCGTGCAGATATTTGCAATTTTGCGAATACCCTTTACATCTTTGATCAGTTTATAAGACTTACTATGTTTAAATTTCATAAATCAATCCGTTGATCGAATATTTGCGCCACATCCTCTCTTCTGGTTGTGACGATCATCGTAAGCTGAGTGCAATGCTGATGAACCGCATGCAAGATAGTCTTTACTTCCTCCAAGGAAAACAAATCAAATGCTTCATCAATCGCCATCAAAAATGGCTGATTTAATATTTCACGAATAAACACTAATTTTCTTAGTTGCGCCTGCGTAAATGGACGGCAGGTGCCGGTTAAAGGATATTGCAAGCCTTGCGGCAGAGAAGAAATGATGCCACTAATGCCAAAAGCATCTACTAGCGCCATGATTTTCTCAAGAGTTGCACCATGATTACCAACCATTATATTTTCCAGAATCGTACCATCGAAACAATCAGCATCACGAATATACGAAATTTTTTTGCGGAACTCAGTCAATGGGTAATTATTTAGCGGTATATTATTGAATAATATTTCCCCAGAATAATCGGATCGCAATCCGAGAATTGAATCAAGCAGCAGACTTCTGCCAATTTTTCTATCCAGCACCACCGCCACAGCAGCCCCAGGGTGGATCGTAAATGAAATTTTATTATCGCCACCTGACTGTCCAGGTAACATTAATGCTTTTACAGCAACAATCGGCGGCTCTTTAAATGAAGTCAAATGAGAATGTATAGGATACGCCTCACTCTTACCATGCTCGGTTGGAAACATCATTAAAACATTAACCTTCTCAGCAGCTGCCTTGAGATCATAGATTTTCTCTAAATATCTTGCGATATTTGCTGCATTAGAACCTAGTGAGGTGATCACTATCTCTGCTGCGACTAATTGGCCAAGTGTCATTTGATTTTTTAACACCAGCAACCCACCAATCACAAACAATGAAGTCGATGCAAGCGTTTGTAACCCATATGCACCAATCATATGTTGGATCAAAATTTTAAAATGGGCTTGCCGCGCTTTTAAATATTTCGAAATGATGTCATCAGCTTTTTCTACGCCAAACTCACCATGATTTTGAAAGTGAAATAATAACGGCACCCTGGCCATTTCCTCTAGCCAGCCCACCACTTTGTATTTCATATTTGATTCGTTTAAAGCAGTTTCCAACCCTCTGGAGTAAGGGATGATAATGATCATCGCCAAGATAGCAATGAAGACAACATCGAACGCAATTAAGGCCGGATGATACATGGCCAGCAACAACATACCCAATAGAGCCTGAAGAAGAAACGCTGATACATTTATTAAAATTGCCGCCAATGTTTTCTGTAAAGTCATTACATCAAAGAAATTATTCAGCAACTCAGTGCCATGACGATTATCCAGCACCGCCATATCAATACGCGGTAAGCGATCCGCAATCTTGAACGCAACCGAAGCAAATAACCTCTGCTGAATTATTTCGACGAGAATATTTTGCAAAACTCGAGCAATACCGGAGAAAACCAACAAAACGAACACGACAATCGCCAAAACAAATAACGGTTGTCGTAGACTGCCAAAGGAAACTATCGTCACCAAGCCTTGCGCCGCAATTGGAACAACCAAACTCAGCAGCCCAATCGCCACAGCAAATATTGCGACCGTGGTAATATCACGGCGAGTCAAGGTAAGAAGAGAAAATAAATCCTTAATAGGTAACACTGTCACTCCTTTTGCAACTGTCATACTTCCATGTTCAACTTCATATCTTAACAAAAATCGGCGCCACTAATCTTTACAATTTCCTCTCAAAAACCAATAATTTTAGTGCCTCAGTTTTGCCAGTACAAATTGCTCAAATGACAATAATGCAGGATTACCACGATGATGCTTAAGAAGGCAGATATGCGTATCATCTAATGACGGCAACCCTGAGCGATTAAGGGCATTTAAATGCTCAGGTATCATCGTTCGCGGCAATACAGTTACACCAAGCCCGGCCTTCACTGCCGCAATCGTGCCCGCGTAACTCGGACTCGAAAATACACACCGCCATTTAATACCCGCACTTTCCAGGGCTTTTATTGCACTTGCTCGGTAGACGCATGGCTGTGGGGAAAGCACCAGCGGCAAAGGTTTATCTTTTTCAATGACTACATTATCGTCTCCAACCCATTCAAGCTTTTCAGAGTAAACATCAACTCCATTAGGGAAGTCTTCCGGACGACTCATCTTAACCAGTACCAAATCAAATTCACCCCGCTTAAACCGGTCAAAAAGATTGAGGGTCAGATCACACTCAATATTTACAAATATACGCGGATGCAGCCGAGAAAAATCGACCAAGACATCAGAAAGGTAAACACTGGCAAAATTCTCTGGCATCCCGAAGCGAACCTCCCCTTCAAGCTCTGGCTCTTTAAATCTATCCATCATTTCACACTGCAATGCTGAAATCTGGCGCGCGTAACCTAAAAATATTTCACCGTCGTGAGTCAGGGTCAGCACCTTACCACGAATAAACAAAGCCTTATTTAACTGGTGCTCAAGCTTGGCAATTTGCTGACTGACAGCTGATTGTGTGCGCCCAACACGTTCAGCCGCCTTCGTGACACTGCCAGTATCAGCAACAGCCAGAAAACATTGCAAAGAGATGGAATCAATATTCATTAGATTCTCTAATTTTTAAGATTACGATTATTAATTTTACTTATTATGCACTCACTAATATCCTAAAATCAATACTAATATGCTGCATGGAAGAAGGTTTACCTATGTCAACCCATTCATTTATATCATTTTTTAATATCGACCCGCTTGCGATAACTATTTTCATGTTAGTGGGCTCAATTGGACTGGTTGTTGGTCTATTCGC
>CAZWPD010000037.1:0-2913 GCA_964636145.1 uncultured Coxiellaceae bacterium
TATCTGGCGGCAGATCTAAAATTAGTTGCCGCAGCGCCGTTACAGCCTGATCAGACTAACGAACAAATACTTTTGCAGCAACTTAAGCAAGCACTCGGCCCACTCAGCCCTTCGCATACAAATGATCAATCTATCTTTAACGTAAAAAAATCACGAAAAGAAGATATGCCGGAACAGGTGCTAATCAATGCGAGCGCAGAATTTCGTGAAGCGTCTGAAGCCGCGCCTGAACATTTACTGGCGGCCAGCAAAAAACTTGCTTTAGCTCTAAAAGCAATGACAGAATCCGCAAACAAGCAAGACAAACATCATCAGTCCAAATCACTAGCCGTGACTATTGCGCTTGTAAACAACGTCCAATCAAAGCTGGCATCCGCGCAGAAAAGAGAATCGGTACTTGATGCGGCAGAAAAAATATTGATAGCGATTGAAACCTTGCATCATGCATTCGTGAATGAATTATCACCGCAAGAACCAGCCCCAAAGAAGCACAGCAAGGTTTCAGAACGAAACACCAGTACTGCGCGCGCCAACTTGACGAATATCCTCAAGACTAAATTGAAAATTTACCATGAAGAAAATCCAGCAAATATCCGCAACGATAATATGTTTGCCACAGGATATGCACCTGGCGTCATAGGTATTCGAGCAAGAATCTTGAAGCGCTTGATAGAAGCGCTTGATAGTCACGAGATACTTACCTACCACCAGGTTGAACGAGATCTGAATGAGCTGATGCGCGATGATGATTTAAAATTTTCACTTGGCCACCTGATTGAGCCATTAACCAGAATGCTGACCGAAGCAACACACACACCACTTAAACCTTCACTCAAAGACGATAAATAGGCTAAATAATCGTAATAGGTGTGTATGCGGGAACAAGATTAAATAGCTCGATTATTTCACTATTACGCATTCGAATACATCCGCGCGAGCCAGGAGCGCCCATCGCTACATCATCTGGCGTGCCATGAATGTAAATATATCTGCGCATGGTATCCACATCACCCAAACGATTTTTACCCGGCTCAAGACCACTTAGCCAGAATATACGCGTTAGAATCCAGTCGCGATCCGGGAATTGTGCGCGCAACTCCGGCGAATAAATTTCGCCGGTTGGTCGTCTTCTTATAAACACGGTGTTCGCAGGAACATCACCGCCAATTTTCGCCCGAATAATATGATGACCGCGCGGCGTCTGCTCGCTATTAATCTTTTCACCGGGGCCGTTTTTTGCTGTAGAAATTAAATATTCTTTCACCACTTCATTATTACGCCGCAGTGTCATCAATTGCTTGCTAATATTAACTTCTAACTTGAACATGCTTACGCCCCTGTTTGCGCCCGCGCAATAATTCCCAGTATATCTGTCAGTAAATATTCTGTCTTATGATCAACATCGTGGCCAGGGTCAAACTCAACCAACTCTGTTGCAACCAGTCGATGATCATGAACTATATTTCGCAAAGCCGTACAGACATCTGCACCGCGAATGCCATTTTCTTCTGGCACATCAACACCGGGGGCATCGAGCGGATCAATTGCATCCATGTCCAGCGTTAAGCCGTAAGCAATGGTATTGCGAGTAACATGCTCCACCGCTTCATTCAACACTGTATCAAAACCTCTTTTTGCCACTTCATCCATGAAATAGACACGAACATTCAAACGTCTTAATAATTCTTCTTCACCCTTTTCATAACTGCGCACACCAATCAAGCAAACATTTTCAGGCTTGAATTTGGGCTGGGAAGACAAAATGGATGTCAGTGTCGGGTAACCGTATCCCAGTAAGCATGCCAACGGCATACCATGGATGCGACCAGACTCAGAGGTCTCTGGTGTATGCGAATCCATGTGCGCATCAACCCAAATTAAACCCAGATCTCCGTCCGCATGAATCGCGTCGTAAACACCGCTCCAGGTTCCAATTGCACAGGAATGATCGCCGCCAACCACGCAAACTGGCTCACGTTTTTTTACCAAAGGAGAAATAATATTCGCCAGCTGCGTACAAGACTCTGCCACCGCCACATCAATTCGCTCACCGATGACTTCTGGCGCCATCAACATTTCTTTCCACTCAAGATCAATGCCGGCATCTTTGAGCGCCGTCAAATGCGCAGAACTGCGAATAGCTAAAGGTCCGTCGCCGCTGTGAACGTCTGCACCAGCCATTCCGGTTGCACAGCCGATCAAATTAAATGTTTTCTTAGTCATATATTTCCTAATGATCTGGTTTTCGCTAATCGATATGATTATTATTGCCCGCCTTGGTGGCACATTAAATCACGTCAAAATGAGATCGGCAACATTGCACAAGGAATGAACTTAAATGAATCAACAACAGAACTTCGACTATATCGATAAACTATGGAACGACAGCATCATTCCTACGCTGCAAGACTACATTCGCATTCCTAACAAATCCCCGCACTTCGATCCTGACTGGAAAAAAAATGGGTACATGGATAAAGCTGTTGCTCTCATTAGCAACTGGTGCCGAGATAACGCCTTGCCAGATATGAAGATTGAAGTCGTTCAACTGGAAAATCGTACACCAGTGATTTGGATGGAGTTACCAGGAAAGAGCGATGAAACCATTTTATTATACGGCCATCTCGACAAGCAGCCAGAGATGTCTGGATGGGATGCCGATCTTAGCCCGTGGCAGCCAGTGTTACGCGGCGACAAACTTTACGGCCGCGGCGCCGCAGATGATGGTTATGCCGCATTCGCTTCTCTTGCTGCACTGAAATCACTGCATCAACAAAATATTCCTCACGCCCGTTGCGTGATCCTCATTGAAGCTTGCGAAGAAAGCGGCAGCTACGACTTGCCATTCTATATCGACGCCTTGCAAGAACGCATTGGCAGCCCAAGCTTGATTATTTGCCTCGATTCTGGCTG
>CAZWPD010000037.1:3013-21286 GCA_964636145.1 uncultured Coxiellaceae bacterium
GATGGCATGCCGTCCATTGCCAACGCTGGCAATGTCGCACTACCCTCAATCTCACTGAAGTTATCCATGCGTTTGCCGCCGACATGCGACGCTGCAGCAGCTGCCATTAAAATGAAGGAAATACTTGAAGCTAATCCACCACATCAAGCCAAGGTACATTTCGAAATTGAAGATACCGGTTCAGGCTGGAATGCGCCACAGCAAGAAAGCTGGTTGGCAGAATCTGCGACAAAAGCGTCTCAGCAATATTTCGGTAAAGAAGCGGTCTACATGGGCGAAGGCGGCTCAATTCCATTCATGGGCATGCTCGGCAAGAAATTCCCGCGCGCACAATTTGTGATTACTGGGGTATTGGGGCCCGCATCTAACGCACACGGACCGAATGAATTTTTACATATTCCAACAGGAAAGAAATTAACGGCGTGCGTTGCCAACATGATTGCAGATCATTTTAAACGTCAGTAACTGCATCAACCTCTAATTCTGGTATCTCATCATCAGTATTGGCGGCAAAGGAACGATTTACCAACCAGACACCAGCAATTGCAAGCAATGCGCCAATCACGGCGATAATTGCTGGTGTCTCACCCAGCAACACCCAACCCATCAACGCGGCCATAAATGGCATGATGTACATATAACTGACGGCTTGTGTTAACGCCACCGCATCGCGCAAGACATAGCTCCAGGCGATATACGCAAGCGAGGCTGGAAATATGCCCAGGTAAATGACAACCAAAGTTGCATGCAGTGATGCATGCATAATGTCGTGATGCATTTGCGGATAAAACGACAGTAAAAATAACGTGCCACCCCAGACGACATACGTGGTCGCTTCAATTGGGTGACATTTCTTCAAAAATGGCTTTTGCATGACGGAATAACAGCTGCCAGCGACCATAGCACACATGACATATAATATGCCTGGCGAAAGCTCAAACGACCCAATTTCACCATAGGCTATCAATGCTATGCCTAGCAGGCTCACGGTAAAACCGCAAATACGCTGGGCATTTAAGGTCTCGCCCAAGAATAATACGGCGAAAATTGCTGTGATAATTGGTGACTGATTGGTAATGAAACTGGCGACACCAGATGATACCGAGACCTCACCGTGATTCAAGGTAAGGTTATAAACGCCGATACCAATAACCCCGACCAGCAGCAAGCCCAGCTTATCTGCCAAACCAAGTTGGCTGGGTTCAGAATGACGCCAATAGATAAACCCCATCACTGCTGAGGCAACCAGATAGCGCAGCAATGCCAAGCCTTCCGGCGAATACTCATATAAGCCCGCCCTGATACCTACAAAGGCTGAAGCCCATAGAATGATAGCCACAGCTATGGCCGCAATAGATTTGTTAGTCATGGTAAATACCGTGCAATACGTATCATTAATATTATTGGTGTAGCACAGATTGCAGAGTATACACGAATAGTGACCGTTTAAAAATAGATCAAAAAGAAAACCCGACACAAGGCCGGGCTTTCTTTTGATTCCACGGTTATATCGTAGAGGGATTACTTAAAAATCATCATCCCCAGATGCAACATCAGGAGTTCCCTGGTCACTGCCGGAACCGTTTGCACTGGTTGAGTTACTGTTGCCAGAACCGTTTGAGCCATCAGCATTGCTCGCGGTGTTGACACTATTAGAGCTATTCGCTACCTGATCCGATGCGGATGGGGTACTATCATCAGCAGAGGCCATTTGCATGGTCTGTGTGTCTGCGCTGAAATCATCTGCTGCCGCTGTAGTTTCTGCTGGCGCAGCGTGTGTAAGCGAGGCAGCCATCAATCCTGAGGCAGCGAGCACCGCTAATGTCTTCAATTTCATCTTGTTCTCCTATATAGAATACCGATACCGAATACTAATTTAATCTTAAATTTCTTCGTTTGCACTTCTTTTTTTAATTCCGTAACATAGCGCAAGACAGGCCAAATTGTGACCACGTCTGGGTTGACTTTGATCACCTCGATTGTTATAAAGTTACCATTAGAATTACAAGACGAAGGAAAGAATTATGCTAACTCAGCAGCGCGCTGATTCCAGTACATTTATGCGCTCAGTTTACCCTTGGTTAATTGTCTGTTGCGGCATGTTATTTTACTGCTATAACTACTTTCTGCGCGTTTCTCCAGGCGTTATGCAAGATCAACTCGCCTCCGCCTTCCATATCAATGCCACCGCTTTTGGCACCTTGGCCGGTCTCTATTACTGGTCTTATACCCCCATGCAACTGCCAGCTGGCATGATATACGACAAATACGGCGTGAAATTTGTATTATCTGCTGCTGTTCTAACAGCTGCAGCCGGCCTCTGGGTATTCATCAGTACCGATCATTACTACACCGCCGCATTAGGCCGCCTGATGATAGGCGCAGGCTGTGCGTTTGCCTATATTGGCACCCTCAAACTGGCTTCACTCTGGCTACCAGCCAACCGCTTTGCTTTTGTTGCCGGATTAGCAACCGCCGCCGGTATGACCTCTGGCGCCATGGCACAGAGCTATCTGACACGTGTCACGCAATATATTAGCTATCACGACGCCCTGTATTCCGTTCTGCTAGTTGGCGTTGCCTTAAGTATCTTTATCCTCCTCGCCGTTAAAAATCGCGCAAAAGAAGACTTACCCTGCGAACAAATGTGTAACCCAAAATCGATGGGGGATTTACTGAAAGATCTCAAACAAATTTTCACCAGCAAGCAAATGTGGTTAATCGGTATTATTGGCTGCTTAGTATATTTACCATCATCCGTGTTTCTCGATACATGGGGTGTTCCGTACCTGAAAGGTGTTTACGATTTATCTCAACCAGAAGCTGTTAGCACCATTCACTATACTTTTTACGGCTGGATTCTCGCCGGTCCACTTACAGGTGCCATTTCCGATAAATTGAAGTTACGTAAAATACCACTCGCCCTCAGCGGTTTCTTTGCCGCATTTTTCTTATGTATTATTTTTTACGGCCCACATCTTAGCATCAGCATGTTAAATGCGATCTTTTTCATGGTTGGGTTTTGCTGTGGCGCGCATTCAATTTGTTTCGCTCTGGGTAAAGAAAACAATCCAATCCATCTCTCTGGCACCGCAGTTGCCGCAACCAATATGTTAATCATGGCTGGCGGTATGATATTTCAACCTCTCGCTGGTACGCTTCTCGATTTACACGCTTCTGGAGCATTAGGCGCAGATGGCTTAAGAATTTATACGAGCAGCGATTATAACTTCGCACTCAGCATCATTCCTTTCGGTGTTGCGCTTGGTATTATCTTGTGTGCATTTCTCAAAGAAACCCACGGCGAATATCGACCGGGTGAAGATGTCAAAGCACCGGTTCAACCGGCATTTGATATTGATGAAGAGCCGGCATTAGAACCTGCGAATTAGTCGTCATTGCGAGCCCCGCGCTCTTTGCGGGGCGCGGCAATCCAGCCACTACTGCGACGACAATGCAATGACAACTACACCCAATCCTGCGGCTTCAAGTACTTCTCATACAACTCAGCCTCTCGCGTACCCGCTTCCGGGGTAAAGCCGTAATGCCATTCGACCACTGGCGGCAGCGACATCAGGATAGATTCAGTGCGGCCGTTGGACTGCAAACCAAATAGCGTGCCGCGGTCATATAATAAATTGAATTCGACATAGCGTCCGCGACGGTATAACTGAAATTTGCGCTCGCGTTCGCCGTAAGGCGTGGCTTTACGTTTAGCCAGAATCGGCTGGTAGGCATTAATGTAATGCGCGCCAACACTCTTCATAAAATCAAAACAACGGTTAAATTCCCATTTATTTAGATCATCAAAAAAAATGCCGCCGATGCCGCGCTGCTCGTCACGATGCTTCAAATAAAAATAATCGTCAGCCCACTTCTTGTATTGCGGATATATTTCAGCGCCAAATGGCTCGCATGCCGACCTGGCCTGTTGATGCCAGTGAGCGCAGTCTTCATCAAATCCATAATACGGTGTTAAATCAAAACCACCGCCAAACCACCAGATGGTATTTTTGTTCGGGAGCTCTGCGCCAATACAGCGCACGTTGAAATGTGATGTTGGCGCATAAGGATTACGCGGATGAATTACCACAGATACGCCCATCGCCTGGCACATGGCGTCGCGCAATTCTGGCCGTTTTAAGGTAGCAGCTTGTGGCAGACGAAAACCGTGAACATGTGAGAAATTGACACCGGCCTTTTCAACCACATCGCCCTCGGCCAGAACACGGGTCAAGCCACCACCACCGTGCTGATGCTGCCAGGCTTCCTCCAGGAATTTTCCGCGACCATCTTCAGACTCAACAAAACCACAAATGCTATTTTGCAAATCAAGCAGGTATTGTTTGACTGGTGCGAACATAGGGAGCCTCTTCTCGTTTATTATTTTTGTGTGTTATCGCGAGCCCAGGGTTTATTGAAGGGCTCGCGATACAGATATTAACATTGCCATGATGAACTTAAAACTTATCTTCCCCGCCATCGTTATCCATCTCGAGCCATAAAGCATTAAATACAGTAAAACTACACGCAAAAGCTGTACCGAGTATCCAGGAAAAATACCACATATAACAACCTCCTAGTAGACTGAATGTTGCTTGCTTGACTCAACCATTTTACGTGTAACCTTCCCGCCCAGAGCCCGATAAACCCATGCTGTATAGACCAGAACAATCGGCAGAAAAACAATGGTCGCAAACAACATGATCAAGAGGGTTAGATAGCTGGAAGACGAATCCCAGACCAGTAAACTTGACCCAAGATTGTTGGATGATGGCAGAATAAAAGGAAACATACTCGCGCCAAAGGTACCAATAATACCAATCAAACTTAAGCTGCTGGATAAAAAGGCCACCCTGGCATTACCCATACGCGCAGTGAATATCACGCCCAATGCACCAACAAAACCAGCTGCTGGTAAAATCCACGCATATGGATAAAGTGAAAAATTATGCAGCCAGCCGCCAACAACCGGGACGACTTCTTTATGCATGGGATTAGAGTAACCGTAAGGGTCGACTCCGCTAGCAACCATTAGCCCAACCAGATAATGTGAGACCCAGTAGCCGCCAATCGCAAATAACACTACAACCAATGCTGCGGCAAGTCGCGACCAATAGATAGCACGGTCACGCACTGGCGCGTCGGTTTTGATTGCTAGAAACATACCACCGTGCATAACCAGCATCATCAAACTCAAGGCACCGCAAAATAAAGCGAATGGATTGAATAGCTGAATGAAAGAGCCGGAATAAAACACACGTAAATCGTTGTCAAAATAAAATGGCAAACCTTGAAAAATATTACCGACCAGCACACCAAAAATAACTGCCGGCAAAAAGCCGCCTGCAAATACCACCCAGTCCCAGAAACGACGCCAGAAATGGTTTGGCATCTTGCTGCGATACTTGAAACTGACTGGACGGGAAATACCCATGGTCAATAACAGTAATAGCACGGCGAGATACGCACCCGAGAATGCAACAGCATAGACCATCGGCCAAGCGGCAAAAATCGCACCGGCACCAAGGATAATCCAAACCTGATTACCCTCCCAAATTGGGCCTATAGTATTTAAAACAATACGACGCTCAGTTTCGTCTTTAGCGACCAACGGCAGTAATGCAGCCGCACCAAGGTCAAAACCATCCATCACAGCAAAACCCATGAATAACACACCCAACAACACCCACCAAATCACTCGCAATATTGCTATATCCAGCATGATAAGCCCCCTGCCGTTAACGATTAAGTTTAGTTGCTGCGTCATCGTTTTTTTGCGGATAGACGCTAAAGTCTTCAGCCGCGAACAAATTATCCGGACCAAGCTTGATGTATTTGATCATCAGATATAATTCAACGATGGCGAGTATGGTGTAAAAGAAGATAAAGCCAATTAACGAAATCCAGACTGTGGCCGCTGAAACAGAAGACACACCAAGAAACGTTGGCAGTAACCCTTCTACCACCCATGGTTGTCGACCGTATTCTGCGACAATCCAGCCTGCTTCAGCCGCAACCCATGGCAGCGGTAAACTCAACAAGGCCACCCATAAGAACCAGCGGTGCTGCAAAATGCGGCGACGCTGCGAGAGGTAAAATGCCGTGCCGAAAATGAAAAGAAAGAAGAATCCACAACCAACCATGATGCGGAAGGTCCAGAACAGAACTGGTACATCCGGCACCGTATCCCACGCTGCCTGATTAATCAGCTCTGGCGTTGCATGAATGACATCATCGGTATAGCGCTTCAACAACAACCCGTAACCGATGTTTTCCTGGTTGGTTTCGAGTACAGTTTCAGCACGTTTGTCATTAGGGTCCAGTTGCAAGGCAGTGAGCGCACTGTATGCCAGCATACCACTGCGGACACGGTCGCGCGCCTCGTCAACGAGATCAAAAATACCGTAAATCGGCGTATGCAGTGAACGCGTCGCCAACAAGCCCAATAAGTAAGGAATTCTAACGACATGAGTCGTTTGGCGTGTTTGCTGATTGGGGATGCCAAAAATAGTGAGTGATGCGGGTGCCGGCTCTGTTTCCCACATGCCCTCCATCGCCGCCACCTTCATGCGCTGATTATGGTCGGCGATATAACCACTTTCATCACCAAGCACAATGACACATAACGAAGCGGCTAAACCGAAAGCTGACGCCACCATAATCGAGCGTTTGGCAAAAGCGACGTTACGCCCTTTCAACAAAAACCATGCGGAAATCGACAACACGAACATGGAGCCAGTGACATAACCTGCGGCAATAGTATGAACAAACTTGGCCTGGGCAACCTCATTAAAAATGACGCTGTAGAAATCATACATTTCCATACGCATGGAGTGAAAATTAAAATGTGCGCCAACTGGTTTTTGCATCCAGCCGTTGGCGACAAGAATCCATAGCGCAGAAAAACTTGCGCCTAGCGCCAATAACCAGGTGACTGTTAGATGAGCGCCCTTGGAAATACGATCCCAACCAAAAAAGAAAATACCAACGAAGGTTGCCTCAAGGAAAAACGCCATCAAACCTTCAATTGCGAGCGGTGCCCCAAACACATCGCCGACGTAATGTGAGTAATACGCCCAGTTAGTACCAAACTGGAATTCCATTGTGACACCGGTTGCAACACCCATGGCAACGTTGATCCCAAACAGGATTCCCCAATATTGGGTCATGGTACGCCAGATTCGCCTATTGGTTATAAAATAGACGGTCTCCATGATGCCGAGAATAGTGGAAAGACCTAGGGTCAAGGGAACAAACAGGAAGTGGTACATCGCGGTCATGCCAAACTGGATACGGGAGAGCATTACTACATCACTAGCAGGAAGCATAAATTACCCCTCTCAAAGGATGTCACATAAGCATAAATCATGTATATAATACGCGATAATTTAATTTCGTGTAACGCCTATTTTTGGAGCAGCAACATGACTTCACATGATTCTTTTCAAACGAAAAGACAGCTAAATGTTAATGGATCTCAATACGACTATTTCAGCATTCCAGCACTCGAAGCAGCCGGCCTGAAGAACATCTCATCCTTGCCTTGCTCGTTAAAAATTTTACTGGAAAATCTGCTGCGCCACGAAGATAAAGTCAGCGTGAGCCGTGAAGATATTCAAGCCGTCGGCGCATGGCTAAACACCAAAACTTCTGATCGCGAAATCTCATATCGCCCTGCGCGCGTATTGATGCAGGATTTCACCGGCGTACCTGCCGTGGTAGATCTCGGCGCCATGCGCGATGCCATCAAAAAACTTGGCGGCAATCCGGAATTAATCAACCCGCTCTCCCCGGTTGATCTCGTCATCGACCACTCCATTCAAGTTGATGCATTTGCTTCAAGCGACGCCATGCAAATCAATTCTGAAATGGAAATGAAACGTAATAGCGAACGATATTTCTTCCTGCGCTGGGGCCAGAAAGCATTTGATAATTTCCGCGTTGTTCCGCCTGATACCGGCATTTGTCATCAAGTCAATCTTGAATATCTCGCCAAGACTGTTTGGCACGACGATAAAAACGGCGTTAAAACAGCTTATCCAGATACATTGGTTGGAACAGACAGCCACACCACCATGATCAACGGCCTCGGGGTGTTAGGTTGGGGTGTTGGTGGCATCGAAGCAGAAGCCGCGATGCTCGGCCAGCCCATCTCCATGTTGATTCCAGAAGTTATCGGCATGAAATTAACCGGCAAATTACTTGAAGGTATCACTGCTACCGATCTCGTGCTCACCATTACCCAGATGCTGCGCAAAAAAGGCGTGGTTGGTAAATTCGTTGAATTCTTTGGACCTGGTCTTGCTGACTTAACCGTTGCCGACCGCGCCACCATCGCCAACATGTCGCCAGAATACGGCGCCACTTGCGGCTTCTTCCCAGTCGACAACGCAACTCTTGAATACCTGCGCTTAACCGGCCGCGACGAACAAACCATTGCGCTGGTCGAAGCGTATTCCAAAGCTCAAGGTTTATGGTATGACGAAAACTCCAGCGATGCAGTTTTCACCGATGTGCTGGAATTGAATCTGTCGCATGTAGTTCCAAGTCTTGCTGGTCCAAAGCGCCCGCAAGATCGCGTCGAGCTAACCGGATTAGACGATGCATTTGATAAACTCTTGGTAGACGCCAACCGCTCGCAAGAAAAATCCACTGCTTACAAAACCTCGGCAGGATATGACTTACACCACGGTGACGTGGTGATTGCTGCCATCACCAGTTGCACTAACACATCCAATCCGAGCGTATTAATGGCGGCTGGACTTGTTGCTAAAAAGGCGCTGGAAAAAGGCTTGAAGACCAAGCCATGGGTAAAAACATCGCTGGCACCAGGATCGCAAGTTGTAACGCGCTACCTGAATGCATCGGGTTTATCGAAGCACCTGGATGAACTCGGCTTCGACTTGGTCGGCTACGGTTGCACAACGTGCATCGGCAACTCAGGCCCGTTAGAAGATGCTGTCGCCAATGCTGTGAATGACAACGACTTGATTGTTTCAGCCGTATTATCCGGCAATCGCAACTTCGAAGGGCGCATCCATCCTCAAGTGAAAGCAAACTGGCTGGCATCTCCGCCGCTGGTAGTCGTGTATGCATTAACAGGTACAACCGTCATCGATATCACCAAAGATCCGATTGGAATTGGCAGCGATGGCAAGCCAGTTCATCTCAATGATATCTGGCCAAGCAACGTCGAAATCGCAGCAGAAACCGCAAAAGTCAGCAGCAAAATGTTCAGCGAACAATATGCTGATGTCTTCACCGGCAACAAAGAATGGCAAGACATGAAAGTGCCGGAAAGTGACACCTACACCTGGCAGGCAGATTCGACTTACATTCAAAACCCACCTTTCTTTGCCAACATGAGCAAAACACCGGGACATATTACTGACATCAATAATGCACGCATCCTCGCATTACTTGGCGACAGCATCACTACCGATCACATCTCACCAGCCGGCTCAATCAAGGCTGACAGCCCGGCAGGAAAATACTTGCAGTCTAAAGGTGTGGCAGTCAAAGACTTTAACTCTTACGGCTCACGTCGCGGCAACCATGAAGTCATGATGCGCGGAACATTCGCCAACATTCGCATTAGAAACGAAATGGTTCCAGGTATTGAAGGCGGATTCACCAAGCACTACCCAGACGGTGAAGTCATGAGCATCTACGACGCCGGCATGAAATATCAGGAAGAAAAAGTTCCGTCGATTGTTGTGGCCGGTAAAGAATATGGCAGCGGCTCATCGCGTGACTGGGCAGCGAAAGGCCCAAAACTGCAAGGTGTTGCAGCTGTCATTGCAGAAAGCTTTGAGCGTATTCATCGCTCAAACTTGATTGGTATGGGTATTCTGCCATTGCAATTCAAAGATGGTATGACACGCAAATCATTAAATCTCGACGGCAGCGAAGTGATTAGCATTGTCGGCTTGAATGATGAAATGAAACCATCCGCCAACATCACGGCAATCATTCAGCGTCAAGATGGCAGCAAAACAGAAATTATTTTGCAAAGCCGTATTGATACTGCCAATGAAATTGAATACTACCGTAATGGCGGCATTCTGCAGTACGTATTGAGAAACATGTTGAAGTAACACTTGAAGTTTTGCCCCTTCGTTATCAAACGAAGGGGCAAAAAATATTAGTTTCGCAAAGACCGCTGATATTCCTGCTGCTTATCCAGATCATCTTCCAGAATCGTTTTCACCGCGTTAATGCAACGGGAAAATTTTCCCGCCTCAAAGAATTTCTCGCAATGCTTGCTTTCAGCTTTAATGACAGCATCAAACCGAATCATTTTAGCTAATTGCTCGTGAATGCTGTCGTAGCCATTTACATCATCTTCATTAGCAGCAATCGCCATTAAATTAATCATCGCATTTACCCTCTGCTTGGCGTGCTCATGATTCTGTGTTTTAGCGACAGACCAATTCAGTCTCTTTTCGTCATTACCGGCATAAACTGCCATGGAATTGATATACTCATTCACCAACATAGTAATTTTTTTCCTCGCACCCAGCGTCACGGTTAATGGAATGTCTGCGACAGTTTTACGAAGATTCACAAATCCTCGCATCATATCCGCAATAATGGTTGAATCTGGATGAATGAGTTGATGTTTGTTTTTGGTGGTAAAAGTTCTGAGATAAGCCAGATACTCATCCAGATCTGATTGCGCATCTTCACTGGCAATGTATTGATGAAAACTGGCATTTTTACAGGCTGCTTCGCGCAAATCGTTACGCCTGGAAATAATTTCATTCATTAATTCATGTGATAAATTCCCGCTGCCGGGTAAATATGAATGAATGAATCGTTCCAGCAAAACATCTGGCAATAACACGATCTTCATCAAAGCTGCATTTACTTCCCGACGGAAATATTGATTTTGCTTCATTTCCTCATCCAGAAGCACAGGATTTTCTACAAATTCAGCACCGGCAATATCATCAAACCAGTTATACGCATGAAGCCCTGGCAAAAAAGGCAGTTGATTCAAATCAAACCTTGATAAGTCATATCGGTGTACACGCTTGGTAAAGTTTCGCAAATTTGTGAAACACTGACCTCCATCAATTTTAACAATATTATCATTTTCATCCGCGCCAACATTTGCTGCTTTTAGATCCATCTCGTCAAGCCATAACGCACCAACAATGACACCACCAAACCCGTGCAACGCACCGCCTTTGATGGCAGCGTTCAAGTCTCTGCGATGGAATAGATGCATACCTTTAAAATCGGGCACCTGCATGGATATCACATAAAAGTTCGAAGCATCATCATTATAAACAACTCTGGTTTTAGGATGAGTTGGCAAAATAAGACGAAATAATTCCTGCGCGATAACTTCCATCGCTGCATCAGATAAACTGCCAACTTTTTTCATATACCAGAGATGGTGATATTTTTTCGGGATATCTCCGTTTTGCAGAAACTCCGGCGGCTTTTTTTTAACAACGCCTACCGGATGCGAAAACTTGCCGCTGGCTAGTCTGGAAACTTTCGCATGTGGAATGAACTCATGCGCTTTTCTATTGGAATGCATGGCAGACACCTGCATTTTATTATTGTTATCTGTAAGTATAGACGAAAGGAATGGGATTGGTAGTTGGTAACTTATTGTATTAAATATTAATTTTTTAAATTTAATGGATACATTCGGGCTCACATAATTAATATGAGATGGATAAACTACATAGTTAGCTTCTAAGGCCGAAGGCCTTGCTGCTAGCCCAGGGTCAGGCGCGTTTTTTGCGCCGCAACCCTGGGGATATTAACCGATAGTCTAGCGCTGAAAGCGCGACTCATGTTGTGAATATCCAATTTAGAAAATTTTGAATGTACGCGCTTACAGCGCTCAATACGAACTTGCATCAGTCACCCAGGGTGGCGGCGCAAAAAACGCGCCTGACCCTGGGCTAGATACAGGCCTTCGGCCTGAAAAGCATATTCACAACATCAACATTATTGTTACTTCACGATTTTCCAGCTCGCACCCTTCGCACCATCTTCAACCACAACTGACATGGCAGCAAGCTCATCGCGAATACGATCTGATTCAGCCCAATTCTTCTCAGCACGTGCTTTTTGTCGCGCAGAAATTAAAGCTTCAATTTTCTCAACATCTAGACCATCAGCACCAGATTTAAAAAACTCATCCGCATCTTGCTGCAGCAAGCCAAAAATACCGGCAAGATATTTTAACAATGCGCCATGATCTGCTGCAGCCTGAATGTCTTTGTCGCGCAGGCGCTGAATCTCGTGCGCCAATTCAAACAATACAGACATCGCAACCGGAGTATTAAAATCATCATCCATCGCTTCAATGAATTTTTGCTCGAATGTCGAATTGACAAGCCTGTTGCCTTCTGGCAAAGATCTTAGTGCCGTATAAAATCTGGTTAAGCCCTGCTTGGTTTGACCCAACACATCAGCCGTATAAACAAGCGGACTGCGGTAATGCGAGGCCAGCAAGAAATACCTAACAACTTCTGGCTCATGCTCCGCTAATGCATCGCGAATCGTGACAAAATTGCCGAGTGATTTCGACATCTTTTCTTTATCTATTTGCAAAAAGCCGGTGTGCATCCAGACATTTACAAATTTTGTTTTAGATGCTGCTTCTGATTGGGCGATCTCGTTTTCATGATGCGGAAAAATCAAATCTCGGCCACCGGCATGAATATCAAAGTGATTGCCGAGAATCTTCATCGACATAGCTGAGCACTCTAGATGCCAACCCGGCCTGCCTTCTCCCCACGGAGACTCCCATTTTGGCTCGCCAGGTTTAGCGAGTTTCCATAAAACGAAATCTAACGGATCGCGCTTCACATCCGCAACTTCAACACGTGAACCACTTTCTAGCTCATCAAGGTTGTGATTTGATAAGCAGCCGTATTCGCCGAAGCTACGGACATCAAAATAAACATCGCCATTACTGGCGACATACGCATGTTTGTTGGCAATAATTTCATTGATGAGATCTATCATCTGCGGAATATATTCCGTTGCCCGTGGCTCATGATCGGGCTTTACGAAACCAAGATTAGCAAAATCTTCATGCATGGCTGACGTAAAGCGCTTGGTCAGCTCTTGATATGTCTCATTATTTTCATTTGCACGCTTAATAATTTTGTCGTCGATATCCGTCACATTTCTGACGAAATTAACCTCATAGCCACGCCAGCGTAAATAGCGGATTACCACATCAATTGCGGTATACGTACGTGCGTGCCCGATATGGCAATAATCGTAAACAGTAACACCACAAACATAGAAATTAATCTTTCCCGGCTGAATGGGTCTGAACTCTTCTTTCTTACGCGTCAATGTATTGTGGATTTGCAACATATTATTACCCTTCAGATTACTATTATATCTTACGAAGAAATTTCAGCAGCGCACTTGAATGCGTGACTAAAACGATGCTGCATTTTTTTCTCGCCAAGAATTTCCGCGATACTTGCCATTTCCGGACCATCAACTCGACCTGTTAATGCGGCACGCAACGGCATAAATAATTTCTTGCCCGATAAACCCAGCACCTGCTTCATTTCAGCCAACACCTGCTTCATGTCGGTACCGAATTTAGCAACTGCCGTTTCTGCTTCCACAAAAAATTGTTCGCCAGCCTCATGAATAGCAGCGGCACTTGCCTCATCAAACTCCACCTTCTCGTGAAAGAATATTTTCGCCCAAACTAACGCATCATATGGAAACTCAATATTGGCTTTCACGGTTTTAATAAATAATTGCTGCGCTGCCTCAGGTACTTGGCAATGCACGCTCTCACCTAACCAGCGCCATAACTCATCATCATTTAATGCTTGAACTGCAGTTTTCTGCCAATACATTAATTGCACGGTATCAAAGCGCGCCGGAGACTTGCTCAATTTCTCTAAAACGAATTGATCGGCGAGATGATCAAAATCTAAAAGCTCAGACGAATCACAGCCGTGGCCAAGTCGCGCCATGTAATTCATGATTGCCGCCGGCAAGAATCCAGCCTCGCGAATATCATGGACGCTGGAGCTGCCATGTCGCTTCGATAATGGCGCGCCATCATCGCCGACAATTAATGACAAATGACCGTAATGCGGCACGGTTAACTCCATCGCTTGCAGCAACAAAATTTGTCGGGGCGTATTGGCAATGTGATCTTCTCCACGCAACACATGACTAACTTTCATTTTTGCGTCATCAATCGCATTGCAGAACAGGAATGGCGAAGAACCATCAGCGCGACGAATAATAAAATCGCCGATATCATTGGTGGAAAAATGCTGCGGACCCTTCACCGTATCAACAAAGTCAACCGACATGTTATCGGGAACGACAAAACGCCAGGCCGGCTTTTTGCCATCATCGAGACGTTTCTGAATTTCTTCAGCCGTCAACTTTTTACAAGTACCGGCGTAACGCGGCGGCAAACCACGCGCAAGCAAACGTTTACGCGCTAATAGCAGCTCTTGATCGCTGCAAAAGCACGGATAAATCATTTTCTTGCCTTCTAAAATCGCATAATAGACATCATAGATTTCCTGACGCTGCGACTGACGATACGGGGCATAAGGACCGCCAACACCCGGACCTTCTTGCCAATCAACACCTAGCCAGCGCAAATCATCTTCAAGAGAATCAATATATTTTTCTTCTGAGCGCTCAGCATCAGTATCTTCTATTCTAAGTATAAAAACGCCGTCGTGTTTCTGTGCGTACAAGGCACTAAACAGCGCAGCCCGAGCATTACCAAGATGCATCATGCCGGTTGGGCTGGGTGAAAAACGTGTTCTGACTGTCATAGAGATTTCCTCGCCGCGATCATCAATCGCTTCATTTCTCGCACAGCCTGCTCGAGCCCCATAAAAATAGCGCGCGCTACAATGCCGTGACCAATATTCAATTCATTCATTTCAGGTATACATGCAATCGCATGTACATTTTGATAATTTAACCCGTGTCCAGCATTCACCACCAAACCAGCCTGGCTGGCAAAACGTGCCGCTTTAATAATACGATCCAACTCGCGATGACGCTCAACCTCAGATTTAGCATCTGCGTAACCACCTGTATGGATCTCTATCACTGGTGCGCCGGTGCGCACAGCGGCTTCAATTTGCTTTTCATCAGCATCGATAAAGAGTGAAACCTCTATGCCTTTATCTTGTAATCGCGTCACCGCCTGCTTGATACGAGCCTCATTGCCGATCACATCCAACCCACCTTCGGTGGTTAGCTCGGCGCGTTTTTCCGGCACAAAACAGCAATGCTGCGGCAGACGCTTTTCAGCATAAGCAATCATCTCATCAGTGACAGCAACCTCTAAATTCAAACGCGTCAGCGAAGTTTGTTGAATCAATTCAATATCACGCTCCTGGATATGACGTCTATCTTCACGCAAATGAACAGTGATGCCATCAGCACCGCCATTCTCTGCTGCATACACAGCTTCAACCGGGTCAGGATACAGTGTCATTCGCGCCTGTCGCAGCGTTGCAACATGATCGATGTTCACACCGAGCAATATATTATTCTTCATTACTTTTCGTCTCCTCTAGCTGCATGAATAATTTACGGCTATGAATCGGCCGATTACCCAAGAGCGGCGCCAAAATCGTACGCGTTAACCGTTTCGCATCTCTCATACTATCTTCACTTTGCCAATCTTCATTGGCCATGGCCAACAGACTTCGACCTGAAAACAGCTGATCTTTACCTTTAGCATCTACACCTAACTCACTGATAACAAAGCCCTGCTCAGGAACGAATCGATAATACTTATCATCATCAAAAGCTTCGTTCTGGAAAGTGCCATCTTTAAGCATCAAACCATAACCCAATTCTTCCAGCAGAATTTTTTCAAACGCACGCAAAACCTGCTGATCAAGCTGGCCGCCTTGTAATGCAATTAGTGTCTGCTCATACGCATGATACAACTTTGGATGAGCATCCCACTTCTCCAGCAGCGCCATCATCAATTCATTGAGGTAGAAACCAGCAAACAAGGCATCGCCCCGCAAATGCCTGACCTCACCATTCGCATCGGTTTGCACCAAGGTCTGCAACTCACCTTTACCCGCCCACGACACCAAGAGCGGCGTAAACGGTTGCAATAAACCCTGAGAAGTTGATTTAGCCTGACGCACACCTTTCGCCGAAACGGTCAAGCGGCCATAATCCGGGGTAAATAATTCCACTAAAAAGCTGGTCTCGCGATAAGACCGCCTATGCAACACATATGCTGGCTGACAAGCTACACGCCGCATCTCACTTCCTTGTTAATCGTAGCCGAGGCTCTTCAGCGCACGATCATCGTCTGTCCAGTTTTCTTTGATCTTCACCCACAGCCGTAAAAACACTTTGGTGCCGAACATTTTTTCCAGCTCACGCCGCGCCTGAATGCCAACCTTTTTCAGCCGCGCACCTTTTTTGCCAATAACAATAATTTTCTGCCCCTGGCGCTCAACCCAGATCACCGCGCCTATCGTGGTCAACTCACCTTCCTGCTTGAATTCTTCAATCTCTACCGTCATGGCATACGGCAACTCTTCTTCCGTCGATTGAATGAGTTTTTCACGGATAATTTCAGCAGCCTGAAAACGCACGCTTTTATCAGTAACTTGATCTTCAGGAAATAGCATCGGTCCATCTGGTAATAACTTGGCAATCTCACCCTCGAGTGCCGATAAATTCTGCGCATCCAGAGCTGAAATCGGCACGATATGCTTAAATGGATACATGGCCTGAAGCTTTTCAATAGTTGGCAGCAACTCAGCCTTATCCTTCACTAAATCGATTTTATTGATAGCGAGAATGACCGGCTTGTCGGTTTCCTTGAGCTTCTCGAGAACCATTTCATCTTCCGAGCGCCAGCTCACAGCATCAACCAGAAAGACAATGACATCTGCATCATGCAAGACTGAACCGGCGATGCGATTTAGATGGCGATTCATCGCACGCTTTTGCTCGCGATTAATACCGGGAGTATCTACGTAAACAATTTGGGCATCATCGACAATTTTAATACCGAGAATCTGCCAGCGCGTAGTCTGCGGCTTGGGAGAGGTGATGCTAAGTTTCTCGCCTAACAAGGCATTTAATAAAGTGGATTTACCAACATTTGGGCGGCCAACTAACGCAGCGTATCCGGATTTGGTGACTGTCATTTCTTGATTACCCCTAACATGGCTTGAGCAGATTCTTGTTCGGCACGACGTCGACTAGTACCGCGTCCCAATGTTTTTTCAGCAACACCTTCAACCTGACAACTCACGACAAACATTTGTTGATGAGCTTCACCTTCAATCGCTTCTACAGCGTAAATTGGCAACGCTAACCGCTGGCTTTGCAAATATTCCTGCAACAAAGTTTTAGGGTCTTTGTGACTAGCCGCACTAGAAAGTGATTTTAATAAATCATCGTACCAGTCAGCGATACACTCACTGGCAGCAACAAATCCACCATCGATATACACCGCACCGATTACAGCCTCCATCGCGCACGATAAAATAGAATGGCGCTCACTACCGCCGCTGCGTAATTCACCCGGACCAAGTAATAAGTACTGACCTAAATCAAATTTTTTGGCGAGCTCAGCAAGCGTATCGCGATTAACGAGAGAGGCACGCCAGCGACTCAAATCACCCTCCGTCGCATCAGGGAATTGACGATACAAAAGATCAGCAATAACGAAGTTAACTACCGCATCACCAAGGAATTCCATACGTTCATTATGATCACCGCCTTTACTGCGATGTGTGAGCGCTACCTGCAAATTATCAGGATTTTTGAATTGATACGCGATTTTCTTAGATAGCTCAACGCTCATGCTTAGCCTCAGTGAATTGGTTGCCCCAGACGCTTCCAGCGCACGCCGGTATTCATACTGTCCCAGCTCATCCATATTAACACGGCTTTGCCAACGATATCTTTGTTGGACACAAAACCCCAAAAACGGCTATCTGCGCTATCATCGCGATTATCGCCCATGACAAAATACATACCAGCCGGCACCACAATATCTTTGTAATCACGGCTATTTTTAGCTGGATCGATGTATATGTGATGCTTTATACCTAATAAATCTTCCATGTTTTCTAAAGCCTGAACCGGCTCACCGCCGTCATCATAATACGTCACTTTCGACAGTAAATTTTGCGGGATTTTGTTGCCATTGACGTAAAGCTCTTTATTGATATAGCTAATCTTATCACCCGGTATACCGATAACACGTTTGATGAAATCATAGGATGGATTTGGTGGCCA
>CAZWPD010000037.1:21386-23752 GCA_964636145.1 uncultured Coxiellaceae bacterium
ATTAATTCGAAATTGAAATTCATGATGCTTAGCCTTACTTTTTATCGTCCAACCTCAATACAGCAAGGAATGCTTCTTGCGGCACTTCAACTGAACCAATTTGCTTCATTCGTTTTTTACCTTCTTTCTGCTTTTCGAGCAGCTTGCGTTTACGACTAATATCACCGCCGTAACATTTTGCAGTCACATTCTTGCGCAGCGCCTTAACAGATGAACGCGCTATAATCTGGCCACCAATCGCCGCCTGAATCGCGACATCAAACATTTGCCTTGGAATAAGCTCACGCATTTTTTCCGTCACCAGTCTGCCGCGTGACACGGAAATTTCACGGTGCACAATAGAGGCAAGTGAATCAACCTTATCACCATTTATTAAGATATCGAGCTTGACGAGATCGGCTTGTTCGAAGTGTGAAAAACCATAATCCAAAGAGGCGTATCCGCGGCTGACCGATTTCAGACGATCGAAGAAATCGAGAACAATTTCAGCCATTGGCAATTCATAAACTAATGCAACCTGGTTACCATGGAATAACATACTTTTTTGCGCGCCGCGCTTTTCTACGCACAGAGTAATCACATTACCCAAATGCTCTTGCGGCACTAGCATATTGGCAAGAGCTATCGGCTCACGAATTTCATCGATAAAGTTTGGTGCCGGTAATTTCGCCGGATTATCAACGTAGATGGTCTCACCTTTCGTGGTCACGATTTCATACACAACCGTCGGCGCAGTTGAAATCAACTCGAGATTATATTCGCGCTCCAAACGCTCTTGCACAATCTCCATGTGCAACATACCAAGGAAACCGCAACGAAAACCAAAACCCAATGCTTCTGAAGATTCTGGCTCAAAAAACAATGAAGCATCATTCAGACGCAGCTTCGACAAAGCTTCACGCAATGCCGGGAACTCATCAGAACGAATTGGATACAAACCCGCATAAACCTGCGGCTTTACCTTCTTAAACCCTGGCAACATTTCTGTTGCAGGACGATGAGCATGTGTCAGCGTATCGCCAACTGGCGCACCATTAATTTCTTTAATGCCAGCGACAACGTAACCAACCTCGCCAGCTTTCAATTCATTTGTTGGCAACCGTTTTGGTGTGAACACACCAATACCGCCAACCTCATGCGCCCTGCCTGTCGACATGACTTGCATTTTTTCGCCGAGACGCAACACACCGTTTTTAACGCGCACCAACGACACAACACCCAGATAACTATCAAACCAGGAATCAATAATTAATGCCTGCAATGGCGCATTAATATCACCTTCAGGTGGTGGAATATCACGCACTAATCTTTCGAGTAACTCATCGATACCGAAGCCGCTTTTAGCACTGATACGCACGGCATCTTCTGCTTCAATACCAATAATCTCTTCGATTTCCTTAATGACTCGCTCAGGATCAGCTTGCGGTAAATCAATTTTGTTAAGCACGGGCAGCACGGTTAAGCCTTGCTCCACCGCCGTGTAACAGACAGCAACGGTTTGCGCTTCCACACCTTGCCCCGCATCAACCACTAACAGCGCACCTTCGCACGCCGCCAGTGAACGCGATACCTCATAAGAGAAGTCAACGTGACCGGGTGTATCAATGAAATTAAGTTGATAAGTCTGGCCATTGCGCGCCTTGTAATTCAAGGTAACGCTTTGCGCTTTAATTGTAATGCCGCGCTCACGCTCGATATCCATGGAATCGAGAACTTGAGCCTGCATTTCACGCGCCGCAAGACCGCCACATAATTGGATTAAACGATCGGCCAAGGTCGATTTACCATGGTCGATATGAGCAATAATTGAGAAATTTCGAATATTCTTCATAAACAGTTAGATAGCCTGATAAGGGGCATGATATTAACGCATTTTGATGGAATATACCAATGACAAACGCAGGAAATCCGCAGGATTCCTAATTGTACAAAAATTAACTTTACCTGATAATGTAATGATGGACTCCAACAAGGACTTGCTCAATGACTGATCAATCAAAACCCCGCGGCAGACTTTGCCTGCAAACTGTCGCCATGCCAGCAGACACGAACGCTAACGGTGACATTTTCGGCGGCTGGTTAGTTTCCAACATGGATATGGCCAGCGGCATTGCCGCCCGCCGCCGCGCCAAAAGCCGCGCCGTCACGCGCGCCATTGATAAATTAGAGTTTATCTCACCAGTTCTGGTTGGGGATACGGTCTGCTGCTATGCAGATCTACTGAAAACCGGCAGAACTTCCATGCAATTTCGAATTGAGGTCTGGACCATCTCACTTGAACACGATGACACCCCGGTCAAAGCCGCAGAAGGATTGTTCACGTTTGTGGCGATTGATGAGAATGGGAAACCAAGGGCGATTGATAG
>CAZWPD010000038.1:0-18428 GCA_964636145.1 uncultured Coxiellaceae bacterium
CCTTCTGGTTTGATTTTTGCAGGCTCAACTGCCACTACTGGTTGATAAAGTCTTGGGTTCATTTTATCTCCTCATTTTCTTATAAAAGCCATGGAAATTATTTTTATAGATGCATCTTCGATTGATCGATATCTTATGATGGTATCAAGGATTGACAATAATCGATTGCCTCGATGTAGCCAAAAACCACACACACCTTGCTCTCGCATTACACTAATTAAAAGGACACTCATCAACCTTACGATCTTGGCCGTAACAAATATGATATAGCTCACCAATATTCTTCCATTCTGAATGCCTGGAAATTTCGGATTCTTTGAATTTTTCAATCGTATCAATCTGTATATGTTTGTTGCTGTCGCTGACATGATAATAATGACACCTCACAACATCCTCTGTGGCGAAATGATCGCCCCATGCAGCTACATTAAAATAATATCCTTCAGGTGCTGCAGGACAGGTTTGCGCATAAACCGAAAGTGTTGCGGAAAATAAAACAATAAATACTAAAAGCCTTGCCATGAATTTATCCTTGAGTGTAAGCGATATCGGTGAGCAAATTTATCATATCGCTTCGCCTGGGCATATCGCTAAAGCTCATGAAGATTCAGTGATCTATTTGAGAAAACTGTAAATGATAAATCAATTAAACCGCAGCACCAAGAACCGATCCAATCGCTGCCGTCACTAACATAGCTAAGGTACCCCATATAGTTACGCGTACTGCACCCTTTAGCACTCCAGACCCGCCAACCTTCGCCGCCAAAGCCCCGAGCAGAGCGAGAAATATGATAGACATCATAAACACAGCAGGAATGGTATGGTCGACAGGCGATAGCATTGCAACCAACATGGGTAAAATTGCGCCCAATGTAAAACTGAAAGCTGAAAATACCGCTGCCTGCAAAGGCCTTGCGCTAAGCTCACTGGTAATACCAAGCTCGTCACGGACGTGAGCACCGAGTGAATCTTGTGCCATGAGCTGCTTTGCGACCTCTGCCGCTAAAGACCGTTCGAGACCACGTTTTACATAGATTGCAGTTAACTCTTCGAGTTCGGCTGGGAAATCTGATTTTAATTCATGAGTTTCTCGCTGGATTTCAGCCTGCTCTGTATCAGCCTGCGAACTCACCGAGATATATTCCCCTGCCGCCATCGACATGGCACCCGCAATAATCGCCGCAGTACCTGCCACTAATATATCGTTGTGGGTTGAATGCGCGGCTGCAACACCGATTAATAAACTTGAAACAGAAATAATTCCATCATTAGCACCAAGAACGGCTGCTCGCAGCCAACCAATCCGTTCGACACGATGTGATTCGCCGTGACTAAATAGCATTTTATATCCTCATGACAGCCTGCAGTGTTGCGCATTTGATACGACACTTAAAGTTAATCTTTTGGCGTGTCCGACATTGTTTTATAAGCGGCATTTGCTGGAATATCTGTATCAGAGTAAATGCTGATTATCTTAAATGGCGTACTATTGCTGGTGTTGATGAAGTTATGCGGCATACCTTGTGGGATATATATCATATCGCCCGAAGCAACACTGGACTCTTTGCCATCGACTATAGATTTGGCATTGCCCTCAACAACAAAAATCACCTGATCAAACGGATGAGTTTCCATGCCAATTTCGTTCTTGGGATTAGTTTTAGGGGTAATACTCATAAATACCACTTGCGCGTCTTTGCCGGTTACGTAAGCAAGCTTCCAATTTTCGTTCTTTTTTGCTTTGTCAAAAACCTGAGTCGAAATGACCGCGTTAATCTTGTTGGCTGACTGTTGAGCCTGATCTGCACATGAGATCGCAGGGATAAATATCAGCGCACAGAAGGTGCTGCAGACAATAGCTTTAAATCCTTTTAGATTTGTCATTTTTACTCTCCATGTAAAAATGAAATTATAGCAAATTCCTGATGATTACTTAATGATAATTATTAAACAAAAAAACCCGGAGGCAAATAATGCATCCGGGCTATTAAAAAAGAATGATTGATAACTGGATATTGAGATCAACTGATCTTAATCTTGGCCTTATTCATCTGACTGTCTTTGTAGAGTGCATACTCAAGCAATCCAAGGCTATTTTGAACCTGCTCAGAAAAGACATTCATTTTCTTGTCGTCAAGTGAGCCGTCTTTCACGGCGTTTACAGCAACCACACCGTATCCACCCGGCAGACGCGTCACACCATAAACAACTTTGCCTGGAGCAGGATGTGGCAAGCGAAATGCGGTATCCATGACAGCTGAATCAACTTTTGTTGAGTAGCGTCCAATATATCCGAGCTTCGTCCACACAAAGTTTTGTGATTGCATAATAGTGGCTAAACTAGCCCCTTGATCAAGCTTAGACTTCATGTCTTGTGCATATTTTTCTGCACTGGCATCAGCCTCTTGAGACTTCAGCTTTTCTTCAATCTGCCCTGATATATCTTTCAGCGGCAATAGCTTTGAAGCCAAATGTGATTTCACACGAATAACAGCAACAGTTTCCGGATTAATCTGGATGACGTCACTATTATTTTGTAGATTCAACACCTCATTGCCAAATGCCGCATCACGTATTTTTTTGTACTGAGAAATATCCTGGCCAGGCTTATCTTTAGTAAATAACTCGCTGCTCTTGATCGTTAAACCCATTTCCTTCGCTGCAGACTGCAGAGAGGATGGATTTGCGTAAGTTAAATCTGCGAGCTGATCACGCATCTCGGCAAATTTTTCTTCTGCGTGCTGGCGTACATAAACTTCACGAACCTTGGCTTGAACCTGATCGAATGTTTCGATCTTTGGCTCGCGCACTTCATCAGCCTTAATAATTACCATACCCTGAGCTGTTTTGATCGGTTCTGATACCTGCCCTGCTGTAGTCAAGCTTGCTGCGGCTTTTTGCAATTCGGCAGGAACCTGATTCAATACTAGCATGCCTTTAGGAATTGAAACCTGGGCATGCTGACCTGCCATCGCCTGAAAATCACCACCTTTTTGCAATGACTCTGTCACCTTTGCCATTTTGGCCTGGGCTGATTTCCAGTCATCTTGTGATGGGTTTTCAGGTACTGCAATAAGAATACTGCTTAATTTCCACGCCATCGGCTGAGTATATGAATTAATGTTTTCGTTGTAGAAGTTTCGCAGCATGGCCTCTGTCGGGGCAAAACGTGCGTATAAATCTTTGAGTGATAACTCTACATACTCAAGATTCACTTGATCAGGAGTCATAAAGTCATTTTGATGATCTTTGTAGTAAGCTTCAATGCGCTCAGCAGGAATTGTTACTGGCTTCGAAAGAAAATGCTGCAATGGAATCATAACATATTCAATATTACGTTCCTGGTCGACTAACGCAACGGTACGACTGGTTTCATCTGGCATAGCAAATGATGTCAGCATCACACCAAGACGCGGCTGGTCAATTAACAAACCTGTACGAATGATGTCAAGAAACTCGCCAACAGACAGCATCGTTGAAGAAAGAATTTCCTGAAATTTTTCCAGCGAAAATTGACCATCAACCTGAAACTCGGCCATGCTTTGCAAGTAACCATCAATTTGCTGGTCTGAAATTCCAAAGCCTTGTGAGAGCGAAGCCTGTTTAAGCACTTCAAGCTCAATAATGCCATTCAAAGCTCGGGATTTTAATGAGTTATCTTCACGCACAGCAGGGGCGCCGTACTGGGTCTGCATCTGACGACGCAAGCGCTCATAGGCTGTGGTTAATTGTTCTTTGGAAATGTCGACGCCATTAACAACGGCAACAACGTTACTCGCTCCATTTCCAACAAAATAACTGTGTATGCCCCACAAGGCAAAGGAAAGGATGATGAGTGAAATGATGATTCCGGCGATCCAGCCCTGGGTATATTCGCGAATGGTTTGCAGCATGCATGCTCTCTCGTATAACGAGAAAAGGCGCATCCTTGTCACCAAGATACACCTTCCGTTAAAAACTAATGGGACTGTTTATTTTTCGGAGTGGACGGGACTCGAACCCGCGACCCTCGGCGTGACAGGCCGATATTCTAACCAACTGAACTACCACTCCTTTACGAACTCTTTTCTTTCTTGGTATGTATCTCTACTTACCACATTCTTACTTGGGTGCTGAGGGGATCGAACCCCCGACATTCGCCTTGTAAGGGCGACGCTCTACCAGCTGAGCTAAGCACCCAGCACTAACCTAGCTTATGCTTCGGCAGTTTCTTTTTTTACAGCATCTTTCAATGCTTTTCCAGCTTTAAATCCAACAACTTTTGCTTCGTTAATCTGAATCTTCTCGCCAGTGACGGGATTACGACCTTCTCTAGCGGCACGCAGTTTAACAGTAAACGTACCAAAATTCACTAATACAACCGGATCACCTTTGCGCAGCGAAGTGGTTATACCATCAAGCACTGCATCAAGTACACGAGCCGCGGATGCCTTTGTTAATTCAGCCTTTTCAGAAACAAGGTCAATCAATTCGGTTCTATTCATACGTATCTCTCTATCCTTGGTTAAATAAAAAAACAATGCCATCCATACGAGTCCGTTTCACTTCCTTGGTACCGGACAGCTCGTAACGAGATGGCATTTATACCAATACGACGAAACACATGTCAAGCAAAGTTAATGAGTTCTTATCCTATCGTCAGATTTTCTGCCTTTATTCTTCTTGCTGACAGACGAAACCAGTCCCTGACGGCTTTTTTTTGCCTTACGACCTAGCCGAGAGGTGTATCCTGTCAGTGCAGAAGCCAAGACTTCATCAATCCAGCGCACTGGTTTTATGTTCAAATCCTGCTTGATATTGTCAGGGATTTCTTTCAAATCCTTAACATTCTCAATTGGAATGATGACGCTCTTGATGCCGCTGCGATGCGCTGCCAATAATTTTTCTTTTAAGCCACCAATCGGCAACACTTCGCCCCTTAACGTAATTTCACCAGTCATCGCATAGTCCGCTCTTACTGGCATCTGTAATATCACAGAAACCAATGCTGTACACATGCTAATACCCGCGCTAGGGCCATCTTTAGGTGTTGCGCCTTCTGGTACATGGATATGGATATCATGCTTGTCAAAGAAGTTTTTGGGCACACCAAGCAACTCAAATCGCGCCTTGACTACTGAGAGTGCAGCTTGAATAGACTCTTGCATCACCTCACCTAATTGGCCGGTATAAATTGTTTTGCCTTTTCCAGGTAAAACGATCGCCTCAATAGTAAGAAGCTCACCACCCACCTCAGTCCAAGCTAAACCTTTGACCTGACCAATCTGATCTTGCTGCTCGGCAATATCGTAACGATATTTGCGAACACCAAGATAATGCTCAAGATCGTCTGGCCCAACCAGTGCCGTCTTCTTTTTAGATTTCAATAAAACTTCTTTCACTACCTTGCGGCAGATCTTGGAAATTTCACGCTCCAGATTACGCACACCAGCTTCACGAGTGTAATAACGAATAATATGTTGCACGGTTTCTGCTGGAATTTTGATTTCAGAAGCTTTAAGTCCAGTCATCTTGATTTGTTTTTGAATCAAGTGGCGCATGGAAATATGAACTTTTTCGTCCTCGGTGTAACCCGGGATACGAATCACTTCCATACGATCACGTAACGCAGGTGGAATATCCAGTGTGTTGGCTGTTGCCATAAACATGATACTGGATAAATCATAGTCCACTTCAAGATAGTGGTCGTTGAAAGCATGATTCTGTTCAGGATCTAAAACCTCTAAAAGCGCAGAGGCTGGATCACCACGAAAGTCCATGGACATTTTGTCGATTTCATCCAACAGGAAAAGCGGATTATTAGCACCAGCTTTCGCAAGCTTCTGAATGATTTTACCAGGCATTGCGCCGATATATGTACGACGATGACCACGTATTTCTGCTTCATCACGCACACCGCCTAATGACATACGCACAAATTCACGGCCAGTTGCGTGGGCAATTGACTCGCCCAGTGATGTTTTACCAACACCTGGAGGTCCAACCAGACATAAAATCGGGCCTTTGATTTTTTTTACACGCTTTTGCACAGCCAGATACTCAAGGATACGCTCCTTCACTTCTTTCAGGCCGTAGTGCTCCTCATCAAGAATTTTCTCGGAATCAGCGAGATTAATCTTGGTTGGTGAGCTTTTATCCCATGGCAGTGACAACATCGCATCGAGATAATTTCGTGACACAGTTGCTTCTGCAGATTGGGCTGGCATAGCTTTCAGTTTATTGAGTTCAGCTTCGCATTTCTCACGAGCTTCTTCGGTCATGCCTGCTTTTTCAATTTTCTGCTGCAGCGCATCCATCTCATTGGGAACATTTTCAATTTCGTTTAATTCTTTTTGAATCGCTTTGATTTGCTCGTTTAAGTAATACTCGCGCTGTGTACGCTCCATCTGGCGCTTTACACGGCCGCGAATTTTCTTTTCCACTTGTAACAAATCAATTTCATTCTCGAGCAAAGCCATTAATTTTTCGAGGCGTTTTGCCAGGTCGGCGATTTCCAGCAATTTTTGTTTATCGTCGAGCTTGATGCTTAAATGAGCTGCAATGGTGTCACCGAGACGACCACCGTCATCAATAGCTAAAATTGAAGCCATGATTTCCGCAGGAATTTTGCGGTTTAATTTCACGTATTGTTCAAACTGAGACTTAAGCGACCTGACAAAGATCTCAACTTCACGATCGGTGACGTTTTTATCTTCCAGTAACTCGACATCCGCGAGGAAATATTCAGTGTTTTCGATGAACTGAGTAATACTGCCGCGTCTCACACCTTCAACCAATACTTTAACTGTGCCATCTGGCAATTTTAGTAACTGCAGAACGGTAGCAAGTGTACCGATCTTATGAATTGTTTTTTCAGTTGGCTGATCATCAGTTGCATTTTTCTGCGTAACCAACAAAATTTGTTTGTCAGCCGCCATAGCGACCTCCAAAGCTTTAATGGAGCGATCACGTCCGACAAAAAGCGGGACGACCATATATGGATATACGACAACATCGCGTAGCGGTAGTACCGGAATGCTTAGTGTTTTTGCATCATTCGAGACTGATTCAACCATGCACAATACCTCCATTGTTCAATAAGAGCGGCCAAAAACTTCTGGTAGTTGAATATTACTTTTCTGCTGCCTGTTGCGACGGTTGCTGATTTTCGTAGATGATGATGGGCTTGGTTTCACCATTAATGGCCGCTTCATCAATGATAACCTTGGAAACATGGCTCAGTGATGGCAGTTCATACATGATGTCCAGAAGTGTTTTTTCCAGAATGGAGCGTAGACCACGTGCACCGGTTTTCTTTTCTACGCAGCTTTTGGCGATAGTGTGCAAAGCTGTGTCGCGAAACTCTAGTGCAACACCTTCCATCTCAAACAATTTTTTATATTGCTTGGTCAGGGAGTTTTTGGGCTCGGTAAGAATGCTGATCAAGGCGTCCTGATCTAATTCTTCCAGAGTTGCAACTACTGGCAAACGACCAATCAATTCAGGAATCAAGCCGTACTTAATCAAGTCAGCGGGCTCAACTTCACGTAACAAGTCGCCAATAGTTTTTGCATCTTCTTTACCGTGAATTTCAGCAGAAAAACCAATACCAGATTTTTCAGAGCGATCACGTATCACTTTTTCAAGACCAGCGAATGCCCCGCCACAAATAAAGAGAATATTGCGGGTATCAACCTGGATGAATTCCTGCTGCGGATGCTTTCTGCCACCTTGTGGTGGAACAGAGGCGACCGTACCCTCAATCAGCTTCAGCAATGCTTGCTGCACGCCTTCACCGGAAACATCTCGGGTAATAGACGGGTTTTCTGATTTACGAGAAATCTTGTCGATTTCATCGATATAAACAATACCCATTTGCGCCTTGGTGACATCGTATTCACAACGCTGTAAAAGCTTTTGGATAATGCTTTCGACGTCTTCGCCAACATAGCCGGCTTCTGTCAGCGTGGTCGCATCGGCGATCACAAATGGTACATTCAATAAACGCGCCAATGTTTCGGCCAATAACGTTTTACCGCTACCAGTTGGGCCAATTAGCAAAATATTACTCTTATTGAGTTCGACATCGTCTTGCTTGGTATGACTGCGTAAACGCTTGTAGTGATTGTAAACGGCCACGGACAAGACTTTCTTGGCCTGTGTTTGGCCAATGACATACTCATCCAGTGTTTTGCGAATCTCGGTTGGAGCTGGCAACTTTGGCATGGTGTCTGCCGTAGAGGTACCTTTATCGTCACCTGCCTCTTCATTGATGATATCGTTGCAGAGCGCAACGCATTCATCGCACACATAAACAGACGGACCTGCGATCAGTTTACGGACTTCATGCTGGCTTTTGCCACAAAACGAGCAATGAAATACCTTATCTTTACCGCCATTGCCGCGCTGATCATTGTTCATAGATAAAGCCTCTTCAGTTGTATAAGCCTTTAAGGTAGGGTCGAATTACGCAAATTCAACCCTATAGTCCTTGAAATTCATAAAGCCCATAGCCCATCGCATTATTTCGCAATAGTGCGGTGACCCAGAATCTTGTCGACGATTCCGTATTCGAGCGCTCTCTCAGCACTCATGAAGTTGTCCCTATCTGTATCTTTTGCAATGATATCTTCTGGTTGCCCGGTGTGTTTTGCCAAAAGCTGGTTTAGGCGGGAACGAATTTTCAGAGTTTCTTCGGCGTGGATTGCAATATCCGATGCCTGCCCTTGAATACCGCCTAATGGCTGGTGAATCATGACGCGGGCATTGGGTAAACAAATACGCTTGCCGGCAGTGCCTGCTGCGAGCAAAAACGCTCCCATACTGGCGCACTGGCCCATACACATGGTGCTGACATCAGGCTTGATAAATTGCATGGTGTCGTAAATAGCCAACCCGGCGGTGACAACACCGCCAGGAGAGTTGATATACATAGAGATATCTTTGTCAGGATTTTCTGATTCAAGAAACAACAACTGGGCAACGATCAGGTTCGCAACTTGGTCATCAATTGGACCACCGATGAAAATAACCCTGTCTTTTAGCAGCCTGGAGTAAATATCAAACGCTCTTTCACCACGAGCAGTTTGTTCAACAACCATTGGAACTAAGTTAGCTTGAAGCTCTTGATTCATGTTCACTGACATAATCTTCCCTTTATCTCACACTACCATTATATACGAATACTCTTAGATGCGAATACCTTTTAATTCAGCATAACTCATTGTCTTATCTAACACTGTCACCCCTTCCATGAGCTTGTCAAGCACCTGATCTTCCATCACTTGCGCTTCAATTCCACCGCGTCTTTCTTGAGAAGATAACCACTCGACAACTTCTTTAGGATTTTCATAAGCAGCTGCAATTTCAAGAATGCGAGCCTCAACCTTAGCCACATCCGGTTTAACACTCTTCAATCTTGCAAATTCAGCTATCAACAGACCCAGAGCTACTCTTTTTTTGGCCACATCGTTGAATGCGCCCATTTCTTCATCAGAGTGCTGGTGATGATCATGATGCTGATGCTGCGGATATACCTCATCATGAATATTCTTAGCTTCGCGTGAAACCAGAGCCTTAGGCACTTCCAATGGGTTTTGCTCAAGTAACTGCTTGAAAATTTGCTCTTTTAATTTTTCTTTCACTAGGCGATCACGTTCTTGCTCAAGCGATTGACGGATCTGCTTGGTAAGCTCTTCGACTTCGCCACCCTTGATACCAAGACGCTTCACAAAATCCGCATCCAGCGCTGGTGCTTCCGCCTCAAAAACTTGCTTTACTGTTACAACAAAATCGACTGGCTTACCTGCACGTGTCGCATCGCCAAAATCGGCAGGGAAGCTAAGGCTCAATGTTTTTTCATCTCCTGGCTTACAGCCAACCAAGCCTTCTTCGAACCCTGGAAGCATCTGTTTGCCGCCAAGTTCGAGCGGGAAGTTCTGCACCTTATTTTCTGTATCTGCCTTTCCTTCGTAAACGGCATAATAATCCAGAACCACTCTATCTTTATCGGTGGCAGCGCGGTCAACCACAGCCCACTTGGTGTATTGTTTGCGCAGCTGCTCGATAACGCGGTTTAAATCTTCATCAGTCACATCAACAGCTGGCTTTTCCAACGTGTCGATTTTGAATTCAATATTAGTAATTTCCGGGAGCACCTCAAAGGAAGCTACGAACTCAAGAGGCTGGTCGGCCAACATGGCTTTCGGTTCTACTTCCGGAGTGCTTACAGGATTCATCTTTTGTTCGGTGAGTGCACTATATAGCGCATCCTGAATAACCTTACTCATGGCTTCGCGACGCATATCTTCGCCGTAATGCTGTTTAATGTAGCTAATTGGCGCCTTGCCTGGCCTAAAGCCCTTGATATTTGCCTTTTGCGCAAACTGGGTTACTTGTTTGGCGACTGCTTCTTCTACCTGGTTAGCTGGGACAACGATGGTTAATTTGCGCTCAACATTGCTTACTTTTTCGACTGAAACTTGCATGATTCACTCCGCCCTATCAATTAACTTTTATAAGTCTTATTTATGTAACCAGGCCATTCTGCATGGCGATTTTAATCTTTGCGAAAGGAGAGACTCGAACTCTCACGGGTTACCCCACTGGAACCTAAATCCAGCGCGTCTACCAATTCCGCCACATTCGCGTTCAAAGACAAAAGAACTGCCATTTTTACTGGAGTTTTCCTTAGTAATCAAGTGAATTTATATATCATTTGCAGCAGAGGCAACTCATGAACGCCTCGTTTGATCTTTTACTTTCATGTGTTTATAGTTAGTGGCGTTTTACTTGATGGAATATGTATATTCAATAAACAAATGAAAGGAATTATTCATGCAAAGAAACTTAATTGCCGTCGGCAACGCACTAGAAAGCATCATCCCTGACCAAAACACCCCGACATATAAAATCACAGCGGCAGCAACAGCAGTCCTCGCTTTTGATACCCTCGTGTCATCACTCAACTGCGGCTCATTCTCATACTATCTAAATGCCACACTAACCTTGCTGAGCGCCGGCGTAACTGCTAACCAATACTGGGAAGGCAAGCCGCTCAATCAGGCAAAAGCACTAATAGCGAGCACGGGCTTATTCGGTAAAGCGCAACAACCAGAAACACTGGCCGATGTCCGTAATCAATCGCTCAAAGACTCGCCAGCAAGTCCAGCATTACGCTAGAAGCAATGCACTCACCGCGCCAGATTCGCGCGGTGAGGTTTTAAGATAATTTCACAAGGATATGTCAGTTATGCCCTTCACTTCGAATATTAAATTCTCAAAAGTTACTAAACACAGTCTTTTGACATTACTCATCGCCACATTTGCAGCGCCTCTTTCAGCAACGGCCAACACAATAAAAGCAGCACCAACACCGTATGCTAATGACGCAGCGTGGCATTTCCGGGTAGCACCATATTTATGGGCTCTTAACATGAGCGGCACCACCCAAATCGGGGCACGCAGAGTACATGTGGATGAAAGTTTCTCTGACATTCTTAAGAACCTCGATTTTGCCGGCATGTTGTGGCTAGAAGCAGAAAAAGGAAAGTTAGGGATATTTTTGAATAGCCTGTATGCGGTTCTCTCTGACAGCGCAAGCGACGCCCCTCTCTCACTCAATGCGAGAGTACAATACGGAATATTTGCTGGCGGCTTATCTTATGTTGCCTATCAAACTAATCATTTCAGCATCGCGCCTTACGCGGGTTTTCGTTACACACTCAACCACAATAAGCTGACACTGAATGCGCCGATCTTTAGCATCACTGCAAAAAGAAATGTTAGCTGGACTGACCCATTGATCGGTGCGCGACTACTATATGAACTCAACAAGGCCTGGTCATTTACTCTCGCCGGGGATATCGGCGGTACCAACGCAACAACCGATTACAGTTACAACATCACCGGTTTAATTGGCTATCACCCACAAACCATGATGACCTACACAACTATTTATTTCGGTTATCGCCAGCTTGATCAAAACTATCAAACCGGCAGCGGCACAAATAAATATGTCTGGGACATGAAAATACGTGGGCCGCTACTAGGTATCGCGTTTGATTTTTAATTTCCCGAATTAAACTGTGTTGTCATATCAACGGGTACTGGCTGTGCTGCAAGAGCCATTATCCGTTGCTGTGCTTTTTCGGAAAAATCCACCTTACTCAAGTCAATTGAGCGCAGCGTCATATCCTGATAACTGTGATAATAAAATATCTTGTGAGTGAGATCCTTAAAGACCGTCCACTCGGTTATTTCATAACTATCTTTTCCATCGACCTTTGCACGAGCAGTCCCAGCAGCAATATCGACAGTATTCATGATGTGTTGCGCCAGATTTACCGCACCAGCAGCATCATCAGTCTGATACGCATATTTGAGCATGTACGCCATTTTGACAAAACGTGATGGTGGACTAATATCACCAGGCAGCCCAAGCATTCCAGCGCCCACACCATTAGCGGAATATGAAACCCCATTCACTATAATTGGGTTTGGGTTATACGGTGACAAATTGAAATACTGAGGAAGATGTGTCACCTGCCATTGGTAAGTAGGCGAATTCGTCATCACACCCATGTAGTCATGAATCTGCATTTGCCCTTTGATAAACTCAACCACTATCCCCTTGCCGCTCGCATCATGAATTGCCGCATGCAATGGAAACACCATATCGCCAGTAGTCGGTAACTTTGCTTCAAATATATAGACATTAGCTAGAGCCTGACGAACCTCATCAACAGACTTGAAATTGCCCAAGACCCAATCGCCAAAATAGAAATACGGGATCGCTTGACCATTTTTACCGGCTGGAACTGCCTGATACTGAGTCTCCCCAGGTAAATATAGATATTCAAACGCCAGACCTTGCTCGTTCATTCCATCGATCGTGATCACCTGCTTCAGGCCGTCGACGAGCAGGTAACCGTATTTCGATTTCCACGTCATTGCTGGCTTGGCATCTGGAGCAGTCGGAGTAAAGGTGGTGCCACGTGGAATGCTAACAACATCAGAATTTAATGGCAGTGCGAACTCCATGCTGCGCGCAATCATCTGAGTGCCATCTTTTGCTGAAATTTTAATATCTGTGCAAGCCAGGGAAACATTTGATGCTAGCAAGGCCGCACTTAGAAGCGATAAACGAATTAGACAATGTCTCATCACAACCTCCGTGTTATAAGTTAGCAATATAACACGATCTGGCCGACACGAACATGTAGAACTAAGTAACCGTGATTTCGATGCATTCGGCGGACAATCGAGCCTTTTCACGAGCTGCTTCTATAGACTCACCCCTACTCAAGGTAACACCTACACGTCGTTCACCCCTTACTTCAGGCTTGCCAAATAAGCGCAGATGCACATCTGCATGATCAAGAGCAGCATCAAGATTAGCGTATTGAATATTTGAGCCATTACCATGAGCGAGGATGGCGCAAGATGCCGATGCTCCAAGTTGTCGCAATACTGGAATTGGCAATCCTAATATGGCACGCACATGTAAAGCGAACTCAGATAAGTCTTGTGAGACCAATGTTACCAACCCGGTGTCGTGCGGACGTGGCGAAATCTCACTAAAATAGATCGCATCGCCGTGAATAAAAAATTCTACGCCAAACAATCCATGCCCACCGAGTGCATCAGTGACAACCTTTGCCATGCGCTCTGCTTCGCATAAGAGTGATTCTCGCATGGGATGCGGCTGCCATGATTCACGATAGTCGCCATTCACTTGCGTATGTCCGATAGGCGCACAGAAAGTAGTGCCACCAACATGACGAACAGTCAGCAAGGTGATCTCGTAATCAAACGGTATGAATTTCTCAACAATAACCGAGCTGGCGCCAGTACGCCCTGCAGTTTGTGAAACTGTCCAGGCATCATCAATTTGCGCACTATTGCGCACAACGCTTTGGCCTTTACCAGAAGAACTCATCACCGGCTTCACAACACACGGCAACCCAATTTCTTTAACAGCCTGATGATATTCGGTTTGATTTGCTGCGAATCGATATGGTGATGTCATCAAGCCTAATTGTTCAGCGGCAAGTCGGCGTATGCCTTCACGATTCATGGTTAACATCGTTGCATGGGCGCTTGGTATCACTCGAAAACCCTCTCGCTCTAACTCTGCGAGGGCCTCAGTTGCAATCGCTTCAATTTCAGGCACGATATAATCCGGCTTCTCAAGCTCAATGACACGTCGCAATGCCACAGGGTCAAGCATAGAAATAACGTGGCTGCGGTGAGCCACCTGCATCGCGGGGGCATGCGCATATCTATCCACAGCTATCACTTCAACGCCGAGTCGCTGCGCTTCAATGGCAACTTCTTTCCCCAGCTCGCCTGAACCAAGTAGTAATAATTTTGTAGCAGACGATGCACCTGGTGTGCCGATCGTTGTCATAACTAAACCCCATTACCTTCAATTCACCAAAGCTGCCTCAATCGCAGGACGAATTGAAAGTGTATTATAGTGAGATATTTTCCCATCGTTACCAACTGGAGTTAACTTGCCATTCATCACGAATGCCCAGGTTGGTTTTGCCTCTGGATATTCTGGCCCATGCGTAGTCCAGTTATCGCCATTACCGCGACCGTGATCAGTGGTGATCACAACCATTGTATTTTTATCCAATTTCATTGATTTTAGTCTGGTGAATAACTGATCCAAATAATTATCATAGGACAGTAAAACCTGATTATATTTTTCCTGATGATTCATATGCGCCTCATTATCCGCATTGACTAAGGAAATCCACATAAATCTTGGTTTGTATTTTTCGAAATAATGTAATGACTGCGCAAATGTATACTCATCCATGCGATTGGTTTTGACATGGCGCCGCAGTGTTTGCAGATGATTTATTTCCGCCATAACGACATCGGGTTTGCCGGTCACGGGATCAACAACTGGAAGATTTCCGACATTACTATAAACAGTGCCAGATTTGGATTCGAGCGCATCAGCTATCACCGGCCACGAGGAAAATACCGCAACATCTTTTTTCGCAAGATGCAGCTTGCCAAGTAAAAACTCAGGCAGTGTCTCTACCTTCACGCGACCACATTCATTGCCCAGGCAAGGTTGCACCGCCCCCGTCATCTGACTCTGGTACGAAGGCAAGCTCACTGGTATGGAGGCAACCTCCATGGTGGCATCACTTCCCGGCCTGCCGTATACCTGCATTTGTGACGCATATTTCGACCATAGCTTAGGGAAATTAGCTTGAATTTGCATGATATCTTGCCAACGCGTACCATCAAGTGTCACGTAAATGACGTGCTTAATCTTGTTTTGCTGGTGAAATTTTGCAAAAACAGCAAAACTGAGCAACATCAACCCAACCACAATTGCAACGCGCCTGAACATACCAACTCCCTTTTGTGTCAAATTAATACTATTGTTTTTATCATTTAACCACCGTAGCATACAACGATTTATTCAAGAGAAGGCTTAAAAATCATGCAAAGAGCACTCACACAAGAAGAGCAGATGGAGCAAGCAAATCAACAATCATTCATCGCTACCGAGCAAGCTAAAGCGGTTGCGCACGGCATCGACCTGTTTAATTTAGCTGGTATTTTTCTCGCTAAGGGCATGACTTTACTAGAACCAATTTTCGAAACCACATTGAAATATCTTATGCTGCCGCTCGTGCCATTTGTCTTGGCAGCAGTAACCGGCATCACCTGGTACCAGGCATATAAGAAAAGATTTGAAGCATATCCGGTCTTCAAAGCCGTCATTGAAACACTCGGCTTTCTCGCAATCACCACAGCCGTGATTGGCGCACTTGCGGCTCCACTCTACTTTGGGCTCGCCGGGCCAATCATTTTTGCTGCGACATTTGGCACTAAAACTGTCATTAATATTGTTACCGCCATCTATAATGGCGTCATGACTGCCATCACCAATGACCCGGCAAAAAAAGCTGAATATCGAGAAAAAGCAATCGAGAGCGCGAAAATTTCGGCCGTAGGCGTCATCGCCACAGCAGCCATTACCACTGTCATGATTTTCAAATTTCCGATTTTGGCTGTGATGGGCGTTGTGGCTGGCGTATTTGGCGGCGTGTTAGCCGTTGTGAAATACAATGAGCTGTCGCACCAAAAATCTGCGCTCGCATCACCAGCAGTCGCAGCAGTACCAGCGGAAAATACTCGCACCAATAACGCCGAGGTTACAAAAGTATTAAGTGCAGGTAACGACGGCTATATAGCTCTGCCAACTGAAGCAGAGCAAAGAGTCGAGGCAGAGTTTAATTCTAAAACAAAAAAGCCAAGCTTTTTCAAAGACGCCAGTGAAACCCTCGACACAGATGCAAGTGTCACCTTTACAAAAGTCGAACGCAAAAATTCTTCCCCGCTATAACAAAAATACAAGCCGCTGACAGCATCAGCGGCTTGTCATTATTACAGCTTGATGCCCGCAGCGGCAACTTGAGTAAGCTGCTTTTCATTACGTGCTTGAACAGCTTTAACGCGCGTAACACCTCTAGGTAAAACCCAGGCAAAGAATCCAATCACAGAACAGGTTAACGCGATATTTCGAGCGGGTGCGAGCTTAAACCAATCACCAAACGTTGGCTTGCATTCAAATTTAGCCTCTTCATCTGTAAGACCAATCTTCCGACATTTAGCATACAGTTGCGCTAACACCGGATTAAATCCGTAATACTTGCGCGCGAGATTTTTGACTTTATCTTCACTTCTATCGTGCAATTTATTGGTTAAATATTCCGGATAAATTCCTTCATTTTTTGCAAATGCCATGACGCGTCTATACGAACCAGGAGTAATTAAATGATTACCGGTGTTATGCCGCAAGATTGGGGCAAGATGAGTTAATAGCGCGATGGACTGCTTCATCATATCACCTTCCGGCATTGCGGCCTCAAACTCATCAAGCGCACGCTGCAGAGCCGCGCCTTTTGCGCGCCCCGCCAACAACACTTCCTGATTCAAACGCTCAATCTCGCGCACAATGACAGCACGCAACTCTGCATATAATTTATGGCGAGCATGCGGCATCACCAAATATTCATAATTCGAATTTCGATACAAATAGGCTTGCAACGCCTTAGGAGGCGTAAGGCTGCTAATATTCATCAGTTGAGCACGGAAATTAGGCACCTGATTCATACCGGGCTGATCATGACCACCTGGAAGCTCATCAGGACGAGATGAATTAGTCATACGATGGCATGCGGAAATATATGAATCAGCTACATACTTTGAACAGATGGTCTGCTTGGAAATAACATCGTCGGGGAACTTGATATCGTGGTCAACCTCTAGCACTAACGGATCACGATTCTTTAACATTAATGAAGTAAACAACCGGTGTATCACTGCACGGATAGCAACCGACGCGTCCCACTTCAACTTTTTAGCAATTCTGCGAACCTTATCAACACGCTTCTCTGGCTCGATCATCAACAATGAGTCTGTATTTGGCACGTCATCAAAATCATCGCCGTGCACATGCTGATCGACTAATTTATTTAATTCGGCAGCAAGTTCGCGCTGAAACTTACGCGGGCGATAGACATGAACGGTACGCTTAAGGAATTTGGAGTCAAGATCATCTAAATGAAATCCAGAACCAAGGACGTGCGCCAATTTCATGCCATCATTAGTTTCAACGATAAAGCCAGCATGTACGGATGTTCTGTGACCACCACTCTCATTCAAAAATCCTTGTTGCTGAATTGTCATATATCCACCACTGTCGAGACGGCGGCTTTCAGGATTATGATTAAAAATCAGTATATCGCCGGCACGTAAATCGTCATTACCAGCACACAACGATGGAAGTTTATCGATTTTATTATTTCTCTGCATACTCACCTCAGCGTTTTATTATAGGATTCTAGCTGAAATCGTAAATATTTGCGAACACTTGACTCAGCAATCAGGCTGATGTTATCAATTTAACGGTACAACTGACTGAATCAAAGAAAATATAATTCATGCTTTAAAAAGGAAGATATCAATGAAAAATGGATTACTCATTGCAGCCACAATCCTCGCCATATCCTCAACAGCAATCGCAACACCATCAAAACCAGCTAAATGTCCGAGCGCAGACGCTATTCGCGCAGCGGGCTTAAGCATGGATGCGATTGAGCAAAATCAAAGTGATGGCTCATGGGCCGTTGGTTTAATGCAAAGCAAATACGACACCAATGATAGCTGGACATTTATCGTTGGCCGGATTGCCGCAAGAAACAAAAATGAAGCCTTCGAAAGAGCCAAGGCAGCGCTTGCATCACTGAGCTTCAACCAGGGGCCCGTACTCGCAACACGAATCAACAGATGGGAATGTGGATACAGCAACTCAGCAGGATTCATCGCGATTACCGTCACACCTGATTTAAAAGGCGTGACAGTTAACAGCGCGATCTAACAATTACTTATTTACCTACAATTATAATCCCGGC
>CAZWPD010000038.1:18528-23598 GCA_964636145.1 uncultured Coxiellaceae bacterium
CCGATTTCTTTAGCGAGAACCTTAAAGACTGTCGCAACTGATGGTGCATTCTGTGTGGCACACGAAGCTTGCTGCACTTGTCGCGCATAAGAAAGCGGAGCAATCGCGGCACCAGCAACCGTTGCACCAGTAAGATTGCTTAGCATGGATATTGTAGAGTTATCGAATTTATGATCATGCTGCTCATTATTTTTTTCTAAAGCCTCGGTCATCATTGTGCGAATTGGCTGATAGAGCGCACTAAATGCCGCGCCTGAAAACATACTAACACCTGCACCTTTGATAAATGGCTTCATGCCACCTTGTGAATACATGTGTCGTACGCTACCGAATACCGAGTAACCAGTTTTATGCGAAAAGTTTTGCACCGCCATGGATGAGTTTGCAAGTTGGCCATGAACGCTACCTGCAAGACCGCCAGAGACAAATTGCGCAACGTGAGCCGGAACATTAAGTTGAGCTTGAAGATAGGGATTTAAAGAAGTTCGCGCAAAGTCCTGGGCCATAAAATATTCCGTACTTAAAGCCGTGCCAATAAACATCTTGGCCATAATGCCTTCAAGAGGATTTACAAAATTCTGCGAACTAAAAAACGGGGCCTTGTTGACGACGGAGAGATAGGATGCACGACCCAATGGATGCGTAACAACATTACTACCAACACCTGAAACCAATCCAGCTACAACTTCTAAAGTTGTACCCTGCTGCATCTTTAATCTTCTATCTCGCATGATATTTACTCTCGTTATATTTATTAGACAGAGTTATTTTTCGACGATATTTATTCATTAAAATGCTAGTACCCAAGTAGTATTAACATTTTCTTAACAAGAAAGTAAAGCTTTTATATCCCGCCTAATACCCCCAGTCCGAGGCCAAGAAATTTTTATTAAAATACATAGAGATAATGTTTTTTTCGGCAAGCACTCATTATATTTCAAAAAATTAAACGTTGAATAATAGAACAAAATTCAGAACAGAGTGACGGTAAATACCAGCCAAAACGTGTCGATTTCAGCGTTAAATGAGCCAGTATGCAGATAGCAGACAACTATAAATCCATATAAACAAAATGATATAGATAAGGATGAAAACCCAGAACACATCACTCGTTAATGATGAATAATGAATGAGTTATCGCCGAAACAGGCTCAAGGCTGGCTTTTTTTCATCATCTAATATAGTAACAACAGGCTCTTTAGCTTGCGTATATCGTTTTGGAATTTGCTGCAGAAATTCACTCATATTGAGAGCAAGCACACCATCGCGAGAGCAATATTTTCTAAGCTCATAAATCAAGTCTTTCAGTGCAATATCAACAACCAAGGCAGGATCACGTAGAGAGGAACTATTTGTAACCTTAATATCTAATGTGGCAGCAATTTTTGTAATAACCGTCAAACACTCTTTAGCATTCGCGCAATCAAGATGAACGTTAGTCAATTCATCAATCTCAGCAAACTGATTAGTGAGGCCAAGTCGTTGCATAAATTCACGGTTTTCTGCAACCGCAATAACTAACACCTTATTGTCGCTCGACTTGGCCTCCTTTAACATATCGATTAATTTCAAGCGTAATTTATTGTTATATTGCAAGTGATCTGGAGTGGATTCAATAATACTTTCGATGCCATCTATAATGATGACACTTGGCTCTGTCGATTGTCGTGCTTTTGCAAACATTTCATCGATAATATCCAACTGCTTGCTAATAGAATGGGGTAACAATTTATTGGGTGTTAGGATTTGGAGATGCGGAAATTTTGATTGCAAGGCAATATGTGCTGCCAAACTGGATTTACCTGTTCCCGCTTCGCCGCAAATCAGCAGGTTTGATTGCTTCATACCTTTACTATTTTGCAAAGTAACAATACTACTCGTGTACCCATCAATCATATCTTTTAGTTTAGCATCATAGATCGCGAAGCGCTGATTACCACTTAACGAAAAATCGTCGTCAACCCCAAAGGCTGGTTTAATTTCACGTAGAGCACGCAAGAAATGTTGCTGGGTAACTTTCTCAGCCTGATCAATCGACTTGATATCATCTCGCAACACCAATTTATTATCACGCGCAACGTAGTTCCCACCCATTGCTAATATCTGAGCAAGACTAACGAGACGCGCCAACTCAGCACCGGAAAAGTTTTTACTCAATCTCGCAATTTCAGCAAGATCAACATTCTTATGCAGCGTCTTCAACATATCCTTGGTGTGGACCTGCAAAATTTCTAGCCGACCAATTTCATCTGGCAACCCAATATAAACATGGACATCAAGCCGTCCCGCACGCAACAAAGCAGGATCAATCAACTCCTTGCGATTTGTAGTGCCGATGATAACAATGTTTTTGGGTGAGTCAGGGCCATCGAGAATAGTTAAAATCCTGCTGACAAGGTCATTATTCGTTTGAGTCGACGTGCCTGGATCAGAACCACGCGTAGAAAAAAGCGCATCGATTTCATCGAAGATAAAAACAAATAATTTATTCGGGTAACGGCGGGCATTAACAAATAGATCTGCAAGATTTTGCTGGGTAGCACCGTAATACATATTTTTTAACTGCGGACCTTCAATAATCACCACTTGTTCTTTCGTGAATAATTCACTAATGCATTTCGCGATCAGCGTCTTGCCAGTCCCTGGCGGCCCATAGAGCAACATACCTTTGGCATGCTTTTTAACTCCGTATGCATCCAGTAATTCCTGTTTTACGGCACGTGTATAAAACAAGTTACGGACAATATAGGCGATTTCTTTTTTATGGCCGCCGATGCCTCTACTGACAAAATCGAGCGGGATTTCTGTCATTTGGTCGGGCTCATTAGACTCAGGTGTTGACTTGCCTGTTAGCTTAAAATAATGAGATTGTTCATTGAGTAATTCTATTTGCGACAACTCATTGAGCCGATAAAACCGATTCGCCTGTTTGTCTGCACCGCGAAGCTTATCACTAAGGTAGTCGACACGCACCTTGAAGCGTACATTACGGAATGGAATTATAAATTTCTGGCCGACCTGTAGCGGGAAATCGGAACCTGTATAGAGAATCGAATCACGTAGTGCTTGTATGATCTCACCAGCATCAAGCTCCTTATCTTTAATGACACTATCCAACGTTTTTTCTATCGTAAATGTAACCTTGTCAATATCAAGCCACTCATCTTCGCGAACCTGATCTAACCCGCATTCAATTTTACTATTGAGAGCAAAGCCAAGATCCTTGCGCATTTCATTCGGGAATATTATCTCGCCGCTTTTGATTTTAACGTTGTAAAGAACCGGATAGCAGACGGGTGAATTTTTGAAACGAAGTATAGGATGCGAAGACGCCAGAATATCTTCGTGAGAAGCAATTATATAATTTTCAAGTTTATCAACCTGATTATATTCATGACGCACTGTGAACATCACTGGCTTGCCGCGATCAGATTTCATCAACACCTCCTTCATCACATAATCCAATCTAGATAGAAATACTTGATATTGCAACACGCAATCATGAGTATTTCATTGTTGCGAAAAAAAGTGGAATTTGCGAAATGATCCGCATATGATGAAATCAATCATCAATTTTTTTAGTCTGTTTATTAATAAGGATGACAATGAATAGCAATGCACAAAAAATATCTGCTGACGAAGTAGAATCATTAGCCACCCTAGACAACGCTGGATTCGCAAATATATCTGCTAGCCAGACATTAGCATCATTACCATATCTCCCACATAGTGCATTTCGAAATCCAACAGCAATGACTCACGCTCTTGATGCGCTTCATCGTCAATTACACTCTGCAGCGCCTAATGCCTACCCTCGTCATCAAAACACCATTCAATCCAACCTGGCAAGTAACATCGCCAATACTATCATTGAAGCAAATCTCGATTACGGCTCCAAACTGGAACTTTTAGCTTCTGCTTCGAAACATAGAATATTTAGGTCTGAATTTTCACTTTGGCAGTTAATTAGCTCGCCGATCAAGCTGATAACCACTATCAGTAAATACCCCGCAGCAGACAATTCAGAGGCAGCACTCATTTTCGCTACCGCAAAAAATAGCCTTAAAACTTCCAAAAACAAAATAATTCTAGGATAAGCGCAAATACAGCAGTATATTTTTTGACCTTACCTTAAAATCTTCATAAGGCTATAGACAGTTTTTTATACGCCAGCTACCATTGCAACTTGATCACTCGGCATCTCACAAAAAAACGATGGAATTTTAAAAATGCAGCGCCTTTCTACTATTGAACTATTCAAAGAAAACATGAAATTTTCGGCAGGACACTTTGCCATTTTCTCGAGCGAAGTCAGAGAAAATCTGCACGGCCACAATTACAATGTCTGCGCCTCATTTACCACCATCATCGATGACGAAGGTTTTTCCTTCGATTACAGATTTTATAAAAATAAAGTAAAAAAGATCTGTGAAACCCTGAATGAAATCACTTTAATCCCCGGCAAATCCAAATATTTAAAAATTGAAGCTGCTGGTGACTACACGAATATTTATTTCAACACTGAGAAACTTATTTTCTTAAATCGTGATATCAGAATACTGCCAGTCTACAATATTACTGTAGAAGAACTGTCTAACTGGTTATTGACGCAAATTTTACTCGATACAGAAGAGATCGCGCAAAATCGCATTCAGGAAATCAAAATCAAAGTATTTTCCGGGCCAGGACAATCTGGTTCAGCTTCTTGGAGAAAATAAGCATGACAAAATTCCTCATTATCACCGGCGGTAGTCGCGGCATCGGCAAAGCTAGTATTCAAAAATTCGTTGATAATGACTGGAAAGCCATCAATATATCGCGCAGCAATTGCGATATTAATGGCGTGATTAATTTTAACATTGATTTGAGCAACCCAGATTGGTCTGCCGAATACGGCAAGGAACTAGCAAAAACTGTCGCCGGCGCAAGCAGGCTAGCGCTGGTGCACAATGCGTCAATATTTAATCGTGACAATATCAACACCCTCGACGAACAAGCATTCAGAAATGCTCTTGAATTCAATTTGGTATCGCCCATCACATTAAACAAAATATTTCTGCCGCACATGCA
>CAZWPD010000039.1:0-19297 GCA_964636145.1 uncultured Coxiellaceae bacterium
ACTAGGTAAGCGCGCACATATATCACTCTTTCAATTTGTTAAAGATCGTCTTGCTGTGTTGCTCTTTCTTTTCTTTCGAAGTGTCTTGCTTGCTTCGAGGAGTGCGATTCTACAACCTTCCCTCTCAGAGTCAACACTAAATTTAAAAAATTTATAATAAATTTACTTTTGCGTAGCGACGCTTGCCAACTTGTAAAATAAATGATGTTTTTGCCTGTAAATGTAGATTTTTGTCAGACACTTTTTCACCATCTATGCGCACACCACCTTGTGCAATGAGTCTTGATGCCTCAGAACTACTCTCAGTGAGACCTGCATTCTTGATGATATTGAGTATCGACATCCCTTCCGCACTCACTTCAAGTGAAACTTCTGGCATATCTTCTGGCAATTTTCCTTTCTGGAATTGTGCAATAAAGTTCTCACGCGCTTTTTGTCCGGCTGCTGCATCATGAAAACGAGCAGCGATTTCTTCTGCGAGCAAGAACTTCACATCGCGTGGATTCATTCCATTCGCAACATCATCGCGCAATTTTTTAATCTCTTCTATAGAACGGAAGCTTACTAAGTTAAACCACGTCCACATGGTTTCATCAGAGATAGACATCACCTTGCCAAATATTTCATCAGCACTTTCATCTATCCCTATATAGTTACCTAAAGACTTGGACATTTTCTTCACGCCTTCCAGCCCAACCAGCAACGGCATCATGATGACGGTCTGTGGTTTTTGACCGAAATGCTTTTGCAATTCGCGCCCCATTAACAGATTAAATTTCTGATCGGTGCCGCCCAACTCTATATCTGCTTTCATGGCAACCGAGTCGTAACCCATAATTAATGGGTAAAGAAATTCATGAATGGCAATAGAATGACCTGATGCGTAACGTTTACTAAAGTCATCACGCTCGAGCATGCGCGCCACAGTGTGCGTCGCTGCTAATTTAATGAGATCAACCGGCGTTAATTTATCCAGCCAGGTAGAATTAAACATGATCTGGGTTTTATTTGGATCTAACACTTTGAAGACTTGTTTGCGATAAGTCTCGGCATTCTGCTCAACTTCTTCACGAGTCAGCGGCGGTCTTGTTTCATTTTTACCCGATGGGTCGCCAATCATGCCGGTGAAATCGCCAATCAAGAAGATAACTTCGTGGCCGAGATCTTGCAGCTGACGCATTTTGTTCAACAATACGGTGTGACCGAGATGCAAATCTGGAGCAGTGGGATCAAACCCTGCTTTCACACGCAGCGGTCTGCCCGACTTCAATTTTTCAACCAACTCTTCTTCAACCAGTATTTCTTCCGTACCACGACGGATAATGGATAAGGCTTCATCAATCTGGGCCATCACCTGACTCTCCACAATAAAAGATTGTTATTTTGATGCGCGCAGTATGGCACAATAACGGTCAATATCGCTATCAGGTAAGACAAAATTCAAGAGGTGTTATGTCGAATCTATATATAGGTCTTATGTCTGGCACCAGCGCCGATGGAATTGATGCAACTTTGGTCGACTTTGGCGGGCCCACACCACGCCTACTGGCTTCGCATTACACACCTTATGACCTGAAACTACGCAAACAAATTCTTGATCTCTGCCATCCCGGCGAAAATGAAATTCATCGTCTTGGTGAATTGGATGTTGCACTCGCGGATGTTTTTGCCAATGCCGTGCAAGCATTGCTGCAGCAAGCCAAAACACCAGCGAGCAAAATCGCCGCTATCGGCAGCCACGGGCAGACTATCCGCCACGCACCAACTTCAACGCATCGCTTTACTTTGCAAATCGGCGACCCTAATACCATTGCGGCCAAAACCGGCATTACCACCGTTGCAGATTTTCGCCGTAAAGATATCGCACTAGGCGGGCAAGGCGCGCCATTAGTTCCTGCGTTTCATCGCAGCATGTTCGCAGCGAAGAATATCAACCGCTCGATTGTAAATATTGGCGGCATTGCCAATGTCACGCTGCTGCCACGTGACGCTGACGATCATATTATTGGATTTGATACCGGCCCTGGTAATGCACTATTAGATTACTGGATACATACGCACCAAAACCTGACTCACGACAAGGCTGGAGCATGGGGCGCAACAGGTACGGTGAACAAAAAATTATTGGCGACCATGCTGAAAGATAAATATTTCAAATTACCTCCGCCAAAAAGTACAGGCCGTGAAATGTTCAATGCCCAGTGGCTGAGGAATATTCTTGCGCATGCCGAGGAAACAATTAGTCCAGTTGATGTACAAGCGACGCTGACCGAATTCACAGCTACCACTATCGCTGACGCTATTAAGCACAATATGCGTAGCGGTGAGATCTATGTTTGCGGCGGCGGCGCGCATAATGCTTATCTGATTGCGCGGCTGCAAGCTCTGACTGCAGCAAATTTCACGGTCAAATCCACCGAGGCATTGGGTATACATCCAGATTGGGTTGAGGCAATTGCCTTCGCGTGGCTGGCTTTCCAAACCATTCAAAAACGAGCAGGAAATTTACCGAGCGTCACGGGGGCGAAACAAGCGGCTATTCTTGGCGGTGTCTACTATACTTAAGTTGTCTAACCATTACATGGAAGTAAGGAGCAACATCATGTCGTACAAAATATATATTCTCATCGCGGCCGTCTTAATAGGCGCGGCATTTTTCGCCTGGCAAATATTCGGTTACAAAACGCCCGAACCAAAATACACGATTGTAAAAGCCGAAGGACCAATTCAAATTCGCAGCTACCCTGAAATACTGGTGGCTGAAGTCAGCGTGCAAGGCGAACGCTACGTTGCCATCAACAATGGCTTTCGCATCTTAGCCGATTTCATTTTTGGCAATAACAGCGGCAAACAAAAAATCACGATGACCGCACCAGTGATTCAACAAGGCGCGAAAATAGCAATGACTGCTCCCGTGATTCAGCAGCAAGCTGGTGATGGTTGGGTCGTGCGCTTTGTAATGCCTGATACCTATACCAAAGACACGTTGCCGAAACCAAATAATCCCGACATAGCAATTATTACCGTGCCCGCGACAGAATATGCTGCCGTCACTTTTTCCGGGCGCAATACGGACAGTAATATTCAAGATCACCTACAGATACTATTGAATTATATAAACGAACATCACTTAAAAGCTGTCGGCAACCCCATCATGGCATTCTATAACCCACCGTGGATCATGCCTTTCTTGCGCCGCAATGAAATTATGCTCGAATTAAGAAAATAATCCCGATGAAAAGCTATCACATCGCGTGATAGCTTTTACTTATGATATTGATCATCGCACTGGAATGGTTAGCGGTTCATTTTGAGTCTACGATCGTTATTCACTCATTTTGAATCAGGAGCCATCATGTTAAAGAAATATCTCGTACTGATTACAGCAGTCACAACATTTGCGCTTACCTCTGTAAGCTTTGCATTAACTGACAAACAAGCTGAAATCAATAAACAAAACGTTATTGAGTTTTACAATCTCGCACTCAATCAAAAAGACTATCAGGCCGCAGCTAAATATCTAGGCCCGCGCTATACGCAGCATAATCCCGGTGTTGCCGACGGCCCAGAAGGTTTCAAAGCTATTATTGAATATTTACGTGATCACTATCCAAATTCTCATAGCGAAATCAAGCGTGCGTTCGTTGATGGCGATTATGTCATTTTGCATGTGCATATGGTTCGTGATCCGGGCACACGCGGAAATGCAATATTTGATTTATTCAAATTAGAAAACGGCAAGATCGTTGAGCATTGGGATACTGTGCAAGCGATTCCAGAAAAATCCGCGAATGATAATGGGATGTTTTAAGATAATTTGAGATCGTGCACATCCCGCGCGAACACACGGCGCGGGATATGCACCAACCGCAAGTTCGAAGAATTACTCACTTCCATACCCCTTAGAGTCTTTTCTCTCAAACATACTCATTGTGCCCGCAATATCTTGAGCCGTATAACGATATCCTAGCGATGCTTCTCTTTCATCTTCAGGCGTCATGATATTCTGAACATGATAGCCATATCCTTCCAAAAGCTTCATCAAACTCGTGAAACTCTCGGGGTGCTGTTGCACATGTGTAAACGCATTTTTTGCGGCTTTGGCAAACTCTTGCGCCTTGATAAGATTATCACCTTGCGGCACGGGTACCCATTGCAATTCACTGCCGACGACTTGCAAGCCAATACGACTATGAATAACTTTATCTTTAGCACGATGAGAAATTGTTAGCAAACCCGGAACACTACTCTCTCTCACCAAAAAAGTTCCGGCCGGTTCCTTCAATAATTTTGCAGTTGCCAGTTCGGCATTGCATGCAGTCCCGAATACGATAAGTAAGTCCTCATTATGTGAACGCATAACGATTTCCTCGTTTTTATGAATACTATAAGTATAGCAGCGGAAAATGCATGTAAGGGAATTACCAGGCAAATCAACTTATTGATTTTAATAACAGAGCTAATCAGACCTTCGCATAATCAACTTTATTAGCCAGCCAGCGTTGAATAAGCGGTTCGATGCAATCAGTGTGGTGAGCGACTATTAGATCTGCTGCTTTCTGCACGGTGGGCAGCAATTCACTGTCACGCAATAAATCCGCGACATGAAAGGAAAGATCGCCTGTTTGCTTAGTCCCCAACACCTCACCGGGACCGCGTAATTCCAGATCGCGTTGAGCAATCTTGAAACCGTCGGTTGTTTCTCGCATGACACTCAAGCGTTCTTTTGCCAACTTTGATAATGGATACTGATATAACAACACACAATGACTAACTGCCGTGCCGCGACCAACGCGGCCGCGCAATTGATGCAATTGCGACAAACCCAAACGCTCGGCGTTTTCAATTACCATGACGCTTGCATTCGGTACATCAACACCAACTTCAATAACAGTTGTCGCCACTAACAAATGCGTCTCACCGGCCTTAAATGCGCGCATGATTTTTTCTTTTTCATCTGGCTTCATGCGGCCGTGAATGAGTGCCACTTTTAATGATGGCAATCGTTGCTGCAATTCTTCAGCGGCGGTTGTTGCTGCCTGACAATCCAGTACTTCCGATTCTTCAATCAGTGGACACACCCAATATACTTGTCGGCCTTGCTGACAGGCATCTTGCACACGCGTGACAACCTCATCACGTCGTGAGTTATGCAATACTGTCGTTGTTACCGGTGTGCGACCTGGTGGCAATTCATCAATAACTGACATATCAAGATCAGCGTAAAAACTCATAGAGAGTGTGCGTGGAATTGGTGTTGCCGTCATGATTAACTGATGTGGATGCACTGCAGCTTGCGCACCTTTGTCACGCAACATGGCACGTTGTTGCACACCGAATCGATGCTGCTCATCAATAATCACCAGCGCAAGTTTAGCAAACTCAACACCTTCTTGAAAAAGCGCGTGCGTGCCAAGCACCACATGCGCACTGCCATTATGCACCGACTCAAGAGCAGCGGCGCGAGCGCGACCTTTGATGCTACCGGTTAGACAAATGACATTCAGGCCAAGCGGTTCGAACCAATTTTTAAAATTACGATAATGCTGCTCGGCAAGTAATTCAGTAGGAGCCATCATTACCGTCTGGTAACCATTCGCCATCGCTTGCAACATAGCAAGAGCTGCCACTACTGTTTTGCCAGAGCCTACATCACCTTGCACCAAACGCAGCATCGGTTTAGAAAGTGCCATATCACCACTAATTTCTGCAACCACACGCTGCTGCGCATGAGTAATATTGAACGGCAAACTGGCGAGGAATTTCTCTTGCCACTCCATATTCGCTGGCAATGCCGCTGCAATATGCGACTGAAAAGCAGCCTTGATGCGCAACAGACTCAAACGATGCGCGAGTAATTCCTCAAACACCATTCGCTTTTGGTGTGAGGTTTGATGCTCCATTAATTCCATCATCGGCGTTTCCGCTGGCGGCCGGTGAACGAAAGCGATCGATGCCTGCAAAGACGGCAGCGACACCAATTGCAAAACATCTTCCGGCAGTAATTCATTAAAGGTTTGCTCAGAACGCATCACTGATAAAGCCGTTCCTGTCAGCTTACGGAGCATGTATTGACTGAGACCATCAGTTGCCGGATAAACCGGCGTGAGAAATTGATCGATAGCCTTGTGATCATCATCTCGAATGACTTGAAATTCAGGGTGCGTCATTTCGAAACCTTGCGGGCCGAAACGTACTTCGCCGTAACATCGCAAGCGTGTACCAACTTGCATGGCTTCTTTTTGAAAAGTTAACACATGAAAAAAACGCAACAGTATAAAACCGCCGTCGTCACACAACTCAATCAAGACTTTGGTTTTACCGCGCGGCGGCCGGCCAACTGAACGCACCACCCCCTCGACAACTGTTTCCTGACCGACTCGCACAAAGCGCATCGGCTGAATTTTCGTGCGATCTTGATAGCGCACGGGTAGATGTAAAAGCAAATCGCGCACAGAATGAATATTCAAACGCGCCAAATGTGCAGCTGTTTGCGGGCCAACGCCGCGCAGTTTGAATGTTGGTGGTTTCTTGGTAAGGACTGATGACACGTGCAGGTCTCGATGTAACAGATTGGATGTTTGAAATTGCGACGAACAGCGCAACCTGTTCGTCGCACACTTAAGCTTATTGCGGTCTAATCATCAGCGTCGTAATCGGCGCTGGTATTTCTGATTCGTTTGCAGGAGCAAGAGTGGGCTGCGAGAAAATCCCGCCTGAACCGCGTCGACTGAGATTATGGGTATAAACCTCAACAAGACCATCTGCCATTTTCAATTTACCTTTTGCTTCAGCGAGGTCGCATTCAAACTCAACTTCTGGAGTTTGAATTTCATCACTCAAGAAGTTGCGGTAATCTTGGGTGAAATCAAAATCGACTGGCGGCAACACAATACGGATTAAACCGGCGAACATAAATAATCCTGCATTAATCGCTATCTTCGCAGTTTCTTCCTCTCTATTTTCGATCTTCAAGCAAGAAGCAATTTCATCAGCGATATTACTGGTCAAATGCTCCAGTTCATTTAATAACGCAATACTGGCGCTGCAAATATGCACAATATCTCTGCGGCGCTGTTCTTCGGATCTGGTTTTGTCGTTAGCTTTTGCGCACAACTTTTCGATGTGCTTTTCAAGTGGCCGAATGTGCTCTCTAACTTCTTTATTGATTTGGTCATTCAAGTTTGCTTTCGCAGTTTGAAACATGCCTTTGATTTTCACGAAGAAAAGCTTAACGATGGATTCTACATTTTCCTGAGTTTCTTTGGGACACTTGGAAGCATGTTCATCCTCAGCTTTGGCTGGGCCGCTGGCAAGCACTTGCTCCATATGCAGCATCCATTCATTACGCAGATTATTAATTTTGCTTTTTTCATTTTCAAGCAAATCAGTGAATTGCGACAGCGCGTCTTTCACAACGGGCTCTGATTCGGTACCGGTAAGAGAGGGTTTTAGAGTAGTTTTGTTTCCGTACCACCAGCTTGATAATCTGCTGAGCATGATAAATCTCCTTTATGAATCTACTATTTGTATCACACCACTCTTAAGAGCATCTTAAAAATAAGGATTGACATTCCCACCCCCTCTGTATAAATTGCGCGTCAACCAATTATGCCGAGGTGGTGAAATTGGTAGACACGCAGGCTTCAGGTGTCTGTGGGGGCAACTCCGTGAAGGTTCAAGTCCTTTCCTCGGCATAAATTACATCTTCATCTTCGTTATCTTCAAATGGGTTACGCAATATAATCGTATCTTTCCGGTCTGATCCTGTCGAAATAATATCAATTGGAACGCCTGCTAACTCTTCTACATACAATAAATACTTCTGTGCATTATCTGGCAGATCATCAAAATTACGGATACGCGCGGTGGTTTCTTTCCAGCCTGGCATTTCGACGTAAACTGGTTCGCACTGTGCAAAGATATCGCTTTCGATTGGCGGGAAAGGCAAGACTTCGCCATTGACACGATAGCCTGTGCAAATCTTGACGGTATCGAGCCCGTCTAACACATCGAGCTTGGTGACGCAAAGGCCGGTAAAGCTATTCAATTGAATGGATCGACGCAATGCGGCCATATCCAACCAGCCGCAACGACGTGGACGACCAGTCACAGAACCAAATTCATTTCCCTGTTTGGCTAGATACGCGCCAGTTTCATCTTTCAACTCGGTCGGGAATGGGCCAGAACCAACACGCGTGGTATAAGCCTTGGTGATACCGAGAATATAATTGAGATTCATCACGCCAAAGCCACTACCGACACTAGCCGCACCAGCAACGGTATTAGATGAAGTAACATACGGATAGGTACCATGATCAACATCTAGCAATGTGCCTTGCGCACCCTCAAACATGATGTTTTTGCCTTCATCATGATATTGCGCCAGCAGAGCCGCCACGTCTGCACGCATAGGCTTCAGTCTTGGCACCATCTTTAAGAGGTTATCGAGTAACGGACGGAATTCGATAGGTTCCTGACCATGATAATTCTGTAAAACGAAATTGTGATATTTCAAGACTTCTTCGAGCTTGGCACTGAGGCGCTTCTCATCAAATAAATCACCGAAACGAATAGCGCGTCTGGCAACCTTATCTTCATACGCAGGACCAATACCACGACCAGTCGTACCAATCGCCGCCGTGCCTTTAGCCTGTTCACGCGCCTTATCAAGGGCTACATGGTAAGGCAGGATCAATACACAAGCTTCGCTGATGCGCAGACGCTGTGAAGCCGGTACGCCACGAGCTTCCAGTTCATCCAGCTCTTCTAGCAATGCAGTTGGCGACAACACCACGCCATTGCCGATCAAGCACTGGGCATGAGCATGCAGAATTCCCGATGGAATCAGACGCAAGACCGTCTTCTGGCCGTCAATCATCAGTGTATGGCCAGCATTATGACCACCCTGAAAACGTACGCCAACCGATGCCTGATCCATTAGCATATCGACGATTTTACCCTTACCTTCATCGCCCCACTGACTGCCTAAAATAACAATACTCTTTCCCATTAGATAAGCTCTCTTGATAAGTACTTAAAAATAACTACCGGTGATTGTGATGACCGCCAGACCAAACAACATACTGATCAGGCCGACTATTCGGAGGGCGCGATCACTGGATGCAAACATTTGCTGCATCAGTTGGCGCCAGAAATTTGGCGAAACAAAAGGCAGAATGCCTTCAAAAACAAATAATAACCCTAATCCTACAAAGAACACTGACCATGCCACTTGATACCACCCCCGCAACCTAGAGTGCGTATGTTAGCCAAAAAGCTTCTCTAACTCCACCCGCCGTAGCCGAATTCGTAAATGATAGTGACCTTCCTCATCAACACTCTCAGCCAAAACCGCGTCCTGAGCATATAATTGTGCCCGTAGCCTGGCCTGCATAGGTGTTAACTCAACGGTTTTCTCGATCAACTCTTGACCAATCTTCTCGCTCATTGCCGCAATTAGAGCCGGCAGCCCCTCATTCTTTGCAGAGGAAATATACACTCTTTTCACGACACCCAAATCATCGCGATCGACCTTGGGTTTAAGTTCAGGTTTTAAATCAATTTTATTAAACACCAAAATGCGCGGCACTGAATCAGCGCCAATCTGGTGCAATACATCGTTCACTTGCTCAATATGCGCGTCACGTTCGTCATCACAGGCGTCCACGACGTGCAGTAGCAAATCAGCTTCTGCAACCTCCTCAAGCGTCGCATTGAAAGCAACCACCAAATCATGCGGCAGATGGCGAATAAATCCTACTGTATCGGCCAGAATAGCAGGACCTGTGTCTTGAAACTCTACACGACGCAGGGTTGGATCCAGGGTCGCAAACAACTGATTAGCTGCATACACTTCAGCGCCTGTCAGCAGATTAAACAATGTCGACTTGCCAGCATTGGTATAACCAACCAATGCGATTGTTGGCACAGCGGCGCGCTTACGCGCACGGCGACCTTGATCACGCTGTTTACGAATTTTGGTGATCCGACCCTCAATGGTTTTCATCTTGTTACGAATAAGACGCCGATCTGATTCCAGCTGTGTTTCACCAGGGCCGCGCAAACCAATACCGCCAGCCTGTCTTTCCAAATGTGTCCAACCACGAATGAGGCGTGTAGACATGTGCTTTAACATAGCAAGTTCGACCTGAAGCTTACCTTCAAAACTACGAGCGCGTAATGCAAAAATATCGAGAATTAAACCAGTGCGATCTAACACGCGGCATTTCAGTAATTGTTCGAGATTGCGTTCTTGTCCGGCAGATAAAACGTGATTAAAGATAACGAGCTCAACTTTGCTCGCAACCACAGATTCGCGAATTTCTTCTGCTTTGCCAGTACCAACAAAGTATTTTGGTTCCGGAACGCGGCGCGCACCAGTGACCACACCAACAATTTCAGCTCCAGCGGAGATCGCGAGCTCTTGAAATTCCTGGATGTTTTCCGCCATTTGGCCGGCAGGGAAATTGATGTGCACTAATAAAACGCGCTCCCCACCCTCAGGGCGATCAATCAACTTTCACCCCCTAAAATATTTTTAATCTTGTGTGCGACTTCTGGTAATGCTTGGATGGCTGAACTGCTACACCCCGACAAAGCGCGGACGAAATCCGCGCTGAGGGGAGATGAACTAATCATGCGGGTAATTTGGCTTAGCGTTATTTACACCACCGGTTTTGTTGCCGTGATTAGTACCTTGGTATCCATTCGTATTGTATTCAAATGGCGAGGTTACGTTGCGGGCCGGTACGATGGTTGAGATAGCGTGTTTATAAACCATCTGGCTGACTGTATTTTTCAACAACACCACAAATTGATCAAACGATTCAATTACGCCCTGGAGCTTAATTCCATTTACTAAATAAATCGAAACAGGAATCTTTTCTTTGCGTAACGAATTCAAGAAAGGATCTTGTAATGAAGGTCCTTTTGTCATGGTTTTTACTCTCCAATTTTTATTAATAGTACCTCTCTCCGAGGTTGTCGCCATCATTGCGTCAGTCATTCCGTCCCCTTAACTTGTTGAAATTGCTTTCCTTGTCAACATCAAAACATCAAAGCAACTGAGCATAGCGAATCTGTTCCACGCAAGCAAGATTGTTGTTTTCATTAGTGGCTGCGCAAAAAAATGCAGCGGTGAAAACAAATTCCACTGATCATTTCCTAGCCTGATGCCATTATTATGTTATAATTATTTTCTTAAACAAATTACACGAACAAATAACGAGACACGCTGTTATGAATAAGCCGGCACAACCCAATCTAACCAAAACGTGCTTAAACTGCGGACAACAAAAACCGCTAACTGCATTTCTCGAAATGAGTGTCTCGCACGGCACTGCTTACGGCAATGTGTGCGCCACTTGCCGTAAAACCGCCATGGAAGCAGCTGAACGCCGCAAAAAAACTGAAGCGGAAGGCAGCACAACCAGCGAAACCGGACACAAAATTGACTCTAAAAGTAAAATTCACCACGACATCGACAATCGCGAACACCAACACCGCACCGAAGAGACGTATCACGAAGAGCGAAAATTAGACGAAGAAATTTCTGAAGAAAAAATTGAAAGAAAAGAGCAACACAATAAAACCGAAAAAAAACATCGTGAAGATTTTCTACAAAAACGGGCGGCCGCACCTGCCACCAAAAAATTCGGCGAAGGAATTGCTATCAAAAGCGCAGCTGAAGAAACCAATATGCGCCGCGATCAGCATAATGAAATAACCGCCAACCAAAACCAAGGCTCACAAGAAGAGCGCAAAAAAACCGAGCACGATTTTACTGTTGCCTATCAAGGACAACAAATTGCCGGCCAAATTCGGTTTTCCGGTCAAGCCTTTCAACAATTTCGGCAGTGGTTAGGAAACTCAGCACCAATCGTCAATAACATTAATCAAACCACCAAAGAAGCGGCGCCCAAACAGGCAGGACAAATCGCTCAAGCAGCCAATCAAATGAAAGACAGCGAAGCCACACCAGCAAAAGATCAGACACCTGCCGATCCTGTCACAGAATTTATTGAAAAGAATTGGCGCCCAGGCGGGAAACGCTAAGAAATGATAATTTTTTCCAACTTACCATCTTCATTCATTCGGTAATAATGACCATTATGATAAAAGCTGATCAGACGATCTGGCTTCAGCGAACCTTCCTTGATTTTCAGCAGCGGATTACCAATATTATCCTTTAACCCCGCATCATCTTTTTTCAGAATCATCGCTTTTTTTACAGCAACTTCAATATACCCATGCTGAGTGCGGTTAGCTTTATTGCGGATCACTGATTCGACGTGCTCTTTCGCGCCATAAATCGGACGATTAACGCTATGCTCGTAATATACGGAAGGATGCAGCATTTTGATCCAAGTTTGCAAATCAATGCCGTGAGCGTTAAAGAGGTAAACGTAAACCAGCTGCTCATCCTCATCCACGACAAGCTGTTCTTGATCGGTATCAAGCTGGATAGTCTGCAATGCTGCTTCAACATGCTGCTTCAGCGCCGCCAAGCGATCGCGAATGAATTTGAATTTCTCACCGATTTGTAATTGCGCGCGCAACTCAGCATCTTTATTGACAGCCTCGTTGACGATTTTCATTAATTTTTCTTTTAATTCTTTTGAGTCTTTTGGCATAAATTATTTACATCCCAGAATGTCCGGATGAGCGATCAGATGAAGAAGTGGCGGAAGGCTGTACCATCTCATCACAATCTTCCGCAATCGCGGCCAGCACTTCTGCAATCGCCGTCAAGTACTGTATTGATGCATTCGGAGATTCCCGCTCGCCTGGTGCAGCATTTTGCAGACCAGCTGAGAGCACCGATGCCTGCTTGGCAATCTCGAGTAGTTTTGTTTTTGTTGATGCCGCTTCAATCGCAATTTCGCTCATGGCGTGCACTACCCTCAAGTCAACAGTAAAGCCTCTAACATTAAGCATAACACATCAACCCACTAATTATTTTAATTATAAAACCAACAACTTAACACCAAAGGGCCGCTAGCTAGATACCTTTTCAGCGCTAACTGCCTGACTCGCATCACCAGCGCTTGCCGCTGATGATGTTGGGCCAACAGCACTAGCATCTGGAGCCAGAATGGTATTTTCGGTATTAGCAGGCTCGCCTATATTCTGAGTTTCATCGATATTCGCCATCGCACCAGGCCCACTGGGGCTATCAAATTTATTAAGCGTTCCGAATTGGCTCTCGCGATCATGAACACCAAGATGGAGATTTTCATCTAATTGATAAGCGCGACGCTGTAAATAGGCATTACGCACAAATACGTATTTATCTAAAGCTGCTGCATCAATCAAACTTTCGTAATTCAAGGCCTGAGCACGCCAGTCGACAACACTCACAGCATAAATTCCATACGCTAATTTTCGCGGCTCGATATATCGATAAGCGGAGAATAAGAAGAAATCGAATGGCAGGGCAAAACCATCACGCACCGTATAGGAACCATAAAACGGTAGCACGAGGTAATTCGATTTGCGCCAGCCCCAATTAGCAAGCGTCATACCAAAATCATTTTCATAAAATTTCAGATCCATGCGGCTAGCAACATCAAACATTCCACCAACGCCAACGGTACTATTGATTGCGAAGCGCCAAGTATCATTCGTCATCTGATAAAAATTAAATTGCAGGAAACCATTAGCGATAGTGGAAACCGTGTTGAGATTGAGGAAGAAATTATGCACGCCTTTGTTAAGCGGCTTAGGCATGATCTTGTTATAAAATCTGGCTACAGGCTGCAATATGTTCGTATCTAGCGCATCATTAAATGCAAAAGTATGACGATTATAAGTTTCGAACGGGTCAGCAGCGGTTACATCAGGTGTGTCACTTTCCGTTGCAGCAATTTCGCCTTCCGCACCAGTTGCATCTCCTTGCAAAGGAGTGGCTGTGTTATCACTGACCGGCTTCGCTTCGGTAGTGTCGGCCGCTGGCTTTGCGGCGCTGGCATCGACTGGCTGAGTTGAATCTTGCGTTGCCGTCGCATCAGGGCTAGCGACCACTTCGGCATAGCCTGCACTGCAGAGACCAGCAGAAACCATACTCAGCGCGACCATGCAAACCAAGCGTTGCGAGTACCGTGATAACTGATTAAACATATTTATTCCTTTTTAGATCAAAAATCTTTCCTAATCGACAAAAGATAGCACTGTCTGTTTGCAAAAACAAAACTTTGATTAATAATGTCAGATCTCAAACGGCAATAGTGATATATAGAGTCATGAATACAAATCGTCCGCGCCCAATGACACTGATTATTCTCGACGGCTGGGGCTGTCGCGAAGAAACAGATGCCAATGCAATTGCCGCCGCACACAAACCAGTCTGGGATCAGATGCTGGCTAATTATCCACACACTGAAATTTCTGGCTCGGGGCGCTGCGTAGGCTTGCCAGGCAATCAAATGGGTAATTCCGAAGTTGGGCACTTAAATATTGGCGCCGGCCGCATTGTCCATCAAGACCTCACACGCATTGATAGCGCGATTGAAGATGGCTCATTCTTCACTAATCAGGTTTTACTACAAGCTTTGCAACTAGCTAAACAAAATGGCAAAGCCGTACATGTAATGGGACTATTATCTCCCGGCGGCGTTCATAGTCATGAACAACACATCCTGGCGATGATCAAAATGGCTGATCAACAGCATATTGAGCGTCTCTATTTACATGCGTTTCTCGATGGCCGTGACACCCCACCAAAGAGCGCAGCCAATTCTATTAAACTGCTGGATGAGCAATGCCGGCAATCCGGCGGGCGCATTGCCTCTATTATAGGTCGCTACTATGCCATGGACCGTGATCAGCGCTGGGACCGCATAGAACTCGCCTACCGCTTGTTAATAGAGGGCGTTGCCGCTTATCAGGCTGTGACGGCCGAAGACGGACTGGAAATGGCATACGCCCGTGGTGAAACCGATGAGTTCGTCAAACCAACTGCTATTCGCCATCCACAAGAAGCGCCGGTTACCATTAATGATGGTGATGTGGTGATCTTCATGAACTTTCGCTCTGATCGTGCTCGCGAGCTGACACAGACATTTATTGCGCCAACCTTCGATGGCTTTCAACGCCAACGGATTCCAAAGCTTGGCAGTTTTGTCTGTTTATCTGAATATGATGTCCGCTTTAACGCACCAACCGCATTCGCTCCACAATCATTGAATAATCTTCTTGGGGAAATAATCAGCCGCGAAGGTTTACACCAACTACGGATTGCTGAAACGGAAAAATACGCCCACGTCACATTTTTCTTTAATGGCGGCGTCGAAAAACCCTTCCCTAATGAAGACCGCATTTTAATACCATCACCGAAAGTGGCCACTTACGATCTGCAACCAGAAATGAGCGCACCGGAATTAACTAGCAAACTCATTGTAGCGATCAAAAGTGGACGCTATGACTTAATCATTTGTAATTTTGCTAACCCGGATATGGTCGGTCACTCCGGAAATCTGGCCGCCACCATCAAAGCGATTGAAACCATCGACCATTGCCTCGGCCAGATCCAAAAAGCCCTGGCTGAAGCCGGCGGGGAACTCCTTATAACGGCCGATCACGGCAATGCCGAGATGATGTACGACCACTCCACCCATCAAGCTCACACCGCCCACACCAGCAATCTGGTACCCTTCATTTACGTCGGTCGCAAAGCAGAAATTATCAATAAAAACGGTAAGTTATCTGATATCGCCCCCACGCTTCTCACCCTCATGAACCTTCCTAAGCCACAAGAAATGACTGGTCAATCCTTGCTCAAATTAGTATAAAAAATTCTAGGGGTGTTATACTTAGGGGTAATAAGAGCAAGGATAGCTTAGGAGTGATCATGCGCACATTCACATATGCTGTTGCATCAACCATTATTATTACAAGCATCGCGTTCGTGAGCTATGCAGGCGCTACATTAACAACACCTGCTTCCACACCAACACCCGCACCAACCTCCGCCACCCAGCCAGCGAATCCGATTCAACCGGGTTTAAACGCCCCGGCAGGCGGCAGCAATACGGTAGCTGAAGCGGAAGATAAAAATAAAGCCAACGATGATGATATTAATCGTTTCACCAATACCATTGTCCTTATCAAAGATTTTTATGTGAAGAAAGTTGGCGACCGCGCGCTGCTCGATGATGCCATTCGCGGCATGGTCAGCGGCCTTGATCCTCACTCTGAATACCTGGACAAAGACGCTTATAAAACACTTTTGATGACCACCAGCGGCGAGTTTGGCGGCCTTGGCATCGAAGTGACGCCAGAATACGGCATTTTAAAAATCGTCTCGCCGATTGATGATACTCCAGCATCTAAGGCAGGTTTGAAAGCTGGTGACTTTATTGTCGCCATCGACAACAAACTTGTTAGCGAAATGACGCTGCAAGATGCTGTCGACAAAATGCGCGGCAAAGCTGGCTCTGGTGTTGTATTAACCATCTTGCGTAAGGGCGAAAAAACTCCGCTTACCTTCAAACTGGTACGCGAAACCATCCGTATTGCCAGCGTGAAAAGCCGTATGCTGGATAACCATTATGGCTATGTGCGTATTACCCAGTTTCAGGAACCAACGGGTAAACTGATGCGCGATGCCATCAATGAACTCAAGAGCAAAAATCAGGGTAAACTGCGCGGCATTATTCTCGACTTGCGCAATAATCCTGGCGGCTTGCTCGACACTGCCGTTCAAGTCGTTGATACCTTCCTCGACTCGAAAAAATTAAACAATAAATACAAAGATGTGATTGTTTACACCGAAGGCCGCCTGCCAGAAGCGCAATATAGTGCGAAAGCAACGGGAACTGATATTCTCGGCGGTGCGCCAATTGTCATCTTAATCAATAATGGCTCAGCGTCTGCATCAGAAATTGTTGCCGGTGCCATGCAAGATTACGAACGCGCATTAGTCGTAGGCACGACCAGTTTCGGCAAAGGCTCAGTGCAAACTGTCATTCCACTCGATAAAACTCATGCATTAAAATTAACAACCGCGCTGTATCACACACCATCTGGACGCATTATCCAGAATGTGGGTATCGTGCCAGATGTGCAGATTGAAGACTTGAAGATTGCCAAGAGTGCGACCGATGAAGATACTTCCATGCTAGAACCGATCAAGGAATATCAATTAAAGAATCATCTTCCCGGCGCTGAAAAACCAGGCACATCCAATGTTGCCATGACTAATGACATGGGACTTGCCAACTCTGACTATCAATTGTTTGAAGCACTCAAGATTCTACGCACCATGTACATGCTGGAAGCGAAAAATGCTCCAGCAAAACCTACTTCCATCATCACACCTCAAACCACTGTTGCGACTGAAAAATCGATTACAAAACCATAATCGCCTCAATCTCGATTTGTGCCCCTCTTGGCAGTGCAGAAACCTGCACTGTCGAGCGCGCGGGATAAGGCTCAGCAAAGAAGCTAGACATCACTTCATTCACAATCGGAAAATGCGTCAAGTCAGTTAAAAAAATACTGAGCTTTACAATCTTGTCTAATGTGCCGCCGGCAGCCTTGACCACTTCTTGTATATTGGCGAAGACTTGCGAAGTTTGGGCAGCGATATCGCCCGTGACTAACTGCATGCTTGCTGGATCGAGTGGAATCTGTCCCGACAAATAAACAACGTTACCAACCTTGATAGCCTGAGAGTAAGTGCCAATTGCATCTGGCGCCAAGCGTGTATGAATTTTTTCTTTCATGAGGGTTCCATGTGTGATGATTATATTTAATGCTTGTGAGGCGCTGACATTCTCACTAACTGCCAACTATTTCTCAAGAATAAAATCAACGCGACCAACCCCGCGACAACAGGAATAATGAGGAAATACAAAGAAACCCAGCTGTGACGTAATGACAATGCTGCCATTTCTGCGTTATCGGGATTATACCAGCAGGTGTAATTTCGGCCATTTTGATATTCGGCTAATACTAATTCTTGAGATGCGATACTCATGGTGTAATTCATATCAAGGCCGTTGCCGGATACCCAGCGATTATATTGTGTGCCGTTTGCGCGATAGCTGACGAGAAAATCGGCACGCGCACGATGGAAGATTTTACCCTTGGTAGAGAGCTTCTTGCTTAACAGCAGACACTCGGTTTCACGGAAATTAATGCGCGCACGCTGATCAGGGAGAATATTGGTAAAATAGACGTAATCAATATAAATAAATGAGACTAGCAAAATTAAAAATTGCACGAGCAATTTTAGAATTCTTCTACCTGTTATGTTCAAGTCTGCATTCGACATCAGCACACTTCTTCAGATATTGCCTGTCCCGCGAGAACGCGGGACATTGGCAGAAGAGAGATTATTTCTTGTTGCAGCAGCTGCATTTACCGCAGCATTTTGATTTGCAGCAGCAAATCAGATTATAGATTAATGCAAATACTGCACCACTAACGAAGCCTTTCAATAACGCCCAGACTGCTGCCATAAAAGCATCGCCCCAGGTATAAGCAAACGCACCGCCCATCTGGCTTTCAACTGTGGTTGGCAAGCCAAACCAGATCATCCAGGCTGATAATACTAATACGCCTAATGAACAGGTCAAACCCAACGCCAATCCCAGGGTAACAGGGCAAAATCCTTTACCCGAACCACATTTTTCACATGACATAACAAACCTCCTGGTTAGTTTTCCGATCAAATCAACGACCAATTATAGTCTAAATTCATATGCTTGTCTTTTTCCATCAGCACCTTAACGCTTCCATTCCGATTGTCTATGGCAGATAATCAATAAGCCATCCATAATAAAAGAAAATGGCCGTAAAAATCACAAAACCTGAGAGCTGAGAACAACGTGGGCGAATTTGAAATACTAAAAGAGGAAATAAATCAATATCTTAGCCAAGATCAAGTCGCGGCTGTAGAGAAGGCTTACCTTTTTGCCAAAGAAGCGCACGGCACCCAGACCCGTTATACCGGCGAACCGTATATCACGCACCCGGTCGCCGTCGCCAACATTCTGGCGCAAATGCGCATGGATCAGCAAACCTTAATTGCCGCTCTCTTGCACGATGTAATTGAAGACACTCCGGTTAATGCACCAGAGATTGTCGAAAAATTCGGGCAAGAAGTTGCCAGCCTCGTTGAAGGTGTCACCAAATTAAAACAAATTCATTTTGAAAATTACGCACAGGCTCAAGCAGAAAATTTCCGCAAAATGGTCATGGCCATGACCGGCGATATCCGCGTGATATTAGTAAAACTAGCTGACCGTTTACACAATATGCGCACGCTCTTCGGTTTACCGCCTGAGAAACG
>CAZWPD010000039.1:19397-23185 GCA_964636145.1 uncultured Coxiellaceae bacterium
TATAAAAAAATGTCAGAGAAGCATTTATCTTTTTCTGAAATCATGGATGTCTACGGCTTTCGCATTATCGTCGACAAAGTTGACACGTGTTATCGCGTGTTAGGTGTGCTGCATAATTTATTTAAGCCCATCACCTTGCGCTTCAAAGATTATATTGCCATTCCCAAAGCTAACGGTTATCAGTCTCTGCACACCGTTTTGTTTGGCCCTTACGGCGTGCCGATTGAAGTGCAAATTCGCACTGAAGAAATGCATAAGATGGCTGAAAACGGCATTGCCGCGCACTGGCTTTACAAGACTGAAAAGAAAGTCTTGAATGAAGCACAAACACGCGCCCACAGCTGGATGAAAGGCATTCTCGAGATGGATAAAAGCTCGAGAAATTCGCTGGAATTTATTGAAGATGTAAAGACAGATCTATTCCCGGATGAAGTTTACGTCTTTACACCCAAAGGTGAAATTATAGAATTACCAGCAGGCGCAACACCTGTCGATTTTGCTTACGGGATTCACTCCGATATCGGCAACACCTGTGTCGCCGTACGCTTGGATAAACGCCTCTCGCCGCTGAGTTCGCCATTATATAGCGGCCAGCAAGTTGAAATTATTACCGCACCGGGTGCGCGCCCGAATGCTGCATGGCTTAATTTTGTCGTGACAGGCAAAGCTCGCAGCAAGATCAAGCATTACCTAAAGAAACAACAACGCGATGAGTCACTCGAACTCGGCAAACGTCTGCTAGATAAAGCCCTGCATCATTATGGCTTGAACCTGGATGAACTGACTGAACACGTCTTACTCGAGATTACTCACTCCGTTAGCCTCGACTCCATCATTCACTTGTATGAAGAAATCGGTATTGGGAATCGCCCGGCATTATTAGTCGCCAGACAAATTGCGAAAGCCCTCGGCGAAAACCTGAAAAAAGAAGGCCTGGATGCCGCTCAAGCCGAACCGATCATCATCAAAGGCACCGAAGGTCTAGTCATACATTTTGCTACTTGCTGTCGTCCACTGCCCGGCGATCATATCGCTGGTGTCATTAAAGTTGGCCATGGCGTAGAAGTGCATTTATTGAATTGCCCGGTCATTACTAAAATTCATCATGAACCAGACAAATTTGTGCCGCTGCTATGGGCAGATAAAATCGGCCGCGATTTCTCCGTGGATTTACGTGTTGAACTCGTCAATCATCCAGGCAGCCTTGCCTCGCTTGCTCTCGCTATTTCTGAAGCAGAATCCAATATTGAAAACATTCGTGCGCAGGAACGCGACCAGCATCACTTCAATGTTGATCTCACCATTTCCGTCAAAAACCGAGTGCATCTCGCGCGCATCATGCGCAAGGTGCGTAAGCGCAAAGATATTTTGAAGGTGGTAAGGACGAAGTCGAAGGCGTAGGTGTGATAGCGAGTAGTGCATCTTTCGTAGCCCGGTCGCGCTTTTTGCGGCCGGGGCAACAACATAAAAAACCCCGAAAAAAATATGAGAATATCAACAAGTTAGCGCAATATGCATTTACGCACATATCTCCGAACATAACCCTGCTTTATTTTTTTGAGAAATAAAATGGATCTGCTCCTGCGGTCACAGTCGCACATCCATGTGCTCCGTGATTTTATTCCTCAAAAAAATAAAGCAGGGTTATGTTTTTGCAGCGTGCAAAATTTATGCCGATGCATTCACTTTTTCAAATACCACCACCCCACCCAGCATCGTCAATTTCACATTCAGCTTATCGCTCAACACTACGAGATCAGCATCTTTACCAACCTCAATGCTGCCTTTGCGAGAAGTAAGATTTAGTTTATGCGCAGGATTGTAACTCGCCATGCGAATGGCATCTTCAAGAGAACAGTCTGTATATTTCATGATATTTTTAATCGCATCTGGCATGCATAACACACTGCCAGCAAGTGTGCCGTTTGCTAGCGTCGCTTTACCATCCGTAACATGCACTTCTTGCCCACCCAGTTCATAGCAACCATCGCTCATACATTTGGCACGCATGGCATCGGTGACGAGCAGCAAACGCTCTTTACCTTTAACCCGATAAGCAATTTCATAGAGTGCGGCGTGCAAATGTTTGCCGTCAGCAATCATTTCCGCCATCACCTCATTTGCTAGTAATAACGCGCCGGTAGCACCGGGTTCACGTTGATGAAGGTGGCGCATAGCATTAAAAAGATGTGTTGCATAACTGGCGCCAGCATTGATAGCAGCCATGGTTTGCTCGTAAGTCGCATTGGTGTGGCCAATCGCTGGCAGTACATCCATGGCACGCAGCGCTTTGATAAAGGGAAGCGCATTTTCAAGTTCCGGCGCAAGCGTCACCAAGCGAATCTGGTCGCCTGCTAATTCTTGCCAGGCTTTAAATAAATCCACATCTGGGCCAAGCACATCATCACCGTTTTGCGCACCCATTTTTTCGCGCGAGATAAACGGCCCTTCAAGATGCACACCGAAAATAGCGGCGCCCTGCACTTTTTTGATAGCTTCTGGTATCACAGCTAATGCGGCTTCAATACGCTCGCGAGGCGCTGTCATCGTCGTCGCCAAAAATCCTGTCACACCCTCTTTCGCTAATTGCAGACTGATATTCGCAAGTGCTTGCACACTCGCATCCATGACATCATGACCAGCAGCGCCGTGAATATGTAAATCGATAAAACCCGGCACGAGATAATAATCTTCAGGAAATTCATATTGCTCTGCAGGCAAATGATGCTTGATCATCTCTACAGAGATAATTGCGTCGATCTTATTATCTTCAACAATCACAGCCATATCTTTTTGCCACTTATTATCTAGCAACACGGTCATGCCCGATAATATGATGCGTCGTACTGCACTCATGATTTTTCCTTTTCGGCCGTCATACCTTGGCGCACGAATAATATAGCGCCGGCTTCTGGCGGCAACTGACACGGCGTTAAGCGCGAACGCAGCGAGTCACCGAGATACGGCTCAATGAATGGCGCAATGCCGCCAGCCATCGCACACGGCAATGAATGTGATTTGTCGATTTGTTTAGCGTGCAGCGCACTCGCAACTGCATCGAGCGCACGCGCGGCGTTACGCAATAATTGGATGGCTGCGGCATCGCCTGCTTTGCTCACCTGAATGACTAACGGCGCTAATTCAGCAAAGGCAGTGGAGTTGGCCTGATTCGCCCAACTGACAAAACGATCGAAATTATGATCGAAATGCGCCATCACTGCTTTGGCTAAGCCGGATGATGGCGTACGGCCGTCTTGCCATTGCATGGCAACGCGTGCAGCTTCCAAACCTAACCAGGCACCGCTGCCAATATCATCGTGCGGAAAACCCCAGCCAGACACTTTAACACTTTGACCATTTTCAATTTGATAACCAGCAACACCAGTGCCAGCAATAATGAGCGTACCATCTTGACCATTGTGCGCACCGAGACAAGCCGCGTGTGCATCAGTCGTCACAACCAGCGTGTGAAATTTATGCGGGAAACGCGTGAAGGCTTGATACGCCTGCGCCAGCTCACAGCCAGCGATGCCAACACCGGCATAAAACTTGTTATCAGGATCATTTAAACTCACGCTGAGCGGCTTTAACACGCTTTCTAACGCATTCTGAATCGATTGCCACGCCAGCGGCACTGAAATGCGTATATTGGCCGGCCCACTCACCGCCTGCCCGAGCAGATTGCCGGCTTCATCCTCAACCCTGACCGTGCACTTGCTCGCACCGCCGTCCACACCGATAAAAAATGACTTTGCCAAGGCGAATATCCTATTGATTGTGATGAGAAA
>CAZWPD010000040.1:0-22192 GCA_964636145.1 uncultured Coxiellaceae bacterium
TCAGCAAGTTAAGAACACTGTTATTGTTCCTGAGGGTGCAAAGGGTGGTTTTGTCGTGAAATCAGCAAAATTGCAAGAAATGCTGCGCGATGATTTTCTCAAGGAAGGGATTGCCTGTTATTCGATTTTTATTAGTGGGTTGCTGGATATTACTGACAATATCAAGGATGGTGCCATTGTGCCGCCCGTAAGCGTGGTGCGTTATGATGAAGACGATCCATACCTTGTAGTGGCAGCTGATAAAGGAACGGCAACGTTTTCTGATATAGCAAACGGCATTTCAAAATCCTATGATTTTTGGATGAACGACGCATTTGCTTCTGGTGGTTCAGCTGGCTACGACCACAAGAAGATGGGTATTACCTCGCGTGGTGTATGGGTGTCGGTAAAACGACATTTCCGCGAAATTGGCATTGATCCGGACAAAAATGATTTTACTGTCGTCGGTATCGGCGATATGGCCGGCGACGTGTTTGGTAACGGCATGCTGCTTTCTCGTCATACCAAATTACTGGCTGCGTTTAATCACATGCATATTTTTCTTGATCCTAATCCAGACCCAGAAAAAAGCTATATCGAGCGTAAACGCTTGTTTGATCTGCCGCGCTCAAGCTGGTCTGACTATAGCTCTGATTTGATTTCAGCTGGCGGCGGTGTTTTTAGTCGTTCGGCAAAATCAATCAAGCTCTCGCCTGAGATAAAGAGTGCGTTAGCAATTACCAAGGATTCTTTATCACCAAATGAATTAATCCGGGCGATTTTAATGGCGCCGGTAGATTTAATCTGGAACGGCGGCATTGGCACATTTGTGAAAGCCACCACGGAAACTCACGCGGATGCCGGTGATCGTACTAATGATAATATTCGTCTTGATGCACCAGAGTTGCGTGCCCGTGTGATTGCCGAAGGCGGTAATCTTGGTATGACGCAATTGGCTCGCGTTGAATATTCATTGAATGGTGGTATCGTCAATACCGATTTTATCGATAATTCTGCTGGTGTTGATTGCTCTGATCACGAAGTTAACATTAAAATTTTACTCAACCAGATTGTTGCGGAAGGCAAGTTGTCATTGGAGCAGCGCAACAAATTGCTCGAGCGCATGACCGATGAAATTGCAGCGCTTGTTTTGTTTGACAACTACGAGCAAACATTGATGCTCAGTCTCGAGACTTCTGTGTCATTGCAAACCATGGATTTATTGCGTCAATATATGAATGATCTGGAAAAATCTGGCCGACTTGATCGTAAGCTTGAATTTCTGCCCAATAACAAGGTGTTGCAAGAGCGTAAACAAAATAATCTGCCATTAACTCGTCCTGAGCTTGCTATCTTGCTTGCATATAGCAAGATGTACTTAAAGCAGGATATTTTGAATACGGATGTCCCTGAAGATCCATTTTTCGATAAATATTTGTTAACTGCGTTTCCAAAACCGATTTGCGAGCAATATCTCGAGCAGCTGAAGCATCATAGCCTGCGTCGTGAAATTGTTGCTACCCAGCTTTGCAAGGCAATCACCGATCGCATGGGTATTAGCTTCATTGAGCGTCTGCATCGCGAAACCGGCGCTAATATGGACTTCATTATTCGTGCCTTTGCGGTGGCGGAAAATATTTTCAATCTTGAAGGTTTGTGGCGCCAGATTACTGATCTTGATTACAAGGTAGACCCAACGGTTCAGTATCGCATGATGTTGCAGCTTTATCATTTGATTCGCCGTGCAACTCGTTGGTTCCTGCGTAATCGCAAGCAAAATATCGAGATGCAAAAAACCATTGATGTATTCACGCCGGCAATTAAGCTCCTGACGAGTAAATTACCCGAGTTGCTCGATGCCCCAGATAAAGATGTGCTGGATGGTGTGAGCTCACAATTAGTCGGGCAAGGTGTGCCAGTAGAGTTGGCAACCTCGATTGCAAATTGCAATGCTCTGTTTACTTCTCTTGATATTGTTGAAGCATCATTAAAGTATGAGTTGAATCTCGAAGAGGTTGCTAGAACTTATTACCGCTTGGGTAATCGTCTCGAACTCAATTATTTACGTGAGATGATGAATGCCTATGTTATTGGCAGCCAGTGGGATGAATTGGCTCGTTCCGGTTTCCGAGACGACCTCGATCGCGCCCAGCGCAAACTGGCGGCTCGTATTTTAACAATGAAAGGGAAAAACGGAAAAATTCCCGATACCGATGAGCGTATTGATCTTTGGGTCAAGCGCTATCATTTTTTACTCGACAGATGGCAGAAACTACTTGCAGATATCAAATCAAGTGATATCGTTGGATTTGTTACCTACTCAGTTGTGCTGAGAGAGCTGTTTGATTTTGCGCAAGCGTCGTAAGGAATTGTAATGACAACGAACGAAAGGATTTCTACAGGCGTCGATTTTCCTTCAAAATTTATTGAAGTGAATGGATCGTCCATGCATTACATTGAAGCAGGTGAGGGTAATCCCATCCTGTTTTTGCACGGCATTCCAACCTCGAGCTACCTTTGGCGCAATATCATTCCGCATCTGTCTAGTTTGGGCAGATGTATCGCTCCCGACCTCATTGGTTTTGGTTTGTCTGCCAAGCCAGATATTGAGTACACCGTATATGATCATATCAAATATATTGAGGGGTTCATTGCTGCGCTTGGCCTCAAAAAAATAACACTCATCATGCATGGCTGGGGCTCGGTGATTGGTTTTGACTATGCTATGCGTAACGAGAAAAACTGTGTTGCGCTTGCATTCTACGAAGCCTTTTTGCGTGCAGACAATGGCGTTGAAGTGTCACTCCCGTTTCAGGAACAGCTGGTTGCATTGCAAGACCAAGAAAATGTTTACGATCTTAATGTGAGTGGCGCTGGCTTTGTCGATCAGGTTTTACCGCAAATGGTCATGCGTTCTTTGAGTGAGGAAGAGCTTGATAAATATCGCCAGCCTTTCATTGAGCAGGGATCCGGCAAGCCGATCAAGCAATATCTCAATGAGCTTCCAGATGGCTTGCATAAAACCAAGATTGATAAATTGATTGAAGATTATTCCGACAAATTAACCGAGTCGTATTTACCAAAATTGATGTTGTACTCGGTTCCCGGTTTTATAACCACTATCGCTACGGCGATATGGGCGAAAGAGAATCTTCCTAATCTGGAAATAGCCGATATTGGCGAAGAATTGCATCTGGCTCAAGAATCATATCCGCAATTAATTGGTGAAACGATCAGTGTCTGGTTGCAAGGTGTGGAGCAAGCGCATGCTTAATTTACCAATCGCAATTGTTGGCGCTACTGGTCTTGTTGGCTCAACCCTCCTTACTATTTTTAAGGAGCAGGGTGTTGATGCATCGTTATTGCATCTTGTCGCTAGCAAGCAATCTGCCGGCAATAAAATTTCTTACGATGGCCGCGATCTTTTGATTCACGATTTAGCTGAATTTGATTTCACTCGTACCAAAATTGCTTTTTTTTGTGTTTCTAATGATCTTGCTGCAGAGTATGCGCCTATTGCCGCTAAAGCTGGCAATGTGGTCATCGATAAAAGTTCATATTATCGCAATAATACTGATGTTCCGTTGATTGTTCCCGAGGTTAACCCAGATGATATTGCGCAGTATAAAAAATTAAACATCATCGCGAGTCCGAACTGCAATACCATTCCTATCGCGGTCGGTGTCAAACCAATTTTTGATGCGGTTGGTATCACCAGAATGAATGTGGCTACCTATCAGTCCGTTTCTGGTACCGGCAAAGATGCTGTTACGGAATTAACCGAGCAAACTCAGCAACTGCTGGCTGGTAAAGATATTCATCCGAAGGTTTATCCGCAACAGATAGCATTTAATGTCCTGCCGCACATTGATGACTTTACGGATAACGGCTATACGCGCGAAGAGATGAAAATAGTGCTGGAGATGCGCAGAATTTTTCATCAGCCAACCTTTGCCATCAATCCGACAACGGTTCGTGTGCCGGTTTATTGCGGCCATTCAGCCGCTGTGCATCTGGAAACGAAAGAAAAAATTACTGTATCCCAGGCTGAGAAATTACTCAGCTCAGCACCAGGGGTGACATTGGTGACAGGTAAATTCCCATATCCAACACCGGCGCACGATGCCGCGGGCAAAGATCAAGTATTCATTGGCCGTCTTCGTGAAGATATATCTCATGAGAATGGCTTGAATCTCTGGATTGTCGCGGATAACTTACGTAAGGGCGCCGCCCTAAATGCTATTCAAATTGCTCATGAACTGATAAAAAACCACTTATGACTATTCTTACTATTATTCTCAAAAGTTACTCATCCATTTTGATTGCGATTGGCAGCGCTGCATTATTAGTATTTATGCTGGGTGTGTATCTCATCTTGCGGTTATCGCGCGAGAAAAAGCCGGTGAGACTCTCTGTTGCTAGCACCAGTAAAAAATCCAAGCGCAGTGAAAAAATAACACCAAGCGAAGCTTTAAATCATGTGAGCTCAATTTCCGCAGAGGATCCTGTGGCGACTCAGCTTGATTTGGCCAAAGCCTATATCGAGTCAGGCAAGGCTCAATTAGCCAAAGTCATTTTGGCTTCAGTTATCAGGCATGGAAGCACAGCATACCAGCAGGAAGCGCAGCGATTACTGAGCACAATCTAATGCGTATCGCATTAGGTGTAGAATACGACGGCCAGGATTTTTTTGGCTGGCAGTCGCAGCCTGAGCTTCGCACTGTGCAGGGTACGCTCGAGGATGCTCTATCCAAGGTCGCTAACGAACCCATTCATTTATTTTGCGCGGGCCGGACCGATGCCGGTGTGCACGCCAGTGGCCAGGTCATTCATTTTGACACCAGGGCCAAACGCCATCTCGATGCCTGGATTTACGGCACGAATGCAAATTTGCCGCCCTCTATCTGCATTCGTTGGTCTCGCCACGTTGATTACAGTTTTCACGCGCGCTTCAAGGCAATTTCGCGCCGTTATCGCTACGTCATTTTTAATCATCCCGTACGGCCGGCTATTTTGAATTCTCGGGTCAGTTGGTATTGCTATCCACTGGATATTGACCGTATGCGTACAGCCGCGAGTTATTTACTAGGCGAGCAAGACTTCAGTTCGTTTCGATCTTCAAAGTGTAATTCGAAAACACCGATGCGCAATATCATTGATTTCTCCATTGAGCGCCGCGGTGATTTTGTCATTTTTGAAATTGAAGCCAATGCGTTTTTGCATCACATGGTCAGGAATATTGCTGGGGTTTTAATGAAAATCGGTGCGGGCTTGAAAGAGGTGGGCTGGATGCAAGAGGTGATCGCGGCCAAAAGCCGTCGTAGTGCTGCCGAAACGGCGCCAGCAGGCGGCTTATACCTGTATCTGGTCCGCTACCCGGAGCCGTATCTTTTTCCTCTTTCTGAGCAATTATTTTTGCTATAATGTTGCACTTTTACACGATAGGGTGACGCTATGAGCTGGTTTAAGAAACTATTGCCTTCACGGATTAGAACCGGCACGAGCGCCAAAAAAGGCGTTCCAGAGGGGCTGTGGTCCAAGTGCGACAGCTGCAGTTCTGTGTTGTATCGTACTGAATTAGAAAGAAATTTAGATATTTGCCCCAAGTGCGATTATCACATGCGTATCTCTGCTCGCAAACGCATTGAATATTTCCTCGATAAAGCGGGGCAGGTTGAGCTGGGTGCGGAAGTCGGCCCGGTCGACAAGCTCAAATTCAAAGATTTGAAGAAGTATAAAGATCGTCTCAGTGCTGCACAAAGCGATACCGGCGAAAAAGAGGCCCTGGTTGCCATGCTTGGCAAGTTACACGGTATGCCGGTTTCCCTGGCTGTTTTTGAGTACGGCTTTATTGGCGGCTCCATGGGCGCGGCTGTTGGCGAGCGCTTTGTTCGAGCTGTTAATGCCGCCATGGAGCAGCGCTGCCCGTTAATCTGCTTTTCTGCCAGCGGCGGTGCACGCATGCAGGAAGCCTTGATTTCCCTGATGCAAATGGCAAAAGTGAGCGCGGCGTTAGCTAAGCTCTCTGAAGAAAAACTGCCATATATTTCGGTGTTGACTGACCCAACTATGGGTGGTGTCTCTGCCAGTCTAGCCATGTTAGGTGATATCATCATTGCTGAACCAAATGCGTTGATCGGGTTTGCAGGTCCACGCGTGATTGAGCAGACAGTACGTGAAAAGTTACCAGAAGGTTTTCAGCGCAGTGAATTTTTGCTGAAACACGGTGCAATTGATATGATTATTCATCGTAATGAGTTAAGAGACGGAATAGCCCGGTTGTTGGCCAAGCTGATGTTGAATGATGCGGCGGCACAATAAACCAGACCAATATTATTATTAACGTTTGAGGTGAAACATGGAAAGTAAAACCAAACATCGCATATTAGGCATCGTGGTTGTCGCTGGATTGGCAATATTGATGTATCCGTTCGTTCAGGGTGGTAACAACATCCCGGGTGAGCAAGTCATGATTAAAGCGCCGCCATTCCCTGATCAAGCCATTCAGGTCGCCTCAAACGAAAATGAAGCGGTTGCCAATACCCCGGCTGACACGATCGCACAGGGCCCGGTTAATGCGGCTCAGCCATCAGCTGAGCAAGTCGAAGCAACAAATGCTCCGCAGCCTGATGCAGCCATGAATCAGGAGAACCCGAATGTTGTAAATGTTGCCGCGCCTACGCAGGATGCGCCAGCGTCAGCTACAGCAACTGCTGCTAATGCTGCGCCTGAAGCGAACCCAGCTGGCAGCGCCGCAGCACCTGAAGCGCAAAAAAATGCGCTGTCACCAGCAGTGCAGTCTTCACTGCAATCGTTGGACCAGCCAGAGTCGCAAGCTGACGAACAATCTCTGCCAAATGGCCCAACCGCGCTCAGCGCCGATGTTGGCAATGCTGATCTGGATGGCCCGTCAGTCGATGATATTCCAGCTGTAAATACCGCACAGGAAGCACCAGCAAAAGCTGGCAAGGCACAACCTGCAAAAGCAAGCAAAAAGCAGGTGAGCGTCAAGAAAGCTGCTAAGCAAGAAGTTGCTGTTAAATCACATGCACATAAAAAAATGATTAAAACCGCGAAAGCTAATTTGGCTAAACCGGTCATTTACTCGAAGATTGCCAGCAAATCTGGTATTACTGCTTACCGCCAAATGCCGATTGATAATAACGGTCTGGTGCAGTTGAAGCAGGCAGCCTACGTCATTCAGCTCGGCAGTTTCACTGAAAAAACCAATGCTCTGAAGTTGGTAAATAAATTGCGTGCTAAAGGTTATCGCGCGTTTATCCAACATACCCCAGGCAGTGTTGGTGAAAATACCCGTGTATTTGTCGGGCCAGAAAAGCAGCAAGCATCCGCACGTCTGGTGGCGACTGAGTTAGAGAAAGAAATGCAATTACACGGCATTGTAATAAGTTACAAACCCTTTTCATTGTAGGTTTTATGTTGAAACAATATAAGTTTGAAGTAACAACACCAGGACGTGGAATTGTAAATGTAACGGAACAAGTAGCTAAATTTGTGGAGCAAGGGCCTGTTGATACAGGTCTTTGCCACATCTTCCTGCATCATACCAGCGCATCGCTGATTATCTGTGAAAACTTCGACCCGCTCGTGCACAAAGATCTCGAATCATTCATGCAGCGACTCGTGCCAGACGGTGATCCGCTTTACGAGCATACCGATGAAGGCCCTGATGATATGCCGTCACACGTGCGTGCCGTACTCACTCAAAGCGCGCTCATTGTACCGATATCGGATCATAAGCTGGATCTTGGCAAGTATCAGTCGATCTATGTTTGGGAGCACCGCATTCGCAGTCATCATCGCAAGCTGACCGTTACCTTGCAGGGTTGAGTTTGGTGCCTAATGTCATTAACGCGCGATCGTAATCAAGAGCCAGTTGTTGAAGTAAATAGGCTATATAAAGATCTTTGGCTTAGTTGTATACTGCCAAAACTTGAAGTGAAGGACTTGTTAAACTTTGGTGCGGCATCAAAAGAAACGCGCCAAGCAGCATTTACTGTGTTATTCAAACAACCAGCATTTAAAGCGAAAATAGATCAAGCAATACTTCGCAGCACAACACAAGCGAATGCAAGATTAACCTACCGTGATGGTGCGCGCTGGGGTGCAACTAGGCTTCCGTACGTATTGCGAATATCTCAATTTGTAATTCTTCTTTCGACACTATATTTTTTGGAAATTGCCTACCACACTTATGCCAGTGGCTATCCTAGCCCCGAGCAAGTTGATGCAGCTATTAAAAGTTGGCGAGCGAGTCCGAGATATGGCTCTGAGTTTGACTCGCCACCCATCGAGGCTATGATCGCTCATTTTCCGAATGATGGCTATCGGACATTGAGTCTTGTTATGCTTGTTATGGTGATCATATCATTTGTCTGTCGGGATTTGTTTTTGCGTACTAACCATGAGGCAATTGATAATGCTCGCCACGAACAAAATCAGCGATCGGCTGCTGCCATCAAAGTTGCACGTTTAACTTATCTGCGCGATCAGCTGCCGAGAGAGTCAATCGTGATACATAGTCTGTTTGCAAAAGTTGTATGCTCGAATAGCGATGAAAATACATATTCTTTCAATTATAATATTTTGTAGCCCGATTGATATTAATTCTAATTAATTTAGCGTCACTCTTGTTTCTGCCCACCTAGTTGGTTTCGAGTGCGATTACTTCCTTTAATAATCAAGCAGTAAGCGTCACCCGCGTCAGTGTAATACACCTGCTATAATATTATTATGTACAAAGCGTTTTTAAAAGACTTTGGCGAACGGAGGGGTATATGTCTCGTTCACGTAATGGAAATCTTGAAATGCTACACACTCTAATTTTAAATACATTTGATAATACTGATAACGATGCATCCGTTCTTAGCGCCCTTAATCATTTAGACAGCGCTTGTAATCAACTTAGACAAGATGATATTTCACTCGACAATAAAAAGGCGATTGTCAGCGAGATGAGAAAAGATATCGTATCAATAAAGAAAATTCATTCCACTTTATATAATAAGGTAAATGAAAGATTAAACGGCCTCATTATGGATTATGCGCTGACGCAGGTTGCTGAGCGGCAGGCCGCACAAATATCGCGACAAGATGCAGACATGAAAGCGCGTCAATCAGTGCGCACTAGCGGGCGAAGTCATCAGGAGCAAGAATCAGCATTTTTAAAATCAATTTCTGCTGAAGTAGATGGATTTTCCGCGAATCAAATGGCGAAATTGCAAACCATGTGCAAGGGGCTGATGAGTGCAAAATTACCCGCAGATAAACATAAAATAATTGCAATGATCAAAACGGAACTCACGCCAGGCAAAAAAAATACGATTGATGAAGACTTAAGTAAAAGGTTGCTCACTGAATTGGGCGAGCTTGGTAAAAATTATCCTCAACCTGTACAGCCAAAAAAAACGAAATCATTAGGATTATTTGGTAAGAAAGCAGCTGAGCCAGAGCAAGTGAAAAGAGTGGTACCAACCGGGTCTGCACCAGGCAGGCTCGAGACATCGAGACCAGGAAAAAAGAAATAATGTTCTGAAATTTAAATTGCTTGCTGCGATTTCAGGCCATCTTCTCGCCACTCAAAAACGCTGCCGCCGTCGTGCCATGCCGGTAATACAATGCGGGTTTTGTTGTGCGCATCCATCTTAAATTGATGTGTATCGGGACGGTGCGTGTGGCCGTGAATGAGATAATCCACTTGATGTTTTTTCATCACTATTTCCACTTCGCTTTGCGTGACGTCCATGATAGCTAATGCTGTGCTACTCGTGTGTGCTGCGCTGGCTTTGCGGGCGCGCGCAGCAATTTTCTTCCTGAAACTCATAGGCAGCAATAAAAATAAAGTTTGAATGATTTTGTTGTGCGCGAATTTACGCGCACGAAGATACGCGATATCTTGTGTGCAGAGAGTGTCGCCGTGCATCAAGAGCACTGGTGTGCCGTAGAGATTGATTTTGTGCTCTTCTGCTAGTAATTCTGCGCCGGTTGCAGTAAGAAACTTACTGCCAATGAGAAAGTCGCGATTGCCGTGCATGAGATAAACTTTGGTGCCGCGCTCGGTGATGAGTTTTATTTGTTGGGTGATTTCCTGGTGGAAGCTGGAGTCATCGTCATCGCCTATCCAGATTTCGAATAAATCACCGAGAATATAGAGTGCGTCGACTGACTCATTGCAGGAGCTCAATAACTTACTGAATTGACTGGTGATTTCCGGGTGGCCGGGGTCAAGGTGCAAATCCGAGATAAACCATGTTCTGCTAAGTGTTTGCATATATTGTCGTAAATCGCCGCTAAAATATCTATTTTACATCATCCACTTTTAATTTCATGCAGTTATACTAAAGGTATGGATGTCATGATTTGGGAGGAGGTTACGTGAAGGAAGATACCCCGTCAAATGTCATTATCCTGTGGCGCGATGCAGTCAAAGGAGCTGAAGATCGTTGTCAGATAAATTTGCACGAAGAAATTGAAGCCTATCTTGTTTCCCTCTTAATTCGTTATACAGCTAAACCCGAACTTGCCAATCGTGTCATTGCCGCAGAATTTCTGCACGCCATGCAGGAAAAAGATATCATGCGCCGTTACACACTCGCAGAAGTAGGCGATCAATGCCTGCTGTTTTCCAGCTTATTTCCCGGTGTCGCCGACAAGCGCCACGTCAAAGTGCGTTATTTTGTGGATATCGGTAGATCGGCTTACGCTAATATTTCTAGTAAAACAGCTGATTTATACAGCTGTCTCGCTGCGCAATTTGTCATGCTTATGGATGTGTTGCAATCGGTGAATCAGCGCCATATTTTACTGCCGATTGAGGCGTACGAGCAGTGGCAGGAGCTTGGCAGCAAGCGTGCGTTGAACGCCTTGCGCGATCTCGGGCTCCACTTGTAGAGCTATATTTATCTCTTCATTTACTTAATCAATAAGTTGGCCACAATTTGTTGATTATACTCACTTCCTGAAATTTGCACCCTGTCACCTATACTTTAAGAATAAAAATAAGAGAAGAGGTGGCTAGATGGGCGCTAACCGTCGTGATGAAACTGTTCTCAAGGCGGCAAGGATAGCCAATCAACGTGCGGAAGAAATCAGAAAATCTGAACTCAGTTTTCTTGAGGGTGTGGCTGCGTTAAATAAATATAAAGCTGCCTTTCCAGGTAAAAAAGATCCCATGGCTAATTTGTTAAATGCTATGCAGGAAATGGCTGAGGCTCTTCTCAAGAAATATCCGAATGGCCCTGAATGGATTCAATTTCAGAGTGATGCCTCAGATGCGGAGTTAAATTTTAATATAAATGCCGAAAAATATAATGCATATCTTCAAGAAATTAAACCGTTGATTGAATTATCCAAGCATTTCATGGATAACCCAAAATTCGGCGCTAAGTTAAAACAAGCTGCTCTTAAAGTCTGGACGGGAGATGATGTAAAGAAAGAGCAGCTATTATCGAATATTCCCATACAGGGTGTACAACGAGCTGCCCGTTATCCGTTGCTCTTCAATGAATTACTCGGTAATGCGAAAAAATTTTTAGAAGCTAGCCCTGGCAGTGAAATGCCAAGTGGTCTTGTAGATAGTCAAATTCGCTCTGTCGATTTTGCGGTGACCGTCAATAGTCAACAAGGTGCCGAGCTTGACCCTCTGTTGCGAGCCGCTAAAATAAGTGTTACTACGATTGCCGCTGATGTAAAAGAAAAGCAAAACGCACGGCTTGCCGAACTTAAGGCTATGTCTCCCGACGAGCGTTTCGCAGCATATGTTTTCGAGCCAACGCGAGAGGGTAAAAATCAAATTCTTTCCGCAATGAGCCAAGACGAGCAAGTTGAAGTTTTAAAAAACAAGATACCAGGAAGGTCCGCAATTCTTGATGAAGTGTTAGATGTAATCAACTCACAGTCCAAATCACCTCAAGTGAAAGATGACGGCGCTCTAGATGATTTAGCTGCCGAACAACAAAAAGAAATGGAAGATGCACTTGATGCATTCATGGCAGAGCAGGCAACAGACTCTGATATGACAAGCAGCCCAAATCTTACAACGTCAATGGATGACACGGTATCATCCGCAAGCAATCTTACCGATGATGAAGGTTTTGAAAATGATGTCGACGATGTAGAGCAAGAGGTCGAGCAGAAGGTAAGTCCATCTCAACCTAAAACGCGAGAACAGCTCCAGGCAATGCTCTATGAAATGAACCCAGAACTTAAACCGGCAGCAAAAGCCTCAGCTCCAGAGCCTGTCGTGAAAGCTCCGGATCCTCAACCAGTCGCGATGCAGCCTCCGCCTTCCATATCAACTCCAGCAATGAGCGCTAAGCCTGAATCAGCAAAACCAATACAATTGCCATCTTCTGTTTCAAAGGCTAAAACACCAGCAGATCTTGTGAATGAACGTATGAGAAATGATTTTTCGGCGTTTCTCAAAACGGTGCTTACCTCATTCAATGCTTATAAGGGTGATACACATAAAGTAGAGCAAGATAAAATGATGACCAAGGTCATGAATCTTGTCGCTAATCTCAAATCAAACCCAGACATAAATGTAGTTGCGGCAAAAGAAAATTTAATCAAGGATCTACAATCGCAGTTAGCGGAGATCAATAATAACAAGCGCTGGTATCAACGCGAGGGAAATTACAGCAAATTACTAAAAACCCAGATTGAAAAAGTTGGGAATTACAATGGAGCATATCTTGCAGCTTCGAGTCCAGGTACGACTAAACAAATGTTCCAAGGGTTAAATGTGGATGCTGCGACGGCTAAGCAGGCCTCAATCGCAGTAACAGTAGATCCTGCTCCTAAAGTTGGGGATGTGATGGCCCCGCCAACCTTAATCACGCCAGGGTATAATGACGGCAATAAATTATCAGCCAAAGTAGAGCAATCACCGCCCAATTCAGACGAGCGTAAGCGTCCTGGGCCATAATGATGCTTTAAAACATTGAGTCCCGGCGCTATCCCCACTAAAATACCGCCATTATCAATTAAAGGAAGGTGGTATGCGTCTTATTCTCCTAGGTGCCCCAGGCGCTGGTAAAGGCACTCAATCCAAACAGTTAACCAAACGTTACGGCATTCCGCAAATCTCAACTGGCGATATTTTGCGCGCAGCAATTGCCAGCGGCAGTGAGCTCGGCAAGCAGGTCAAAGAAATCGTCGAAAGCGGCCGTCTAGTGCCAGATGAGCTGGTGATTGCCTTGGTTGATGAGCGCATTAAACAAGCAGATTGTCGTGATGGTTTTTTATTGGATGGTTTTCCGCGCACGGTTGCGCAGGCTGAAGCTCTGAATAAACTTACTGGCATTGATTTTGTGATTGATATTGATGTGCCAGATGCTGAGATCATCGATCGTCTCACTGGGCGCCGCATGCACCTGCCATCAGGTCGCATTTATCATCTCATTCACCAACCGCCGAAAGTGCCGGGTGTAGACGATGTCACTGGTGAGCCGCTGGTGCAGCGACCTGATGACAGTGAGGAGACGGTGCGCAAGCGCCTGGCTGTGTATCACGAGCAGACTAGCCCGCTGCGTCAGTTTTATAGCCAATACCAAGCTCGTGCTGGTGAACGCGCGCCGCAGTATGTCAAAATAGCTGGCACCTTACCCGCTGATGAAATTAGCGAAACCATTTTTTCATTGCTGGATAAACTAAGGAAGTAATCTTCATGAAAAACCTGCTGCTGATCGTGTCGGCGCTTTTGGCGCTATTCACCGCACAAATTACACTGGCAGCATCAGGTTCGCCTGTTGGCTTATGGAAAACCATTGATGATGTAACGGGGAAACCCAAAGCGGTTGTGCGCATTACTGAGTCTTCCGGTGTGCTGCAAGGCAGTATCATCCAAATTTTTCCAACCCCGGGTTATGATCAGAATGAACGCTGCGATGCCTGTGAGGGGAGTCTGCATAACCAGCGGATTGTCGGTATGACTATTTTACGTGGTTTGAAGGCCGATGAAAGCAACCCCGGTCGTTGGGCGCGCGGCAAGATTCTTGACCCTCATAATGGAAAAACTTACCACTGCAGCATTCAATTAAGCAATGACGCTAATAGTCTCAATGTGCGCGGTTATATCGGCATTTCATTATTTGGCCGTTCACAAACCTGGAGTCGCGTGAATAGTATTGCTAGCTTATAAATTGCCCTCAGTTTCTTATTGGGGGTACTTGCTGAGCAAATAATGGCGCTGATCCATTATTTCGCTCAAACAATATACTTACACCCTTAAGAATTCCCATCTCTGCATCGGATATACTTGTTTGTCAGGTCTAATTTTCGTGTGTGTCGATGAGTCAGCCGAATAAAAAAACAGGAGTTCTCATATGAAAATTAAAATTATTGATTCCAGCTCCAAACAGCCACTGATTAACACAAAAATCCAACTACAGATAAAGGGCGCAAATAGCGGCATCATCACCGTGACAACCGATATGGTTGGTATGGCGCAAATTGATCAAAGATACGAGGGGCAACAAATTACTTCACCTCAAGGTGGTGGCATGGGTCCCTGGGTAACAGCATGTGAGCATGCTGTGCTGTTAATCCCTGCAAAACAGAAAGTGACAGAAACTCGCTAACAATATCAGTCATAAAAATAGGCCGCATCTGCGGCCTATTTTTTTGTGTGCAAACCGGTGCTTGCTGTCGATATGAGTTTCAAGAGATACTTAGGAGTGCAGTCAAGGGCGTAAGTGAATGACAACATCCATGAATACCTCTCAATATGATGCAGAATCACGGCAATTGAGCTGCGGTGGTGAGTGGACGCTTACGAGTTTGCCCGAAATTAAACTCTTTCTCGAACAAATCAAATACCCAGATCAGGGGCAGATTGTCGTCGATGGCAGTGCAACCACTAAAATGGATACTGCAGGCGCATGGTTGTTAAGCACTTGGGTCGATAAGCTTAAAAAGCATGGACTGGTACTGAAGGTGCAGGGCTTCCCTGATCGTTGCATGACGTTAATTGCGCTGGTCGAAAAACGCCTGCAAGAAGAAGTAAAGTTGCCGGAGCCGCAACAGTCGACCTTCGTTGTTCGATTGGGCGAATCGACGGCAACTCAGCTGCGCGGTTTTTACGAATACCTCGGCTTTATTGGTCTGTTATCGATGGAGGCTCTTCGGCTGCTACGCAGTCCGCGCCGCTTGCGCTGGTCATCGTTGGCGAGTGTCATCTATCGCACCGGTTATTCCGCGATTCCCATTATCGCTTTATTGTCATTCATGATCGGTGTGGTGATCACTTATCAAATGGGCTTGCAGCTCAAAAACTACGGTGCCAATATTTTTATCGTTGATTTGCTCGGTCTCGCTATCTTGCGCGAATTTGGTCCGTTGCTGACAGCGATTATGGTTGCTGGTCGCTCTGGTTCTGCGTTTACTGCGCAGCTTGGAATGATGAAATTGAATCAGGAAATTGATGCGCTTGATACGATGGGTGTCACCCCGTCTGAATTATTGTTGCTGCCGAGAATTGCTGGGCTTGCGATTGCTTTACCTTTGCTAACGGTATGGGCAGATATTCTTGGTGTTTTTGGTGGCATGGTGATGTCGAGCTCCATGTTAGGAATTAGCTGGTACGACTTTTTGCATCGTTTTCCTGCTGTTATTCCATTGCGGTCATTATTTATAGGCTTGGGCAAGGCGCCAGTTTTTGCTTTGATTATAGCCAGTATCGGCTGCTATCAAGGTGTTAAAGTAGGCGGTAGCGCTGATAGTGTTGGCACGAACACGACGCGCAGCGTAGTGCTGGCGATATTCTTTATCATCGTTGCAGATGCCATTTTCTCCATCGTCTTCAGTGAATTAAAACTATGACGCAAACTGATGCCATAATAGAAATTCACAATTTGCAAACTCGCTTTGGTAGCACAGTTATTCATAATAATTTAAATTTAACTATAAATCGCGGCGAAGTGTTAGGGATAGTCGGTGGCAGCGGTTCCGGTAAAACAACGCTGTTGCGCGCCATTTTGGCTTTAAACCCTGTTTATTCTGGCTCTATAAAAATTTTTGGTGAGGAGCTGACAACAGCATCACACGAGACTCTGCTAAAGATACAGCGCCGTTGGGGTGTCTTGTTTCAGCAGAATGCGCTTTTTAGTTCGCTGACCTTGCAGGAAAATGTTTCATTTCCGCTACAAGAACACACCAAGCTCGATCCGGATACCATCGAGCAGCTAGCGCTTTTAAAAATCATGATGGCAGGTTTGCCGGAAAGTTCGGCATTGAAATATCCTTCAGAGTTGAGCGGTGGTATGCAAAAACGAGCAGGGCTTGCTCGTGCGATTGTCATGGATCCAGAGTTAATCTTTCTCGATGAACCGACGGCAGGGTTAGACCCTAATACCGCTGAAGGCTTCGATGAGTTAATATTGAATCTTCAGAAGACAATGGGGCTTACTATCGTCATGATTACTCACGACCTTGACAGTTTATGGAAGGTCACTGATCGAGTTGCCTTTTTGGGTCAAGGTGTCGTGTTGGCTGTTGAACCCATGGCGGAGCTGGTGAAGAATCCTAATCCGTTAATACACGAATTTTTTCAAGGTGCCCGCGGCAGAATTGCTGAGGGTAGTCACGCTAGTGGGGATAATGGTAATGGAAACTAATATCAATTATGCGGCAGTTGGCGGCTTTGTTATTTGTCTGGTGACTGCAATGGTGATGGCAATTATCTGGCTATCATCCGGCTTTAGTATTCAGCATTACACAACTTATAAAGTCTATATGCAAGAGTCTGTGTCTGGCCTTAATATTGATTCGCCAGTTGAATTTAATGGTGTGGACGTTGGCAGTGTAAAAAGTATCGATCTTGATGATCATAATCCACAGCTGGTGGCGTTATTACTTAATGTTAAGAGCACAACACCAGTCACACAGGGAACGATTGCCACACTGCAAACTCGAGGTGTCACGGGTACCACTTTTATTGCACTTAAAGATAAAAGTGAAAATCTTACCCCCATTCCAATTCTGAGCGGCGAAGATTTCCCGGTGATTAAAACTGGCCCTTCGTTGTTCATGCGTCTCGATACGGCTTTGAGCCAATTGTCTGATAATCTGCGTGAAGTGACTGTTTCAATCCGTTCATTGCTAGATAAAGAAAATCAACAAAACATCAAGGAAATTCTCCTTAACATTCAGAAAGTGACAGGTTCGTTAGCCGCCAATAATGAGCGCATGGATAGAATTTTAGCTAATACCGAAAAAGCCAGCAGGGATTTTATTCCTCTCGTAAAAACCACAGCGAATGCCATGCATATGTTTGAAATGCAAACGCTGCCGGCTACCTACCAGTTGGTATCTAATCTGGATAGCATCACCAGATCGCTGGTAGAAGTGTCTGCCGAGTTGAGGCAAAATCCATCGATTCTGATTCGTGGTGTGCAACGTCAATCTAATGGGCCAGGTGAGTAGCAATGAATATGATCATGAAGCAATTATTAGTTCTTGTGATGATGCTGGCAGTTTCGGCATGTTCGATATTGTCGCCCGCGAAACTTGGCCCGGATAACGGTTATGTTATTAACTCGGTGCCGGATCATGTCGCAAAGTCAGGCCGTCATTCGAGAACTCTTTTGGTGATGCGTCCAGATACTGACCCGGTCTACAATACCACTCGCATTGCATTTACCATGCAGCCGTATCAGATTTCATATTATGCGGTCAGTCACTGGATAGAGACACCAGCAGATATGCTGACGCCGTTATTGGTGGCCACGATGCTGAAAACTAATCGCTTTAAAACCGTCATTGCCCCGCCATTCATTGGTCAATATGACTATGCCTTGCGCACACAAATCAAAACTATGCTGATTGATTACACCCAACGTCTTCCCGTCATGCGAATTAATATTCAAGCCCAGTTAATCGGTGCGAACAGTGGTCGTGTGCTTTCTTCGCGTGAGTTTTCTACAGCAGTACCGCTATACCAAAAGTCTCCATACGGCGCTGTTGTCGCTGCCAACCACGGCACATCGAGATTGTTGGCTGAAATCGCCAGATGGTGTGTAAAGCGCGCTTGATTCCTAAGAATTGGCTATTTGAAAGAGGGTGGGATGAAAAAAAGCACTAGGTCCCCGTTTATCAATTACGTCATCCTTGTTATGGCAACTCCAATATTTTTAATACTCAGTCATCATCTCGCTGTGTTTGCACATGAGTATGCACATGCAACTATGGCGTGGATGTTTGGCTATAAGCACAGCCCTTTCGATATTAATTACGGCGGCATGAGTGCGCTCAATATTCTTTTGTTACTCAACATTGATCAAGCTGTCGATAATGTTCTGATTTACTCGCAAGGCCATCCATACTATGTTGCCTTAATTGCTTTTGTTGGCTCAGGCACTAATGCTCTGTTGTATGTGTGGTCGTATCTCATGCTGCAAAAGAAATCCATGCAGCTAAAGCCTTACGGATTTTATTTTATATTTCTGTTCAACCTGATGAATCTGGCTAATGTTTATGACTATGTTCCAATTAGAACGTTTGCGACTGAGGGTGTGATGGTAGATGTCCTCGACGTGGAGCAAGGATTGGGGCTGTCGCCGTGGTGGATTTATGCAATTGTTGGTTATCTGGTTGTGTTTATGATCTGGCAGTTTTTTTCCAAAACCTTAATGCTGGCGTACACAGTGCTGCAATTAAAATCGACCTTGTCTCGCGCTAGTTTAATGATTATGTGTGTGTTAATTTTGTTTGGTTATTTTTCATTACCGGGATTACTCAGTCATGGCCCGATTCCTCCATTCATCGCTAAAACCGTGTTGTTAGCAATACCGGGCATCATATTTTGCTTATGGCCTAACAACGATCGAAAAACCAATAAACTTTAGCCGCAGCATTTTTTATATTTTTTGCCGCTGTTACACGGGCAGGGATCATTGCGGCCAACTTTGCTCGTGATGCTCTTGTTGTCAGAATGTGTGCCGTTGACGTAATACCATTTGCCGTCGATTTGTTTGAACTCGCTAATTTCGTGTAACACGTAGTCTTGTCCATCCAGTAAGTAATGCGCGCGAAATTCAACAGTGTCGCGAGTTGACTTTACTACTTCAAGCTTGACCCACTGCATATCCAATTCGGAATTTTTTGCATCTTCCACGTCAAAGTGATCAGAGGCAGGCGGGCGCATGGTATCTGCAATGTAGTCGAATTGATGTTGATGATAAGCACTATATCGCGAGCGCATCAATTCCTCTGCGCTTGCAGGGAGTTGTTGGCCGGAAATAAATTTACCACAGCATTGTGAATACGATTGATTGTTACCGCACGGACAAGATTGCACGGAGCTCCCCTTTGCTAACAGGTTTAATGAGTGGATTGTTTGTCAAGCTCGAAGGCTTCATTATTAGTTTATCTTTATCAGGTCGAGTCATTTTTTTTATGTCCCGCTCAAGCTGCATGGCGAGTGATTTGTCGCCGTCGATTCGCCAGCATTGCACAATCTTGACCGGCTTGAAGCTGCGTGTGTATTTGCATCTGCCCGTACCATTAACATGCGAATCATAGCGTTTCAGTAGATCGTTTGTATAGCCGGTGTAATAAGTGTTGTTTTCGCAAAGCAGGATGTAGACCCAGTAATGAGATGTATCCATGGTTGGTGGTATCCGGTTGCAACTTGTTGCCATCAAGAATTTTATTTAAGGTATCATATCATGCTCGTACGAGAACACTGAACAGGCTTGATAAGTAGATGACAGTGATGAGTGTAGGAATGATCGCAGCGTTCATAAATAGTCTAAAAATACAATAATTCAATTAGATAGCACTCTAACCATCATCTGTTGCGCATTATGGTATGATTGCACCCTATTAATTGCTCGCAAATTGCAGGGTGTGTAGCCGTGGAAAAAATTGATGTCTTGATCATTGGTGCTGGCGCTGCTGGTTTGATGTGTGCCATCGAAGCCGGCAAGCGCGGTCGTAACGTGCTGGTACTGGATCAAGCTAATAAACCTGGCAAAAAAATTTTGATGTCTGGCGGTGGGCGCTGTAATTTCACCAATATGCATATCAAACCAACTGATTATATTTCGCATAATCCGCATTTTTGTAAGTCGGCACTAAGCCGTTACACGCAATGGGATTTTATCGATTTGGTAAAACGTCATGAAATTCCATTTCATGAAAAAACTTTAGGGCAATTATTTTGTGATCGCAAATCACAGGATATTCTTTCCATGTTATTGCTCGAATGCCAGCAATCCAATGTGAGTATGCGCTTGAATACAACTATTCAAAAAATTGAAAAGTTGGGCGATCATCATTTCAAAATAGAATGTAATAACAGCGATTATCATTGCGAATCTCTAGTTGTGGCAACAGGTGGCTTATCGATTCCGACTATGGGTTCCAGCCCATTCGGTTATCATGTGGCTGAACAATTTGGTATTAAAGTCTGGCCCACTCGAGCTGGATTGGTGCCGCTCACTTTGCATGTTGAAGACAAAGACAAACTTGCGGTGCTATCAGGTGTTGGTGTTGATAGTTTGGTGTCGAATGATGTCATCAGCTTCAGAGAAGATATGCTCTTTACCCATCGCGGTTTAAGTGGCCCATCGATTTTGCAAATTTCTTCATATTGGCAGCCTGGTGAGTTCATCACTATTAATCTGCTTCCCGATACCAATCTCTACGATACATTAAAATCTGCAAAACAAACCGAAGCGCATAAGCAATTAAAAACCGTGTTGGCTGAAAGTCTCCCTAAACGATTGCTAGAGGTTTTTTTATCTCCCGCCGATGCTGAAACCAAAATGGCGGATTTTCCCCATCAGCGACTGGAGGAAATTGCTAATCACTTTAATGAGTGGTTGGTGAAGCCTAATGGAACCGAGGGGTATCGCACCGCTGAGGTGACATTGGGTGGCGTGGACTGTCATGCGGTCTCGTCCAAAACCATGGAAGCTGTAGCAGTGCCAGGTCTCTATTTTATTGGCGAGGTCATGGATGTCACCGGTTGGCTGGGCGGTTTTAATTTTCAGTGGGCGTGGTCGTCAGGTTGGGCGGCGGGGCAGGTGGTGTAATTTTATTGACCATCGTTAATTTTTTTGGCTCGAGCCCAATATTCCATTAATTCTCTAAATGATTTGCCATTGAGTGTGCTGAGTCCGTCTTGAGTCGCCAATTGCTTAACTGCGTGCAGGCGACGTTCAAATTTTTCCACACTTCTGCTTAGCGTGGCTTCAGGGTTCAGCCCACAGTAAACGGTCAAAGAAAATACAGCGTGCAATAAATCGCCAATTTCCTCTTGCAGCTTAACCTGATCCTTATCTTCAAGGTGTGCATCAACTTCTGCGATTTCACTAACAATCTGTTCTTTTATTTGTTGAGCGGTTTCCCATTTAAAACCAAATGACGCCGCATCATTTTCTGTTAAAACGATTTTATCGAAGATGTTCATTGGCGAAATTTCACTTTTCTAATCGATTGTAGTTAATGCGCTAACTATAACATACGGCGAGAGGTTAAAAAACTGTAGTCATTCCATGACCTCCAGTTGCTTTTAGTCGTATTTACTTTAAATGTTCTCGCGATGCCTTTGATTAACAATCGATATTAATCATGGGCGCTAAAAAATATCGTTTACTATGAAATTGATTGCGCTTGTGGCATCAAGCGTCGATTCGATAGGCGTTTTTTAAAAAAATATAGTTCTATTTCCATTGCTTAGAAAATTAAGTTTAACCAATTCATGCGCTGAAAGTTAAAAATGCGCCTGCATTTCGTGAAAATATTTTTTTTGCAAATCGACACAATTACTTAAGTCCCATTTCACGAATTTGACGACTTTTTGACATTTTCAAATGTTTTACAATGAATCTAAATGGAATTTAAAAGCCTCATCAGGAGGATGAACATGAATAGCACTCAGGTCGTTCAGTCATGAAAATCGCAGCCAAGACACTCATCAAGTTGCCGTATCTGGCCTTGGCCATGATGGCACTCACAAGTTGCAGCTCAATGAACAATATGCAATCCATGCCAACTAGTGCGGGGCATGGCGTGCACATCACAAAACAGCATTCATATGTTAAGGAGCAGCGGCGAGTGGTGTACGTGAAGCCGCATGCTGACACATCACCAATGCCGGTGACAATTAAGCAGCAGGCACCAAGCCAGATAATGAAGCCAGTGGTCGTGCAACCTAAGCCAGTGGTCGTGCAACCTAAGCCAGTGGTCG
>CAZWPD010000041.1:0-22069 GCA_964636145.1 uncultured Coxiellaceae bacterium
CAAGACTTTATCAACCAGTAGTGGCAGTTGAGCCTGCAAAAATCAAACCAGAAGGCTTGTTGTGCGTAGTGAAGGTACGAGATAAATTCATCGGCAGCAGTGATGTGGTTTTTGCCGGGGTTATCTTGATTTTTAAAAGCAAAACAATGCTGGAATCATTTAGATCTAATGTTTATAGCATAGAAATGAGTGGTAAAAGTGATGTGCCAATACTGAGTTTTGCGTCACGTACAAAAATTTCCGGGATACAAAATCAAGATCGATTCTTAAGCGTTGGCTTTAAAACGAATAGTGAATCGTATTGTGCGGCGCAGCAAGATTGCAATAAAACCGGGGAGTTGTTGTTGCAAGATTTGGAAAAGCACGTTGATTTAAGCGGCGCGAGTATGATTGTTTTCAATAGCGAGTCTGGAAAAATCGAAAATCAGGTTGATGGTGTTGAAAAAGAATTGGAATTAACACCTGCTTATAGAATGAATTGATGTTTGTGCTCGGTCGCGTTTTTTTTGCGGCCGGGAATATATTCGTCCCGGCCGCAAAAAACGCGACCGGGCTACAATCATGCGCTTGGATTTAATAAATCGCCAACACAAAAATCCAACCTACACAAAACATACCCGCTCCCCAAACTAGCGAGCGTAGAATATTTATATCTGCCAGATAAAGCATGGTGTAAATCACGCGTGAGACCAGGAAACCAATACACAGCCAATTGAATGTATCGCCGCTCACTCCGCTTATATGCGCCATGATAACTGCGGCTGCGAATGCTGGGAAACATTCAAAACCATTTAGATGTGCACCTAGTGCTCGCTTGCCCCATCCAGATAATGTCGCTTGTTGGTCGCGTGGTTGGTGATTATTGTAGCCGCCCGGGCATTGCGCCATGGCAATTGCGAGTGGCACTTTGGTGAGATAATTAAAGATAAAAGCGAGAAAAACACAGAGAAACGGAATGTCCATAACGTTAAAGCTCCTTTTGGTTACTGAATAAGAACATCCTACTCAGATGAGATCAATAAATGATTTCCGCGTTATCTAATGCTAGTTCTTTCTGTATGCCGGCTAAAAGATTTTCACTCGGTTTTACTAGCCATTTGTTGCCTAAGCGAATGCGTGCTTGCGCGCCATTCTGTAAATAATTCAACACCACCGGGCAGCCGCCGCCAAGATGTGTAGACAATAAACTTTTCAGCCGTTCTGTATTAAATGGCTTGTCACCATTAATATTGATTTGCAGATATTTAGCGAATTTTTCACGCGCTTCTTCAATTGTGATGAGTTCGCGACCCATGATGCGTGGTTTGTTGCTGAAGTCATCCATACCAATTTCACCAGAAACCACCATGATTTTATCGTCGACAATGTGCTGGCGATATTTTTGAAAGCATTCAGAAAAGCAGACCACTTCGATTTGCCCGGTGCCATCATCAAGAGAGAAAATTGCGATGCGATCGCCGCGCTTGGTTTGTCGTGTGCGAATGTTAATTATCGATCCGGCCGCAGTCACATTGGTGTGGTCACCGGGGTGGAGATTGATAATTTTTTCCGTTGTGAATTGACTGATTTCCTTGAAGTATCGGTCTAATGGATGTCCACTTAAATAAAAACCCAGCGTTTCCTTTTCACCTAACAATAATGTTTTGTCATCCCACGGTTCAACTTCCACAAATTGCGGTGCTGCAGATGCCGTATGCACAGCGAGTAAATCATGTTGACCGAAAGCCGCATTTTTCTGCGCTTGCTCTGCTTGCTGCAAGGCATTATTGAGTGAGGCCATCAGCGTAGAGCGATGCTTGCCGAGACAATCCATGGCACCTGATTTAATCAACGTTTCCAATACGCGACGGTTGGATTTGCGCAAATCGATACGTTGGCATAAATCAAAAATGTCTTTGAAGGGGCCGCCTTGTTTACGTGCTTCAATGATGTTTTCAATCGCACCTTCACCTGCACCTTTTACAGCGCCCAAGCCGTACATGAGATTATCTTTATCGATCACTTTGAAAAAATAATCGCTTTGATTGATATTGGGCGACGTCACTTTTAATTTCAGTGACTTGCACTCATCTAAAAATAAGATGACTTTATCCGTGCGATCCATATCAGAAGACAATACCGCCGCCATAAATTCAGCAGGGTAGTGGGTTTTCAGCCATGCGGTTTGATACGCAATTAAGGCATAAGCGGCAGAGTGAGATTTGTTAAAACCGTAGCCGGCAAATTTTTCCATTAAATCGAAGATGGACGTTGCGGTTTCTTCTTTTACGCCGCGTTTTACCGAGCCTTGTGTGAAGATCTCGCGTTGTTTTGCCATTTCCTCAGGTTTTTTCTTACCCATGGCGCGACGCAGAATGTCTGCAGCGCCTAGCGTATAACCCGCCAGTACCTGGGCAATTTGCATAACCTGTTCTTGGTAAACAATAACACCGTAAGTTGGACGCAGGATTGGCTCGAGATCTGGATGCGGATAAATAACCCGCGAGCGTCCGTGTTTACGGTTGATAAAGTCATCGACCATGCCGGATTGCAACGGTCCAGGTCGAAACAGTGCGACTAGCGCGATAATATCTTCAAAGCAGTCCGGTTGCAGACGCTTGATCAAGTCACGCATACCATGAGATTCAAGCTGGAATACGGCGGTAGACTTGCATTGTTTTAACAGCGTAAACGTTGCGGCATCGTCAAGTGGAATGAGTGTAATATCAACTTTATCTGTTTGCTTGCCGTGATTAATAATTCGCAATGCACGGTCAATCACGGTTAATGTTTTCAAACCTAAAAAGTCGAACTTGACCAAGCCAACTGCTTCAACATCGTCTTTATCAAATTGTGTGACAGGATGTGCGGCTTCACCACGCTCACAATAAAGCGGCACGAAATCGGTTAATTTTCCTGGTGCGATAACAATACCACCGGCATGCTTACCAACATTTCTCGTGGTGCCTTCCAGTTTGCGCGCGAGATCAATCAGCGTGCGAACTTCTTCTTCCTGATTGTAGCGTTCACGCAGTAGTTGTTCTTGCTCCATCGCTTTATCAAGCGTAATTCCTAATTCAAATGGAATTAATTTTGCGATGGTATCAACAAAACCGTAACCAAGTGCCAGCACGCGGCCGACATCGCGCACCACAGCTTTGGCAGCCATGGTGCCGTAAGTAATAATTTGCGAGACGCTGTCGTGACCGTGTTTATGCATCACGTAATCAATGACGCGATCACGGCCTTCCATGCAAAAGTCGATATCAAAGTCAGGCATGGATACGCGCTCGGGATTTAAGAAGCGCTCAAACAGCAGTTCCAGTGCAATTGGATCAAGATCTGTAATCATTAAACAATACGCAACAAGCGAGCCAGGACCCGATCCACGACCCGGGCCTACCGGCACTTCATTTTCTTTCGCCCAGCGGACGAAATCGGCCACAATCAGGAAGTAACCAGCAAATCCCATTTTGTTGATAACTTCTAATTCGCGCACTAAACGTTTTTCATAAACGTCGTATTTTTCCTGATAATCTGCAGCTTGTTTATCGAGAATAATAGCGAGACGAATTGCGAGACCTTCGCGCACCACGCGATCTAAATACGATTCAGCGGTGTCGGTTTCAGGAACAGGGAAGTGCGGCATTAAATTGATGCCGAGCTTAAAGGTGACATTGCAGCGTTTGGCGATTTCGACGGTGTTTTGTAATGCCTCAGGAATGTCTGCAAATAGCTTCACCATCTCTTCTTGCGTGCGAAAATACTGTTGGTCTGTATAGTGTCGGGTACGTTGTGGATCGGCAAGTATCATGCCTTCATGAATGCAGACTCGTGCCTCGTGGGCATCAAAGTCATCACTTTCCAGAAAGCGGATATCGTTGGTGGCAACCACCGGGATATTAAATTGCTCCGCAAGCTTGGCGGCAGCCGGTATATACGTTTTTTCTTCGGGTTTGCCAACACGGCTAATTTCCAAATAAAAGCGATCAGGGAAGAGGGCGTGCCAGGCTTCCCAGCATGCGGCCGCTTTCTTGTTGTCGCCTTCGATTAATGCGTGACCGATATCACCCTCGGCGGCGCCTGAAAGCGCAATGAGGCCGTCTGACAAGGCTTCTAACCAGGCTCGTTGGATCAGAGGTCTCTCGCCCTCATCTTGCCCCTCAAGAAAGCTTTTCGAGACCAGCTTCATCAGGTTTTGATAGCCGGCATTATTTTGGCAGATTAGGGTCAGGCGGAATGGTGTTTCTGCTTTTTCAGGATTGGGTAGATAGACATCAACACCAATAATCGGCTTGATGCCGGCATCATGGGCGGCTTTATAAAATTTGACGGTTGCATAGAGATTGCAGAGATCAGAAATACCAATGGCAGGCATTCCGCAGGCAGCGGCCTTTTCCATCATACCGGTGACCTGGACTAATCCATCACGGAGTGAAAACTCGGTGTGGCACCGTAGATGTATAAATTTTGGCTCCATTGCAGCTCGTTTCCTGTGATTTGATATTCGCTTGCCAGCCCTCGATTAAAGCAAATTTGCGGTGTTTTGTCATGCGCTTGTCATTGCGAGGAGCGCCTTTTGCGACAAAGCAATCCAGCCAATTGATTTGCACTTAAGCAACAGAAGGGCTGGATTGCCACGCCTTGCAAAAAGCGCAAGGCTCGCAATGACGAGTGCTTCAAATTTGCCCGAGGTTCTGTTGCCCGGCCAAGAATTCAGGTATCATAACCCCCTTTTCGTCGATCGCGAGACCTTATGGTATGATGAATATCAATTTCCTTGATTTCGAGCAGCCGATTGCAGAACTTGAAGCTAAAATTCAAGAATTGCGATTAGTTGGAACCGATGCTGACATCAATCTCAGCGAAGAAATTAATCGTTTAGAAAACAAGTGTAACCACTTGATTAAAGAAACTTTTGGTAAGCTGACACCTTGGCAGGTGACGCAACTCGCGCGTCATCCGCTGCGTCCGCACACCATTGATTTTATCTCGCGAATCTTTACCGAATTTGACGAATTATCCGGCGACCGCATGACTTCAGCGGGTCCCGCCATCATGGCTGGGTTAGCCAGAATTGATGGTCAGCCGGTGATGTTGATAGGCCAGGAGAAGGGTCGTAAGACACAAGAAAAAATCGAACGTAACTTCGGTATGCCTAACCCCGAAGATTATCGCAAAGCCCTGCGCCTCATGAAAATGGCCGAGAAATTTAAACTGCCTATCGTGACCTTCATTGATACTAACGGTGCTTATCCCGGTATCGGCGCTGAAGAGCGCAATCAGAGTGAAGCGATCGCCAGAAATTTATTTGAAATGGCACGCTTGAAAACCCCTATTATTTGTATTGTGATTGGTGAAGGTGGTTCAGGCGGCGCATTAGCGATTGGTGTTGGCGACCGTATGTTCATGCTGCAATACTCAATTTATTCTGTTATCACGCCGGAAGGCTGCGCATCGATTCTCTGGAAAAGCGCGGAAAATGCTTCACTCGCAGCGGAAGCACTCAATCCGACTGCCGAACGTATTTTACAATTAGGTTTAATTGATGGCGTTATCCCCGAGCCACTCGGCGGTGCGCATCGTGATTACGAAGCAATGGCACGCACTATCAAGAAAACCATTCTGCAACAGTTGGATGAGTTGAAAGCTGTACCATTAAAAACGTTGGTAGAAGATCGATACAAGCGCCTCATGTCATTTGGTTTGGGTGCCTGATGTTGCTGGATTCCGTCCGCGATTTTTGTCGGCGGCACGCAAAGAAACGCTGCTTGATTGCGCTGAGCGGCGGATTGGATTCCAGTGTTTTACTCGATTTATGTCACGGCGTTAGTCAGCAATTACCGCTAAATTTTCACGTCATTCACGTTCACCACGGCTTGAGTCCAAATGCAAACGCGTGGGCGCAGCATTGTAAAAATCTTTGCGAACGATACGGGTTCGAATTTTATCTGCATCACGTTAATCTCGATCATTCGGCCAGTACGAGCCTGGAAGAGGCGGCGCGCAATGCACGTTATCAAGTCTTTACAGATCTACTCCAAACAGATGATGTGTTGCTGACGGGGCATCACCAAGATGATCAGGCGGAAACGGTTTTATTGCAGTTAATGCGTGGGGCGGGGCCGAAAGGGTTATCTGCCATGCCAGTCATCAAGCCTTTTGCGCGCGGCTTTCATGGCCGGCCTTTGCTGGCATTTTCTCGTGCCGAGTTACTGGCTTATGCCCGTGAACGTCAACTTGTCTGGGTTGAAGATGAATCGAATGATGATTGCTCATTGGCGCGCAATTACTTGCGCCGCGAAGTGTTGCCGGTTTTAAAGCGGCAGTGGCCAAGTGTTGAAACGGTCCTATCACGTACCGCGGCACACTGCGCTGAAGCTCAAGTATTACTTGAAGAGGCGGCAAATGAGCGCTTGCATACAGCATTAGGTAAGCGACCTAACACATTGTCTGTAAGCAAGTTATTGGGTTTTAGTGATGCCTGGCAGCGAGTAATATTGCGTGTGTGGATAGAGCAGCAAGGTTATGCATTGCCGGACACCAACAAAGTTCATAGTATCCAGAAAACGGTGTTAACCGCTGCATGGGATCGCAACCCGTGCGTCGCCTGGCGCGGTGCGGAAGTTCGTCGCCATGGCGATGATATTTTTATTGTCGACCCGGCTCGTGTTGCCGCAATACCTACCGAGCTCGCCGCTGGATTGACCGTGCGCTTCCGTGTCCCAGGTGAGACGGTTGAAATTGCTGCGAGGGGCAAGGTGTCACTCAAGAATTTATTTCAGGAATGGAAAGTGCCAGTGTGGGAGCGGGCGACGCTGCCACTGGTTTTTGCGGGGAGTAAGTTGGTGCAAGTGCCGGGTTACTTTGTTGATCCAGAATTTGTTGTTGAATCGTAGCCCGGGCGCGCTTTTTGCGGCCGGGAACATATTGACAACCCCGGCCGCAAAAAACGCGACCGGGCTACGCGCGTACCAAAAAAAATCCCCGCTTCAGCGGGGATTTTTGATCAAGCAGTGAAAGCTTACTTCTTGCAGGCGCAGTTGGCTCCGCATCCGCAGCTGCTGCCGCAGCCACAAGTTGCGCAACTTGTGCACAAAAACTTAACCAGGGCACCAAAGGCCAGAATCGGCAGGGTGACGTCAAAGAAATCACGGAAAATGATGAGTGTAACTAATTGATCACGATGTAAAAATAGAGCTAATACGCCAACGGCGACGGCAATGAGAATGATAATTGTAACAAAAAGACGCATCATGAAACTTAATCTCCTTTTACGAGAATGGCAAAATAAATCCTACGTACAGCCTAAATAGATACGGTAAAGTAGTCAAGGACAGGAGATTAGATTGCAGGCGTAACCTGATTTTGCTACAGTGCCTTTCAGGTTTTCCGATTACTTTCATATAGCACCCAATACTATGACTAAATTTATTTTCATCACAGGCGGTGTCGTATCTTCTTTGGGTAAAGGGGTGGCAGCTGCCTCTCTCGCAGCCATTCTGGAAGCACGCGGCCTGACTGTGAATATGCTCAAGTTAGACCCGTACATCAATGTTGATCCGGGCACTATGAACCCCCTCCAGCACGGCGAAGTTTTCGTTACCGAAGATGGCGCTGAGACTGATCTTGATCTTGGCCATTACGAGCGGTTTGTACGCGTCAAAATGACCAAGGCCAATAACTTTACCACCGGACGTGTTTACGCCAACGTCATTCGCAAAGAGCGCAAAGGCGATTACCTGGGCGGCACGGTGCAGGTTATTCCGCATATCACAGACGAGATCAAACGTTGTGTGATCAAGGGTGCTGGCACGGTAGATGTCGCGCTGATTGAAATCGGCGGTACCGTAGGTGATATCGAATCTCTGCCATTTCTCGAAGCCATTCGTCAAATGCGCGTCGAGCTGGGTCGTCACAACACTATCTTCATTCACTTGACCTTGCTGCCATTTATTGCAACCGCAGGTGAAATCAAAACCAAGCCGACGCAGCATTCCGTAAAAGAATTGCGCTCGATTGGTATTCAGCCAGATATTTTATTATGTCGCAGCGATCGTCCTATTGCGGAAAGTGCGCGCTCTAAAATCGCATTATTTACTAATGTTGAAAAAGAAGCGGTTATACCTTTGTTAGATGTCGATTTCATTTATCAATTGCCAATCGCACTACATGAGCAAGGGCTAGACAAACAAGTCGTCGATTTATTAAATCTGACGGCAAAAGATGCTGATCTGCATGAATGGCAGCGCGTGGTTGATGCGTATCGTAATCCGGAATCTGAAGTCACCATCGGTATGGTCGGCAAATATATTGATCTTGCTGACTCATATAAATCATTGTCAGAAGCCTTGCGTCACGCCGGGATTCAAACCCGCACTAGCGTTAATATTGAATACATCGATTCTGAAGATCTCGAACAAAAAGGCGCTGACAAGGTGCTGGCTGGTCTAGATGCTATTTTGGTCCCGGGCGGTTTTGGTAAGCGCGGCGTCGAGGGTAAGATTTTGGCGGCGAAATATGCGCGTGAAAATAATATCCCTTATTTTGGTATTTGCCTCGGTATGCAAATTGCGATGATTGAGTACGCACGACATATGGCAAATATGCCGAATGCAAGTAGTACCGAATTCGATCCGCAAACACCGTATCCAGTAATTGCTTTAGTAACAGAGTGGACTGATGCATCTGGTGCGGTGGAAACGCGTTCAGAAAAATCAGATGTCGGCGGCACCATGCGTTTAGGCGGCCAAACTTGCTTGCTTGAGAAGGGTACGTTAGCGCATAAGGTCTACGGCGCAGATAAAATCATTGAACGTCATCGTCATCGTTATGAGGTCAATGCGAATTTATTGCCACAGATTCAGCAAGCCGGCATGAAGGTTTCAGGTGTTTCTGAAGTTGAGAAACTGGTTGAGATTATTGAGTTGCCAAATCACCCCTGGTTTATTGGTTGCCAATTCCATCCGGAATTTACTTCCACACCGCGTGATGGACATCCATTGTTTATCCAGTTTATTCAAGCTGCCAAAGCTTATCACGAGAAAAAGATCGCTTCAGGGGAGATGGCGTAATGCAGTTATGTGGATTTGAAGTTGGTATTGATCGTCCATTATTTTTAATGGCAGGTCCATGTGTTATCGAAAGCGAACAGTTTGCTATTGATACCGCGAGTGCATTGAAAGAGATTACCACTGCGCTCCAGATACCATTTATTTACAAATCTTCATACGATAAAGCTAATCGCACTTCACTCACTAGTTATCGCGGACCGGGCATTGAAGAAGGTCTGCGTATTCTTGAAGCCGTGAAGAAACAAGTTGGTGTACCGGTCGTAACCGACGTACACGAAGATACACCGGTGGAAGAAGTGGCTCGTGTGGTTGATGTCATGCAAACGCCGGCATTTTTATGTCGCCAAACTAATTTCATCCAGCGCGTTGCCCAGCAAAATATTCCGGTCAATATTAAAAAGGGCCAGTTTCTCTCGCCTTGGGAAATGAAAAATGTTTCCGAAAAGGCGCTCGCAACCGGCAATAAGCAAATTATGGTTTGTGAGCGCGGCGTTTCATTCGGCTACAATAATCTGGTTTCCGATATGCGTTCGCTGGCAGCAATGCGTGATACCGGTTGTCCGGTTGTATTTGATGCCACGCACTCAGTGCAATTACCTGGTGGCGGTGGCACCACATCTAGTGGCCAGCGTCAGTTCGTGCCGGTGTTGGCGCGTGCAGCAGTCGCTGCAGGCATTTCCGGTTTATTCATGGAAACTCATCCGAATCCAGATGCGGCCCCATCAGACGGCCCAAACATGTGGCCGCTTGCGAAAATGCGCGAGCTTTTGCAGGGATTAAAAGAAATCGATTTGGTAGTAAAAAAAATCGGGTTTATTGAGCAAAGCTAAAATTGATTTAACTCTGTTTCAGCATGGACGTCATATGAAAATAAAAATACTCGTCGCAGGTGACAATGATTCTCGCCATCAATTCTTTGTGTCGCTAGGTAAAATAATTAAATTTGAGCAAGCGGCCACGTCTCTGAATTCTCTTGGTACTGGTACTTATAAATTCAAGCTTGAGGGCCACGAGATTGAACTCATGTATCTTGAAGATCATGCCAAGGTAGGGAAAAATTTTCACAGATATGCCAAAGGCTCTGTTGGTATTATTTTTGTTGATGCAACTGATGAGGTCATCGATGGGTTGCGCGCCACTTGCGGACAAGATGTTCCATATGCCGGCTATCGTGGCGGCGGCAACCCTGATCCAATTAAATTATTGCGGATTTTGTTCGAGCGTATCAGTGCCAAACGTGAGGCGGCAGCCAGAGCGCAACACGGACAATTTCAGATGCCTGATGTGATCAAGCGCGACTCTGAGGATGCAAAAAAACACGGCCCTTCCGGGCCGTGATCTCGTTAAAGATTATTTAACTGCTCTAGCTGCTCTTTTAATTTTAACATGGCGGCATCTAATTCAGTTTGGCGTGCTTTTTCTTTCTCAACCACATCAGCCGGTGCGCGATCAACAAAGCTGGCATTATTGAGTTTACTGGTCACTACCGTTAGATCTTTTTCAATTTTGCCAATTTCTTTTTGCAGACGAGCTGTTTCTTCTTCAAGATTAATAAAGCCAGCCATCGGGATATATATCTCTAATTCGCCAACAAACGCTGAGGCAGATGGAGGAGGGGTTTCATCGTTATTGATCCAGGTAATGGCTTCGATTTTGGCGAGTGTTGTCAGCATGGAATGAAGATGTTCGACGTTGGCTTTGTCGGTCTTCGTGCCTTTGCGTAAGATAATCGGCAGCTGTTTTGCCGGTGAAATATTCATTTCACTGCGAATCGTACGGATTGAAACAATAATCGATTTTAGCCATTCCAGTTCTGCTTCGGATTGGTCATCAATCAGTGCGGCATCTACTTGTGGATAAGCTTGCAGCATAATGCTTTTCGCCTTAATGCCGGCTAGTGGTGCGGTACGCTGCCAGATAACTTCAGTGATGAATGGCATGACTGGGTGAAGCAGGCGCAGCAATGTTTCTAATGTAAATGCTAAGGTATGACGTGTGCCACGCTGTAATGATTCGCTGCTATCCGCAGAGGTCAAAACAGGCTTGGATAACTCTAGATACCAGTCGCAGAATTCATTCCAGGTAAAGTCATACAACGTGTGTGCGTATAAATCAAAACGAAATTCTTTTAAGGCTTTATGCGCTTGATCGATGGTTTTTTGCAGGCGTGACAAAATCCATTTATCGGCCAGCGTCAGTTCCATGTCCTTATTGTGAATACCTGTGTCTTTATCAACGGTATTCATCATCACGTAGCGCGATGCATTCCAGATCTTGTTGCAGAAATTACGATAACCACCGAGGCGATTGGTATCGAAACGAATTTCGCGTGTAAACGTAGCCATTGAGCAAAAAGTAAAGCGCAAGGCATCAGTGCCAAAGCTTGGTATGCCTTCAGGGAATTCTTTGCGCGTCGATTTCTCAATCTTTTGCGCCATGCCTGGCTGCATTAAACCGTAAGTTCTTTTTGCGATTAATTCATCGACGCCAATACCGTCAATCAAGTCGATAGGATCAAGAACATTACCTTTCGATTTCGACATTTTATGGCCTTCGGCGTCACGGATCAGGCCGTGTATGTAAACTTCCTTGAACGGAACCTGACCGGTGAACTTTAGGCTCATCATCGCCATGCGCGCCACCCAGAAGAAAATAATATCGAAACCGGTAATGAGCACATTCGTCGGGAAAAAGGTTTTTAAGCGGTCGGTTTGCTGTGGCCATCCCAAGGTGGAAAACGGCCAGAGTGCTGAAGAAAACCAGGTATCGAGTACATCTTCATCCTGACGCAACTTGAGGGCGCCGCTTAAATTATTGCGCGTGCGCACATCCTCTTCATTGTGACCAACGTAGGCTGTGCCAGCTTCGTCGTACCAGACTGGAATACGATGCCCCCACCATAATTGGCGGCTGATACACCAGTCTTCAATGTTATCCATCCACTGGAAATACGTTTTATCCCAGTTTTCAGGAATAAATTTAATATCACCATCTTTGACGGCTTTAATTGCGGGCGCTGCCAGCGGTTTCGATTTCACATACCACTGGAATGTCAGGTAAGGCTCAACGACGACGTTGGTGCGATCACCGCGCGGAACTTTTAATTTATGCTTATCAATTTTTTCGATGAGATCTTGTGCTTCGAGATCAGCAACGATGGTTTTACGCGCAGCGAAACGTTCTAATCCCTGATATTTTTCCGGACCATTTTCATTAATGTGTGCGGTTGGCGTGAAGATATTGATTGGTTCGAGATTGTGACGCTTGCCAACATCGTAGTCATTAAAATCATGTGCTGGTGTGATCTTCACACAGCCAGTGCCGAATTCCGGGTCAACGTAGGTGTCAGCGATAATCGGAATATTGCGATTGGTTAACGGTAATTTAATTTCTTTGCCGATGAGTTGCTGATAGCGCTCATCATCTGGATGTACGGCAACAGCAACGTCACCGAGCATGGTTTCTGGGCGCGTGGTGGCAACAATAATATGGCCGCTGCCATCGGCCAGAGGATAGCGAATATGCCACATGTGGCCATCTTCTTCTTCGCTAATTACTTCCAGGTCTGAAATAGCGGTCAATAGCACTGGATCCCAGTTTACTAATCTCTTGCCACGATAAATCAAACCTTCTTCAAATAATTTGATGAAAACTTCGCGCACGGCGGTGGATAGATCTTCATCCATGGTGAAGCGTTCATTTTCCCAATCGAGGGAGGCACCTAAGCGGCGGAATTGACGGGTGATTGTCCCGCCTGATTCATTTTTCCATTCCCAGATTTTTTTAACGAAGTCTTCACGGCCGAGATCGTGGCGGGTTTTGTTTTGCATATTCAATTGGCGTTCGACAACCATTTGGGTGGCAATTCCAGCGTGGTCTGTGCCAGGCTGCCACAAGGTGTTGTCGCCGCACATGCGGTGATAGCGAATCAAGACATCCATCAATGTCGAGCCAAAACCATGTCCCATGTGCAAGCTGCCGGTCACATTGGGCGGTGGCAGCATAATCGTGAACGGTTTGCCTGTTCCAGTTGGGCTGAAATAGCCGTCGCGTTCCCAATCTTGATAACATGTTTGCTCTATTTCTTGCGGGTTGTATGGTTTGTCCATGGATATCATGCTTGCTTCACTTTTATTTTATGTGTATTCAATTCACAGCCTTGTTCGCGATATTGGCGAAAGCGCTCTCGCGCAGCCTGCTGTACGACTGGTTCATCAAATACAATTTCAATGATACGGTTAAAATCACGGTAAAAATCGGGTATTTGTTTGCTTAAATTTACCAGAATACCTTCTTTGCGTAGCGGTGTACTGGTGCCGATTTCAATTGGAGCTAGTTCAGTATTTGTTGTCGCGCTGATCTGATGTGCCAGGAAGCTGTCGTCGCGATACGTCCAGAGCAGCTGATCCAGCTGCTCGGCATCATCTGTTGTCGCGGCATGTACGTAAACTGGTTGCTGTGCAGCGTACGGTACTTCCAGTAGCAAGCATAGCTCACGCCATGCTTGCATACGTCCTGCGCCTTCCATGACATAGAAATCAATGATCATGCATTGCCGCCTGAGCGGTTAATCAGGTATTGCACCAGCATCGGTACTGGTCTTCCGGTGGCGCGTCGTTCAGCGGTGCCGCCCATCATCGCAGCAGTTCCGGCAACATCTAAATGCGCCCAGTTAAATTTCTTGGCGTAACGCGACAAGAAACATGCTGCTGTGATGGTGCCACCCGAGCGTCCACCAGTATTGGCCATGTCAGCGAATGGACTTTTGATTTGTTCCTGATATTCATCCCACATCGGCAATTGCCAGGCGCGGTCAAAACTTTCTTCGCCAGCAACCAGCAAATCTTTTGCTAATGGATCATGATTGGTGACAAGACCAGTGGCGTGGTAGCCAAGTGCAATCACAACTGCGCCGGTGAGGGTGGCGATATCAATGACGACATCTGGTTTGAAGCGCTCAGTATAAGTCAGCGCATCGGCAAGAATTAAACGGCCTTCGGCGTCGGTACTGATAACTTCAATGGTTTGCCCCGACATGCTGGTCAAAATGTCTTCCGGTTTGTAGGCCGTGCCGCCTGGCATGTTTTCAACGGCGGGAATCACGCCGACAATATTTACTGGTAATTTCAATTCAGCCGCTGCACGCATGGTGCCAAGTACAGTTGCCGCACCACACATGTCGTATTTCATTCCAACCATACTGTCAGCCGGCTTCAGGGAGTTGCCACCGGTATCGAAGGTGATGCCTTTACCGACGAGTGCGACTGGAGCATCTTTTTTCGCGCCGCCAGTGTATTCCATGATAATAAGCTTGGCTTCTTCCGAACTGCCTTGGGAGACACCCAGAATCGCGCCCATGCCTAATTTGTGCATGTCTTTTTCACTGAGAATTTTTACACTCAGGGTGGAGAAGCCGCTTGCCAGTGACTTGGCTTTTTCGGCTAGAAAACTTGGCGTGCAGATATTGCTGGGAAGATTAGCCAGATTTTTGGTCAGGGTGACACCGTTGGCGATGGCCTGTCCTTGCTTCAATGCCAGTTCGCAAGCTTTCTGGGCTTTGACATCTGGAAGGTTGATGATCATGTCGCTAACAGCTAACACTTTCTCTTTTTCTGTTTTGAACATATCGAAGCAGTAAATGCTTTCGCCTATCATCTCGGCGTGATGCTTGACAGCCCAGGGTAGGGTTTTTCCGGTGACATTTATGTCAGTGAGGTAGCTGACAACTTGAGAAGTTTTGCTGTTGCTCAGCGCTTTGATCGCAGCATTGATAACTTTACGATACGATGCTGGTGTAACGTTCTTGTCGCTGCCACAACCTATGATTATTATTTGCTCGAAACTGGTGTTGGGCATGTTGAAAACGGGCAGAATTTGGCCTGTTTTGCCTTCAATGGCGCCTTGGCTAATAAGCTTGGTGATGAAACCCTTGCTGGCCTTGTCGAGGTTCTTGGCGGTGGGAGTCAGGTTGCCATCAGTGTAGATACCGACAATCAGGCAGGCTTTCTGGTATTTTTCCGGTTGTGTGTTTTTTAATGATAATTTCATGGCGGCTCCTGTCAGGCTCAATGCAATATAGTTACTGTATTTTAGAGCAAAAAAATGATTTGTCATCTTGGGAATGTAGATATAATTGAGCTACATGTGAATCTCATCCTCCAGCGGTGCGGAGGTCAATGATGCCAATAAAAGGGTTATGACCCAGTGATAGTACAACGTTATCTGACTAGAGAAGTGGTTAATACATTGGCAGCTGTGATTACGGTGCTGATGTTGGCGTTTTTAAGTCAGCAGGTCGTGCGTTATCTCAACTTCGTGGCTATTGGTAAAATACCTACCGGCGTCTTATTTGAACTCGTTAGTTTTGAAATACCTTATCTATTAGCGCTATTGCTGCCACTCTCCTTATATCTCGGCGTCTTGCTTGCTTACGGTCGCATGTACGCTGAACAAGAGATGGCAATTCTGAACATGAGCGGTTTTAATGATCGTCGCGTATTACGCTTGACGGCAATGATAGCGTTGGCGATAGCCGGAATCGTTTTGTTCCTGATGCTGTGGATCAATCCATGGATCTCCCTGAAGCGCCAGGAGGTCATGGCTAGCGATGAGGCGACGCTGCACATGATTGAAACTTTAATGCCGGGAAGATTTAAAGTAAGCCCGGATGGTAAGCATGTCATGTACGTTGAGTCGTTGTCGCGCGATCACAAGCGCGCTCAGAATGTCTTTCTTGCCGAAGAAAAAGCGAATCCAGACCAGCCAGATAGAAGCCAGTGGATGCTGATTTTTGCCGAGCAAGGCTATCAGACAAAAATGAAAAATATTCCTGATCCGTTTTTTGTAACGGTGGACGGCTATCGTTACGAAGGCACGCCAGGCCAGAATGATTATAAAATCATAAAATACAAATCTTATGCGATACGCATTCCACAGGAAGCCCATAATATTATCCATCCTGCGGATGAGGCGCTGTCTATGTCTGCACTTTGGAATGATTACGGTAACCCCAAGCGCGCGGCTGAATTTCAGTGGCGGTTTTCCGTGGCAATTTCAGCATTAATTCTTGCTTTATTCGCTGCACCCTTGAGCGCAGTTCGTCCGCGTAAAAGCCGTTATTTTATCTTGATCCCAGCTGTTGTTATTTACATTATCTATTTCAATATGCTGGTTGTGGCGCGTCATTGGGTCGAGCAGGGTGCGATCCCGGTGGCAATAGGAATGTGGTGGGTGCATGCAGTGATGTTAGCTTTGTTAACCGCTCTATTGTGGATACGATCCAGGCAGTGGAATTAATATGTTAAATATACTTGAACGTTACATCGCTAAAACAGTCATTGCTGCAACCGGCATTGCCGCCTTGATTATTACTGGCGTGTTGTTTGTGCTTACGCTTTTAGGTGAGTTGAAAAATCTGGGCCAAGGTGATTATGGTTTTTTCTCCGCCGTTACATACGTCTTTCTACGCATGCCGAATGAATTGTATCAATTCTCGCCCATGTTGATTTTACTAGGTAGTATTGTTGGTCTCAGTATTCTTTCCTCACATCGTGAGCTCGCAGTGATGCGGGCTTCTGGATTTTCAATTCGTCATATCATTTACAGCGTGTTTGGTGGGGCATTATTGATGATTCTTTGCATCTCCATCATTGGTGAATTTGCTGGCCCAGAATTAAGTCATCGTGCCGAGGTTCACAAAGATAATTTGCAGAATGCAGGGCAGGCTGTTGCGACGGCATCGGGCATCTGGATGCACGTTGATGATAATTTCATCCATGTCGAGCACGTCGTTGGCCGCGAATTGCTTGAGGGTGTAACGCGTTATCAATTCGATCAGGATCACCGCTTGCTGGCATCGTATTATGCAAAAACCATGACCAAGGAAAACGATCACTGGTTGATGCACGATGCAGTAAAAACTTCTTTTCTGACGAATCGCACCATGAGTGCAGCCTATCCAACACTTGATTGGGATTTGCAGTTTAATAGTCATTTATTGAATACGGGTATGCTTGAGCCGAATGAAATGTCGCTGACCAAGCTGAATAAAATTGCGGGCTATCTCGAGCAAAATGGTTTGCAATCCAGTCAATATCGATTTGAATTCTGGGGGCGTTTGCTCACGCCGCTAGCCTCACTGGTGATGATTTTTCTCGCTATTCCTTTTGTGCTTGGTGCGCTTAGCCAGTCAGCGATGGGGTGGCGTTTAATGGTTGGGGTGCTCACCGGATTCATGTTTTTCATCATGAATGCTTTTTTGGGTCAACTCTGTATTGTTTACCAGGTTCCCCCGCTAATGGCGGCGATGATACCGATTTTAATCTTTGCCTTGTTGGGCATAATTTTAGCAAAAAATCTTTTAACCACTTGAATCTTTTCCATCTGCCCTTATAGTATGCAGCATATTCAAGTTTGCATTTCCCCACATTTTTAGAGGAGATAGATGATGACTATTGATGCGCATCAAGAAACTCTCAGTTTTCAGGCTGAAGTGAAGCAATTGTTAGATATTGTTGTTCACTCACTTTATAGTAATAAAGAAATTTTCTTGCGTGAGTTAACTTCAAACTCATCTGATGCAATCGATAAGCTGCGCTTTGCCGGGCTGTCAGACCCAGCTTTGTATGAAGCTGACCCTAATCTCGCTATCAAAATTACATTCGACAAAGAAGCTTCGACTTTGACTATTAGCGATAATGGTATCGGCATGAGCCGTGAAGAAGCGATTGAAAATCTGGGAACCATCGCCAAGTCTGGTACACGCGAATTTCTCTCCAAACTTTCTGGCGATCAAAAGAAAGACGCACATTTGATTGGTCAATTTGGTGTTGGCTTTTATTCCGCATTTATTGTCGCGGACAAGGTTACAGTTATATCAAGACGCGCCGGGCTAAGCAAAGAGCACGGTGTGCAGTGGGAGTCTACCGGTGATGGATCTTATACGGTTAATAATGTTGAAAAAGCTACGCGCGGCACAGAAGTTATCTTGCACTTGAAAGCAGATGCTGATGAATATCTCAATGACTTGCGCCTGCGTAACATCATTACCAAATATTCTGATCACCTGACCATTCCAATCATGATGCATAAAATGACGGACGATGGTGCGCCCATGGGCGAATGGGAAACCGTGAATCGTGCTACCGCGCTTTGGACTTTGCCAAAAACCACAATCAAGGAAGAAGATTATCAGGCGTTTTACAAGCATATTGCACATGATTTTGAAGATGCGCTTGCTTGGTCGCATAATAAAATCGAAGGCGGCAATATTGATTACACCTCTTTGATATTCATACCTAAGCACGCGCCGTTTGACATGTGGCAACGTGATACACCTTACGGATTGAAGCTCTATGTGCAGCGTGTATTTATCATGGATCAAGTGGAGCAGCTGCTGCCCCATTACTTGCGTTTTGTGCGCGGCGTGGTTGATACAAATGCATTGCCATTAAATATATCACGAGAAATATTACAAGATCATCACACCATTCCCAAGTTGCGTGCGGCGCTGGTGCGTCACACACTTGATTTGTTGGATAAGCTTGCCAAAGATGAGCCAGAGAAATATCAAATATTCTGGAAAGAGTTCGGTTCAGTTTTGAAAGAAGGTCCGGCTGAAGATTACGTTAATCGTGATCGCGTAGCGAAGCTCTTGAGATTTTCCTCTACACATGATGCCAGCGGCGAACAACTGGTTTCACTTGATGATTACATCAAGCGTATGAAGCCTAATCAAAAGAAAATATATTACATTACTGCTGATACGCTTGCGGCGGCTAGCTCCAGTCCTCATCTTGAGATATTCAAGAAGAATGATATTGAGGTGTTGCTGTTGACCGATCGTATTGATGAGTGGGTCGTTGGTCATTTACCTTCCTACGATGAAAAGCCACTACAATCAGCGGCGAAAGGTGATCTCGCACTTGATGAATTAAAAGGTGAATCAGATAAAGAAGTTGAAGCTGATAAGAAAAAAGATGAGAAAGATCATCAGGAATTGGATGGTTTGTTAAAACAGATTCAAGGGATTCTTGCTGATCACGTTAAAGAGGTGAAATTGTCTCATCGTCTGACAGAATCACCAGCTTGTCTGGTCCGCGATCAGCATGCACTTGGGCCACAGATGGAGCGATTACTAAAAGCTGCGGGCCAGCCTGTTACGGAGGTTAAGCCGATTTTGGAATTGAATCCTGATCACGCTATTGTTCGTAAACTTGCCGCTGGCATGGCGGAAGATCGACTCAATGAGTGGACGCATATTTTATACGAGCAGGCTTTGTTGGCTGAAGGTAGCGCATTGCAGGATCCGGCTTCGTTCGTAAAGCGTATGAATAAATTGTGGATGGAAATTGTATAATCTGGATTTGTCGCTCAGGTGACAATGAATAATTAAGACTGGAGAAATATTTATGTTGATCGGCGTACCAAAAGAGATAAAAAACTTCGAATTTCGCGTCGGTTTGGTGCCGAGTAGCGTACGTGAGTTAATCGAAAACGGTCACGAAGTCATCGTCGAAAAAGGCGCGGGCGAAAAAATCAGTTTCGATGATGCGATGTATGCCGCCGCTGGTGCGCGCATTGTTGATACTGCCGCTGAAATTTTCGCGAAAGCCGACATGATTGTGAAGGTCAAAGAGCCGCAGCCTAACGAGTGTAAAATGCTGCGTGAAAACCAGGTTTTATTTACCTATCTGCATTTGGCCCCAGATCCGGAACAGGCAAAGCTGCTGGAAAAGTCCGGTTGTGTTGCGATTGCTTATGAAACAGTAACCAGTGCTTCTGGTCGCTTGCCACTGCTGGCTCCAATGAGCGAAGTTGCAGGACGCCTTGCAGTGCAAGCCGGCGCGAATAGTCTTGAAATTAAAAACGGCGGACGTGGAATCTTATTGGGTGGTGTGCCCGGTGTTGCTCCCGCGAAAGTTGTTGTCTTGGGTGGCGGCGTGGTCGGTACCAACTCGGTACGAGTTGCCATGGGTATGGGTGCACACGTCGTGGTGATTGATAAATCACTCGAACGTTTATATCAATTAGATCTGCAATTTGGCTCTATGATTAATACTATCTACTCGACGTCATTCTCTATTGAGCATCACCTCGAGCGCGCTGATTTGGTGATTGGTGCGGTACTCGTGCCGGGTGCTTCAGCGCCAAGACTTGTCACGAGAGAGATGCTAGGTGTGATGCAGCCAGGTGCGGTGATTGTCGACGTTTCCATTGATCAGGGCGGATGTTTTGAAACAAGCAGGCCAACCACACATCAAGATCCAACTTATGTGGTCGATAACGTTGTGCATTATTGTGTGGCGAATATGCCAGGTGCCGTGCCGCGTACTTCAACCGTTGCTTTGAATAACGCAACCTTGCCATTCGTGGTCGCTCTTGCAAATAATGGTTACAAAGAAGCTATGCGCCGTAACCATCATTTATTAAACGGCTTGAATGTTTGCAATGGTAAAATTACATATCGTGCTGTTGCTGAAGCATTAAATGCTCCTTATACGCCAGCGGAAGATTTGATTTAGTTTTTTTCACGTAAGATAAATTGTAAGTGACATCATCCCCGCGCTCGCGGGGATGGTTCTTTCAGAGATGCCCATAGAAGGAATAATGCCATGCTCCCATGTTTTATTTCAGATTCGAATTGTGCTCGTCCCATTCATGTTGTGACACCTTCTGAATTTTCTGACTGGTTGAATCAGCAAAGCCAGGTAACCAAGAAATGGCTGGCCGATGCAAATTACAAGGGAGATGCTGGGAGTGTGAGTGTTGTGCCTGGAGTAGATGGTGGCATCGGCTTAGTGGTTTGCAGTGTGTCAAACAAAATGAATCTTTGGGGTGTGGGGCAGCTGTCTATCACATTGCCCGCTGGAGATTATCAATTTGTCAATTGCGCGCAATTTTATCGTGATTTTGCTATTGCCTGGGGATTGGGAGCGTATCAGTTTACACGTTATAAAAAGCCATCACGTGACCCTGCGAAATTGTACGTTGACGCATCTATGTTGGCTGATGTTGAAAACCAGGTGCAATCAATTTATCTGGTGCGGGATTTAATTAATACACCAACAGATGATATGGGCCCGAAAGAATTAGCTGCTGACGCTAAAAAACTTGCGCATGAGTTCAAGGCAGAATTTTCAGAAATTATCGGCGATGATTTAATAAAACAAAATTATCCAGCTATACACGCTGTTGGTCGCGCTAGTGACGATGCGCCGCGTTTGCTGGATATGCGCTGGGGCAACTCGACACACCCAAAAGTGACGCTGGTTGGCAAAGGCGTGTGTTTTGATACTGGCGGTCTCGATTTAAAACCATCTGCTTACATGTTGTTAATGAAAAAAGACATGGGCGGTGCGGCACATGTGTTGGGTCTTGCGCGCATGATCATGCAAGCCAAGCTGCCTGTGCGCTTGCGAGTATTAATTCCTGCCGTTGAAAATGCCGTGTCTGGCAATGCATATAGACCGGGTGATGTTGTCCGTAGCCGCAAGGGTATGACAATTGAAATTGGTAATACGGATGCTGAGGGGCGAGTGGTGCTAGCCGATGCATTGACTGAAGCGGTTAGTGAAAAGCCGGAATTACTGATTGATATGGCAACCCTAACTGGTGCAGCACGTGTCGCAGTTGGTACTGATATTGCCGCAGTATTTTCGAATAATGATGAATTTGTTAATGCAGTGATTGCGCAAGGCGATAAGCAGTTTGATCCAATCTGGCGCTTGCCATTGTTTGCCCCGTATCGTGAAAGTCTGAACAGTTCCATCGCTGATATCAATAATAATTCTTCTGACTCTTATGCCGGTGCAATTACGGCTGCGTTATTCTTGAAGGAATTTGTTCCTGATGATATCCCGTGGCTGCATTTTGATATCATGGCTTACAACACGCGCGCCAAACCTGGCAAACCGGTTGGTGGTGAGGCAATGGCATTGAGAGCGTTGTTTGGATATTTAGTTGCGCGGTTTAAATAACAGTTGTAGCCCGGTCGCGTTTTTTGCGGCCGGGATCAT
>CAZWPD010000042.1:0-4100 GCA_964636145.1 uncultured Coxiellaceae bacterium
CTGGTGAAGTTAATGCCTATCATGCTTTCCAATTCTGGATCTGGCATATCATCGGATTTGTGACCAGGATTATCATACTCTTTGATCGTACATTTCGATGTATCGGCAATTGCCATGACACGGTGACCGTTGCTCAATGCATCCATTAATGCTGCATAACTGGTAATGCGAGTTGGGGTTGCACTTGCGATTTGTGGTACGAGAGTTACTGCTATGAAGGCGGCGGCTAGTGCTGATCGGGATTTTATCATTTTAGTTATCCTAAAGGGTTTTCAACAAATAAGTGGAATAGATTTTTTATCTAACCTGCATTTTTAGTGTGTGCATTTTATATAATCATTCGCGCTGATTCAATGTATATTGACACTTCACTGGGGTAGCGAATGCTATCAATGTTTGCGATCTTGGTGTTGGCAGGAAAATAGCGAGGATTGTTTAAAAATAATCGGAGAGGGTGGGATTCGAACCCACGTGACGGAAAACCGTCCATCTGATTTCGAGTCAGCGCCGTTATGACCGCTTCGGTACCTCTCCAGAGGTAAGCAGGGCATTATACTAATATTAATTTTATATGCCAGCAGGATTTCACCGGTCGTATTTCCCAGAGAGAAAATCCAGTGACGATGTGCGTAGCCCGGGCGCGCCGTTTGCGGCCGGGGTATCGTCATTGAAGGTGTTTCTGGTGTGGTATGTTCCCGAACGCAAACGGCGCGTCCGGACTACATTCTATAACCCCGGCGGTGTCAGGCTGACTTTTAATGCCTTGCTCGGGTATTGGCGGTCGGAGACCGGGTATTCATTGTGGAATGCGCTCGATGATACGCCGGGCGGGGTGCGCAGTGGCGGAATGCTGTGGGCTGTTAAGTAGGCATTGTCATTGGAGGTGACAGTTGAGCCATAACCCGAGCAGCCGGCCAGCGGCAGTGCCAATAGTAGTAAAAGAGTGCGTGTCATTATTTTCATGGAATTACTCCTGCAGTTTGCATGGCCTTTTTTACCTCTTGATGGTATTTGCTGTCTAGCGGTAATAAAGGTAGGCGGATGCCTGTTTTGATTTTACCCATGGTTTGCAGAGCCCATTTGGTGGGAATGGGGTTGGATTCCAGGAATAGTTGTTGATGCAACGGCATCAGTTCGAGATTTAATTTGGTCGCCAGTGCGAGATCACCTTTCAGTGCGGCTTCGCACATATCGTGCATTTTGCGCGGTGCAACGTTGGCGGTGACAGAAATCACACCTTTAGCGCCGTGTTGCATGAGTTCGAGTCCGGTTGCGTCATCGCCACTATATACAGCAAAATCTGGCCCGCAGCGTTTGATGATTTCCAGGGCGCGATCCAGCTTACCGGTCGCTTCCTTGATGCCAATAATATTTTTAACTTTGGACAAGCGCTCAACGGTTTCCGGCAAAATATCGCAAGCGGTGCGGCTTGGGACATTATAAAGAATAATCGGTAAATCGCAGTGTTCGGCGATCTTTTTGTAATGCTCGTATAAGCCGTTTTGTGTGGGCTTGTTGTAATAAGGTGTGACGATTAAAAGTGCATCGGCTCCGGCGCGTTTTGCTTGCTCGGATAACTTGATAACGGTGCGTGTGGAGTTGCTGCCTGTCCCGGCGATGACAGGAATGCGGCCAGCGGCTTGTTTGACAACCAACGAGTTGACTTCAAATTGCTCATCAGCGTCGAGGGTGACGCTTTCGCCGGTGGTGCCGGTGGCGATAATCGCATCGGTACCGTTTTGTATATGCCATTCAACCAGTTCAGCTAAGGCTTCTTTGTCGATAGATCCGTCTTCGTGCATTGGGGTAATGATAGCCGCCATACTGCCTTTGAACATGCTGGGTGCTCCCGAGTTGTCTGAATGATTGGGGATTTTATAGTATATTGCACATCGTTTTGTCTATGTTTTTCTGTCCGACGCTGTATATAATGGCGGCTTTTGCAGTGAAAAGACTAATGATGAAGTTATTAGCCGTGGCAGATCTTTTGTGGGGCAGCCGTTCAAAGTTTCGCTGGCTCTTAGTTATCTCTATTATTTTGCTATTTTCCTTTCTCGGTGCCAAAGAAATCTGGACGCAAGAGCATCGCTGGGCTGACATCGTCGCCGGCATGTTTTATCGCCATGATTTTTTTCACCCGTATCTCGGTGATGTGCGTTATTACGACAAACCGCTGCTCTCGTACTGGCTGATAGCTGCTGCAACCTGGCTGACGAATGGCTTGAATACCTGGGCGCTGCGTTTGCCGTCGGCGCTGGCGGGTTTGCTCGCGGTTTGGTCGATTTATAAAATTGGCCGCACTCAGCGTGACCACTCTTACGGCATGTTATGCGGCTGGATGCTGGTTACAACTTACTTCTTCATTTTCTGGGCCCGTGTCAGCAGTGCTGATATGTTAAATCTTGGCGGAATTTTGTTTGCTGTTGCCTGGTATCTCGAGCGCAAAAATGTCGCTGGTTTTTTTGATTACGCGGTATTTTTTGTCATTCTCGCGCTCACATCATTGTGTAAAGGTTTAGGCGGTGCCATTGTGCCAATACTCGCCGTGTTTGCTGATATGTGTCTGCATCGTTCATTCAAGCAGCATTTACGTCCGGTGTTATTTGTGGCGCTGATTCCAGGAATGCTGATTTATCTCTTACCATTCTGGCTCTCTAGTCATTTTGGCGGGGAAGTATACGGCGAAAATGGTTTGTATCTGGTCTACAGAGAGAATGTGCTGCGTTACTTCAAGCCGTTTGATCATCGCGGTCCTATTTATACCTATTTTATCTATTTACCCTTGTATCTTTTGCCTTGGACCTTGTTTTTCATTCCGGCACTCTGCACGTTGCCGACGCGATGGTCTAAATTGACTATGAGCGCGCGATGGAATGTTTGGGCGTTTGCACTCATCTTTTTATTTTTCACCTTGAGTGGTTCGCGACGCAGTTATTACGTGCTGCCGATTGTACCGTTTGCGATTTTAATGACGGCAGACTGGTTGTATGCGGTGTCAGCACCTTATGTTTGGCGTCAGCGTTTGGCGGCTTTGTGTGCGGTGATCTCAGCGGTGGCTATTTTTATTATCATGGATCTTGGTCCTGCCTGGTATTACGCGCAATGCGGTGTTGAGCGTTTTGCGGTGAGCTTGAAACGCGAAGCGGAAAAGCAAAAACCGTGGGCGAGTTGGCATGTTGTGATGCTTGATGCGGAAACGAAATTGAATTTTTATTTACAATTGCCGCCTGACACAAAAAATTATGATCCACTTGGTGATCGCGCCAAACAGACAGAAGCAACATTACATCAGGCGTGGCCGGTGCTGAAACAGCAGGAACCTGGAACGATTATTATCAGTCGCAAACTTTATGCGCCAGTTCTGGACAAGACTTTCCCTCAATATACAAAAGTAAGTTTGCCAACTGGTGATTGTTCGTCATTGCAAAGTAGTCGTGATGAAAACATGCCGATTGCATATATTCCTTCTCAATAATATTATACAAGACAATATTTTAACTTTACTGAGGGTTGAAGGATGATCGAGTTAACGGAAAATTTGTTGTACAAGCTTGAAGAAAAAATGATGCAATTATTGGCTGATGCAGAAGGTTTGCGCCAACAAGTGCAACGTTTGCAACAAGAAAACAATGCTTACAAACTGGAAAAAGATAACCATGCCAGAAAATTGCAAGATTTGGTTAACTTGCTGGATTCAGTTAATCCAGTTGAGTATTCAGCACCAATGGCCGCAACAGCATATGCCTCACCAGTGTTAGTGCAAGCCTAAAGCTGGCAGCATTAACATAGGGAGATGTTAGGCAATGGATGCAGCCAAGCAATATCGCGACACTATTCAAAAGCTGAAAAAACGCATACGTGCCCTCGAAAGCAAGGAAAAAGAGGGCCGTAAAAAAGTGCGCGCTGTCATGTCTGATGCGCGCAAAATGGTTAAGTCGGCTAAAACTCGACTTCATGCGGAAGTGCGCGCCCTCAAAAGCAAACATACCCTCGATAAAGCCTCTGCTTACGCCAGTGCTGCCATGGAAATGGAGCGCAAGTTTATAAAAGCAGCGGAAGAAAAGGGCAAGGCACTTGCCTCGGCTGTCATGAAAATGGAT
>CAZWPD010000042.1:4200-9936 GCA_964636145.1 uncultured Coxiellaceae bacterium
AGAGATGTAGCCCGGGCGCGTTTTTTGCGGCCGGGTGTCGTTATTGGCTGTGCTCTGATATGGATGAAATCCCGGCCGCAAAAAGCGCGCCCGGGCTACGAAATCTTCTCTTTACTTTCCACCACACACGCAAGCGATCCACGCAATAGCTTTACCTGAATATGTTCGCCCGTCTGCACTTGCTCCGCATCATGCAGAACTTGTGAATGTTCTCCAGTCGCAATTGCATATCCGCGTTTCAAGGTGGCGAGCGGGCTGATACCGTCCAGAGTGGCGGCAGCGTGTGCCAGCAGCGCTTGTTTTGCATTAATGTCTAAACGCATGCGCGTGCTCAATTGGTGGGTTTGTTGTTGTAATTGTTGTTGCATCTGTTGAATGCGGTAACGCGGTGTGCGTTGTTGCAGGCGCGCATCGAGACTGGCAACTTTCATCTGTAAACGATTCAGCAGTTGATTTTGTAATTGCACAAAGCGGGCTTCGCTGAAATCAAGCTGTTGCATTTTTTCTAGCAGGCGGCGGCGCGGATGTTGTTGCTGTAAATGTTTTTGCATCCACGCGAGTTGCTGGTTGCCGGAAACTAAAACTTGCTTGATATGACGAATCAGCTGTTGTTCCTGGCGCCGCAAGGCTTGTAATAATTCCATGCGATCTGGTACAGCAATTTCTGCTGCAGCTGATGGCGTTGGTGCGCGTACATCAGCGACAAAATCAGCAATCGTAAAATCGACTTCATGACCAACGCCGCTGATGATTGGAAGTGTGCTTTCGAAAATGGCTTTTGCGGTGACTTCTTCATTGAACGCCCACAAGTCTTCGAGTGAGCCGCCGCCGCGTGCAAGAATGATGACGTCACACTCATTACGGCTATTGGCGGTTTGAATAGCTTTGGCAATTGCCGGTGCCGCTGTTTCACCTTGAACTAAGGTCGGGTAGATGATAACCGGCACGCATGGATAGCGTCGTTTTAGTACGTGCAAAATATCGCGCACAGCTGCGCCGGTCGGTGAGGTGACAACGCCAATGCATTGCGGAAATTGTGGAATCTCTTTTTTATGTTCTTCGCTAAACCAGCCTGCGGTTTCCAGTTTTTTCTTGAGCGCTTCGAAGGCGCGGCGTAGTTTGCCTTCGCCGCGTTCTTCCATGAATTCTGCAATCAGCTGGAAGTCGCCGCGAGGTTCATAAAGGCTGACTCTTGCGCGCAATAAAACTTGCGCACCATTTTTGGGTGTGAAATTAACTTTGCGCTGACTGCCTTTGAACATGGCGCAGCGCACTTGCGCGTTGTCATCTTTGAGTGAGAAATACCAGTGACCGGAGCCAGGCGCTGCGAAGTTTGAAATCTCGCCTTCTATCCAGAGATTGCCAAAGCTGTCTTCCAGCAGTCCGCGCACATCAGCGTTGAATGCACTGACGGTGTAAATTTCCTTTGTAACATCACTATCCATGTTGCTCATTTGAAGGTCGCCGTAAAGAAAAAACCCTTAGACACGAAGTTTAAGGGTTTCTCGAATAATTACAAATCTAAAATTAGCTAATGGTGCAGCCAGCTTCGCTTAGTTCAATATTCATGATCGGGCGGGCAATCAGGTTTTGACAAGTCACAGGCGTAACGCTGGTGCCGTCAGCTTTGATGTAACCAAGCGTAAATTGTGAATGTTGACCCTGCATGCCATCAACTGGATTTGCGCCAGCAAACATAGAATTCAGGCCTTTGATTAATTCAGCAGCTTTATCAGATGGTACGCCATCAATTTTCATGTGCTCATCAAGGAGGCGTGTATCCGTTGAGTTTGAAGAGTTGTAATAAACATCAAAAGCTATATTGAGTTTATCGTTGTTTGTGGTGATATCGTTGGCGAGATTCAGATTGATCTGCATGGCGAATGAGTTAGTGGCAAGCAGTGCGGCGGCAACAGCAGCCAAGGTGATTTTCTTCATGGTGAGGAGCCTTGTTTTTATTGGTTATAGGAGCTTCGGCCGCATTCTAGCAAGTGCCTCTTGTGGTGTCAAAAAATGCAATTATTTAGTGGCGACAGGTGGGTCATGTGTGTATAATGAGCCGTTAATTTTAACCTGCAAATCACACAAAGTAGGGGAATTAACATGACCACACGCCTCGCACAAAACGAATTAGCTTTGACCTTTGACGACGTCCTACTTCTGCCCGGTGAATCCGCGGTGTTGCCCAAAGATGTTGATCTTAAAACAAAATTAACCAAAAATATCACCCTGAATATCCCGCTTTTATCCGCGGCCATGGATACCGTCACCGAATCCCGGCTAGCCATCGCTTTGGCCCAGGAAGGCGGCATGGGGATTATCCATAAAAATATGTCGATTGCGGCCCAGGCGGCTCAGGTCCGTAAAGTGAAGAAATTCGAGAGCGGCGTCGTCACCGATCCGGTGACCATCTCCCCGAAAACCACTGTTCGAGAAGTCATGGAATTGAGCCGTAAAAACAACTTCAACGGCTTCCCGGTGCTGGCCGATGACGGCGAGCTGGTGGGTATTTTGACTGGCCGCGATCTAAGATTCGAAACCAATCTCGACCAACCCGTCGAGAATTTAATGACGCCGAAAAAGCGTCTGGTGACGGTGAAAGAAAGCGAAACCCGCGAACAAATCAAAAAATTATTGCATAAGCATCGCATTGAGAAAGTCATGGTGATTGATGAGCACTTCAAGTTGAAGGGCATGGTCACTGTAAAAGATATTATGAAAGATCAGGCCAAGCCATTCGCCAGCAAAGACGCGCAGGCGCAATTGCGCGTTGGCGCGGCTGTTGGTACTGGTGCTGACACCGACGAACGCGTCGCAGCACTAGCAGCAGCTGGTGTGGATGTCATTGTGGTTGATACCGCTCACGGTCATTCGCGCAATGTCATTGAGCGCGTGCGCTGGGTCAAGCAGCATTATCCGCATATTGCCGTCATCGCTGGTAATATCGCGACAGGTGAAGCAGCGCAGGCCTTGGCTGCTGCTGGTGCCGATGCAGTGAAAGTTGGCATTGGTCCAGGATCCATTTGTACGACACGTATTGTGACTGGTGTTGGCATGCCGCAAATTTCTGCGATTGCCAATGTGAGTCGTGCACTCGAAGGCACTGGCGTTGGCATTATTGCCGACGGCGGCATTCGTTTTTCTGGCGACGTTGTTAAAGCGCTGGCAGCTGGTGCATCGGCAGTGATGGTCGGCGGTTTGTTGGCCGGTACCGAAGAAGCGCCGGGTGAAGTGGAATTATTCCATGGTCGTACTTACAAATCTTATCGCGGCATGGGTTCATTAGGTGCGATGGCGCAGCGTCATGGTTCCAGTGATCGATATTTTCAAGATGCATCAGTTGATGCTGAAAAACTCGTACCAGAAGGTATTGAAGGCCGCGTTCCTTACAAAGGCACCATGGTGAATATTGTCAATCAACTCATGGGCGGCTTGCGCTCAGGTATGGGTTATACCGGCTGTGCCGATATCGACACCTTACGTACCAAGCCACAGTTTGTGCGTGTCTCTGCTTCTGGTGTGCGTGAAAGTCATGTTCACGACGTGCAGATTACTAAAGAAGCTCCTAATTATAATATTGATGAGAAATATATTTAATGATTGATATTCACGCTAAGCGCATTTTAATTATTGATTTTGGCTCGCAGTACACACAGTTAATTGCACGTCGTGTGCGTGAAATTGGTGTGTATTGTGAAATTCATTCTGACACCATCACTAGCGAAGAAGTCACTGCGTTTGCACCAACTGGTATTATTCTTTCCGGTGGTCCAGAAAGTGTCACGGCTGACGCAACGCCGCGTGCTGCTGATGCGGTATTCACATTAGGCTGTCCAGTGCTTGGGATTTGCTACGGCATGCAAACCATGGCGCAACAGTTGGGTGGGAAGGTTTCACCAGGAGTGAAGCGTGAATTCGGGTATGCGCAGGTTATAAAAACTGAGCCATCTGAATTATTCAGAGATATCGAAGATCATTTCACTGATGGTCAAAGCACAATGGATGTGTGGATGAGCCACGGTGATCACGTTAGTGCGCTGCCACCGGCATTTAAAAATATCGCCAAAACTGCAACGTGTGCGATTGCTGCCATGGCAGATGAAGCGCGTCATTTTTACGGCATTCAATTTCATCCAGAAGTGTTGCATACGCGTCAGGGCTTGCGCATTATGGAGCGTTTCTTGTTGGATATCTGCGGTTGTGCGGCAACCTGGACTTCAAAAAATATTATTGAAGAACAGATTGAGCATATTCGCAAGCAAGTGGGTAAAGATAAGGTGTTGCTGGGTTTGTCCGGCGGCGTCGATTCTTCCGTTGCCGCATTATTGTTGCATAAAGCCATTGGCGATCAACTGGTTTGCGTCTTTGTTGATACCGGCTTGTTGCGTCTAAATGAAGCTGAGCAAGTTGAAGCTGTTTTCAAAGAACACTTTCATATCAATTTAATTTGCGTGAATGCCAGCGATGAATTTTTCGCGGCACTTGCAGGTGAAAATGATCCCGAACGCAAACGTAAAATTGTCGGCAAGAAATTTATTGATGTGTTTGAACGCGAAGCGGCGAAAATTCCAGGTATTAAATGGCTGGCACAAGGCACGATTTATTCTGATGTGATTGAGTCTGCTGCGGTCAAAACCGGCAAATCACACGTGATAAAATCGCATCATAATGTTGGTGGTTTGCCAGAAGAAATGCAGCTGCAATTGATTGAGCCGTTGCGTGAATTATTCAAAGACGAAGTGCGCAAGATTGGTATTGAGTTGGGGTTAGCGCATGACTTAATCCAGCGTCATCCATTCCCGGGCCCGGGTTTGTGTGTGCGTATTCTCGGTGAAGTAAAACGTGAATATGCAGAAAAGTTACGCTTGGCAGACGCTTTGTTAATTGAAGAACTACACAAGTGTGATTTGTATTACAAAGTTAGCCAGGCCTTTGCGGTGTTCTTGCCGGTTAAATCCGTTGGTGTGATTGGTGATGCCAGACAATATGACCACGTCATTGCGCTGCGTGCCGTTGAGACCATCGACTTTATGACGGCGCGTTGGGCGCATCTGCCATATGACTTTTTAGAGAATATTTCTAATCGTATTATCAATGAAGTGAAAGGTATTTCGCGCGTGACTTACGATATCTCCAGTAAGCCGCCAGCGACCATTGAGTGGGAATAAGATGAGCGCCGAGCAAGATTTGGTATGGATGCGGCGTGCACTGGAATTGGCAAAACAGGGTGCGGCCGCAGGTGAAGTGCCAGTTGGTGCGGTATTAGTTTTGAATAATGAAATAGTAGCTGAAGGTTTTAATCAACCGATACTCAATAAAGATCCGAGTGCGCACGCAGAAATTCAAGTGCTGCGCGCTGGTGCCCAAGCTCTCGATAATTATCGTCTCTTAAATACAACTCTCTACGTGACACTTGAACCATGCATGATGTGCGCAGGTGCCATGGTGCACGCGCGGATTAAGCGTCTGGTTTATGCGGCGCTCGATCCGAAAGCGGGTGCGGTTGTTAGCAAAATGCAATTACTCGATCAGCCGTTTCTGAATCATCGTGTCGTGCACGAGGGTGGTGTGATGGCGAATGAGTGCAGTGAGATGTTGAGCGGATTTTTTCGGGGGCGGCGGTAGATATGTAGCCCGGTCGCGGGGTTTTTGGGCGGGGGATTTTATGTTGAACGCCGCCCAAAAAAGCGACCGGGAAAAAAGTAAATTATAAGATTGTAGGCCGCCGTGCCGGAG
>CAZWPD010000042.1:9946-11799 GCA_964636145.1 uncultured Coxiellaceae bacterium
GTTTTGGCGGCCGGTTTTTTTTCCGGCCCCCGCCCAAAAACCCCGCGACCGGGCTACAGTACGGGCCATTACCATTATTTCTTAATGCTCATCTGTGCTGCCTCCACATGCTCCCCACTCTTCACCACCGCCAACTCCGGTTTCGCTGCTGCGGGCAATTGACGCGGTCCTGCAAAGAAACCCAAGCCTTGTGTCGGTGCAAACCAGGTTTGTGCAAGCTCTGGTGAAATCACACTGGTTGCAATCCCGCGTAAGGCTTCAGCTTGTGCCTTGCTGATCTCAAGTTGACGCAGTGGTTCATTTTCACTGTAAATCTTCGCGCTTTCCTGCAAGAATTTAAGCCGCATATCATATTCCATTTGCGCTTTTTTCAATGCCGCGGCATTTTCCATCTCAATTTTTCTTACCGCGGTTTCATTTTCAAGCTGCGCTTTTCTGACTTTGTTTTCATACTCAATCCGCTCGGCTTCTGCTCGTAACTTTGCGGCATCGAGCGCTGCCTGTGCGCCAATTGTAATGGATTGTGCATCACCTTGTGCCTGCACAATTTTATTTTCCCGCTCTCTATCCATTTCAATGCGCTTCTTTTCTGCGTCTTGATTAGCGCGTTGTTGCTTGATGGTGTAATCCAGGCTAAGAGTCGAGGCATCGGCGCGAGTTTTAGCGGTGACCAAGGAGTTTTTAGCCATTTCACTCGCGATGGTTTTATCGAGAATTTTTGGTGTTTCGATATTCAGGCGCACTAATCTAATGCCCCAATCTTTGAGATCTTCTGCCAGCTTGTTTTTCACTTCATCTTGCATGTGTGAATAAAAAGTTGGTGCAGACTGACTCTTGAAAATTGGCGCGTTCTCAAGCTTGGTAGCATCTTTGACATTGGTCTGATCAGTTTTCTGAAAATCCGATGAGCTGCAGCTTTGAATGACTCGGCCCATATCGGCAACGACAATATTTTCAATATGATTAATGATATCGTCTTTCTTGAGTCGGGTGAGTGTGATGGCGGGATCAAAAATCTCATAAACAACCAGTAAATTTACGCCGATCGGCAAGCCATCACTGGTGCGAAACTCTTCATAATTGATGTTGTCAGCTTCTTGTGGATTGGCGCGACGGCGTTCTTCCTGGGTTTTTTTGCTTGGAAATACCAATGTTTGCGCTGCCACTTGCTGGAAGCCATCAACAATGAAAGTAGGGGAGTCAATGGTCACTGGTTGGCTGGAGGCTTCGATTACTTTCAGCCTGCCATTATCGTAAGTAATTGCAACTTCGCCGGTGTGCGGTAGCAGGCGCTTAATTGAGCCGTGCACAATCAAGCGGTCAGAAGCATCAGTGAAAATTTCATTTTTATTGCCAACTAGCGTCGACTCAATTCTAAATGTTGGGTCATCAAACACGTATGGATCTGGATTAGCTTCGAGAATATACGGAGTTGAACCTAGCCAGATTTTCGCAACCTTGCCGCGTGGTACGCGTAATACTTTATAATTACCATGCGAGATATAGGCTTCAGATAAATTGACCAATGGCTGTTCTTCGAGTTTAAAATTTGGATGACGAATCACATGCGGACCTTCACCGAGTAGCACCGGTTTGGTATTACCTAACCATACTTTGGCGAGCTTGCCTTGCGGAACATTAACGACGTAGCGACCGTGGCTGCCAATCACTAAATCATTTTGCCGGTACACACCAACTTCTTGCGTGACACCGGTGTAATACACGCCGAGACGACGCGGGTAATACGTATACGGTACCAGTTGTGGCACGTTATTGCGGTGCACAAGTCGAAATTCATTTTGATCGATACGCTTGCCAAATGGCACGGATTCAACGGTGATATCTTCTTTGTT